>NZ_MUNZ01000064.1 GCF_002001205.1 Hydrogenophaga sp. A37
CAGCGCCACCACGCCCGCCATGATCCTGGCCGCAGGCCGGGGCATGCGCATGCGCCCGCTCACCGACACCACCCCCAAACCCCTGTTGCCCGTGCACGGCCGCCCGCTGATGCAATGGTCGATGGACGCCTTGGCGCGCGGTGGCTTTCATCACCTGGTGATCAACACCGCCTGGCTGGGCGAACAGATCGAGGCGCACTTCACGGCGTGGCCGCAGCAGCATGAAGGCGTGGCCTTGTGTTTCTCGCACGAGGGTCAGGATTTTGGCTACGCGTTGGAGACCGCTGGCGGCATCTCGCGTGCCCTGCCGCGACTGGGCGAGGTGTTCTGGGTGCTGGCCGGCGACGTGTATGCGCCATCGTTTGAGTTCACGCAGGCCAGCGTGGACCGCTTTGTCGCCAGCCACCAGCTGGCCCACCTCTGGCTGGTGCCCAACCCCTCACACAACCCGCAAGGGGATTTCGGCCTGAGCGAGGACGGGCAGGCACTGAACGCCGCCCCGGTGAAGTTCACGTACAGCACCATCGGCTTGTACCGCCGCGAATTGTTTGAACTGCCCTGGTTCGACACCGTGCCCGGCAACCCCCAGGGCACGGCCGCACCGCTGGCCCCGTTGCTGCGCCGCGCGATGGACGCCGGGCTTGTGAGCGCCGAGCTCTACACCGGGCCGTGGACCGATGTGGGGACACCTGAACGCTTGGCCGAGTTGAACGCCAATTGAAGTCGCTCCCCTGCAGTGCCCCCATTCAGCGCTGCGCCATCTGAAACCCGGACAATGCCGACCATGGACGCCCACACCTCCCACGCCCTCTACACGCAACGCCGCGCGCAGCTCGCCGCCCAGCTCGGCCCCGGCGGCATCGCCATCGTGCCCACCGCGCCCGAGCAGCAGCGCAACCGCGACAGCGACTTCCTGTTTCGGCACGACAGCTACTTCTATTACCTGACCGGTTTCGCCGAACCCAACGCCTGGCTGGTGGTCACCGGCGAAGGCGAGAGCACGCTGTTCTGCAACCCGAAAGACGCCGAGCGCGAGGTCTGGGACGGCATCCGCCTCGGCCCGACTGCGGCACCCGAGGCATTGGGCGTGCAGGCCGCGTGGTCGGTCGCCGAGCTGGACCAGCGCCTGCCGAAGCTGCTGGAAAACCGCGGCGTGGTCTGGTACCCGTTTGCGACCCACAAGGGGCTGGACGCGCGCATCAACGGCTGGCTGCAACCCGTGCGCGCCCGCGTGCGCTACGGCGCGCTCTGCCCCGAGCAGCAGCGCGACCTGTGCGGCCCGCTGGACGAGATGCGCCTCATCAAGGACCCGCACGAGCAGGACACCATGCGCCGCGCGGCGCAAATCAGCGCCCGCGCCCACGTCCGCGCCATGCAGCGTTGCGCCGCCATGCTGCGCGCCGGACAGGACGTGCGCGAGTACCACCTCGACGCCGAGCTGCTGCACGAGTTCCGCCAACAAGGCTCACAGTACCCGGCCTACGGCAGCATCGTCGCAGCCGGTGCCAACGCCTGCGTGCTGCACTACCGCGCCGACGCCGCACCCATCCGCAGCGGCGAGCTGGTGCTGATCGACGCCGGCTGCGAGCTCGACGGCTACGCCAGCGACATCACCCGCACCTTCCCCGCCAATGGCAGGTTCACCGGCCCGCAGCGCACGCTCTACGACCTGGTGCTGGCCTCGCAGGAAGCGGCCGTGGCCGCCACCAAGGCCGGCAATCGCTTCACCGACCCGCACGAGGCGACGGTCGCGGTGCTCGCGCAGGGTCTGCTCGACGTCGGCTTGCTCGACAAAAACAAGGTCGGCAGCGCGCAGGACGTGATCGCCAACCGCAGCTACTTCCCGTTCTACATGCACCGCACCGGCCACTGGCTGGGCATGGACGTGCACGACTGCGGCAGTTACGTGGAGCCGAGCGAGGTGGGCACGGTGAACGAACGAAAGGACCCGCTGAGCGGCGAAACCATCAAAGACCGCCCGAGCCGCATCCTGCGGCCCGGCATGGTGCTCACCATCGAGCCCGGCCTGTACGTGCGCCCGGCCGAGGGCGTGCCCGAGGCGTTCTGGAACATCGGCATCCGCATCGAAGACGACGCCATCGTCACCGAGACCGGTTGTGAACTCATCAGCCACGGCGTGCCGGTGAACGCCGACGAGATCGAAGCGCTGATGCGCTGACCGGCTGGACATCGGCCATTCAAAACTTCTTGAGAATCATTCGCATATAGAATGCTGACCTTCGCCGGGATGCCCGGCCTTCTGAAGGAGTGTTCATGCGAATCGCCACCACCGCACGTTGGCTGTGTGTCCTGAGCCTGACGGCCGGTCTGATCCAGACCGCGCACGCGGCCCCCGAAGTGGTCAAAGACGTGCTCGGCCGATCGGTCCGCGTTGACCTGCCCGCCAAGCGCGTGTTGCTGGGTTTCTATTTCGAGGACTACATGGCCATCGGCGGCGAAAAGGCCTTCGACAAGGTGGTCGGTCTCTCCCGCGAGGCCTGGGAAGGCTGGCGTCCGGCCAACTGGTCGCTGTTCACGGCCCACCGGCCCGCGCTCAAGGAACTGCCCGACGTGGGCGAGGTCGAGGCGCAGACCTTCTCTGTCGAGAAGGTGCTGGCGCTCAGACCCGATGTGGTGGTGCTGGCCGAATGGCAATACAAGGGCCTGGGCCCCGACGTGAAACGGCTGGAAGACGCCGGGGTGCCCGTGGTGGTGGTGGACTACAACCTGGAGCTGCCGGCCAACCACCAGGCCAGCACGCTGCTGCTGGGAAAGATCGCGGGCGATCAGACGCGCGCGCAGAAAATCGCCGACGAATACCAGACCGCCATCGACCAGGTGCGGTCGCGGATTGCGGCCGCCAAACAGCCCAAGCCGCGCTTCTACGTCGAGTTCGGCAACAAGGGCCCTGCCGAATACAGCTTCAGCTACGGCAAGGGCATGTGGGGTCCGCTGGGGGCCCTGGCGGGTGGTGACAACATCGCTGCGCCCTTCGTTGAGTGGTACGGCCCGATGAACCCGGAGAAGGTGCTGGCCGCGCAACCCGAGGTGGTGTTCATTGCCGGCACCGAGTCCACCAAGAACCCCGCCTCCATGCTCATGGGCCAAGGCGTGGCACCCGCCCAATCAGCACAGCGGTTGCAAGGGTTTGCCCAACGCCCCGGTTGGAGCGAACTGCCTGCCGTGAAGAACAAGCGCCTGTATGCGGTCTACCAAGGGGCTTCGCGCTCGGTGCTGGACTACACCATGGTGCAATTCATGGCCAAGGCGCTGTACCCCACGCTGTTCAAGGACATCGACCCCCAGGCCAACTACCTGAGCTTCTACAAGCGCTACCTGCCGGTCCAGGCCAAGGGCAGCTTCGCGCTGGGGATGTAAATGACACGCCAATTCTTGAAGCGTCTGGCGCTGTCCGCCACCCTCGCCTTGGGCGCGCTCAGTGCCTGGGCAGCGCCCAGCACCATCGAAGACGTGCTGGGCCGCAAGGTCACGCTGGAGTTGCCCGCCAAGCGGGTGCTGTTGGGCTTCTACCTCGAGGACTATCTGGCCGTCGGTGGCGACAAGGCCTTCGACCGCCTGGTGGGACTGTCGCTCGGCTGGTTCGTCAAGTCGCGGCCCGCGGTGTGGGAACAGTACGTCGCCGCGCGGCCCACGCTGCGCGACGTGGTCGACGTGGGCAGCGTGCAGTTCCAAAGCTTTTCGCTCGAAAAGGCCCTGGCCACGAAGCCCGACGTCGTGGTCCTGGCCGACTGGCAGTTCAAGGCCCTGGCGTCTGAGATCCCCCGCCTGGAAGCCGCCGGCATTCCGGTGGTGGTGGTGGACTACAACGCGCAGACGCTGGAGCGTCACCTGGCCAGCACCAAGGTGCTGGGCCAGGTCACCGGCGAAACGGCGCGCGCCCAAAGCATTGCCGACGGCTACCAGCAGGTCGTACAGACCATCCAGCAGCGCATCGCCAAAGCGAAGCTGCCCCGCCCGCGTGTGTACATCGAGCTGGGCGACAAGGGCCCCGCCGAGCACAGCTATACCTACGGCAAGAACATGTGGGGCGCCATGGTCGACCTGGTCGGTGGCGACAACGTGGCCGCGCCTTTCGTCAAGGACTGGGGGCCAATCAACCCCGAGCAGTTGCTCGTTTCGAAACCGCAGGTGGTGTTCATCGCGGGCTATGAGAGCGTCAGCCAGCCCGACGCCATGCAGATGGGCTTCGGGGTGCCCGCGGGTGAAGCGCGCCGGCGCCTGCAAGGCTTCGCGCAGCGCAAGGGCTGGAGCGCCCTGCCGGCGGTGCAGGACGGCCGCCTGCACGGTGTCTATCACGGTGCCACACGCAGCCTGCTGGATGCCGCGCAGCTGCAGTACCTGGCCAAGGCGCTGTACCCGACGCTGTTCGCCGACATCGACCCGGACGCCACCTACCGCGACTTCTATCGCCGCTACCTGCCCATCCAGCCCCAAGGCACCTTCGTGCTGAACGGGAAATGAACGACACCGCCGCCACACCTGCTGCGGGTACCCTGGTCCTGCAGCGCCACCGTCGGCGCGAGGCGCTGCGCTGGCGCTGGCTGGCCCTGTTCGTCGGCCTGAGCCTGTGCAGCCTGACGCTGGACGTGGCCACCGGCCCCTCGCTGCTGGCGTTGGGTGACGTGTTGCGCACGCTGCTGGCGCCCGCGGCGGCCGACCCGATGACGCGCGCCATCGTGATGGACATGCGCCTGCCGATCGCGCTCATGGCCCTGGTGGTGGGAGCGGCGCTGGGCCTGGGCGGGGTGCAGATGCAGACCCTGCTGGACAACCCCCTGGCCAGCCCCTACACGCTGGGGCTGGCGGCGGCGGCCGGCTTTGGTGCGGCGCTGGCCCTGGTCACGGGTGGCCTGGGCTTGCCGTCCCTGATCGCGATCCCCATCGGCGCCTTCGTGTTCTGCATGCTGGCGGCCAGCCTGCTGTTTGGGCTGGCGCTGATGCGCCATGTCAGCAGCCAGACCATCATCCTGGCCGGCATCGCGCTGCTGTTTCTGTTCCAGTCGCTGCTGTCGCTGCTGCAGTTCCTCTCTTCCCCCGAGCTGAACCAGCAGATCATCTTCTGGCTGTTCGGCAGCCTCATGCGCACCACCTGGCCCATGCTGTGGATCACCGCAGGCGTGACTTTGGTGTGTGCGGTGCTGCTGCACGGCGACGCCTGGCAGCTGACCTGCCTGCGCCTGGGCGAGGCGCGGGCGCGCAGCCTGGGCGTGAATGTCACGCGGCTGCGCCTGAAGACGCTGGTGCTGGTTGCGCTGATGACGGCGACCGCCATCAGCTTCGTGGGCATCATCGGCTTCATCGGCCTGGTCTCGCCGCACATCGCGCGCATGCAGGTCGGCGAAGACCAGCGCTTCCTGATTCCGCAGTCGGCGCTGTGCGGTGCGCTGATGCTCTCGGTTGCTTCGGTGCTGTCCAAGTCCATCGTGCCCGGCGCGCTGTTTCCCATCGGCATCGTGACGGCGCTGATCGGGGTTCCTTTCATGATCTGGCTCATCCTGGGCAACCGAAAGCGCCGCCATGCTTGAACTCCATGACCTGACCCTGCGCATCGGCGAGCTGACCCTGGTCGAGGGGCTGAACCTGCAACTGCGCGCCGGGCAGCTGCACGTCATCATCGGCCCCAATGGCACCGGCAAGACCAGCCTGCTGCGCGCCCTGTTCGGCGAGCTGCCTCTGGCGCAGGGGGCGGTGCACCTGCGTGGCACGCCGATGAAGCCGCACACCATGCCGGCGTGGCGACAGGGCATTGGCTACATGCCGCAGAACACCCAGCTCGACCTGGACCTGAGTGCGCTCGAAGTGGTGGTGCTGGGGCGTTTGCAGCGCTTGTCGATGCGGCTGTCGGACGACGATCTGGGGGCGGCGCTGGCGGCCTTGCAGGCGCTGGACATCGCCCACCTGGCCGACCGCCCGGTGCACACGCTCAGCGGCGGGCAGCGCCAGATGGTGCTGTTTGCCCAGGTGCTGCTGCGCCAGCCGCAGTTGATGCTGCTGGACGAACCCGTCAGCGCGCTCGACCTGAAGCACCAGATGCAGCTCATGGAGCACCTCCAGGCGCAGACCGAGGCCCAGGGCTGGATCAGCGTGGCCGTGCTGCACGACCTGAACCTGGCGGCCCAGTTTGCCGACCAGCTGATCGTGCTCGGTGAAGGTCGCCTGCAGGCCTTCGGCCCCCCGGCCGAGGTGCTGAGCCGCGACCTCATCCACCGCCTGTACCACGTGCCGGTGGACGTTCACCATGATCGGGACGGCCAGCCCTACGTGCGCACCTTGCGCGCACCGCTTGAGCCCTTGACGGCCTGAAGGCCCGGCACGACGGAATCCTCTGGTGGGCATTGGCGGCCTGCGGCCTGCTGGGCGGCGCGGGCCCGTGGCAGGGTGACACGCACCGTGGGGCCGCCCCCGCGGTTTGCAGTACAACCGGCGCATGAACACGTCCGCTCCACTGCCCCGCGTCCTCTGCCTCACCATGAACCCGGCGGTCGATCTCGCCACCGAAACCGAGCGCGTCGTGCCCACGCACAAGCTGCGCTGCGGCGACACGCTGCACGACGCGGGCGGCGGCGGCATCAACGTGGCGCGCGTGCTCCACCGCCTGGGCGGCCAGTGCACGGCGCTCTGCCCCACGGGTGGCTCCTCGGGCCAATGGCTGGAGCGGCGCATGCGCGACGAGGGCCTGAACGGCGTGTTCCTGCCCATTGCCGACGAGACCCGCGTGAGCTTCACCGTGCACGAACACAGCACCGGCGCCGAATACCGCTTCGTCATGCCCGGCCCGCACCTGACGGACAGCGAATGGCAGGCCTGCCTGGACCACCTGGAGCGGTTACCCGACTTTCCCGAGCTGCTGGTCGCCAGCGGCAGCCTGCCGCCGGGCGTGCCAGCCGATTTCTACGCGCGGCTCGCCCGCCTGTGCCAAAAGCGTAGCGCGCGCATGGTGCTGGACACCTCCGGGCCGTCGCTCGCGGCGGCGCTGGCCGTTGGCGTGTACCTGTTCAAACCCAATCTCAAGGAACTGGCCGAGCTCGCGGGGCGGCCACTGGACACCGCCGAACAGTGGCAGGCCGCCGCGCGCCAGCTGGTGCTGGACGGCCAAGCCGAGGTGGTGGCGCTCACGCTGGGTCACCTGGGCGCGCTGCTGGTCACGCGCGACGCGATGTGGCGCGCCGCGCCTCTGGACATCCCGGTGGCGAGCGCGGTGGGCGCGGGCGACAGCTTCGTCGGCGGCCTGGTCTGGGGGCTGCAGCAGGGCCAGCCGCTGGAACAGGCCTTCAGCTGGGGCATCGCCGCGGGCTCGGCCGCGCTGCTCTCGGCCGGCACCGGGCTCAGCGATCTGGACGACATTCGGCGCCTGCAGCCGATGGTGCAGATCACGCCAGTGGCGTGACGTCGGGCGCTGCGGCACAGCCGCTCAACACACGCTCCATCGCCGAGCGGCTGGGCGTCTCGACGAACAAGCAGGGCTTGCCCTGGCGCTTGCAGTGTTCCTTCACGCGCCAGTAGGCGTTGTGGCTGATGCAGCCGACCTGGCAGATCACCAGGTCGGCCGACTGCAGCATCGGCCCGAGCTGTCCGGCCTTGTCTTCTTCGCCGCCGTCGTGGTGCAGAAAACGCGCACCCTTGTCTTCGATCAGCTCGCGGTAGACCGGGATCACGCGGGTGCGCCCGCCCACGCACAGCACCGAGCGGTCATGGATGACCCAGCCCGTGTCGGCCGGCGCAGCGTGCAACGCGTGGCTGGACGGCGCCGGGGCGGTGGCCGTTGAGGGCAGGCCCTCCGACACAATCGGAACCGCTTCGTTCACCCGGCTCAGGGCCCGGCGCAGTTGCTGGTTGTGTTCGATCAGTTGCCGGTTGTCTTCGGCCAGCCGCTGGCGCTGCGGCAGGTCGGGCGTCTGCCGCAGCAATTCGTCGCATTGCGCCTGGGACTGTGCCTGGGTGGTGTGCGCCCGGATCAGTTCGCCGCGCAGCCGCACCCGCTCCGCGTCGTGCTGCGCCTTGAGCTGCGCCAGCTCCAAAGCGGCGGCCTGCAGGCGCTGCTGCGTGATCGCCAGCTCATCGCCCAGCTTCTGGTTGTCCTGCACCAGCGACTGCAACCGGGTCATGTCCACGCGCGCGGCCATGCCCACCTGGTGCTGCAGCATGTGCACCTGCCCCAGCACGGCGAATTCCAGCTCGGGGGTGCAGCGCGCGTGCGTCAACACCGCCCAGAACACGCCCGCCCAGTCCATGCCCATGCAGCTCTCGTCCCACCAGTGCGCCAGGGCTTCGGTGGTTTTCAGCTTCAGCGACTTGAGCACAAACAGCTCGTGGCGGGCGTCGAGTTCACGCTGCACCAGCTCGGCCAACTGGGTGCGCCGGCGGCACTCGCTCACCACCGCGATATGGGTTTCGTATTCGCTGAGCCCCGCCACGTCCAGCTCCGCCTTGCGCGCCAGCTTCAGCAACTCGGGCAGGCGCAGACAGACGCCGGTGACCGGGCAGGGTGCATGGCCGCCGAGCTCCCATAGCTTGCGCCGCGCGGAACCCTGCCGCGCGGGTGCGGTGGCATCGGCACCGTCGGATGACCGGCCACTGGCTTGCTGGACATAGCGCCCCACGAGCGCGTCCAGATCCGTCGAGGCCCCAAGCGGTTTCTTGTGCACACACATGGTCAGCCTTCAGTGAACGGCGCGCGCCGTGGCATTCATCACCAGGCAGCCCGCTCGGAGCGCGCCCTCGATCACCGGGTCGGGACCGTGCGCCTCCCAGTGGCTCACCAAGGCCGCGTGCGTGTCGTGGCTGTGCCAGACGGCGGCCTTTCCCCACGCGCTGACGCGGGGCCGACCCAGCATCAGCCGAACCAGCGCGGTGTGGGTGTCGGCCAGCGTGGCCGCCGCGAGGGACGGCTGCCCCTGGTCCACCAGCAGGCCCGACAGGCACCGCGTGCTGCTCACCAGCGCGCACAGGCAGGCGTCCGCGTGCTCGGTGTGCCCCGTGTCCAGCTGCTGGAACGCCAGCCCCAGCGCTTCGCGGTACCAGGCCGTGGCACGCGTCACCTGACCCAGGCATTGCGCCTGCGACGCCTGGCGCATGGCGCGGGTCCAACCGGGCAAGGCCGGGAGCGGAATGAAGTGGCCGTCCTGGCCGGCGGGCTGGGGGGATGACTGCATGGTGCGAAGCTCCTGTGATTCAGCTGTTGTTGAGAACAATTCTCACCTGAAGCATCGTAGCGCCGGAACCATCCTTTGTGTTGACTTGGGTCAATTTATTACGAATGATTCTTGTTTATATAGATACAGACGGGCACACCAGCGACCCACGTACCAAGACACTTTGATGACAAATAACCGTCATTCCCCCTGAAATCATCCCTTCAAGACCCCAATGCAGGCAATAGCTCGACACAAGACTACACAGATTGAATAAGAATGGTTATCATTAATTACATAGCCAGCCATTGACGCAGCGCGGACGATGCCCATCGCCCGGGACGGCCTGCGAGCCAGGAGCCAGCGAACCCTTCCCACACGGAAGACACGTCGTTGTCTCCTGATCCATGCCCCTGCGCCCTCATCCGAACACCACCGCCACCCTCACCCCTCTGGCCCAGGCCGTCCGCACCGTCTTGGCCAGCGCCCTGCTGATCGGCGCCGCCACGCCGGCATTGGCCCAGACAACTGCCCCAGCCAGTGGCGAAGTCACGCTGCCGTCCGTCACCATCAAGGCCTCCCGTGCCGCCAACGCCGCGACGGAAGGCTCACGCTCCTACACCACCGAAGCCACGTCCACCGCCACCGGCCTCTCGCTCTTGCTGCGCGACACGCCGCAATCTGTGAGCGTGGTGACCCGCGAGCGCATCGAAGACCAGGCGATGGACACCGTCGAGGACGCGTTGCGCAACACCTCGGGCCTCTCCATCAAGAACACGGATCGCGGACGCAATGAGCTGTCGGCCCGCGGTTTCAAAATCACCAACTACCAGTTCGACGGTGTGCCCATGTTCACCGGCAACATCGGCGTCGAAACCATCAGCACCGAGCCTTTTGATCGCATCGAAGTGGTGCGCGGCGCCACCGGGCTGCTGAATGGCGCCGGCGACCCTTCCGCCGCCGTCAACCTGGTGCGCAAGCACGCTGACAGCAAGACCTTCACCGCCACGGCGAAAGGGGAGCTCGGCAGCTGGAACCACCGCGCCGGCACGCTGGACCTCACCACGCCGCTCAACAGCGACGCCTCGGTGCGCGCGCGCCTGGTGCTGCACGCCAACCAGCAGGACGCCTACATCGACCTGGAGAACACGAAGGGCAGCGTGTTCTATGGCGTGGTGGATGCCGATCTGACGGCCGTCACCCGGCTCAGCGTGGGCGCCAGCCAGGAAACCCGACAACGCAACGGCGTCTACTGGGGCGGACTGACCTACTGGTACGCCGACGGCACGCGCACCGACTGGGACCGCTCCAAAACCACCGCCACGCGCTGGAACCAGTGGGACACGGAAGAGACCACGGCCTTCGCCAGCCTGGAACACAAGCTGGCCAACCGCTGGCGCCTGCGCGCCGACCTTGGCCACCGCCAGCAGGTCGAAGACTCCAAGCTGCTGTGGGTCACGGGCACCCCCGACCGGGCGACAGGCCTGGGTCTGTCGGCCTATCCCTACCACTACCGCGCCGAACCCACCCAGACGCACGCCGGCTTTTCCGCCACCGGACCGTTTTCACTCTGGGGACGGGAACATGAGTTCACCGCCGGCCTGATGCGCAGCCAGCTCAAGGACGGCTGGGACAACCGCGACGCCGCGGGCGACGTGGCCGAAGTCGGCAACTTCAACCAGTGGGACGGCAGCTACCCGGAACCGGCCATGACCGCGTTCTACCGCGGCAACCTAGGCACCACCACGCAGACGGGCGCGTACATGGCCTCGCGTCTGCAGATCACCGACGCACTGAAGTTCATCGTCGGCGGCCGCGTGAGCAGCTGGAAGCGGGACGAAGACGTCGGCGCCTGGACCCCGGAGGCCTACACCCTGCGGCACAGCAGCGTCTTCACGCCCTATGCCGGCGTGGTGATGGACCTGAGCGACAACGTCTCGGCTTACGCCAGCTACACCACCATCTTCAAACCGCAGACGGAGAAAGACCGCCACGGTCAGTACCTCGACCCGCTGGAAGGCAACAGCGCCGAAATCGGCGTCAAGGGCGCGTTCTTCGACGGCAGGCTCAACGCCTCGGCCGCCGTGTTCCGCGTCGACCAGGACAACTTCGCCACGCCCGATGCAGGCCATTTCGTGCCCGGCACCGCCACCGTGGCGTACCTTGCCGCCCAAGGAATCCGGTCGCAAGGCATTGACCTGGAAGTCCAAGGCGACATCGCCCCCGGATGGCAACTGGGCGCTGGCTGGACCCAGTTCAGCGCCCGCGACGCGCAGGGCGCCCATGTGGTGACCGAACACCCGCGCCAGCAACTCAAGCTGTTCACCAAGCACACCCTGGGCGGCGCTTTGCAGGGGCTGAGCCTGGGCGGTGGTCTCGTGTGGGAAAGCACCCCGCCGGTCACGGCCACGAACCCGGTCACCGGCCTGAACGAGCGTGTCGGCCAGCCGGCCCGTGCCGTGTTGGACGTCATGGCCGCCTACGCCTTCAATCCGAAAACCTCGGTGCAGCTGAACATCGGCAACCTGCTGGACAAGGCGTACTACAGCAGCTCATGGAGTGGCTACACCTACGGCGAGCCCCGCACGTTCACCGTCGCGCTCAAGCACCGCTTCTGAGGCTCAACATGCGCTCCACCACCCTTTCGAAAGCACACATCACCGCCCGCGTGACGGCCGGCATCGTCGGTGGCTACGCCTTCACCTGGGGTTTCGCGGCGGCCGGCGTCGCCGCGCTCGTGGGCCTGGGTGTGGACTACCACGACGCCGAGATGGGCGTGCTCATGCTCGCCTTCCTGGTGTTCCTGGGCCTGTTCCTGTGGTCGTTCGCCGCCGCCAGCATCACCCGTGTGTGGGTCGTTCTGGCCGGGGGCGCGGCCCTTCAATTCACCTTGGCCTGGGCCATCCAGCGCGCCATCCTGGCCTGAAAGGACTTCCCATGTTCCAGAACTTCCGCCAGTCCATGACCTGGCTGCACACCTGGTTCGGCCTGGTGATCGGCTTCGTGCTCATCGTGGTGTTCTTCTTCGGCTCGCTCTCGGTGTTCGACCGTGAATTCGACCGCTGGGCGATCCCCGAGACGCGCTTCGACCCGCAGCCCATGCCGTCGTTCGACCAGGTGCTGCTGCCCATCCTGCAACAGCTGCCACCCGACGAACTGGACTACGCGGCCAACATGGCCACGCTGCACGACGACCAGCAAGGCCCGATGACGCCGCGCCTGGAACTGCCAGTGGACGAATACTGGGCCTACACCACGCACCGCGATCCGGTGCTGATCATGGGCTCGGGCTTCAAGGTGCCGCTGCCCAAAGACCCGAGCCTGGAAAACCACATCCACGCGAACATGACCATCGATCCGCGCAACGGCGCCACCGTGTCCGACGACGCGCTCAAGATCGGCAGCGGGTGGTTCTACCCCATGCACTACAGCCTGAACTGGCAGTGGAAAAACCTGGGCATCTTCATCGTCGGCCTGGCCGCGCTGGTGATGCTCGCCGCACTGGTCTCGGGCGTGGTGATGCACCGCAAGTTCTTCCGCGAGTTCTTCACCTTCCGACCGAAGAAGCACACCCAGCGCAGCGCGCTGGACCTGCACAACCTGACCGGCGTGGTCGCCCTGCCGTTCCACTTCTTTTTCGCCTTCACCGGCCTGGTGATCTTCGCGTCCGCCTACTTCCTGCCGGTTTCGCAGTTCCAGCTCAAGGGCCTGCACGACCGGCACGAGGTGATGGAAGCCGCAGAAACGGGTCTGCCGCACAAGGCCGCGGGCGCGCCCGCGCCGCTGGCCTCGGTGGACGCGATGATGGCGCAGGCCAAACGCCGCTGGGCCGAGCGCGACATGGCCGGCGAGATCGGCTTCCTCACCGTGCACCACGTGGGCGACGCCAACAGCTATGTCAGCGTCTACCGCGCCGGCAGCGACCGCGTGGCCCTGGTGGGCGAGGGCATCCACTTCAAAGGCAGCACCGGCGAGCTGCTGTTTGAAGACCCGTCGCGCAGCCCCGTCTCTGAGGTCAACGAGTTCCTCACCGGCCTGCATCTGCAGCACTTCGAGCACTGGTTGCTGCGCTGGCTCTACGTGCTGGGCGGGCTGCTGGGCGCGGTGTGCATCGCCACCGGCTTCATCTTCTTCGTCGAAAAGCGCAAGAAGCAGCACGCCAAGGCGGGCACCCAGGGCAGCCGCGTGGTCGATGCGCTGGCCGTGACCACCATGACGGGCATGCTCATCGCCGCCATCGGCATGCTCGTGGTCAACCGACTGCTGCCGGCCGACCTGGGCGGCAAGGGCGACTGGGAGAAATGGGCCTTCTGGGGCTTCTGGGTGCTGGCCATGGCGCACGCCTTCGTGCGCAGCGCGCCGGTGGCGCAGGGCCGCATGAACCCGGCTTGGCGCGAGCAGTGTTGGGCCGTGGCCGCGCTGGCGGTGGCGGCCGTGGGCCTGAACTGGCTGAGCACCGGCGACCACCTCATCAAGACCGTGTTCACCCACACATACTGGGCCGTGGCCGGCGTGGACCTGAGCCTGCTGGCCAGCGCGGGGATCGCCGTGTGGGTGGCGCGCCGGCTGGCCCGGCGCGAACAAGCGGGACAACGCAGCCCGTTGCCCGCCCAAGCAGACTCAGACAACAGCGACAACGCCGCGGGGGTGGCCCATGTCTGAGCTGTTCTGGCTGATCGCCGCTGCCGCGTTGAGCTTCAGCGGCATGGCCTGGCTGGCGCTGGCGATGGAGGTGCACTGGGGCCAGGTGATGCACCAGCACGCCGATGACGCCGCGCACACGCGCGGCTGGTTGCGCCGGCTGGGTGCGGCGGCCCTGCCGCTGTCGCTGCTGGCCTGCCTGATGGCGGACCGGCCGTCCATGGCCGCGCTGGTGTGGATCATGTTGCTGGCGGGCAGCGCCGTCGCGGTCGCCATGGTGCTGAGCCGGCGGGCGCACTGGTTGCGCCCCTGGTGCCTGGCCCCGGCCGCTGCACCCGCAGCGCGCTGAACACGGCACCGCCCACCGTGCACGCCGTGCAGCGGCTCTCCACCAGCGTCGGCCACCCGCCCGCGGCGCTCTCCACCCCGCACCAGGCCGTCCATGCCCTGTACCACCTGCACCATGGGTGGCTGCAGGGCTGGCTGCGGCGCCAGCTCGGGTGTTCGCACGACGCAGCGGACATCGCTCAAGACGTGTTCATGCGCCTGCTGGCGCGGCAGAACCCGGTCGAGCCCCGCGAGCCCCGGGCCTTTCTGTCCACCATCGCGCGCGGCCTGGTCATCGAGCGCTGGCGCCGGCGCGAGCTGGAGCGGGCCTGGCTGGAGACCCTGGCCGCGCTGCCCGAGGCCGAAGCGCCAACGACCGAAAGCCGGCTCATCTTTCTGGAGACGCTCACCGAGATCGACCGCATGCTCGACGGGCTCAAGCCGGCGGTGCGCACCGCCTTCCTGCTGGCCCAGCTGGACGGGCTGACCTGCCCGCAGATCGCGCAGCAACTGGGCGTGTCGCTGGCCACGGTGGAGCGCCACATCGCCAAGGCGCTGCGCGCCTGCTACACGCTGCGCTACGGGCACTGAACCATGGGCGAGCGCGCGCTGCCAGAGCACCTGATCGACACGGCCATCGCCTGGTCGATCCGGCTGGACCACCACGTGCCCACGCCCCAAGCGCGCGCCGACTTCGAGCGCTGGCTGCGGACCGACCCGCAGCACGCCGTGGCTTGGCAACGCGTGGGCTCGCTGGGCCGCACCTTCCGAGCCGTGCCGCCGCAGCTGGTGCGCAACACGCTGCAAACCGCCGACAGCCTGCGCCAGCGGCGCCCCCTGGCGCGGCGCGGTGCGATCGAGCGGTTGTCGCTGGCCGGTGTGCTGCTGGGTGCGGGCTGGGTGGCGCGCGAGCACGCGCCCTGGCAGCGCTGGCTGGCCGACGCCGCCACGGCCACCGGCGAACAGCAGACGCTGCCGCTGGCCGACGGCAGCGTGCTCGTGCTCAACACCGACACCGCCGTGCACACCGACCTGGGCGGCGACCGCCGGGTGGTGGTGCTGCGGCGAGGCGAAATCCAGGTCACCACGGGCAGCGACGCGCAGACCGTGGCGCGCCGGGGCCACGGTCGCCCGTTCTGGGTGGCCACGCCCTTTGGCGAGATGCGCGCACTGGGCACGCGCTTCACCGTGCGGCTCGACGGGCCGCGCGCGCGCATCAGCGTGCAGGAAGGGGCCGTCGAGCTGCACCCTGGCCATGGCGGCGCCACCGTGATCGTGCGCCCCGGCGAAAGCCGCTGGATGAGCGCCGACGGCACCGAGCCGGCCGATCTGCGGGGCATCGAGGCCGACGCCTGGACCGACCGCGTGATCGCCGGCCAACACATGCGGCTGGCCGACCTGTTGGCCGAGCTGGCCCGTTACCGCTCGGGCCACATCGCCTGCGATCCGCGCGTGGCCGACCTGCGGGTGTCCGGCCTGTACCACGTCCAGGACACCGACCGTGCCCTGCAGTTCCTGCTGCAAACGCAGCCGGTCAGCGTGGTTTACACCACGCGCTTCTGGGTGTCGGTGGGCCCGGACAGCGGTTCTTGAAACGCAGCGTCACCGGTCGCCCCGGTGGCCGCGAACTCTTTTGGTCGAAACGTGAGGGGTTTTTGCATCTCGACCGGCCTGCAGGTAGGCGCTCTCCTTTTCTTCTTCTACCCGACCAAGGTCTTCCATGTCCCAACCCCGAC
>NZ_MUNZ01000187.1 GCF_002001205.1 Hydrogenophaga sp. A37
GGCTTCACCTCGGCGAGGTAGCGCTGGTGCAGGCCCTGCAGGAAGGCCGAGGCCTCGGCCAGCGGCACGGGCTCGGCGAGCGAAAACCACAGCTCGAAGGCGTCCACCCCGTTGACCGCGATGGCTGGCGCGGGCAGGGCCAGATCGGCTTGCACGCCGCGCCACACGGGTGCGAGCAAGTCCCAGTCGGCGGGGCCGCGCAAGGCGAGCACCAGCGCGCGCACCCGGCCATCTCCGCCGACCAGCCCGGGCGCACCCGCCGCCTCGGCGGTGGGTGGCAGGTAGAGGCGTTGGTATTGGGTTTGCAGGCGGTCCATGCGGGGCATGTTACCTGCCGGTTCCGCTCCATGTGGTGTCGAGGGACCCGCCCACCCGGCCTGCACTCACCGTGTTTTCTTCAGGCGCCGTGTGCCCTCGCTTTAGCGCGGTGGTAGTTGCCGTAGCCCCAGTGAAACACCTTGTCTTCGAGCAACACGTCACCGGGCTGCAGCTCACGGGCCTGCGCGGCGCGCTCGTAGAGCGGCGCGAAGTCGATCTTGGTGAACGCCAGCAATTCGTCGAGATCGCGGACCACGAAGTAACTTTCCTGGAAGTCGTCAATGCGGTAGTTCGTGCGCATCACCCGCTCCAGGTTCAGCCGGATGCGGTTGGGCGAGGGGCTGTCGAGGCTGAACACGGTTTCGGTGAACGACGAGGCGATGCCCGCGCCGTAGATGCGCAGGCCGTCGGCCTGTTGCAGCAGACCGAATTCGATGGTGTACCAGTACACCCGCGCGAGCTGCGCCAGGTTGCCCAGCCCCTGCGCGCGAAGGCCGCCCTGGCCGTAGGCCTGGATGAAATCGGCGATGGCCGGGTTCATGAGCATGGGCACGTGGCCGAACACGTCGTGGAACACGTCGGGCTCTTCGAGGTAGTCCAGCTCGTGCGGCTTGCGGATGAAGTTGCCCGCGGGAAAGCGGCGGTTCGCCAGGTGATCAAAGAACACGTCGTCGGGCACCAGGCCAGGCACGGCGACGATCTGCCAGCCCGTTCGCTGCATCAGCACCTCGGACAGGCGGCGAAAGTCGGGGATTTCATCGGCGCCAATCGGCAGGTCGCGCATGCCCTGCACGAACTCATCGCAGGCGCGACCGGGCAGCAGCTTCGCCTGCCGCTCAAACAGCGTCTTCCAGGTCGCGTGGTCGGCGGCGGTGTAGTTCGCCCAGCCCTGATCGATGGTCCAGTCGGCGTTGGTGGGGCGGTGGGCGTCGCCAGCGGCCAGGCCGTGTTTCTGGGGCGTTTCGACGGCAGGCATGCTCAAGCTCCCTTTGGCACAAGGGTGGCGAACACGGTGTCGGCGCGCGTGGCCCAGGCGATGTCGCGGGTGGACAGGCCGTTGGCGTCGTGGGTGGTGAGCGTGACGTCCACGCGGTTGTAGACGTTGAACCACTCGGGGTGGTGGTCCATCTTCTCGGACACCAGCGCCATCTGGCTCATGAAGCCGAAGGCCTGGACGAAGTCCTGGAAGCGGAACGAGCGGCTGATGGCACCGCGCTCGCGGTCCACCGTCCAGTCAGGCAAGCCGGCCAGCAGCTCGCGGGTCATCTGCACATCGAGAGGGGTCATGGAGGTCTCCGGTTCGGCCACTGCGGGCCGTTGTTGAAGCTGCACAGTTTGCGCCGCTTCACGGACAATGGGCTTTCATCCATGCCGCCAAAACCCTGCCACGACGGTGGAATCTCTCATGAACGCTGACATCCACGACGAATCCTTGCACCCGTCCTCCCTCGACCGGCTGGACCGCCGTATCCTCGACGCCCTGCAGGCCAACGGCCGCATCAGCAACCAGGAGCTGGCCGCGCAGGTGCACCTGTCCCCGGCGCAAAGCAACCGGCGCCACAAGCGGCTGGAGGCGATGGGCTTCATCAAACGCTACGAAGCGCGGCTCGACGCCGACCGGCTGGGCCTGGGGGTGACGGCCTTCGTGCACATCACCATGGACCGGGGCCAGTTCAAGGAGGTTCAGAAGTTCCAGCGCAACGTGGGCAAGATGTCGCAGGTGCTGGAGTGTTACGCCGTGACCGGCGATTTCGACTACGTGTGCAAGGTGGTGGCACGCGACCTGAAGGCCTTGTCCGACTTCTTGCTCGGCACGCTGGCGCAGTTGCCCGGTGTCAACGGCGTGCGCTCCAGCGTGTGCCTGAACGAGTTGAAGAACACGGGGGCGCTGCCGCTGGATTGAGCGGCAGCGCCCGCACCCTCCCCTCGGATCAGCCAGCCCCGAACGGCGGCGATGGCGAAGCCGATGGGCTTCTGACGGACGGCGCTGAACACCCCCGCCAGTGCAATTGCAGCGTCAGCAGGAACACCCGAGCAGCCAGGGCGCGGCGTTCGCGCTGTTCGCGCGGTACCCGTTCCAGGTGAGCGTCCGACCGCAGGGACTCGCGCGTAGCGACCAGTTCCTGATGCAGCGCCGCGGGCGCTGCGCTCATGACCGCAACTCCGGTGCAGCCGCCGCCGAATGGGGTCTGCTCAGCGCGCGCCGAGCACCCAGCACCCACTCCAGCCCCCGCCGCGTCTGGCCCAGCAGCCCCGTCTGGATCGCCAGGTTCCACAACGGTTCGGCTTTTTTCCAGGCCGCGCTGTAGGCGAAATGGGTCAGGCCTGCCAGCGGGTCGGCATGGTGCAGGCTGGCGCGACCGATGTTTCGCCATGAATAGAAGTTCTGATAGGCCCACGCATAGCCCGCCTCCAGTTGCGCAGCGCTCATGCCCCGGGGCTCAAACACCACGTGGCGGGTGTCGTAGAGGTCCCAGTCGTCGTGCAGCATGCGCCCCTCTTGCGACATCTGCCGGTGAAACGCCGTCCCGGGGTACGGCGTGGCGATGTGGAAGGTGGCGGTGGTCAGGCCGCGCGAGACGGCCCACTCCACTGTGCGGGCAAACACGTCGGGTGTATCGCCATCGAGCCCGAAGACGAAGCTGCCATTGATCTTGATGCCCAGGCTGTCCAGGCGGTTGATCGCCTCGTCGTAGTCGCGCCCCAGGTTCTGGCGTTTGTTGGAAAACCCCAGGCTCTCCTGCCCCAGCGACTCGAAGCCAATGAACACGCTGCGCAAGCCCGCCGCTGCCGCGCGTTCGATCAGGTCACCCTGGGTGATGGCGTTGACGGTGGAAGCCCCCTGGAACAAACGGTTCATGCCGCGCATGCCCGCAAACAGCTCGCGCGCAAAACGCGCGTCGCCCAGCAAGTGGTCGTCGAGGAAGTACAGGTGCCTGCCGGGCAAGCGGTTGATCTCGGCGAGCGCCGCGTCCACCTTCTGCGTGTAGAACGACTTGCCACCCTCAAAAAAAGCCTCCTTGTAGCAAAAGCTGCAGCGGTAGGGGCAGCCCCGGCTCACCACGATGGCGTTGGGCACCAGGTAGTTCTCGCGCCGGATCAGGTCACGGCGCACCGGGGGTAAGCCGTCGAGCGTGCGCAGCGTCGAGGCGTAGCGCGCCTGAGGCTGGCGTCTGCGGAAATCGGCCAGGAAGCGCGGAAAGCTGTCTTCCCCCGGGCCCAGGAACACGGTGTCGGCGTGTTGCGCGGCCTCGTCGGGGAGCGAGGTCACGTGCAAACCGCCGAGGCAGACGTGGCAACCCTTGGCGCGGTAGTGGTCGGCGATCTGGTAGGCGCGCCGGGCGTTGGTGATGTAGACCTGAATCAGCACCAGATCGGGCGTGTCGTTCAAGTCCAGCGCCTCGACGTGCTGGTCCACCAGATCGACCGTGTCCGTCGGGTCCAGGTACGCGGCCAGCGTCGCCAGCCCCAGCGGCGGGAACAGGGCGTACTTGATGGGGCGCCACTGCGCAGTGCCGGCTTCCTTCAAGGCAGGAAGAATCAGTTTGACGTGCATGTTCGGCCTTTCGCCCGAGCGGGTATGGTGGGGACGGCAGTGCGCAGCCGCCGCCAGCCCCAGCGAAGCCACACCGCGGTGAGGCTGGACACGACCAGCGGGATGCCGATCCAGATCAGCTCCCTGCGCAAGCGCTCCATGCCAAAGAGCGGCACCCCGAGCATGGGCACCGGTCGCCAGTCCAGACAGATGCGAGCCTCTTCGAAGGGCCAGAGCCAGGCGTTGCAGATGCCGCGGTCCAGCAGGCCGTCGAGCACGGGATGCGAGAGCGTGCACAGCGCCAGGAAAGCCGCCGCGCCGAGCCGCCGGCCTCGCCCGGGCCCCGCCCACAGGGCGCCAAAGGCCCCCAGGGCCAGGGCGAAACCGAGGGAGTGTGTGAAGCCCCGGTGCCCGTAGGGGCCGCTGTACCGGTCGATCCCGAGCGTGACGAGGGCGAAGTCGGCATCGGGCAGCACGGCAAAGACCGCGCCGGCCAGCGTGAGCCGCCAGCCCACGGTGCGCGGGCCGATCGCCACCGCCAGCGCGATCGCCGGGGCGAAGTGGAGGTAGGTGGCCATGGCCGCTCTGCCCCGCTCAGACCACCGGCTCGGGTGATGGCGTTTGCGGTGAACCTTGTGGCGCCGTGGGCCTGGGTTCGCTGCCCATCACGTTGTACCAGTCGATCTTGCGCGTGGCGACCATGATGGCGGCGAGCACACCGAACAGCAGCAACGAACCCATCATCAGCGCGCTGTCTTCCGACATCAGGATGCCGTAGAGCACGCCGTACAGCGCCACCAGCAACCCGCCCATGCCCAGCCCCGCACGCGCGCTGCCCAGCACATGGCCCAGATAGTGGGTGAGCAAAGCGATGCAGCCCGCACTGGCGATCAGATAGGCCCAGAGGAAATCGAGTTGCTCCGAAAGCGACAGCAGCAACAGGAAAAACAGCACGAGCGCCGCGCCGATCATGAGGTATTGCATCGGGTGGATGCGCCAGCGCTTGACCATCTCCAGCACGAAGAAGGCGGCGAAGGTGAGCACGATGAACATCATTCCGTACTTGGTGGCGCGGTCCGTCAGGCGATAGACATCCACGGGGTCGTCCAGTGACACCGAGAAGCTGTCCATAACGAACACCTTGCCACCCGAGGCCAGGAATTTCTGCTGCGCCTGCGTCGAAAGCGACGGCACGCTCCAGCTCGCCTCAAAACCGCTGGCGCCGACACTGCGGCTGCGCGGCAGGAAATTGCCACCAAAGCTCGGGTGCGGCCAGGCAGACACCAGACTGACCCGGTTGTCGCCTGCCAGCGGCGCCCAGGCGATGCTGCCGGTCCCGGCCAGGTCCAGCCCCAGGGTGAAGTCCAGCGCGTCGCCGGGCTTGAACGCGGCGCTGTCGAAAGTGGCCGACAACGGCAAGGGAAGCTCGGCGGTCGTGGGCGATGAGCCGACCGGAAGCTGTTGCCCGGCCAGCTTGAGCACGGGCGGACTCATCAAGCCCCGCAAGTCGCTCACGCCCATGATCACGCGCGGCTGACCGAGCACGATCTGCCCGCCCTTTTCGCGCGGCGCCACCACCGGCCAGACGAAGCGCCCGACCGTGTCGTGGTGGCTGGTGTAGACCCGCACGGGGAAGATGCCGCGCCAACGCAGGTCGGTGGTGAGGCGGCCCTTGGTGTCCAGCGTTTCCGGGAACACAAAGGCCACTCGTGCCTCGGTCAACGTATCTTCACGCCGGGCGCCGGTGGCGGCATCGACCACGACGGTGCGGGTGAAGGTCTCGGTATAGGGCAGATGCAGCACCGGCCCGACCAGGGTCTGCGCGCCCGCGTGTGCATGGGTGACATCGGTGACGGCGGCGTCACGGTTCTGGGTGCGTTCATGCACCAGACCGCGCACCACCGCCAGCGCGAGGAAGAGGACGACGATCAGAAAACCGATGACTGCGGTCTTGTTTATCAAGGGGTGTTTGTTCAATTTCCGCTCCTGGGGTTGGGGATGGAGCGATTCTTGAAAACCACCGTGCGGCGACCGTGTGGGCTGTGTGAAGCGGGTGTGAAATCTCCGCATCTCGACCGAAATCAAAAACGCTTCAACGTCACCTCACACAGGCTTGGCCTTGATCTTTCCACCCATCTTGCGAAGACAACCGGCCAAGCCCCAACCGGCGAGAAAGGAAGGGATGAGAAAACACTCAAACAGAAGAAACACCACCACACCAGAAGGCCCGATCTCAATACCCCATCCACTCGGCAAAAAGAGCATCAAACATGCCAAAAGAAAACTGATCAAACCAAACCCAAAGCCCTTGCTGCGAATGAAAAATGACAACACAAATCCACCCAGAATACCCAAGGGAGCCGTCACCACAACGGCCACCAATATGCCCATCAAAAGCACATACAGACCCGGACTCTCATTGCCCATTTCAATGACAAAAAAAGTGCCCGACAACAGCGCAAGAAGAATCAATGAAATCTTCATGAATTGAAAACAATTTGAATGGAATCGCCACCATTGGCCAAGGCAAGCGCAGCACACCGCCACACCCCGGCACCATTCTGAAGACCCTTCAGGTACCGGGCGTGAAGCGGGTGAGAACCAGGCAAGAAGAAGCCGCGAACGGATTTCGAAGCGTCCTGCCCAACGGGCCGTGCCTCAGATGCTCAGCACAAAAAAGAAGAACCCGTCAGGCCGGCAGGCGCCAGGTGGCCATGCAGCCGCGAGGCCCTTCGACGTTCTCCACGCGAACCTCACCGCCGTGCAGGTCGCTCACCTCTTTCACCAGACACAGGCCCAGGCCGGAGCTCTTGTCTTGCGTGTCGCTGCGCGGCAGCGAGTAGAAGCGCTCGAAGATGCGGCCCATCGCGTAGTCGGGTACGCCCGGGCCTTCGTCGCGCACCGACCATTCCGTCTTGCTGCCGTCGCTCGCCAGCCGCAGCGTGAGCGCGCCGCCCTGGGGAGAGAAATCGATGGCGTTGTCCAGCAGGTTCTGCAGCGCCTGCGCGATCAGGAAGCGGTTGCCTCGCACCACCCCGCCCTCGCCCAGCTCGTCGACGGTGCGCAGCCCCTTGCGCCGGGTGCGCGGCTCGGCGGCGTGCAGCAGCTCGCGCGTGAGCACCACGAGATCCACCGGCTCCACCGCGCCCAGCCCGCGCATCTGCTCCACGTCGGCCAGCGCCAGCAGTCGGTCGATCAGCTGCTGCAGGCGCTCGGTCTGGCGCTGGATGTTGGCCGCGAAGCGCTCGCGTTCGGCCTCGGGCAGCGGCTCCTGCAGCAACTCGGCCGCGCCGCGGATGCCCGCGAGCGGGCTTTTGAGCTCGTGCGTGAGCGTGTGCACGTAGTTCTCGACATAGGCCTTGTCTTCGAGCTTCAGGCGCAT
The DNA here is from genome assembly GCF_002001205.1 of Hydrogenophaga sp. A37. GTDB lineage: Bacteria > Pseudomonadota > Gammaproteobacteria > Burkholderiales > Burkholderiaceae_C > Hydrogenophaga. The sequence goes on from NZ_MUNZ01000187.1 coordinate 7,236, forward strand.
GCGCTCCACCGCCTGCGCGAGGTCGCTGAACTCGGTGTTGCCGGAGAGGCGCCCCATGCGCGGCAGCTCGGCGCGCTCGCCGCGAGCCACCGCGTTGGCGTAACCGCGCAACCGCGAGAGCGAGCTGGCCATCCACCAGGTGAACAGCAGGCCGATGGCCAGCGAGATGCCGAGCAGGCCCCACGACCAGTTGAGGATGCGGTCGCGGCTGCGCTGGATGTAGGGCTCCAGCGTCTGGTTGGGCCGCGCCACAGTCAACACACCGATGATCCGCTCGCCATCGCGGATGGGGGCGGCCACGTGCATCACCGTGCGGTCGGCGTCGTAGGGGTTCTCTCCGCTGGAGCGCGCGCCGTACTCGCCGCGCAGGGTTTTGAGCACGTCGTTCCAGCGCGAGTGGTCCTTGCCCAGGTCTTGGCCCCGGCTGTCGAACACCACGGTGCCGCGCGCGTCGGTGATGGTGATGCGGTAGTCGATCTGGTTCTTCTGAAAACCCCAGATGTTGGCGTTGGGCCTCAGCGACGGCAGCGCCGTCATCGCCTGCGCAAAGCCACCGGTGGCGATGGTGCCGGCCTTCATGTCGGGCGCAGCCAGCTGGGCCAGCGCATAGGCCGCATCCACCAGGCTGTCCTCCATCGCCAGCCGCGTGCCGGGTTTGACCTCTTCGAGAAAGATGCGCAGCACCACGAACAGCGCCAGGCCGAGCACCAAGAAGAAGGCGAGAAGGAGACGCAGGCCTATGCGCATGTCAGGCTTGCAGGGAGTAACCCATGTTCCGATGCGTCTGGATCAGATCTGCCGACACCCCGCGCTCGCGCAGCTTGGCGCGCAGCAGCTTGATGTGGGCGTCGACCGTGCGGTCGGCCGTGTCGGGCGCGTCGGCCCAGACCAGCTCCATCAGCTCGGTGCGTGAAAAGATGCGCTGCGGCCGCTTGAGCAGCGTGGCGAGCAGCAGATACTCGTAGCGGGTGAGCGAGAGCAGCTCGCCTCGGCAGCTGATGCGCTGCGAGGTTTCGTCGAGCCGCAGCGGCAAAGCGCCCGGCACATCGACGGCGGTGGCGGGCGCGGTGAGCGAGGCGCCCGAGCCGGCCGACAGCCCGTTCGCGTAGCGCCGCAAGATGGCGCGCACCCGGGCGCAGACCTCGCGCGGGGAAAACGGTTTGCTCACGTAGTCGTCGGCGCCCAGCTCCAGGCCCAGCACGCGATCGATCTCCTCGCTGCGTGCGGTCAAAAAGACGATGGGCAGTTCGCTGGTCTTGCGGATGGCTCGGCAGACGTCAAACCCATTGCCGTCGGGCACGCCAACGTCGAGGATGGCGAGGTCGGGCGCCTGGGCGCGGAAGGCCGCGAGCGCCTCACTCGCGAGCCGCACATGCGTCACCTCGAAGCCCTCGTTGCGCAAGGTGTAGAGCAGCGTGTCGGCGATGGCGGGTTCGTCTTCGAGAAGGAGGATGCGTTGCGCCATAGGGGTCTCGGTGGGTGCGTCAGCCCGTGATCATAGGTGCCGTGCGAGGCACGCCCCCGCGCGGGTCAGGCGCGCCGCGCAGCCTCCAGCGCAAGCGGAATGTAGAGCGCCACATGCTGATGAGCGATGTCGTCCACGCTGCTGAGCTTGATGTGCCGGCGCAGCTTCCCCGAGCCTTGCAGGACATGGTGTGGGTCGGGCATGGCGGCGCCGTGGCCGAACTCGAGCGACACGTGGGCGCTGTACGCAAACACGCCACAGAACGGCACGCCGTCCGCCGAGAAGAGAAAGCCGCCGTACTTGACCTCGTCGGTCGCGCCCGGCACGGTGGTTTGGATGAGGGCGCGCAGTTGCGAGACCAGCTGGAAGTGGGTCTCGCTGGTGAGGCGGATGTCGCTGAGCAAATCGTGGATGCGTTGGCTGGTCATGGTGAGCTGTGGTCTGCCGAAGGTGCCGCAAGCCTACGCGAGCCTGCTGACAACGGGGTGGCAGCAGCCCCTCAGCCAGCCGCCCGCGCGAGCGCTGGCGCAGAAGGCGCAGAGCGCGCTTCCAGCGCACGCACCGGCACCAACTCGCGCAGGTCTTCTTCGGCCCCGTCGATCAGGATCAACGCGGCCCGCTCGGCCGCCTCCGCGTCGCCCTGCTCGATGGCCACGCACACCGCTTCGTGCAGCGGCAGCGAGTGCGCCGGCCCTCCGGGTTTGGTGGTGATCACGTCGAAGCTGACCCGCAGCAGCGCGGACATGGCGTCCTGCATCTGGCGCACGAACTGGTTGCCGCAGGCCGAGAGGATGGTGTTGTGAAAGGCCAGATCGGCCTTCACGTAGTCGCCCTTGCCGGCGACGGCGCGTGCCATGGCCATGTAGGCCGAGCGCAGGTTGCGGCGGTCTTCGTCGCTGGCGCGCAGCGCGGCCATGCGCACGGCCGCTGGCTCGATGACGCGGCGCATCTCCATGAGGTCGCGCGAGAGGATGGGGTCGAACACGGCGGACTCGGCGCGCCAAAAAATGATGTCCGGGTCGAACAGGTTCCAGCGCGTGGGCTCCAGCACCAGGGTGCCCACCCGGCGCGCCACCTCCAGCAAGCCCTTGGCCGCCAGCGACTTGATGGCCTCGCGGATGACGATGCGGCTGAAGCCGAAGCGCGCGCACAGATCGGCCTCGGGCGGCAGCAGTTGCCCAGGCCGGATCTGGCCCGAGCAGATTTCCCGGCCCAGCGTGTCCAGGACCTGCTCCTGGAACGTGGCGCGTGGCGCAGTGCGTGGATTCATGTTTGTTTTTGTAGGAGGTATGACATATGGAAGCCCAGCCATCCAGGTCACTACCAGAGTATCAACGACGACGAAGCACGCCAATACCTAGGGTTTTCCATGACTATTCAAACATCATACGTATTATATATTCGCCGCCATGAAATCCAACGCCAGCCCCTCCCTGTTCAACCTCAGCGGTCGCACCGCCCTGATCACCGGCTCCTCCCGCGGCATCGGTTTTGCCTTTGCCCAGGGCCTGGCCGAGGCGGGCGCGAAAGTCATCGTCAACAGCCGCCAGGCGGCGGCGGTGGAAGAAGCCGTGAAGAAACTCCAGGCCCAGGGGCTGGACGCGGTGGGTGCGGCCTTTGACGTGGCGGACGAGGCCTCGGTGGAAGCGGCCTTCGCCGGCTTTGACCAGCAGGGCCTGGCCATTCACATCCTGATCAACAACGCCGGCATCCAGCACCGCCAGCCCATGGTCGAGCTGGCCCTGGCCGACTGGCAGCGCGTCATGGACACCAACCTCACCGCCGCTTTCCTGGTGGGCCGGGCCGCGGCGCGCCGCATGATCGCGCGCGGCCAGGGCGGCAAGATCATCAACGTCGGCTCGCTCACCAGCGAGGCCGCGCGCGCCACGGTGGCGCCCTACACGGTGGCCAAGGGCGGCATCAAGCTGCTGTCCAAGGCGATGGCGGCGGAGTGGGCGCAGTTCAACATCCAGGCCAACTCCATCGGCCCTGGCTACATCCTGACCGACATGAACGAGGCGCTGGTGAACAACCCGAGCTTCGACGCCTGGGTGAAAAGCAGCAACCCGTCGCAGCGCTGGGGCCAGCCCGAGGAGCTCGTGGGCACAGCGGTCTTCCTGTCGTCCGCCGCCTCCAACTACGTCAACGGCCAGATCATTTACGTGGACGGTGGCTGGCTCTCGGTGCTCTGAACCGCGCACCGCCGCCCCCCACCGACATTCGAGACACCCCATGTCCACGCTCATCACTGACGTCAAGGTCATCCTGACCGCCCCCGAAGGCATCAACCTGATGGTGGTCAAGGTCGAGACCAACCAGCCGGGCCTCTACGGCCTGGGCTGCGCCACCTTCGCCTACCGCCACCTCGCGGTGAAGTGCCTGGTGGAGCAGTACCTCAAGCCACTGGTGGTGGGGCGCGATGCGCACGCCATCGAAGAGCTGTGGCAGCTGATGCACCAGAACGCCTACTGGCGCAACGGCCCGATCGAGAACAACGCCATCTCGGGCATCGACATGGCGCTGTGGGACATCAAGGGCAAGCTGGCCGACATGCCACTGTACCAGCTGTTCGGCGGCAAGGTGCGCGAGGGCGTGCCGATCTACCGCCACGCCGACGGCGGTTCCCTGAGCGAGCTGTGCGACAACATCCAGAGGTACCGCGAACAGGGCATCACGCACATCCGCTGCCAGAGCGGCGGCTACGGCGGCGGTGGCTTCGGTGCCGCGCCTGGCAGCGCGCCCGAGCGCGCGCCGGCCGGCGTGTACCTGGACGCGCGAAAGTACATGCGCGACACGGTCAAGATGTTTGACCACATCCGCAGCCACGTGGGCTTTGACGTGGAGCTGTGCCACGACGTGCACGAGCGGCTCAAGCCCAGCGACGCGATCCGCTTTGCCCAGGCGCTGGAGCCTTTCGAGCTGTTCTTCCTGGAAGACGCCATTGCGCTCGAAGAAGGCGAGTGGATCCGCCAGCTGCGCGACAAAACCAGCATCCCGCTGGCGCAGGGCGAGCTGTTCAACCACCCGTTCGAGTGGCGCGGCCTGATCGCCGAGCGGCTGATCGATTTCATCCGCGTGCACCTGAGCCAGGTGGGCGGCATCACGCCGGGCCGCAAGCTGCAGCTGTTTGCCGAGCAGTACGGCGTGCGCACCGCGTGGCACGGCCCGGGCGACATGTCGCCGCTGGCGCACGCGGCCAACATCCACATCGACCTGGCCGCGCGCAACTTCGGCGTGCAGGAATGGTCGGGCACCGAGCCGCCGAACTTCGTGATCCAGGAACTCAAAGGCCCACGCGAAGCGCTGCTCGACGTGTTCCCCGGTCTGCCCGAGTTCCGCAACGGCTATGTGTACGCCAACGACCAGCCCGGCCTGGGCGTGGACATCAACGAGGCCGAAGCGGCCAAGTACCCGTGTGATGCCGGTGTGACCACCTGGACGCAGACGCGTTTGATCGACGGCACGCTGCAGACCCCCTGAACCCTCCGTTTTTCGGCGACGCAGGTGCTTGGACCTGCACCGCCCACTTCCTCACCACACCAAGCAGGAGACAACCGCATGACATCCATAACCTCATCCCATTTCACCCTGCGCCGCCTGACGTTGATGGTGGGTGCCGCGCTCGCGCTGTGCTCCACCGCCGCGCTGGCCGAAGTCAAGGCCAAGATCGGCCACGCCATGCCCGAGAGCCACCCGCAGGCGGCGGCGATGAACAAGTTCGCCGAGCTGGCCACCGCCTACACCAAGGGCAATGTGAAGGTGCAGGCCTACCACGGCGGTTCCCTGGGCAGCGACGAGAAGCAGCTGCAAGCGGTGCAGTCGGGCACGCAGGAGCTGTACATCGGCACGCTCGCGCCGCTGTCCACCCGCGTGAAGGAAGTGCAGGTCTGGGACCTGCCCTTCATGTTCCAGAACGAGAAAGAGGTCTACGCGGTGCTGGATGGCGCCTCGTCCAAGGCGATCTTCCAGAAGATCGAGCCCGCCGGCCTGGTGGGCCTGACCTGGACCGGCATGGGCTTTCGCAACCTGTCCAACAGCAAGCGCAGCGTCAACAAGCTGGAAGACGTGGCCGGCCTGAAGATCCGCGTGATGGCCAACCCGGTGGCGCTGGAAACCTGGAAGACCATCGGCGCCAACGCCGTGCCCATGGCCTTCGCCGAGGTGTTCCCGGCGCTGGAGATCAAGGCGCTCGACGGCCAGGAAAACCCGCTGGTGCACATGTACTCCAACAAGATGCAGGAAGTGCAGAAGTTCATTTCGGTCACCAACCATGTGTACACGCCCGTGGCACTGGTGGCGTCCAAGAAGTTCTGGGACACCCTCTCCCCGGCCGACCAGGCCGGCATCCAGAAAGCCGCCACCGAAGCCGGCCTGCTGCAGCGCAAGCTGCTGGACGAGGGTGACAACGACGTGGTGGCCAAGTTCAAGGCCGCTGGCGTGACCATGAACACCGTGAGCCCGGCCGAACTCGCCCGCATCCAGGAGAAGGTCAAGCCCGTGGTCGCCAAGTTCGCTCCGATCATTGGCGAGGACTTCGTCAAAGGCTTCTACGCCGAGATCGACAAGGCCCGCGCCGCCAAGTAAGGCACATCGGGTGGGCCTTGGGGCCCACCCGGTTCTCTTCCTTCATTCAACCCGGGGACTCCCATGGGAAACACATTCAAGGCCTTGGCCGACTGGCTGACGCGCGCGCTTGAGGTCGTGATGGTGCTGTGCCTGGTGGTCATGCTGGTCATGGTGTTCGGCAACGTCATCCTGCGGCTGTTCTTCAACACCGGCATCGACCTCTCGGAGGAGATACCGCGTTTCGCTTTTGTCTGGATGACCTTCCTCGGCGCCATCGTCGGCATGCGCCGCCGCGCCCACCTGGGGGTGGACATTCTGGTGCAGGCCCTGCCCGTGCTCGGGCGCAAGGTGTGCTGGGGCCTGAGCCAGGCAGTGATGCTGGTGTGCTGCGTGTACATCGTCTACGGCACCTACCTGCAACACGAGATCATCGAAGGCAACGCCTCGCCGGTGGCGCAGCTGAGCATGCTCTGGGTCTTCGGCGTGAGCTACCTGACGGGCTCGGCCATTGGCCTGATCTGCCTGTCCAACCTCGTGCGCCTCATCGCAGGCAAGGTGTCTGACGACGAGCTGATTGACGTGCACGAAGAGGGCATGGTCGATGCCCTCGAAGCCGAGCGGGAAATGAACGCTCAGGCAGCCGCCCACCCAGCCCACGGCGGAGCCAAATCATGACCATCTTCGTTTTCATCGCTTCCCTTCTCGGCCTGATGGCGCTGGGCATGCCGGTGGCCTTTGCGCTGATCGGCTGCGGCATCGTGATGATGTTCTACATGGGCGTCACCGACCCGCAGATCGTGATCCAGAACATGTGGGACGGCGCCAACAGCTTCCCGCTGCTGGCCGTGCCCTTCTTCATGCTGGCCGGCGAGTTCATGAACGCCGGCGGCATGACGCGCCGCATCATCATGATGGCGATGTCCTGGGTCGGCCACATCCGGGGCGGCCTGGGTTACGTGGCCGTCATGGCGGCCGTGATCATGGCCTCGCTGTCGGGCTCGGCCGTGGCCGACACCGCGGCTCTCGCCGCCGTGCTGGTGCCGATGATGCGCAACGCCGGCTACAACGTGAACCGCTCCTGCGGCCTGATCGCCTGCGGCGGCATCATCGCGCCGGTGATCCCGCCCTCGATTGCGATGATCTTGTACGGCGTGACCGGCGGTGTCTCGATCACCAAGCTCTTCATCGCCGGCATCGTGCCCGGCGTCCTGATGGGCGTGGCGATCATGCTGGCCTGGCGCTGGTCGATTGGTCACGACAAGGTGCAGGCCGAGCCCAAGCGCAGCACGGCCGAGCGCATGACGGCGACGCGCGAGGCGCTGTGGGCGCTCACGCTGCCCATCGTGATCATCGGCGGCCTGAAGTTCGGCATCTTCACGCCCACCGAAGCGGCCGTGATCGCGGCGGTGTACTCGCTGTTCGTGGGCACGGTGGTCTACCGCGAGATCAAGCTCAAACAGCTGTTCCACCTGTTCTACCGTGCCGCGGAAACCACGGCGATCATCATGTTCCTGGTGTCGGCCGCGGGCGTCTCGGCCTGGCTCATCACCACGGCCAACATCCCGCAGCAGTTGGTGGAACTGGTTGAGCCGCTGATGGACAACAAGATGCTGCTGACCTTCGTGCTGATGCTGCTGGTGCTGGTGGTCGGCACCGCGCTGGACTTCACGCCCACGGTGCTGATCATGACGCCGGTGCTGATGCCGGTGCTGCGCCAGGCCGGCATCGACCCGGTGTACTTCGGCGTGCTGTTCATCATGAACAACGCCATCGGCTTGGTCACACCGCCGGTGGGCACGGTGCTCAACGTGGTGTGCGGCGTCGCCAAGATCCCCATGAGCGGCGCGATCAAAGGCGTGTGGCCCTTCATGGTGGCGCAGACCATCGTGATGTTCCTGCTGGTGGTGTTCCCGCAGATCGTCATGTGGCCGCTGCAGATGATGACGCGCTGAACGCCCCCGCCCTTCCCCCTCACTCCATCAAGCCGACCCATCATGGAAGCACTTGTCATTC
>NZ_MUNZ01000189.1 GCF_002001205.1 Hydrogenophaga sp. A37
GTTGAGCGGGGCGGGGAGGTTGACGCTGTGGGCCAGGCGCACGATTTCGCCGCAGAGTTCGTCGATCTCGGTGGGCCGGCCGTTCGCCAGGTCGTCGGCCATGCTGGAGCGCGCCAGGTGGTCCATGCGCAGCATGCGCCGGGCCACCACCCGGAACACCGGTGTGGGCCAACGCAGCACGCGAACCAGCAGCCGCCAGGGCAGCGGCGTCGTGCGCGCGGGTCGCACGCCCGCATGGGCCATCACGTTCAAGGCTTCTTCCATCAGTGCGGCAAATTCGCGCCGCCATGCCGCGTCTTGCAGCTGGGCGCGCAGAGGCAGGCCGGAGAGGGCGTTGACCGGGTTGTTCAGGTTCAGCAGCAACTTGCCCCACTGCATGTTGCGCAGCTCGGCGTGCAGGGCCAGTGGCAGACCGGCGCGCGCAAAGTGTGCTTGCCACAGGCGCAGTGCGGGCGTGTCCTGCGCGGCCAGCTGGCCGGCGGTGCCCCGGTGAAAGTGGCCGTCGGGTCCTTCGGCCACGTTGAAGGCCACCATGCCCGGCACGACCTCCAGCGCCGGCGCTGCCTGGCTGGCCAGCTGCGCGTTCTGCATGCCGTTCTGCAACGACACCACAGTGGTGCCCGCCGGCAGGCGTTCCTGCAGCTCACGGGCCGAGTCGGCGGTGGCGCCGCTCTTGACGCAGAGCAGCACCAGCGAGGGCTTCAGATCCGCCGACACCTGCTCGTGCAGCCGCAGGCGGGCGGGCGGGATGCGCTGGTCGCGGCCGTCCTGGTCGGTCAGGTGCAGGCCGCTGGCCTGCAGCGCGGCGAGCCGATGGCCTCGGCCCACAAACTCCACATGGACACCGGCGGCTTGCAGACAGCCGCCCACGAAGCAGCCCACGCTGCCCGCACCCATCACGAGCACGGGGCCAAGCGGGGCGTCGGCCGGCAGGTCGGGCGAAGGGCTCACGCCCGGCGCTTCTCTGCAGAAACCTTGCGCTTCACCGGGCCGGCGGCGGCATCGATCGCCGTGTGCAACGCACGGAAGGCACCCAGGGCAAAAGCCAGTTCGGCCACCACGAACATCGGGCCGATCAGCAGGCCGCGCAGGTCGTCCACAAAGGCGGGCTTGCGACCCTCCCAGTAGTGACCGACGAACTGGAACACCCAGCCGACCACAAAGCTGCCCAGGCTCCAGCCAAGCCAGGTGTTCAGCGGCGCGGTGCCCAGCGGGTGCGCGAGGGCCACCAGCCCGGCCAGGACCAAGGCGGTGGCCATGGTCAGCGCGCGCTGCCCGAGCGTGAGGTACCACGCGGTGACCAGGGTCCAGACCACCCAGTCGGCGCTGATCACCAGGCCCGCGGTTTCCCACTGGAGGCGGGCCAACAGCGCGGCCAGGGCGAAGGCGATCAGCGGGATGCCGATGTAGTGGGTGGCGATGTTGCGCGGGTCGCGGTGGTAGTGCGCGTACTGCACCAGCAGGCGGGTGGCGTTGTCCATGGCTGTCTCCAGTGTGTTCTTGTGGGAGCCGCGAGGATGCTCGCTCAGAAGTTGCCTGTCTGTCAAAATTTCGACAAACCCACGTTGCTGACCCCATGTCCCACTCAGAACCTGTGCCCGCCGCGTTGCGGGCCGCCTTGGCCAGCGACGACTGGTTTGCAGCCTGCCCGACGGTGCTGCAAGACGTGTTGCTGCAGCAGGGGCGCATGCGCTCGCTGGCCGACGGGCAGTCGCTGTTTTCGCGCGGCGGGCAGGCCGACGGGCTGTGCTGTGTGACGGCCGGTGGTCTGCACATTGGCGCGCTCCATGCCGATGGACAGCCGGCGGAGCTGGCCTACCTGGAGCCCTACCAGTGGTTCGGCGAAATCGCCCTGATCGACGGCCTGCCGCGCACCCACGACGCGGTGGCCGAAGGCGACACCCAGGTGCTGGTGGTGCCGCGCGACGCGCTGGTGGACTGGCTGGACCACCACCCGGCCCAGTGGCGCGAGCTGGCCAGGCTGTCCACCCGCAAATTGCGCGTGGCGTTTGTCGTGCTGGAGGAGCTGGCGATGTTGCCGCTCGAAGAGCGCCTGCAGCGCCGGCTGCGCCTGCTGGCGAAAGGCTACGGCAGCCGCGAAGCGCCACGCCGCCGCATCCGCCTCGGGCAAGAGACGCTGGCCCGCATGCTGGGCGTGAGCCGCCAGAGCGTGAACAAGGCGCTCAAGGCGCTGGAAACCCGGGGGGTGCTGCGCCTGCACTACGGCGAGATCGAGTTGCTGGGCTGAACTGGGCAACGAGCCGCGCAGCGGTGGAGCGTGGGGGGGGGACGGGCCAGCCGCCGGGCCGCCCCAAGGCAGGCCCAGCCCCCTCGGGGGGCAGCGACCCGCGAAGCGGCGGAGCGTGGGGGCACTATCCTTCCGGCGTCGGCATCAGCACGTCGATCTCCTGCTGCATGGTCTGCACCAGCTGGCTGTAGATCTGCAGCTTGTGGCCGCTGTCGCGCAGCCGCTCGGCCAGGCGCTGGGCCACGGCGGTCATGAGCTTGGCTGCGGTGGCGGGCTGTTCGGCGATCAGCGCCTCCAGCGCTTCGCGTGTCAGCACGGCGCACACCACATCGGTGCTCGCGGTGCACGAGGCCGAACGCGCTGCGCCGTCCACCAGCGCCATTTCGCCGATCAGGCTGCCCGCGCCGAGCACGGTCACGGTGACCGGGTTGACGCGCCGTGCGATCAGGGTTTCGACCGTGATCTCGCCGTCGAGCACCAGCACCATGTAGCCCGTGTCGGCGGTCTCGCCCTGGCGGATGATGGTGGTGCCGCGCTTGAAGCGCTTGGGGCGCATGAAGCCGACCACCGCCAGCGCTTCGGTCTCGCTGAGTTGCATCAGCGCCGTGGGCGCGCGCAGCAGGCGGGCCGCCTCGTGCGCGCGGGTCGAGCCGTCCACGGCGGCCTGACGCTCGGCAGGCAGGCGCGATTCGGGGTGGTCTTCGGGGCGGGAGCCGAACAGCTTGTCAAACAGGGCCATGGCGGTAGCGGGTGGGGGTATTCGCTTCATTGTGCCCGCCCGCGCACCGCTTTGGCACATCCATTGCTTGACCAGCGCATGCACCCGAGCTGATGGCCATCGCTGCCACGACCTCCGGAACCACATCGTTGATTTCCTCGCATCCCGGGCCAAAGCCCATTGATTCCACCTCCCACTTCTTCAACACCCAGAGGCAACACATGAGCCGACTCGACGTCACCGAAAAAATCATCTCCACCAAAGTCAGTAAAGGCCTGAGCTGGGCCGACGTGGCCAAGAAGGTGGGCCAGTCCAAGGAATGGACCACGGCCCTGTGCCTGGGCCAGATGACGGCCACGCCGGCGCAGGCCAAGGTGCTGGGCAAGATCTTCGGCCTCTCCGCCGACGAGCAGAAGTGGCTGATGGTCGTGCCCTACAAAGGCTCGCTGCCCACCAGCGTGCCCACCGACCCGCTGATCTACCGCTTCTACGAACTGGTGAGCGTCTACGGCACGACCTTCAAGGAACTGATCCACGAAGAGTTCGGCGACGGCATCATGAGCGCGATCGATTTCAAGATGGACCTGCAGCGCCAAGCCGACCCGAACGGTGACCGCGTGAACATCGTCATGTCGGGCAAATTCCTCCCCTACAAGCAGTATTGAACTGGCCCACCCCCGCCGCGCTGCGCGCGCCCCCCTCGAGGGGGCGGCGCTGGCGGCCTGGCAAAGCCAGTTCCGCGGCGCCCTGGGCTGGGAGCGCGCGCCGGACAACGGCTTGATTGAACGGTTCAGCGAACCGGCGCTTTTGGGAACAGCACCACGCCCGGCAGTCCCTTGAAATGCGCGTCGCAGGTCAGCAGCTCGGCGCTTCGATCAATAGCGGTCGTCGCGGTCGCGATGGCCTTCACGGTGTGCGCCCTGGGCGAGACCGCTCAGATCATCGAGCTGTGGCACGGGCATCAAGAGCACTCCTTTGCCTCTTGGGATGAGCATGACTTCTTGCCCAGCACCCCAACGCAACCCGTCACGAATGACTTTGGGTAGGGCGATCTGGAACTTGCTGGAAAGTTTGGCCGTGGCTGGCATGTTCGGGGCTGAACTTGATAGACATTGATCTGGCAAGAATGCCGCAAATTCCCTCGGGTGAACAGTCAACCCGGCAGCGGAATCCACTCGTCCGTGTCGTCCGGCGGCAGCGCGAAGCGGCCGGCCACCCAGTCGGCTTTGGCCTGCTCGATGCGCTCCTTGCGTGAGGACACGAAGTTCCAGAAGAGGTGGCGCTCGCCCAGCGGCTCGCCGCCGAAGAGCATGAGCGTGGCGGGTGTGCGGGCGGTGATCACCGCGTCCACGTCGTCGCCGAACACCAGCAGCTGGCCGGGCTGGTAAACCTCGCCCGCGTGCTCGATCTCGCCTTTGGCCACGTACACCGCCTGCTCCTTGTGGCCGCCGGGCAGGGCCTTGCTGGCGCCGGCCAGCCACTCGGTGTGCAGATAAAACAGGGGCGAGTGCGTGCGCACCGGGCTGGCCTCGCCATAGGCGCTGCCCGCCACCAGGCGCATCCACACGCCTTCCGATTCGATCACCGGCAGCGCGGTGGCTGGGTAGTGGGTGAAGGCGGGTTCGCACATTTCGTCGGCCTCGGGCAGCGCCACCCAGAGCTGCATCAGCTCCAGCCCGCCGTCGGCGTAGGAGTCGGGGTGGGTGAAGCGCTCGCTGTGGGTGATGCCGCGCCCGGCCGTCATCCAGTTCACCTCGCCGGGGCGGATGACCTGAAGCGTGCCCAGGCTGTCGCGGTGCGTGATCTGGCCACTCAGCAAGTAGCTCACCGTCGACAGGCCGATGTGCGGGTGCGGACGGATGTCGGCGGCGCGGTCGTGGTACGGCGGCAGCGGCACCGGGCCGGCGTGGTCCAGGAAGACGAAGGGGCCGACGTTGCGGCGCTTCGCGAAGGGCAGCACGCGCCGCACCGTCAGGCCGTGGCCGAGGTCGCCCGCGCGGGCATTGATCACCATCTCCAGCATTGCTCTCTCCTAGTGACGCCGCAGGCGGCGCGGGGGGTCATCCCAATCTACCCATCTTTCCCGACTGGAAGTCGGAAAAAGCCTGGTGGATTTCCGCTTCGCTGTTCATCACGAACGGCCCATACCCCACCACCGGTTCGTCGATGGGCTCACCCGCCAGCCAGAGCAGGGTGGTGTCGGTCACCGCGGTGAGGGTCACGCCCTCGCCCGCGCGCTGGTAGACGATCATTTCCGCGTCGGTGGCCTCGGCGCCGTCCTGTGTTTTCACCCGGCCCTTGAGCACCAGCGGCACGGTGGTGTGGCCTTCCGGCGCGGACAGGGTGACGGTGTGGCCGGCCTTGAGCTGCACGTCCCACACCTGCATGGGGGTGAAGGTTTTCGCGGGGCCTTGCGCGCCGAGCAGCGAGCCCGCGATCAGGCGCGCCGTGCCGGCGACCTGTCCGTTCACGTCGGGCAGGTCCACCGTGGGCGTCTGCGCCGCGGTGATGCCCTGGTAGCCGGGCGGCGCCATCTTGTGGCGCGCGGGCAGGTTGACCCAGAGCTGCACCATCTGGAACGGTCCGCCGCTGCGGCCAAAGGCCTCGCTGTGGAACTCTTCATGCACGATGCCGGCGGCGGCCGTCATCCACTGCACGTCGCCCGGGCCGATGGTGCCGCCCGCGCCGGTCGAGTCGCGGTGCGAGACCTCACCGGCGTAGACGATGGTCACGGTTTCAAAACCGCGGTGCGGGTGCGAGCCCACGCCCCGGCGTTTCGTCGTGGGTTCGAAGGTGGTCGGGCCGCCGAAATCGAGCAGCAGAAAGGGCGAGAACGCGACCGGGTTGTCGTCGTACGAAAAGATGCTGCGCACCGGAAAGCCGTCGCCGACCCAATGGCCGTGCGGGTTGCGCTGGATGTGGGACACGGTTTTCATGCGGGGTCTCCTGAAGACGCGCATTGTCCGTCTGCCCGGCGATTTGTGTCGACGCAGGGGCACCGGGGCGAGAAAGGTGAACACCTCGCGCAGGTTCACCGCGCCGGGAATGTGGCCGGCGGCAAAGGTGTCGGCGTCGCGCGTGTCGATGATCACCACCGGTTCGGCGGCTTGCAGCGTGGCGAGTTGATCGGGTGCGATCAGGGTGGCTTCAATGCTCATGGGGACCTCTGAAAAAGGGCAAAGGCAGGATGGCCTGGGTGCTCTTTTGCAACGGTCGTGCCAGGGTGGTGAGTGGTTAGATCAACGCGTGCAAGTTGTTGATTTTGTTAGTTTTATGGAGGTTGGAAGCGGGCTAACGCCGGGTATGTGGCCGCTGAGGTTTGACATTGGGTTAGCACAATGTCGACACATTGTTTGATGGCTTCCTGCGGCTCTCTGCAGAATCTGTGGCGTTGTGTTTGTCGTTCTGGAGGCGTCAGTCAAACCAAAGCGACACGCCCGAAGGTGGCCCTTCGGTCGGCGCAGGCTTCCCGCAGTAGGTACCAGTTTGGGCGATGGACGCACGTAGCACGGCCTAAGCTTGTCCAGCTATCTGCCTTGCGCTCCCATCGTGCAGTCCATTTGCTTGCAACCCCAACGGTCACTGGACACGCCAGACTAAAGCGCGTGTGCCAGATCCCAGGGGCCTTTCAATTTTTAAGACCTGCATCCGCACCTTGGCCCAGCCAGACAAATGGTTTACCATCAACAAAGTGCATATATATAACTGTTTTGATCGGGAGAAAACTAATGGATTGGCAGGAAATCGGAAAGTGGGTGGTTGCAATAGTTGCCGCTGTGGTTGGTGGAGGTATCGTTTTCCGTTTTGTTTTCGTCAAAAAGAACAACAACTCAGAGCGTACCGTTACGCAGATGCATAACCGCGCTGGAAGAGACATCATCGGCGGCGACAAAATCGACAAACGCTAGTCGCTGCGAAACATGTCAACCCAAATAGGCAATACTGCCGGGGGTGATGTTGTCGCGCGCGACAAGATTGTTGAAACCCACTTCCACGGTGGGCCTGTTACTGCGCTTTCTCGCCTTTATCAAATCCTCAGAGACGACGATAAAGCCGCGAACTACACCGCCCGGATAGCAGAAATGCTGCATCATTACTGCGCAGCACAGTCCGCAGATGTTCGGGGACTGGAAGAGAAGCTTCGTGTCAGCGGCCGCGCATATTTGGTTGACGACGCAGTCGATTTAAAGCAAAGGGCGGCAAAGCTAATTATGCGCTGGCAAACATCGCCAGTTACGCAGGATATCATCACGCACGTATTGGCGAAGATTCATCAGGCCTTCATGTTCACTGTTCGGCCAGCCATTGAGGGTGGCGCGACGCTGATACAAGTTGATCAACTTATCAACGACAACGTTATCGAGCCAACCTGTCAAATGCTGGGTGAGAACGATCTCGGCATCACCCCAATTGATATTGCCGGGCTACTCTTCTTCCTCGGGGGAAACTGTCACGTAAGGTGGGATAAATGCTGATTTATCACCCGGCTTTCGATGCATATCATTGTGTGTTTAGGATGCTCGCAATAACAAGCGAGAAACGAATTCTCGAGTTCGCCAAGCTGCGCATTTTGGACTTTTTTTTGTGCTTCCCAGCCGAGGTCGCAGTTGTGCAGCTGCCACAAGAGCATTCGGAGATTAGGAGGCTGGCGCGCGTGGCTCGAAATCCTTACCGAGGACCGATTAATTCAGCTAGAACATTTCGAGAATTGGAGCCCATTCAGTCCGCTGCAGCCCGTTTGCTTGGATTGACTGGAGTTTTTAGCATCGCAGACCTAGAAAATGGACGGGTAATTCGTACTGGCCAAGAGATACCTGAAGATCTGAAGCGTCTATCCGACGCAGCGAGTGCATTCTCTAGTCCGCTGGATAGATATGTAGTTTCTACAATGTCTGAAATTCCATTAGCTGGTTTTGGCGGCTTAAAGCAACGCACAGGTTTAATGGAGTATCGCTATGATGCCGATTGATTTCACAGTCGCCCCCGACCAGGCAATCGAGTCACCGAACACCAACTCCAGTGCGCCGCCGAATGTCCCGCCAGGAGAGGAGCGCCTCGCACGACTGCTTCCGCCAACAATCATTGTTGGTCGTCTTGTTGTATTTAAAGATAATCGCGTTGTCCTTGAGACGGCTTTCCACAAGGGGCTAAACATTATTTCCGGACACAACAGTTCCGGGAAGACAACGACGCTAGACTTTCTCGCACACACCATGGGCTCGGAAGACATTCCTTGGAAGAAGGAAGCTCTTTTATGCGATTACTCTATGGTAGAACTTCATCTGAACGGCGTACCTGTTACGTTGCGACGTGATGTAGGGGAAGCCCAAATGAAACCCCTGTACATATTCTGGGGGCCTTTGGCAACTGCCCGCGTTGCGCCCGTCAGTGACTGGGAAGTCTACCCTTTCCGCAGAAGTCCCAATAAGTTAAGTTTTACCCAATCGCTCTTGATGGCGCTTGCGCTGCCGGAAGCGCAGGGAGATGGTGCATCGAATCTTACGATGCACCAGTTTCTCAGAGTAATGTATGCGGATCAACCGTCGCTGCATAGTCCAATATTCCGAAGGGACTCTTTCGATAGCGCATTAACTCGTTCGACTGTCGGGGACTACCTTTTGGGTGTATACGACGATAAGCTCTACTCTGCTCAATTGCAAAGGCGAGAAATTGAACGGTCACTTTCTGCTGCAGAGGCAGAGCTGAAAAGCATCTTTGCCGTGCTGGCCAAGTCAAAGCAAGACGTGAATCCTGAATTGTACTGGCAGCAGATTTATATTGCTGAGGCTCGTCGCGGGGAACTTGAAGCTGAGCTATCCCGTTTGAAGGAGCAAAGGTCGGTGGAGAAGGACAAGAGCAGAGGCAATGACGAGGCAATTTCTCGTGCTGAATTGGATGCGGCGAAGCGTCAACTTAATAAGGTGCTGGATGAGGTGGCACGCTCCGAAGCTGATATTGAAGACTCTAAGCAATTCATCAATGAGATTCAAGAGCGCCTGAGGAGACTAGAGCAATCAGAGGCCACTCGAGGCTACCTAGGTAGGGTAGCCCTCAATTTTTGTCCGTGCTGCCTTAGCCCTATTGCATCACAGAGTCCGGATAGTTCGGCTTGCACTTTGTGCAAGGAACCCGTGGGGACGCCTAACGGTGAATCGCAGATATTGCGGATGCGAAATGAGCTCCTGATTCAACTTCGAGAATCTTCTTCTCTTGTTCAAGCCAAGGCGACTGCGGTCGAGTCCGCTCGTCTGGGACTGCCTGCACTAAAGCAAAACATGCGCCGGTTGGAGCGACGCTATATTGAGGCCACGCAAAGTTGGTCGTCCGACTTTGAGGATGCGATTGCCAAGATAAATCGCGAAGCTGGGGCCCTCGATCAAGAACTGAAAACGCTGTATGAGAATCAACGTTTATTCAGCGTCATACGCTCGTTGCAAGAGCGGCGCGATGAATTGCAACACAGCATTCATCAGCTTGATACGACTATCGAAACGCTCACCCACGCGCAAGAAATTCGAAAGCGTAAAGTTGCGCTTGAAATATCGCAGGCGACTAGCCGCCTACTTAAACTTGACCTTTATCGTCAAGAGGAGTTTAAGTCCGCGGAAGTTGTTCGCTTTAGTTTTGAGGAGAATCAAGTTAGTGTGGATGGATCCACGAGGTTTTCGGAGAGCTCTACTGTTGTTCTTCGACACCTTTTCCACCTTGCGTTGCTAACTGCCTCGACGACTGTTCATGAGATGCGTTTTCCTCGATTGCTGATGCTGGATGGTATTGAGGATGGCGGTATTGAGCTTCCACGCGCATATCGTTTGCAGGAGATAATTGCAGCCGAATGTGACTCGTACGAGGTTGATTTTCAAGTGATTATGGCGACGTCTCAGATTGCGCCCTCACTTGACAGCGACCGGTATGTGGTGGGGCGCCGCTATTCAGAAGACCGCCGCGCCATTGACCTTCTGGCGGCAAACGCGGTGACAGGCGCAGGGGCTCAAAGCCAGTAGTTGCGTCACAAGCGGACGCGCATCCGCGCTTTGTTGCGTCTCGACACTTTCAGCATGAAAGCTAGTGCGCGTAGCCAACAACTAGGCGGAGGATTGGCCCGGCTGGATGCCTGCGGTACAGCCATCCGCGGTGTGTTTCATCTTCCGAATCGAGGCCGCGAATAGATCAGTTCTGGGCGAGCCAAGGCGTCCATTGCTTTGTCTCATCGTTTTCAAGATGGGGGTTGGGGCCTTGGTGTCGTAGTGGCCCAGAGCGTCTGTGTTGCTCGAATGCTGCCGCTCGACGGTGACGGTTCTTGGTCGGTGAACGACGCTTGCGGACCAGCCGTCCGTTCAGGTGAACCGCGAAGCAGCCCTTCGGCGCGCCACCTATCCACAAACCAAATCGTCAGCATCCAGCGCAGGCGGGCGCATAAGGTCTTCGTCGATGCCCATCACCGCGCTGGCCCGTTCGACGGCCCGCCACAGCAAGGGCGGCATCTTCAAAATCTCGTCGGGCGTGTCGGCCTGAGCGATCCAGTGGCTGATCTGCTGGTGCTCGTCGGGGGTCAGCAATGCCAGGTGCAGCATCTCGTCGATGGTTTTCATGGTGGCTTCTCGCAAGTCTTGGTCAATGGCGCTGATGCTGTCACACATCCGGGGTGCCAGCTGTCAGTCCAGCCCTTCAAACCTACCCTTCATCGCAACCCCGCCTTGCACAAGCGGTACCCGCGGTGCGGCAAGCGAAAGATTGGCTGGCTGTACTTGTGCGTCTCGACATATCTACTCCTTGGGCGTATAGTTGCTCGATGCTCACGGTCGTCGAAAGCCCCATCTTTCAGAAGCTTTGGCCTCGCTACTGGGACGAGGACGAACGGGCCGAGTTCGCTTCGTTCATCTCACTCGATCCAGAAGCCGGCTCGGTCATCCGTGGTTCCGGTGGCGTCCGCAAAGTGCGCTGGGCGCGGGAGGGAACGGGCAAGTCCGGCGGCGTGAGGGTCGTCTACCTCGTTCGGAACGAAGCCGGTGAGGTCTACCTTCTGACCATGTACGCCAAGTCAGAGTCAGAAAACATCTCTCTCAGCACACTCAAGGAGATCCGTCGTGCCCTCGAAATCTAGGAAGCTCAGTTCAGCAGAGATCGCGGTCTTTGAAGCGAAGCGCGATATCGGTGCAGAAATCCTGCAGTCCATCAAAGACATGAAGGCCGGCAAGGGCAAGGTGGTTGTCTCTTCGGCCACGGAGGCCAGGGAAGCCACCGGCCTGTCGCAGTCCCAATTTGCCAACCTGCTGGGGGTGTCCGTTCGCACCCTCCAGGGCTGGGAACAAGGGCGAAAGCAGCCCAGTGGCGCGGCTCGCACCTTGCTCGCTATTGCGCGGACGAACCCGAAGGCCGTGCTGGCGGTTTCGACGCAGTAGTCGCGGCTTGTCATCCCAATTCCTCATCGCAACCCCGCCTTCTCCAGCCGGTAGCCAAACTGCCACAGCGTGAGCCCCAGGCTTTGCGCCGTCAGGGGCTGGCTGCCGTGGTGGCGCAGCAGGGCGCCTTGCATCGGCTGCGGGCGGTGTGAACAGGGGGCTTGCCCGACAATCCAGCCCATGCGCATCCAGACCCTGCGCGAGCGCCTGCGGGCGCTCGGCGCCCTGCCCAAACATCAACACCGCGTGCTCCGCCTGTGGAGCAACGCCCTGCCGCAAACATCGGGCAGGCGGCAGATCGAGCACTTTCTGCCCGCCACGCTGCGCGCCGAGCTGCCCGCCATCGAGGCCGATCTGGCGGGGCTGGCGCGGCTCGAATCGCAGCACCCGGGCGAAGACGGCTCGGCCCGGCTGCTGGTGAAGCTGGGCGACGGCCAGATGGTCGAGACCGTGCTGCTGCCGCGCGACGGGGTGTGTGTGTCGACCCAGATCGGCTGCGCGGTGGGCTGCGTGTTTTGCATGACCGGCACCACCGGCCTGATCCGCCAGGTGGGCAGTGCCGAGATCGTGGCGCAGGTGGCGCTGGCGCGCAGCCTGCGGCCGGTGAAGAAGGTGGTGTTCATGGGCATGGGCGAGCCCGCGCACAACCTCGACAACGTGATGGAGGCCATCGAGCTGCTGGGCACGGCGGGCAACATCGGCCACAAAAACCTGGTGTTCTCCACCGTGGGCGACCCGCGCGTGTTCGAGACCTTGCCCAAAGGCCCGGTCAAGCCCGCGCTGGCGCTCTCGCTGCACACGACCAAAGCCGACCTGCGCGAGCGGCTGCTGCCGCGCGCCCCGCGCATGACGCCCGAAGCGCTGGTGGAAGCCGGCGAGGTCTACGCCCGCGCCACCGACTACCCGATCCAA
This sequence comes from Hydrogenophaga sp. A37, assembly GCF_002001205.1. GTDB lineage: Bacteria > Pseudomonadota > Gammaproteobacteria > Burkholderiales > Burkholderiaceae_C > Hydrogenophaga. The sequence continues at coordinate 12,281 of NZ_MUNZ01000189.1, forward strand.
TACCAGTGGACGCTGCTCGACGGCATCAACGACAGCGAAGAAGAACTCGACGGCATCGTGCGCCTGCTCACCGGCAAGTACGCGATCCTGAACATGATCCCGTTCAACACCGTCGAGGGCATGCCCTACCAGCGCCCGAGCTGGGAAAAGGCCGCGACCATCGCCCGCCACCTGCACCGCCGCGGCATCCTGACCAAGCTGCGCCAGTCGGCCGGGCAGGACGTGGACGGTGGGTGTGGGCAGCTGCGGGCGCGGGCGGAGAAGCCGCTGCGGCGGAACATTCCCATCGTTCCCGTCGGAAGCTGAGCCGTCGCCCGGGCCAGGGCGGCGGCGGGGTCAATCCGCCGGCGGCGGGACTTCCATGCAGGTGCCCGACCACGCGCCATGGCGCAGTTCCGCCACGACCAGGTGATCACCGGTGGGGGGCGCGGTGATGGCCAGCGCCCCGCCGGGTTTCCAGAACGCGCTCATCCCCGCCGAAGCGTAGCCGCCGGTCGGGCTCGAGTGGTTCGCGACCAGCGCCGCCATGCCGTGTTCGGCGGCATGAGCCTGCATGAGTGCCGCGTCGGCGGCGTAGCCAGCGCGGCTCCAGAGCACCCCGGCAACGTACACCGTCGCACCCGCCTCCCGGGCCCAGCGGGGGTGTTCGGCGTGCACCGTGTCCGCACAGATCGCGAGCGAAACCCGCTCGGTCGTCAGATCCATGCAGTGGGTATCCACGTCCCCGGGCGAAGCGAACGCCTCTTCGCCCGTGTGCAGGAACCGCTTGCGGTAGGTCGCGCCGCTGCCGTCCGGGTAGAGGCAGATGGCGCCGATCGCGGGCTTTGAACCGGCAATCGGCCGCACCGGCGCGCCCACGATGACTGTCATGCGGTGCCGGCGGGCAAGCTCGCGCATTGGCGCCAGGACCGGGCCGTCCGGAGACAAGAGGTGGTGTGGCAAGAGCGGCGGTTCATAGCCGGTGAGCGAAAGCTCGGGAAACAGCAACAGAGACACACCCTCGGCCGCCGCAGCCCGGACGAACGGCATGTGCCGGCGCAGGTTCTCGCGCACATCACCGGGGACGGAGGACGATTGCGCGGCGGCGATGCGGAGGAGCGGCATGGTGTTCACGCGCGACGACGTGGTCGCATTGTTGTCAGATCGGTGTCACGGATGATCGCCTCTCAGCTCATCCAGATGGGGTCTTCTTGAATGCCGGCTTTCAAACGCTGGTTTCAAATTAAACATTGCTTTAATATGCGGGTCATCATGTCAAGAAGGCTTGCATATGGCGCGCAGCACCGGCACCTACGTCACCTCCACCACCCTCGGGGAGCCGGTCAAGGCGTTCGTGCCTCATGCCTTGCCGCCCACCGTGCCGCCTTTGGCCGAGGCGGCGTGGGCCGAGCGCAACCGCTCGGCGCAGATGGCGCTGGCGCGCCTGTCTGCCGTGGCGGGGCTGGTGCCTTCGGTGGACTGGCTGCTCTACAGCGCCATTCGCAAGGAGGCCCTGATGACCTCGCAGATCGAGGGCACGCAGGCCACCCTGACCGACCTGTTTGACGAAGAGGCCGGTCTGACGGTGAGCAACACCGATGACGTGGAAGAGGTCACCAACTACCTGCAGGCCTTCCGGCTGGTGCAGGACAACCTGCGCGATGCGGCGGGCCTGCCGATCAGCGTGCGCCTGCTGTGCAACGCCCACCGCCTGTTGCGGAACGGGGTGCGCGGCACGGGCAAGCAGCCGGGCGAGTTGCGCCGCTCGCAAAACTGGATCGGCGGTACGCGGCCGGGCAACGCGGTGTTTGTGCCGCCGCCGGCCGACCAGGTGCCGCGCTTGCTGGCGGAGCTGGAGCGGTACGTTCACGCGCCGGCCGGCGACTTGCCGCCGCTGGTTCGGGTGGCCCTGGTGCATGTGCAGTTCGAGACCATCCACCCGTTTCTGGACGGCAACGGGCGCATGGGGCGTTTGTTGATCGCGGCATTGCTGGAGCACTGGGGCCTGCTGCCCGAGCCTTTGCTGTACCTGAGCGGCTACCTGAAACGGCACCAGAGCGCCTATTACCGGCACCTGTCCGGGGTGCGCACCGAGGGCGACTGGGAGGGCTGGGTGGGCTTCTTTCTTGAAGGGGTCGAGGTGGCGGCCGCGGAGGCAGAGAAAGACGTCGTGGCGCTGGCCAGCCTGGTGGCCGCCGACCGCCGCCGCCTGCTGCAGCACGCCAAGGCCGGCCCGGCCAGCTACCGGCTGTTTGAGCTGCTGCCCACCATGCCGCGCTTCAGCGTGGAACGGGCTCGGGTGGCTTTGGGCACCACGTTCCCCACCGCGAATGCGGCGATCAAACTGCTGCAGGAGCTGGGCATCGTGACCGAGATCACCGGGCTGAAGAAAAACCGCAGCTTCAGTTACCAGGCCTATGTCGATCTGCTCAGCCGCTGACCAGCGCTGATCTCGGTGCGGTACTCCAC
>NZ_MUNZ01000149.1 GCF_002001205.1 Hydrogenophaga sp. A37
GCCAAGGGGTCGCCAACAGGAGTGAAATTAGCCCGAAAACACCTCTTGATCAGCAAAAATTGCCGCCATTTGAAATTGCGAGCATCAGCCCACGCAGATCCGGGTGTTGTGCAGACCATCCCTAGGCGTTATCGGAATCCTCCAGAGCGAAAAGAGTAGGGCTGGCATCCGCCTTGGCGACCCCAATTAACTAGCGTATCCATCCCCATCAAGCCCGCCCGCTTTACTCCGCACAAGCCCCCTGGCGAGTTGGTCGAGTTCGTGCACGAGGCCCTGACCCTGTCCGGGCATTGAGCCCCGCGCCACGAGCGACGCCTTCTCGCCCGCGGCTGGCCACGTCGCCGTGCGCCTCAATCCCGCATCAGGCGACGCCAACGATCACCCCACTTCGAACGTCAACCCGACCTTCGCCTGCAAGCGCCGCACCAGCGTCATGCCCATCGACGCGCCCGGCGTCCACACGCCGCCGGGTGTGCTCTGGTGGCCGGTGGTCTGGGCGAGGCAGAGCGCGGCTTCGGTGATGAGTTTGCAGGTGCTGCCGTAGCCGGGGTCGCGGTCGCCTTGGACGGTGGCGCTCAGGCGGCGGCCGTCGGCGGTCTGGCCGGTGAAGACGATTTCATAGTGGCCCTTCTCGCGTTGCTCCTGGCTCGGGCCTTCACCCGGCTGGGGCAGCGCGAAGCGGCGGATGAGGGCGCGGGTGGGGCCGAGGGTGAGCAGGGCGTTTTGAAACTTGGTCTGCCGCGCGAGCCGGCGTGCGCGGGCTTCGCCTTTGGCACCGTCCCCTATGTCCGACAGCATTTTGAGCGGTTGGTGAGTTGATCTGCTCAAGCATTTGGGCCTCCAAAGAATCGTAGAAGCCGGCTGGTCAAAGTCAGGCAGCGATTGCGGCCTGACTGTCGAGATGAACGGAAGAGGATTCACGCCGGAGGTCCAGACGCAAGAACTTTGGCGGCGAAGCAAGCCAGTCGCATCAACTTTGACCCAAACCGGGCCGACCCTACGGCACGAGGTGTTGGAAGCCCCAGGACTGAAGGAGCATTTGCGCTGCCTTTCGCCTGCTTTTGCGCGCCTTGCCATCCCGCAGGACCAATAGCATCTGTCCACACGGCGGTCTTTCGGGGTCGTCACTTGTGGCAGTCGCGGGAGGTGCAAGCCGTTCCGCGTTCAAATGCGGCGGCTTTGCAACATGCGGTTCTCGATCCCTGGGCTCACAGTCGCGCTATTCGTCGCCCTGCTCGGCGGGCCGGCCCTGTCGGCAGGGGCCACGCCATCACCCAACATGCCAGCTGTCGCTGCGTTGGCGCTGGCCCGACAGGTGATTGCCACGGCAGACCACGGAGGCCTGCCTTTCGCTGTCGTCGACAAAAAGGCGGCCGTGCTCACGGTCTTCCTGGGCAACGGCCAACTCGTCGGCTCCACGCCGGTGCTGCTGGGGGCGGACTATGGCGACCGGGCCGTGCCGGGCGTAGGGGCACGCACCCAGAGCGGACAACTGCGAAAGGGCGACCGGGTGACCACAGCAGGCCGATTCGTCTCCGAGCCTGGCCGCAACCTCGGGGGCGAATCCGTGGTCTGGATCGACTACGACAGCGCGCTGGCTATCCACCGATTGCGCCCAGGACCGTCGCAGCAGCACCGCGCGACGCGCCTGGCCTCGGCTGACCCGCAAGCGCGCCGCGTATCGGCCGGCTGCGTGGTGGTGCCGGTGGCCTTCTATGAAGCTGTCGTATCGCCTGTGCTTGGTCGCAGCCGCGCCGTCGTTTACGTGATGCCTGAAGCCGGCGGGGCGGCGGACGAACCATTGGCCCCCAGCAACGCCTGAGCGTGTCGCCGGTGAGCCCCGCAGTTTCTGCAGGGACTGGTTGGCATCAATAGAGGCCGAGTGGAAGCCCCACGATCACCCCACCCCGAACGTCAACCCGGCCTTCGCCTGCAAGCGCCGCACCAGCGTCATGCCCATCGCCGCGCCCGGCGTCCACACGCCGCCGGGTGTGCTCTGGTGGCCGGTGGTCTGGGCGAGGCAGAGCGCGGCTTCGGTGATGAGTTTGCTGGTGCTGCCGTAGCCGGGGTCGCGGTCGCCTTGGACGGTGGCGCTCAGGCGGCGGCCGTCGGCGGTCTGGCCGGTGAAGACGATTTCATAGTGGCCTTTCTCGCGTTGCTCCTGGCTCGGGCCTTCACCCGGCTGGGGCAGCGCGAAGCGGCGGATGAGGGCGCGGGTGGGGCCGACGGCGAGCAGGGCGTTTTGAACCTTGGTCTGCCGTGCGAGCCGGCGTGCGCGGGCTTCGCCTTTGGCGCCTTCGCCGGTGAGCCAACGTTCGCTGTAGACGAAGCCGGTGCCCCAGGGGTGGCCGAGCAGGGCGTGGGTGCGGTGAACGTTCTTGGTGTTGATGGTGGCCATGACGAAGGGCGCGGTCCATTGGCCCAGCCATTCGTCGCGCTCGGCCACGTTGTCGTCGGGTTGCGGTGGACCGTGGAAACCGGGCGTGAGTGCGAAGGGGTTGGCCAGGGTGCGGGCGAGCGACGGGTCCTGGGCGCTGGCTTCGAGCGTGGCGATCAGGCTGGCGGCGGTGCCACCGGAGAAGCCGCCTTTCATCTCCTTCACCCGGCCGTTGACGCGCACCAGCGGTGCGCCCAGGCGCTCTTGCGCTTGGTGCTGCAGGTAGACCACGCCGAGGTCGAAAGGGATGGAGTCGAAGCCGCAGGAGAACACGATGCGCGCGCCGCTGAGGGCGGCCGGGCCCTGAAGGCGCGGGATCATCTTGGCCATCCAGCCGGGCTCGCCGCAGAGGTCCACGTAGTCGGTGCCGGCCTTCGCGCAAGCAGTGACCAGCGCTTCGCCGTGGCGCTGGTAGGGGCCGACGGTGGTGATCACGACCTTGGCTTGCGACACCAGCCGAGCGAGCGCGGCGGTGTCGGTGGCGTCGGCGACCAGCAAAGGCAGGGCCGGGGAAATGCCGAGCTCATCGCGCACCCGTTGGAGCTTCTCCAGGCTGCGCCCGGCCATGGCCCAGGTGACGGGGCCGCTGTCGCCGTAGGTGGTGTGCAGGTATTCGGCGACGAGTCGGCCGGTGAAGCCGGTGGCGCCGAAGACGATGAGGTCAACGTGTGGTGGCGGGGCCATGCGGCATGGGGTTACAGGGTGGCTGTGCGCGAAGTCGTGTGTGGGTGAGCCTTCAGCCGCTCACCACACCATGATGGCCGTTTCGGCCTGCGCGTCGGCGTAGTAGAGGCGGATGCCGATCTGGTAGGTGCGACCTTTGGTGAGGCGCATCTGGATCAACGCGTTGCGGTCCACGCCGCTGTCGTCGTCGCCAGCGAGCTGCACATTGCCCTGCGGCGTCACCTCGAACAGCACGACCACCGTGTCGGAGGTGCCGAAGGTGCCGACGTTGTAGGTGCGGGTGCGCGGTGCGACGAACTCGAACACGCGGGTCTGGCCGCGGTCGAGCTGCAGCAGTTGCGAGAGCCCGGTCTTGAGCTGCGGCAGGCCGGCGGTGGCCGGGTCTTTGGGGTAGGCGACGCGCACCCAGGCGATGTCCAGCTGCGAGAGGCCGCCGGCCGGGTGCAGGCCGGTGGTGGTGTATCTCGCGGGCTCGGCGATCAGGCCGGGAGCGAAGGCGTATTCCATCACCGAGTCCGGGTCCCACTGGCTGCCTTTGATGGAGTCGGTGGCGATCTTGCGCAGGATGTTTTGTTCGATGGTGGCGTCGTCCCAGCTGTTGGGCGCGGCGCGGAAGTGGTTGCGCACGGCGGGCACGTTCCAGACGATGCCGGCGTGGGGGTTCTGGTGCTCGTGTTCGAGGCCGAGGGTGTGGCCGATTTCGTGCAGCGCGGTGTCGTGGCCGTGGGTGGTGGTGAGCGGCCAGCCGAAGTTCATGGTGCGGTGCTGCGGGTCGCGCACGGAGAGCACGTCGCGGCCCACGTAAGACCAGGAGCCGTCGCTCTGGTCGAAGCCGATGCGCACGGTGGCGTCCTGCGGGTTGGCCACTTCGCGGAATTCGATGCCGATGCCCAGCGCGGCCCACTCGTCGAAGGCCTTGCGCACCTCGGCGATGTCGATGGGGCTGCCTCGCCACGCGCCGGGCACACCGGCGTCGCTGCCGGCGTAGCAGTGGTAGGTCAGCGTGGTGCCTTTGACCCACTGTTTGCCGAAGCTGATGATGGAAAACGCGCGTGGCGTGGCGACATCGGCGCCGAACTGGCGCATGTCGGTCACCGGCTGGCGGCAGTAGAGGAGCGGGGCCCCGGGCGGATCGGATCGGGCGGGGCGCGGCTTTTTGGCGGCGGGGCCTTTGGCTTTGGCGGTTGTTTTTGGATATGAAGCCGAGGCGGTTTTGGCGGCGGCTTTCGATGAGGGTTTAGGCATGGCGGGCTCCTTTGAGGCAGAGGGTGTGTGCCGTTCATGAGCGCGCTGCCCGTGTCCGGCGCCTGCAGCGCCGGGCCGGTGGGGTTCAGGCCCGCGCGCGCTGCAAACGGCGTTGTACGCCCGCCCTGCGCGCTTGGCATCCCCTGTTCAAGGGAGTCCAAAGAGGTGCATGCCGGCGGTCGCCTGCGGGGCACTTTCGGGGTGCGTTCGGGGCCTCATTTCCACTCGATCTGGGCCCAGTACTGGACGGCGTACCCGCGGTCGATGGCGACGGGGGTGCCGAGCAATTTGAGCGAGGTGCCTTTGGGGATCACGCCCAGGCTGCCGCGGGCGCGGAAGTACTCCGCGTCGTTGGAGGGCAGGCCGTCGCGCACCACCATGTTGCCCAGCGCGGTGTAGGTGGCGCCCAGTGGCAGCGCTTCGGGCTTGCCTCTCACGGGGGCGTCGTTGCTGCCGGTGCCGAGCATGGTCTTGCCCCAGTCGCCCTTGAAGTCACCGATCCAGATGTAGCCCTTGCGGGCCGAGGGAGCGCTGGGCGCCACCTCGCGTGCCACGCTGGCGAACTGGGCGGTCTGGTCCGACACGGTCTGGGTGGCCGCAAAGACCTCGGCCTGGGTCTCGGTGGATGCCGCCGTGGTCACGGCGGGCGCCGCCTTTTTCAGCGCCTCGATTTCGGCCAGCACGCCGTTGAGCTTGCCTTCGAGGCTGGCGATTTCGCCGCTGGCTTGTTGCACGAACTTGATGCCGCCCGGGCCGAGTTCGGTGACCTGGCCAAACTGCACGCCCAGCATGGACTGGGCCACCAACAGGGCCAGCAGCAGGGAAAAGATGGTGATCGGGTACTTGAGCAGCTCGACCCAGACACTTGGTTTGCTCGGTTCGCTCATGGTGTGTGCTCCTTGGTTGGGGCTCGGGTTCAGTAGTCCAGCCACTCGATGGGGCTGACCGGCGCTTGCCCCGTGATGCGCCGCAGGGTCGCCTCGATCACGTCGATGTTGTTGTCGAACGAGCCGTGTGTGGCCCGCTCGGTCTTGCCTTGTTTGTTGACCCGGATGTAGGGCGTGGGCACCAGGTGGAGGTGGGTGGCGGGGAAGGCGGTGTGCCAGTGCGCGAGCGATGCGAGCTGGCTGCTTGCCCACTGGTCGTCGTTGAAGTGCTGGGGGTCGTGGGCGCGCTCCATGCCAAGCAGGGGCATCTTGCGCGCGTCGTCCAGCGCCCGGCTCACGAGGTAGAGCAGGGATTTGCCGTAGAGCGTGAGGGGGCCGAGCTGGACCATGTCGTCGTCTTTCTCCTGCCGGTCCGTGAGGCAGTGCAGGTGCATCTGCTGGGGCGTGATCACCGCCGCGCCTGCTTTCAGGTATTTTTCGTTGGCAAAGGCGACGGTGCAGGCGGGCGCGTACAGCGTGCAGCTGCTGGCCTTGACCTGGCTGGCCGCGAGCCGTTCGACCAGGTGGCCCAGCACGATGGAACCCGCCGAGTGGCCGACGAGGTGCAGCCGCAGGGGCTGGGCGCCGAGCTGGGCTTGCAGCGCCGCGAGCGCCTCGGCCAGCAGGTGGCTGCCCCGGCCTTTCAGCGCGGCAAGCCGGGCGTTCTGCCGCATCTCGCTCCACAGGCCTTTGAAGGCTTTGCCCGCGATCGCCTCGACGCTGCGGTCGCGCGCTTCGCCCAGGCTCGCCAGCATGCCGCGCGCCCGCTCGTCGTCGATGCCGAAGGCCTGGCGCAGCTTGTCCGCCAGCGTGTGCCTCAGGGTTTCCAGCGGGCCGGTGCGCCAGGTCAGGAACAGCGGGTAGACGCCGTTGGCCTCGAAGTAGGGCGCCAGTACCCGGATGCGGTCGATGGACTCGGCCTCGCTGTTGAGGCCGCCGTGGGCATAGACCATGAGCTGGGCCTGCGGCTGTGTCTGGAAGAACCCCAGCGCCCGGTCCACCTGGGCCTGCACGAAGCGCGCGACATCGCCGTCGATGCCCGCGGTGAGGTCGGTGAGCTCGACATGGCCGTTGTTGCCGGTCACCAGCGTGTGCTCATAGGCCTGGGCGGTGGACCAGGGCTCGTAGGGCTTGTGATCGAACTCGCGGTCGATGGGCCAGGGGTCGTCCAGCGGGTTGTCGGGGTTCTGGCACTGGCGGCTCGCCTGGCTCAGCGAGCGCCCGCTGCGGTGCGGCCAGCGCTGGGCGGCGATGCGCTCGGGCGACACCTCGTGGCGCTGGGGGACGCCCATGCCCATGGCCCAGGCGTCGGTGCCGTATTGCACCCAGTCGCTGTACGGCATCACGGCAAACCCCGCCGCGCCCCATCGCCCGCCCCAGGAGTTCTGCACGATGAAACCGCGGTCGTTGTAGCCCACCAGGGCAAAGGCGTGACCGCCGAGCTCGGCGCCCTGGCGCTCGGGGATGGTCGGCAGCTCGGCCTCGTCGTGGGAACCGGGCGCCTTCTTGAGCTGGGCGACGCGTGCCCAGCCGTCGTGCACCTGGGCGCTGACGTAGATGGCGCCGATGTCGGCGATGGCCGATTGCATCTCGACCACCGAGCTTTTGTTGATGCGGTAGTAGACGCCCAGCGGGTGCCGGAGCGCGTCCACGTCCCATTCCGTTTCGGCGCGTGCGCCTTGCCCACTCTTGGGCCAGTAGCGTTCCTGGCAGACGCCGTGTTTGTGAAAGCCCTTGAGCGCGCCGCGGCACGAGGAGCCTTCGTAGTGGTCGCCCTCCCACTCGTCGTAGCGGCGGGCGAGCTCGTAGAACATGTGGGGGCTGACCCGGATCGCCTGGTTGGCGCCGGGCTGGCCGAGCTCGCGCAGCCACATCAGGTAGTTGACCACCGCGGCGAGGCCAAAGCCCGTGCAGGCGCCCTCGCGCCCCTGGTCCAGCACCAGCTGGGCCGCGACGTACGAAGGCAGCGCCTGCGCGAGGTGCGCTGCAGTGGGGAAGTGGGGCGGCAAGGAGCGCAGCGGCGGCTTGTAGCGCAGGTCGCGGAAGTCGAGCCGGTCGGGCCGGGCATCAAACTGGTGACCGGCCAGCCATTTGCTCTTGGGAGCGGGCTTGGTCGGCGGCTTCTTGGCCGGTGTTTTTGGGGCGGTGCTGCGAGCGGGCTTGCCGGACGCGGCAGCGCTCGAGGGGGCGTTCTGGGCAATGGAACGGGGGCTCACGGAGGTCTCCCATGAGGACGCTGCCCGACGGTCGCGGGCGCTGGCGCCACGGCGTCCATTTGTACGCCCACCGCCCGCCCGCAACATCCCCCGTTCGGGGGAGTGGTGAAAGACGTTCAGCCGTAGCGGGCGACGCTCAGGCCTTCCATGCTGATCTCGGGCGTGCGGCCGCTGATGAGGTCGGCCATGACGCGGCCGGTGCCGGCGGCCATGGTCCAGCCGAGCGTGCCGTGGCCGGTGGAGAGCAGCAGGTTGTCGTAGCGGCTCTCGCCGAGGATGGGCGTGCCGTCGGGCGTCATGGGGCGCAGGCCGGTCCAGAACTCGGCCTTGGCCACGTCACCGCCCTTGGGAAAGAGGTCGGTGACGACAAACTCCAGTGTCTTGCGGCGGCCTGCGTTCAGTTCCAGGTCGAAGCCCGAGAGCTGCGCCGTGCCGCCGACGCGGATGCGGTCGCCCAGGCGGGTGACGGCGACCTTGTGGGTCTCGTCCATGATGGTCGATTCGGGTGCCTTGGCGGCGTCGCTGATCGGCACCGTGATCGAGAAGCCCTTGACCGGGTAGACCGGGATGTGAATGCCCAGCGGCGCGAGCATGGCGGTTGAGTAGCTGCCCAGCGCAAGCACATAGCGGTCGGCTTTCATCACGCCCTGGTCGGTGCGCACGCCGGTGATGCGGCTGCCTTCGCGCTCCAGCGCCTCGATGCTCACGCCGAAGTGGAACTTCACGCCCAGGGCCTTGGCCTTCTCGGCCAGCTCGTTGGTGAATTTGAAGCAGTCGCCGGTTTCGTCGCCGGGCAGGCGCAGCGCGCCGACAAACTTCTCTTTCACGTCGGCCAGTGCCGGCTCGTATTGCAGGTAGCCGGTGCGGTCGAGCACCTGGTAGGGCACGCCGTATTCCTTGAGGATGTCGATGTCCTTGGCCGTGCCGTCGAGCTGGGCCTGGGTGCGGAAGAGCTGCAGCGTGCCCTGCTCGCGGTGGTCGTACTGAATGCCGATGTCGGCGCGCAGCTCTTTCAGGCAGTCGCGGCTGTATTCGGCCAGGCGCACCATGCGGCCCTTGTTGACCTGGTAACGCGCCTCGGTGCAGTTGCGCAGCATCGACAGGCCCCAGCGCCACATGGACGGGTCGAGCATGGGTTTGATCACCAGCGGGCTGTGGTGCATGAGCAGCCACTTGATCGCTTTCACCGGCACGCCCGGGCCGGCCCAGGGCGCCGAGTAGCCGGGCGAGACCTCGCCCGCGTTGGCGTAGCTGGTTTCCAGCGCGGGGCCGGGCTGGCGGTCGATCACCTCGACCTCGTGGCCGTCGCGCGCCAGGTAATACGCCATCGTGGTGCCGATGACACCGCTGCCCAGAATCAGAACCCGCATGTTGTTGCTCTCGGTTGGAGGCCCTGCGGCGCGGGTGCGCTGCGGTCGGGGCCTGGGCGGGCGGATTGCAAGGCCTGTGCCACGGGCTCGCATCGGGCAAGTGCTTGATTCGGCTCGGTTTTTTTCCAGCGTGTGGGCGGCGGTGTGGGCCTTCTTGTATTGAAATCGATACGACTTGGCGCCGATGTAGAGAAACTAGGACGAAAATCGTTTAGAAACAAAGGTGGGAAGCGTTTGTATTGAAATCCATACAATGTGTTGAAAACGTTACGGATTCACCATGCGCATCGACGTCCACTTCACCGACCGGGTCGGCATCGCCCAGGAAATCCTGGCCCAGCTCGCCAGCCGCGCGCTCAGCGTGTCGGCGGTCGAGGTCGAACCGCCGCACATCTACATTGAGGCGCCTGCGTTGGGCGCGCTGGACTTGGCGGCGCTGCAGGCCGAGCTGCTGCGGGTGGCGGGCGTGCTGTCGGTGGCCGAGCTGGAGATGCTGCCCGGCGCGCGGCGGCGCCTCTACCTCGACGCGCTGCTCGCCTCGCAGACCGACCCGGTGCTCGCGGTCGACGCGCGCGGGGCCGTGGTGCTGGCGAACGCGGCGGCGGTGGCGGCATGTGGCGTGGCGGAGGCCCAGCTGAGTGGGCGCTCACTGAAAGACCTCACGGGCGACGCCCAGCTGGTGGACGCGCTGATCGCGCAGGCCTATCGGCTGCCGGTGAGCGAGGTGCAGGTGGGTGGGCAGCGCTTCCTGATGGAGACGGTGGCGCTGCACGAGGCGGGCGGCAGCGTGGCCGGCGCGGTGCTCACCCTGCACGCGCCGCAGCGCCTGGGCGAGCGCATCAGCGCGCTGCAGAACTACAGCGCGGGCGGCTTCGAGGCCATCCTCGGCCAGTCGCCCGCGATCCGCCAGCTCAAGCAGCGCGCCGCGCGCATGGCGCAGGTCGACGCGCCGCTCTTGATCCGCGGCGAGACGGGCACCGGCAAGGAGCTGGTGGCCCACGCCTGCCACGCCGGCAGCCTGCGCCGCGACCAGCCGTTTTTTGCGCTCAACTGCGCGGCCCTGCCCGAGAGCCTGGCCGAGAGCGAGCTGTTCGGCTACGCGCCCGGCGCCTTCACCGGCGCGCTGCGCAACGGCCGACCGGGCCTGCTGGAGCTGACCGACGGCGGCACGCTGTTTCTCGACGAGGTGGGTGAAATGTCGCCCTACCTGCAGGCCAAGCTGCTGCGTTTCCTGAACGACGGCAGCTTCCGGCGCGTGGGCGGCGAGCGCGATCTGAAGGTGAACGTGCGCATCATCAGCGCGACCCACCGCTCGCTCGAAGACATGGTGTCCACCGGCGCCTTCCGGCAGGACCTGCTGTTCCGCCTCGACGTGCTGCAGCTCAACCTGCCGCCGCTGCGCGACCGCACCGAAGACATCCTGCCGCTGGCCCAGGTGTTCCTGGAGCGCGCCTGCGCGCAGACCGGCCGGCCCAAGGCGCGCCTGAGCCGCGCGGCCGGCGAAGCACTGCTGGCCAACCGCTGGCTGGGCAATGTGCGGCAGCTACAAAACGTGGTTTTCCGCGCGGTCACGCTGAACGAATCGCCCGTGATCGACACCGCCGCGCTCGAACTCGCCGGCGCCGACGTGGTCAGCGCCAGCCCCGCGCTCAGCGACGAGGTCAGCAGCCTCGACGACGCGGTGGCGGGTTTCGAGCGCGCGCTGCTGCAGCGGCTGCTGCCGCAGTACCCGAGCACGCGCAAGCTGGCGGAGCGGTTGGGCACATCGCATTCCGCCATAGCGGCGCGCTTGCGCCGCTATGGCTTGTGATCCCCCCGCGCTGGGCTCACGCTCCGGAAAAGTCGAAGCGAAAAAAAGCCCCGGCTTTCGGCCGGGGCAAGAGGAGTTCTCCGTGAGAACAATCTGAAAGGATTTGGTTCAACCGAACCCATGTCCGGAGCGGATGTCCCAAGCCCAGAATGCGGCGGAACCGGCTCCGCCGGGCCGCTCGCATTGCCCCCTGGGGGGTGACGCCGAAGGCGGCGCGGGGGGTCAGCTTTGTTGAACCCCTGCAAGAACCCAGCCGCCGCTGCCTTGGCGCGGCTTGGTCATGTGCCAGGTTTCGTTGATGTCTTCGGGCGCGCCGCCGTCTTCCTGCACGCGGCCGGTGAAGTGCACGCTCACGATGTAGCGGTTGTCTTCTTCCACCACTTCGCGCACGTCGGCTTCGAGGTCGAGCACCCGGGTTTCCTGTGTGGCGCCGTTGCGTTCGCGGATGTCCATCTGGATCTCGGCAAACATTTCGGGCGTGGTGAAGGTGCGGATGTCGTCCAGGTTGCCGGCGTCGTTGGAAGCCTGCAGGCGGATGAAGTTGACCTTGGCGTTGCGCACAAAGGCGGGCACGTCGAAGTCGGCCGGAATGCGGCTGGCGGGCTGCTGCAGGTTGGCGCCAATCATGGAGCCGCCCTGGCTGAGGCCGGTGTTGCCGTTGCTGGCCGGGGTCGTGGGCATGCGGAAGGTGTTGTTGCCCGCGTTGCCGGCGCCAGCGGCCGCTCCGGCCAAGGCTCCGCCACCGCCTTGCGAGGCGGCGCGTTTGGCCATGAAGAAGCGGAACGCGGCGAACGCGACCATCACCAGCAGGCCGATCATCAGCATGTTGGCCAGGCCTTCACCGAAGCCCAGGTGCGAGGCCAGCGCGGCCAGGCCCAGACCAGCGGCGAGACCGGCAATGGGGCCCATCCAGTTGCGCTTGGGTGCGGCAGCGGCGGCACCCGCACCGGCGGCGCCAGCGGCGGGCGCGGCGTTGGGGGAGGCGTCGGGCGCTTTGGCCGGGGGCGTGGCCTGGCGTTGCATGCCGAGCGATTTGCCGCCGCCGAGGCGCTTGGCTTCAACGTCCATCGCGACGGTGGTCAGGCCGAGCGTCAAAACGACGGCCAGCAGGGAAAGCAGTTTTTTCATGGAAGTCTCCAACGAGTGGACAAGGGAAGAGGGGCCAAATGTACAGGCATTGAACTGCTGTAAAAATCAGATATTCAATGAAGAATATTCTTGTTTTTATGGTGCATTCGAGGGCTTGAAAACAGCAGGGCGACCACTTAAGCCGCGCCCGGCCTTCGACCGGCACCCTGCAGTCTGCGCCCTGTGGTGGCTCTTCTGGGCGAAATGGGCCGAACCTGTGTTGTTGATAGGGTGAGCGCATGAACCCGCCGCCGCGTTCACGTGCACGTCTTCGACCCGGTGTCTGCCCGGTGACAGTGCTTTCTATTTTCACAAAGCATTTGATTGCTAAAAATACGAAGCGCTGATAAGGTCGTTGCCCATGAGCGATGCCTTGCCCCCCCCTCCATTGGCCGACGAGCCGCGCCGTGCGCGTGGCCGTCCCCGCAAAACCGCCGACGAACGCGACGACGGCAACCGCCGCCAGGACCTGTTGCGGGCTGCGGCCCGCCTGTTCCGCAACCAGGGTTTTGCGGCCACCAGCACACGCGACATCGCCACCGCCGCCGGCATGCGCTCGGGCTCGCCCTTCTACCACTTCGACAACAAGGAAGCCCTGCTCGCAGCCGTGATGCAGGAGGGCATGGTGAGCGCTGCGGCGCGGCAGACCGAGGCGATGGCGCGCGCCACGGCGAAGCTCAAGCGAGGTCAGACCATGACGGCGCGCGAGGCGCTGCGGGTGCTGGTGCGCAACCACTTCGAGGCGCTGCTCGGGCCCGACAGCGACTTCATCCCGGTGATGCTCTATGAGTGGCGTTCGCTGTCGGAGGCCGAGCGCATCGAGGTCAAGCGCCTGAAAGACGGCTACGAGGCGGTGTGGGTGCCGGTGCTGCAGGCGCTGCAGGGCAGCGGCGAACTGCAGGGCGACCCCGCGCTGTCGCGGTTGATGATTTTTGGCGCGCTCAACTGGTCGGTGCAGTGGTACGACCCGCGCCGCAGCGCCACGCTCGACGACCTGACCGAGGCCTCGTTGCAACTGTTTTTAAAGGACTTGGCATGAGCGAAACGTATCGGTCTGCCTTTCGCGACGGTTTGTTCGCCGGCCGTGTGGCGATGGTGACCGGTGGCGGCTCTGGCATTGGCCGCTGCACCGCGCACGAGCTGGCGCGGCTGGGCGCGATGGTGGTGCTGGTGGGTCGCAACCCCGACAAGCTGCAGGCGACGGCGGTCGAGATCGCCGAGGACGGCGGGCGCGCGAGCTTCCACGTCTGCGACATCCGCCACGAAGAGGGCGTGAAGGCCATGGTGGCCGACGCGGTGCGTGCGCATGGCCGCATCGATGCGCTGATCAACAACGCGGGCGGGCAATACATGACGCCGCTGGAAAACATCAGCGCCAAGGGCTGGCAGGCGGTGATCGACACCAACCTCACCGGCGGCTTCCTGGTGGCGCGCGAGTGTTACCTGCAGAGCATGGCGGCGCACGGCGGCTCGGTGGTCAACATCGTGGCCGACTTCTGGGGCTCCATGCCCGGCATGGGCCACAGCGGCGCGGCGCGCGCGGGCATGGTGAGCTTCACCGAAACCGCCGCGATGGAGTGGGCGAAAAGCGGCGTGCGCGTGAACGCGGTCGCGCCGGGCTACATCGCCTCCAGCGGCATGGACCACTATCCCGCAGAGGCCGGGCCGATGCTGCGCGAGATGCGCCAGACCGTGCCGCTGGGCCGCTTCGGCAACGAGGCCGAGACCTCGGCCGCCATCGTGTTTCTGCTCTCGCCGGCCGCGAGCTTCATCAGCGGCACGGTGCTGCGGGTGGACGGTGCGCGGCCCCAGGTGCGCATGGGCTGGGGGCAGGTGGCCGCGCCCGACGAGGTGCAGCAGCGCGACGCGGTGAAGCCGTTTGACGGCTTTCACCGGTATGTGACGCCGAAGGTTTTCGCAGGGGGTCACCCCAGCCCTCTCCCGCACGCGGGAGAGGGGGCATGACAAGGCGCTCCGGAGCTTGCAGGACACAGCGGGGCGCAGGCGCAATTCACCCCCTCTCCCGCGTGCGGGAGAGGGTTGGGGTGAGGGCCGCCGCATGAACCACCCGTCCAGTTTTAACCCCCACAGTGCCCAGGCCGCGCAGCGTCGCGAAGCCATGCTCGCCCGCATCGCCCAGCTTCGCGCCCTCGAAGACCGCGCCGCCCAGGCCTCGGCAAAGTCGAAACCGGTGTTCGACAAACGCGGCCAGCTGCTGCCACGCGAACGCATCGGCCTGCTGCTGGACCCGGGTGCCGCCTGGTTGCCGCTGTGTTCGCTCGCTGGGTTTCTGCAAGATACCCAGGACGCCGAGAAGTCGGTGCCGGGCGGTGGCATGTTGGCCGGCATCGGCTTCATCCACGGTGTGCGCTGCATGGTGGTGGCGAGTGATTCGGGCATCGAGGCCGGTGCCATCCAGCCGCGAGGGCTGGAGAAGATGCTGCGCGTGCAAGAGATGGCGCTGGAGAACAAGCTGCCCTTCGTGCACCTGGTCGAGAGCGCGGGCGCGAACCTGATGAAGTACCAGGTTGAGGGCTTCGTGCTCGGCGGTGGGCTGTTCCGCAACCTCGCCCGCCTCTCGGCTGCGGGCCTGCCGGTGATCACCGTGCAACACGGCTCGGGCACGGCGGGTGGCGCCTACATGCCGGGCCTCTCCGACGTGGTGATCATGGTGCGCGGGCGCTCGCGCGCTTTTCTCGCCGGGCCGCCGCTGCTCATGGCCGCGACCGGCGAGGTGGCGACGGAAGAGGAACTGGGTGGGGCGGAGATGCACACCGGCGTGTCCGGGCTGGGGGAATACCTCGCTGAGGA
>NZ_MUNZ01000058.1 GCF_002001205.1 Hydrogenophaga sp. A37
AACCCCCAATCGTCCACGATGGCGCTGAAACAGCGTCCACGATCAGACTGAAACGCCGTCCACGACTACGTTGAAATCCCGTCCACCATCAACCTGAAATGCCGTCCACGATGGGCTGAAATACGCAGGTAACGCCTTGGGCGGCGGGGTTTCAACGGCAAGGTCGACAATTCCGGCAGTGGTCGAGATCTTTGGTGCGCCGGGACGCATGAGGGGCAGTACCTTTCGCGTCAGGTCTGGATCGCGGCTGGTGTCGATTGCCCTTTGAATCCCAACGTAGTCCATGTCGCGCTTGACCAAGTCGCGCAGGATTTTCTTTGCATCGGTGACGGCATGTAGCACCTTCTTGTGCTCTAGCTTGAGCAAGTGCTCAACCGAAAACTCGTCGTCCAGCGGTTTGGTCCTGGTGTGTTTGACCAAAGCCATCGAAAGCAAAAAATCCGCAGCCATCTTGCGATCCACAACCAACAGACCACGATGCTCGGCCAGTTGTTGGAGTGCGTCGCCGGCCGTTCGAAGCGCGGCCTTGAAATCGCTCAGGCTTGCGTAGACGCCTTCGGGCAGCAGCGCGCTGGACAGAGCCGGTACTTGATCTAGCCGGCTGGCGACTGTGATGATTGCGTCGTCAGGAATCTTGGGCAGTTCGGATTTCGAATCGGTAGTTCTCATGTTTCTGATTGACCAAATTTGTACCTGACGAGATGGAAGGTCAGTTGTGCCGCCACTGAGCGCCATCGGGCCTTTGCGACCAAGCTGAGCTCGCTAGATCGTTGCAAGATGAACGCTCTTTGAGCCCGGCCCTGATCCCGCACCGGTTGACCCATCACCAAGGACTTGCACGCTGACAGTCGTGCGGCAGCTCCAGCATCAAAGTGTCGTTGTCCAAAAATGACCTCCAGCTTGAAGTCGCCTCCGTCGAAGATGCCTGCGACCTCTGATAGCGATGATTCTGGTAGCGCATCGCGGCCCGAGCGAGATGAAAGAAGCACCAGTAGGCGACGCAATTGATGCGGGGCTGCGGGCGCGAGCACCTTGAACAGGTCCTCGAAGGCCTGCGAACGGATCAGATCAATCTCCGCGGCCGCAGAGCGTTGACCACTGGACCCTCCCTCGCGCTTGCGCAGCGACTCCAGATCTTGAGAGCTGAGGCTGGCGAGATAGGTGTTCAGCGCGTCGCGGTGATGTGGTTCGATGCGGGCCATATCCATCGAGTCCTCCAGCGGAAGTCCCGAGGAGCAAAGGCAGAGTGATCGGTGCTGCTTGAGCTCCTCGACTGGTGCAACGGCGGAAGCCTGATCCGCGATCGCCATAGAGACTGTCGGTGTATGCAAAGTCGGCGGTTGTGGCGTATTGCTGCCCTTGAGCTTGTCCCTGTGGAACCGCTTGGATGCCAGGTGGTTCCATGGATTCGATGCTGTGTCGGAGGATCTCTGCCGGGCTTTGTCCAGAGCAGCGCTGGACAAAGATGCATGTCGCAGAAACTCTGAACCGGGAACCAGGTGTGCGTTCAAGGACGCAAGTGCGAGGCAGCGTAAAAATGGCCAGATGAAGGCGTAGTAGCTCACCCCGACGACAGGGTGCGAGTGCCCTGCAACTACCGATGCGCGTTCGGCGCTCCAAGCTGATTGGCTCGAATGCTCGAACTGCCCTCGGAGCTCATCTCCAGATGCTTGATGACGAACCCACCGATCGAAGGTCTTCCTCCAACCAGGGAATATCAAGGATGAGACGACGTTCGCCCGCAGGTCATGGATGCGGAAGTCGTCCTCAAGGATGCACCTCATGACCCATGCGAGATCCTCGTTGTGGCGTGACGGAACCGCTTCGTCATCCGAACCGCTTGATGCTTCGGAAAACAGCAGGGGACGGTTGGAGGAGCTGACCGCAGAAACGCGCCGAGCCAAGTCAAGTAGCCTGCCGTGAAGTGCAGCGGGAAGTTCCAACGTCCGTGTACTTGATGTTGATTTGGTGTGACTGAATCCCGACGGTTCAACCCGCAGCGCTGGGCGCCCCAGCAGGATATGCGTTGTATCCAACGTTGCAGCCTCCATCCAACGCAGTGGGACCTGTTGCAGCAAGTCGACAAGGAGGTGCAGTTGATCATGGTTTAGCTGGGTAGCTGTATGCGTGGCGCTCAACATCGTCTGCGCCGCATCACTGTCTGTAGCGTCGATCACTGGGACCGGTCTGGAACGACCTGGGCGAAGGCGCCAGAAAGACGAAGCGGGGGGATGGAGAAGTACGCGGAAGCCTTGATTTTCAAGACTTCGAAGAAGCCAAAATGCGGCGGACTGCACATCGGACTTGGTTGGCCCATCCTTGCGACGAGCATGCTCAAGCAGTTCGATCGACAGCACTTGCAGGTCGTTCTCCTCCACTTCCAGGAGGTTCAAGTTTTGCCGGGAGATGATGAAATCGGTGATTGAGCTGACGTATGTCGACAGGCTGCTGAACTGCAGAGCTTTGCGGCTCCCGTGTTGGATCAGCTCAATGTTCTGCTGTATTGCTTTGATCAGTGCGTTTGTCCAAGATCCATCATTGGACCCGCGCAAGCTGGCCGCGTGCCCCAAAAAATAGGCGGCTCTTGCTTTTTGTTCACCCAGCCGTTGCTGGTTGTCGCCGACCTTGTGGATCAGTTTGAGCAAGCGGTGCAACGCCGATTCGCTCTGATGGACCAAGGATGGGCGGGAGCCTGACGTGGTGATCGGAAGGGTGTGCCTGTTGAATCCGTTCACCAACCTTTCCGCAGACCTCAGGCTTGGGAAGGGGGCGTTGGTGTCAGTCGAGTAGGCCGTTTGTAGGGCAGACGGGATCGCAACGTCGGACCACAGGGACGCTACCGCAAGCAGAATCGCTTTTGCTCGGTCTGGTGTGCAGTCTTTGCTTGGATGATTGGGTTGAATCGCGGTGAGCCAACGCGCGAGGTCCGTGCCGATAGACTCCTTTGCATCAATGCTTATCGATGACCAATGGCTTTCCAAGAAGAGCGATGTTGGCGCTTGCAGTGCGATCAGGCGACCATTGCGGCGATCGGCTTCTCTTCTCCAACGGGCTGTCCAGCCGTAGGTGCCACGTGTAAGCACGTCACCGTGGTCGAAGATCGCCTTCAGATCTTGCGGTTCGTTCAGACCATCCACAAAAACGAGGTAGAGCCACATCAGGGCTTTCCCTCCGAGGGGCAATTGTCCTGAGCAAAGGTTGTGGCGGATGTGTTCGGCCATAACCATTGCTGCAACATGCCAACGGGAGAACACAGGACCTTGAAGCCCATCAGTGATGAACTTGCGGTAGTGTCCTTGGACCTTGAAGAGGCGCCACAGCGGGAGTCGATGCGTGGGCCATGCGCGGTGTCCTTGCGACTGTGTGGGCGACACTATCCAAGTTGCTAGGAGCTGTTCAAGCGGGGCCTTGATTGCAGCGATCAATGAGGTCGGGGCGTAGGTGGCGCATGGCCCAGGAGCCTCGGCACTGGCCCAGGCGTGTCCAGTGAGGGCCCGCAGAACAGTGCAGTCCATGCGTGCCAGTGTCCAGTGGGTGATAACCACATGTCGCATGAAATTGCGTGGCGCTTGAAGGTATTGTTGGGCAACTTCCCCGATGTCCGCCGACGAGACAGGCGTACGTGAAATCCGTTGCCCTTTTCTCCCGAAATACTGAAAACACCCTGCGTCGAATCGCAGGTCTTGGTTTGCAAGCTCGAGCAACACGTCGCCGCGCATTTTGGTCGGCAGCTGTCTGACCAGTTTTTCAGATGCAGCTGTTTGTGCCTTGAGAAAGCCGTTCAGCAGCCAGTAGTGGATATCGAGTTTTGGCAGCAGGCGAGAGCCACGTCCGTCTGCTACCTCCTTGTCTTCGACGTGGATCAGTTCCTCGTGCGCCAAAAGGGACCCGCATTTGAGCTTGTCCAGGCGTGAACCGCGGCTGGCGGTTGTGAATACAAGCAGCGCCGCCGAGCGGACGGTCAGGGCCTTGAAATCTGACAGCAGGGCTTCTTCGTTGCCTCGGTTTCGCGAGATGCTTGCGCTCAGGTCCTGGATGTCCGCAATCAACTTCCTGAACCCGGTGGATAGCCTCTCGTTGCCAAAGATGTCGATTGGCGCCTCTTTGACATTGTCCGGTTGGCCGTGGGCGCGTAGGCCAAAGTGCCCAAGCCACTCGCAACTCAGTCGATTCAGGTCATCCTGCTGCGGGTGAAAGTAGTGAAGCGCTCCAGGGGCGGCAAGTCCTGGCTGGGACAACACAAACGCAGCGCTCAGTTCGCTGCCCAAGACCCGAACCGCAGCCGAGCACAAGCCACTAATCCATTGCCCTGGCCACACCTGCAGGTTGGTGTCACTGAGCCTCCGCAGCGTTCCGTGGTGCCGGGCTTGCAGCTCATTGATGTCAACGCCGATTCGGTCGAAAACCTCAACGAGGTACCCGGGAGAGCCTTCCCCCCAGAGAGCCAAACGTTCGGCAACCTGCACAGGAAGCTGAATGTTCCAATTTTCAGTGCAACTGAACCATTCATGACGAGTGCTGGTTCCTGTCATCAGACGCTGAGATACGACAAGCACACCTCGTTGCAGATCCAGCCAGATGTCATCCCCTGGTGTGCAGCGCAGTGACATCAAGACATGAAAATGCAGTGGCGCACAGATTTGCAGCAGGAGCAGGCAGATGGCAGCTTGCTGTGCCGGAATCTCGGTGTGTTCAAGTTCGACTGCGCAGAGTCGGACGATTTCGCAAATGTCCTGAATCTGTGCAGAGGACCTTCTTTCCAGTCCAAGTCGAATCCGCCGAGCGGTGAATGGCGCTTGCTGCCTCAGGTGGTCTCCTACGGAGTCTCCCTTGCTAAACACCGCGGTGCCATGCACATCGATGTCCGGTTGCTCTTCGTCTCGTTCCGTTGACGATGGTGGTGTGTGTTCGGTGGGGGGGACGGCTCTATTGTCTGGCGCGACGAATGGAGCGAGACCCGTCGGACTACCCTGCTGATTCGCAAGACTTCTCAAGACTCGCAGGTTTGATACAGAGGCCACTGAGACAGGCGGAGTCTTGAGGACCCGATCCGCAACCACCGCAAATTCTTTGCAGACTGGTGTTTTTACGCGCAAGGCGTAGGAGGTGAGGTCTGTGCTCGTGCCTTGCAGCGTGACCAGCAGTTCCCGCCATTCATAGAGTCTGGACGATTGAGAGTCTGAGCCTGCCTTGTAGAGTTGTGCGAGACCGGAGACAAAGGCAACGGATACGGTGGACTTTTGCTCCACGACACCAATGACGTACCTGACGAAAAGTCCATCCACGAAAGCTGTGGCGCCCGCGCTTCTTTTGCGAGCGTCAATACAGGTGTTGATCGACTGCCAAAGCGGGTCTTGTCGTTGCGATGTCGAGAGGGCGGATCCGCTTTTCAGGTTGCATGCGCGCAAGGCGTTCAGCAGGAGGTTGGCTTCGTGACGCCACTCCGCCAGCGCAGGTGAACTCAAAAAGCATTGCGTCAGCAGTGCGAGCCACCAAAGAGAACCTTCTCCCTCGGCTCCGATGCGGACTGTTGTCAGCAGGCAGTGTTCCTTCAAGCTCGACCAAGTCGTGGGCGGCTGAGCTTCACTATTTTTGAAGGTTAAGGGGGCGTCCCCAGAGATCGACGTTGGCATGCCCTAAGCGTGCCGGTCGTGCTGTCTGCCGCTGCATCAAATGCGACTGGTTTAGAGCGGGCTTTCAATTGAGGCCCCAATTTCCCAAGCCGACCAGAAGTGAATGTCGGGGATCCGGCCTTGGACCGTTTCGGGACCAAGGCACCCTTTGTGCTGCACATCAAGCTCTGGAGCTGACTTTCGCAACGCTCAAAAATGCCCAGTCGAACTGGGTGACCGTCCGGGTGAACCCGGGTAAGCACCGTGTCTACTGATTCCGCGTCGATTCAGGTTGAGATTTGCTCTGACGAGCTTATGTCAAGTGAACATTACCAAACACGAAGGGATGGGTGTCCGATGTGCGGCATCCATTTCCGGACGAATGGGATTTGACGGTGTTACAAACGGTTTCACTGTATGGATGCAATCGCCAATTTTGAATGTCGAACAACAACTGCAAGCTGCACCAAGAGCCACCTGAAGGGCAGCTGGGGATCGAGCTGGGGACGGCGCAGGAGCCGGGAACGACAGAGCAGCCGGTCGCAGGCGTGTTCAGGCTGCATGGGAACCAGGTGCTGGATGCGGAGCATCGCATCCATGCGGACCAGGTGCTGGCGGACGGGACCTGGGTGCATGGCATAGCGGTGCCAGGGCGGGATGACTACTACGAGGCGGGATGGATAAGCGACGGCAGCGGAGGGTGGGTGGACCGCACGCGGGTGGAATACGACGGCCTGGATGGCAACGATGCGGTGGTGGGCTACCGGTACGACGACCGGCTCAGGGGCGGTGATGGCGATGACGACGCTGCACGGGTGCGCTTCGGGATCTGGGTCAACACCTGGCTGGTTGCTGTGCCGCTGGTAGCCCGTAAAGTCCGAGCACCTGCGAACAGCGCGTATTGGCGGCAAGCGGCTTGACGGCTGCGTGATACCCCGCACTCCAACTGGTTTTGCAAATTGACTGAAATTCAATCAAGGAGAAATTGCGATGACTTTTGTTTGTGAAGAGATGTCCGAAGACGACTACAAAAAATACGACATTGCCTTCTATGGATCCCGTTTTGGAGGGGGGGGCAACCGCATTTGGGTGCGGGATGCGGAAGCGGATGTTTACTTTAGATATGCAACCAGAGAGATTGGTGGCGAATCGCGCAATGCAACGTATCTGTTTTTTTGGGAGGGCAGCCTGTACCAGGTGGTGTTGTTTGAGTCCTACAAAGATGATGAGAAAGGAAAACGCGTTGAGTCCGGACTTCGAGGTTGCACGCGTGTTGAGAAGAATGGCGAAAAGTTGAGCTTTCTTCCAGAGACCAACCCTGGTGAGTTGATGCTGAATTATCTAAAGGAAGCAAGAAACACCTATCAAAATTGGATGGCTGGGCAGATTGGCAAGCCGGCTGTTGCGCTTGTTTTCGATTTCTAAGAATTCAGGAGGAAATAATTATGATTCGTGATTTCAACTCCGCAATCGCAAAGCTGGCAGAACTGACCGCAGGCGGACGAATTGCAACGGAAGCAGAACTTCGGCAACTGGTCAATGAGGTGTCGGTAGAGGCGACCGGCTCAGTGACAGTGCTCTTTGGCGGGGCATTGGCCGATGGCAAATCTGCATCAGCTGCCGTGAGTGCCATGCAGGCCAATAATGAGGATGTCCGTATCATAAAAAATACGGCTGCGGCGAAGTTTCTTGAAGACCCAAGATTTAGTTTGGCGCTTGTCAACACGTTTGATTTGGATGATGTGGGGCAGCTTCAAGAACCTCGCGGCACCCGCGCCAATCTATTTCTGGAAGGTACATCGGGCTTGTGGGGTGATGTGTCTGAGAACTTTTTGCGGGCCACCACTGGTGAAGTCCGAATTCTCATGGGCGAGGGTGTCAATCCGGATCGGATTTTGCTGACCCGAGAAATTCCGATATTGTTGGAGAAAATCCAGTCCGGTTCGGACGTCACAGAAGTATCCGGCATTTCGCTTGAAAAACTGATTGAAATCGGTGGCGGGGATGCCGGCAATCTGGATATGGCATCCATTAGAAATGCCTTTCTGACGCGCGCATATCAAGAAACCTTGTACAGCGGAGCCTCGTCCGCCAACTACCGCAACTACCTGACGCTGACCGACGAAAATCTGGCGCAATGGATGGCCCACCCGACGGATGGAGCATCGGCCCAAATGGCCCAATTCGTCGAGAAGTACCCCATGGCAGCCAGTGCTTCCAGACTGTTTGCCAGGATGGGGCCAGGCTTTGCCGTGCTGGGTGCGGTATTCGTCGGCTTTCAAGCCAACGAAGCACATGCCGCGGGCAGGCCTGAAGAGGCCTTGCGCCTGATTGAAGACTATTCTGCGCAGACGGTAGGCTCTGAAGTGGCCGGGGCGGCTGCGGGCGGGATTGCCGCCATGGGGTTGGGGCTGGCGGCGCTGGCGGGTGCGGCCGTTTCTGCTCCGGTTTCCGCGGCACTGGTGTTAGTCGCAACCGTGGTTGGCGGATTTTTCGGGGGCGACTGGGGGATGAGGCTCGTCAACCTGTTCCGCGACAACGCGGCGGCACAAGCACAGGACACCGCTGAGCGCATCTTGAAAGCCATCTATGGCGACGATGTTTCGTTGGACATGGCCGATCCGCAGCAGCAGGTGGTAGGTGCGTCGCTGTTCTTGGACCAAACCTACAGCCGAGCAAACCTGGGCACCAGTACCAGTCAAGCGGAAATGCTGGACGGCGCCATGGGGAGCATCGCTTGGCGCTACGCATTGAGAGAGCTCAATCCGTTCGTGATCTCGGGGCTCTCTTACGACCAGCACAACACCGACGGCAGCCTGAACCTGTACGACCCGGCCACCGGCCAGGGCGCGATGAGTGAGGAATACCTGGCCGACCGGGCAGCAATGTTGACCTGGAAGCTGCGTTACGACGCCGGCATGGGGGATGACAACGATTTGATCCCGGCCAATGGGCAGAAGCCCTACACCGAAGACTGGGACACCAGCACCGTGCAGGGCAACTGGGACTTCGTGGACCTGGGCACGACGCTGCCCGGTGGCGACCCGTTGACCCTGCAGATCGACGGCCAAGGCATCACCTTGCACGACCACCAAGTGGTGTTTGGCAGCAACGCCAACGAAACCATTGAAGGCGCTGGAGACACCGACCGCCTCTACGGCGGCGGAGGCAACGACACCATCAAAGGTCTGGACGGTGCCGACCACCTCGAAGGTAACGCGGGAGACGACACGCTTGAGGGCGGCGAAGGCAACGACACGCTGGTGGGCGGCACCGGCAACGACCGCTATGAATTCAGTGGCGACTTCGGGTTTGACACGGTGGTCGATGCGGACGGCTCGGGGGTGCTGCAGATCGATGGACAGGCGATCGGGCAGGCCAGCGCCATCGAGCGCGTCAGCGAAAACGTCTGGGAGAGCGCAGACGGGCGCTGGGTGTTCACGATCAACTCGATGGGTTTGGTGGTGGGGCGGCGCAGCACCGCAGGGGCGGCCACGGTCGATGCGACGGTGCTGGTGAGGAACTGGCAGGAAGGGCAGCTGGGGATCGAGCTGGGGACGGCGCAGGAGCCGGGAACGACAGAGCAGCCGGTCGCAGGCGTGTTCAGGCTGCATGGGAACCAGGTGCTGGATGCGGAGCATCGCATCCATGCGGACCAGGTGCTGGCGGACGGGACCTGGGTGCATGGCATAGCGGTGCCAGGGCGGGATGACTACTACGAGGCGGGATGGATAAGCGACGGCAACGGAGGGTGGGTGGACCGCTCGCGGGTGGAATACGACGGCCTGGATGGCAACGATGCGGTGGTGGGCTACCGGTACGACGACCGGCTCAGGGGCGGTGATGGCGATGACGTGCTCTTCGGTGGCGCGGGCAGCGATGTGATCCACGGAGGGTCGGGCAACGATGTGATTCTGGGCGCACAAAGCGCGTCCATGACGATGGACCACTACCTGTCATTTCAGGCGTTGGGCGTGGTGGCCTCCGGCTGGATAGCCAGTCAAGACCCCGACAACCCCTGGCGCATCGACAGGGACCGCAATGGTCACCTGGTCTCGGGTCACTTCCTCTTCGACTATGAACGCCAGGAAGGCGGGGCGTACGCCCTGGTGCCCGAGAACCCCAACGATGCCGACACACTCGTGGGCGGCGCGGGGGACGACCACATCTGGGGTGGTGCGGGGCAGGACCTGATCGATGGCGGCGATGACGATGACCAGCTCCAGGGACTGGGCGGGCACGACCAGTTGTTGGGTGGGGATGGCGATGACGTGATGTTTGGCGATGCCAACCCCCTGGCCATCCGCATGCTCAGGCCGGATGACCACACCTACGATGCGCAGCTGATCGTCCATCCGCAGCACATCGTCGATGCCCAGAACCACGGGGATGATTTTCTGGATGGTGGGGCGGGAGATGACCTGATCTATGGAGACGGTGGAGACGACGTTCTGCTCGGCGGTGAAGGCAATGACCAACTGGTGGGCGGAGCCGATGCCGACATGTTGTATGGCGGTGCGGGCAATGACCGGATGTTCGGTGACGGTGAAGACCAAGGCGTTGGCGGAACCGAGCCGGACGATCATCTGGATGGCGGTGAGGGGGATGATTTTCTGGTGGGTGGAGCGGGCCGGGATGAACTGCTGGGCCGGACGGGGGACGACACCCTGGTTGGTGGAGCGGGCCAGGACACGCTGCGTGGCGGCGACGGCGCGGACACGCTGACAGGTGATGGCGGAAACCTGAACGACGAATCCTCCGATGACGGCGACCTGCTTGATGGAGGCGGGGGCAACGACGAGCTCATTGGTGAAGGGGGAGAAGACATCCTCTTGGGTGGTGGCGGTGACGATCGGTTGTGGGGAGGGGTGGGTGCCGATGTGCTGGAAGGTGGCATGGGCACCGATTTGCTGTTTGGCCAAGACGGCAATGACGTGCTGAGCGGTGGCGGCGGTGCGGACGTGTTGTTCGGCGGGCTGGGCAACGATGTGCTCCATCTCGATGGCCAGGACTTTGCGGATGGTGGTCAGGGCGATGACGTCTATCACATCGCTTCGGTGAGCGTTGGCGCATCGGGCGAGGTGCCGGTGTCTCTGATCAGCGATTCGCAGGGGCAGAACCAGTTGGTGGTGGATGGGGCCGCGCCGGTCAATCTGGCGGACGTCCAGGTGTTTTCTCAGGACGGGCACGTGTTCGCAGCGCTGGGGTCTTCGGCCCTGGTCGGGTTGGCCGATGGCGCGACGCTGACGCAACTGTCGGTGCGCACAAATGACCAGGGTGGTGCCGAGCAGTTGACCGGCTTGCAAGCCGTTGTCGAGCGCGATGACGACGCTGCACGGGTGCGCTCCGGGATCTGGGTCAACGGTGCCGTGGTGCACACCAGCACCCTTGATACGGCGCAAACCGTCGTGGGGAGTTCCACGAACGATCTGGTTGAAGGTGGGAGCGGCAGCGACGTGTTGCGCGGGCAGGCCGGCGATGACGCGCTGGTGGGCGGCGAGGGCAATGACACCCTGTACGCCGATGGTGGCAACAACGTGCTGGAGGGCGGTCGCGGTAACGACGAGCTCAATGTGGGGTCATCGGACGACCTGACCTTGATGACGGACACCGTGGTGTACCGATTGGGCGATGGGCTGGATCACATTCAGGTGTCAGCTGGCGCCGAGGCCGGCAGCAGGAATCTGGTTCTTGAATTCGGCGAGGGATTGAGTCTGGCCAACCTCGACCTGGATTCTTTCAATGGGTCAGAAAACGGTGAGCATTGGCTGACGTTTGGCCCGGGGCAAGGGCTGGTGTTGACTGCGGGCACAGCCGAGCTGATTCAGGAGTTGCGTTTTGCCGATGGCACGAGCATGAGCCGCTCCGAGTGGGTTGGGTGGCTGCAAAGCCAAAGCTTCTCGGGCTCGACCACGGTAGGAAACGAATATGCGGACAGCACCCTGGTGGGCACCGCCAACAACGACCACTTGCTCGGAGGAGGAGGCAATGATGTGCTCTCGGGCGGGCTGGGCAACGATCTTCTGGAGGGGGCCGCGGGCCACAATCGCTACGTGTTCCATGCCGATAGCGGACGTGATCAGATTTTGATCCACGATGGTGAGGCGGCCGAACTGTTGTTGACGCAGGCGAATCTGGCGCAGCTGACGGTGCTTCAGGATGCTTCGGGGATCACTGTTCGGATCGATGACACCAACTCTGTGCAGTTGACCAGCGTCAGTGGCGATGTGCAGGCGTTGTTGCAGGTGGTCATCTCCGATGGTCAGGGTGCATCCCAATCGCTCGGCGCGATTCTTGGCGCACCCCCACCAACCGAGCCGCTCTCGCTGCAAGACCGGCGCGACGAGTTTCTTGACGCCCAGCACCATGAGTTGGGCACGCTGGGGCAGCGGTTTCTCGCGATCTATGGTCGATACAGAGGATCTGAGTTCCTGGCCAGACCGAATGTTGTCGAAACCTCGGTGGTGCAGCTCTCAGAGGGGGATGAGTACCTGCACGGATCGTATTTGACGGTGTCGTCGACCACCGAGGAGCTGACTTTTTCGAGGCGGGTGCCTGTTTATGAAACCGTGACGACCACTGTCGGCGAAACGGTGGAAGTGTTTGTTCCTGTGGACTCCGGGGTGGCCACGAATGGGGATTCGGATCTACTTGGGGCCACTGCCGTGCGCGATGCGCAAGGGCGGGTAATCGGGTTCTTGGTGCCGACGCTCTCCGGCGCCAGGGAAACCACAGAGTCCCGGTTGATCGGGTGGGAGACCTCGACCTACACGGAGCTCAACACCATTGCCCAGGATACGGTCCATCAGGTGCAGTTGCAGGGCACGTCGGGCGCCGATGTGATCCGCCCCAACGATGCGGCGGCTCAAGCAACGCTGGATGGGTATGGCAACGAGGCCGCATATCCCGTGTTGTTCCGAGGCTCGATTGAGACAGGGGATGGAGACGACCTCATTGTGTTGAACAGTGGATCGAATGGCATTTTTCCCGGAGTTGACTCCAGCGCGGTTGATTGGGGGTTCATGAATCTGGACGAGTATGGAGACTTTGTCTCCGATCATTACTTCCGTGGGAGAGGAGCCTGGATCGACGCCGGCAGCGGAAATGACACCATTGGGGGCACCGACGGCCATGACGTCATTGTGGGTGGGAGCGGGTCAGACACCATGGATGGCCAGGCTGGCTCAGACGTCTATCTGACCGGTTTCGAAAGCGGCGTGGTGGACCACATCGTTGAGGTGGCGCACTTCAACCCCTATGAGGAATACACGTGGCAGGGGTACCTGTTCCAGACGTATGGCGGCGATCTGTCCCGGCAGAACATCGACACCGTGGAGTTTGATTCGTCTGTTCAACTGGAGCGGCTGACCTATCGGCTTATAGGCGACGAGCCAATGCAGGGGTGGCAGGGCTATGAACAATCGGTCACCCTGCAGCTGTTCATGGATCACGTCTTCTTCCTGGAGGTGACCATTCCAGCGGTGGACGCTGTCAGCGGTGTGTCGTTGCCAGGCATTGATGTGTTTCGCTTTGCGGATGGCACCGAGCTTCAAACCGGGGTGTTGCTGGATCTGCTGAGCCAGGAAGCGGACTTGGAGTCCTTGAATCTGGTGGGCGGTGAAGGCAATGACGTTCTGATTGGTGCATCGGGAGACGACACGCTGTCTGGTGTTGCTGGAGACGACCAATTGATCGGTGGTGCTGGCAACGATGTTCTTGACGGAGGAACCGGCCGCGATGTCTTGTTGGGTGGGGAGGGGGACGACCAATACGTGCTGCGTGTCGGAGATGACGAGGGGGTGACCAGCGAGATTCAGGATGCCCTGGGTAGCAACACCGTGTTGTTGCAGGAAGGGAATTTGGCCGACATGGCCTTGTCGGCGCAAGAGGGTGGGTGGTTGTGGCGATATTCCACAGACGACGCCGTGCTCTTGAATGGTCAATTTTCTGTGAACGTCAATGGGCAGGCGTTTTCATTGCAGGCCCTGGATGCGGCCATTGCGGCGGCGGCGGCGGGCTCTTCGCAACAACCGGAACAGGAGGAGCCTCCGGTTGCGCAAGATGCGCTGGTGGGAGAGGACGGCAATGACAATTTGATGGCCAGCGAGAGCCACACCCAGGTCTGGGGGGGTGGCGGCAACGATGTGCTGGTGGGGTACTGGGGCGGGGCCGAGTTGATCGGTGGCGCAGGTGATGACTCCATTCATGCAGCGGGCGGTGCGCACAACACGCTCCATGGTGGGTCTGGTGACGATGAGCTGACCGGTGATTGGGGGGCAGATGCCCTGTTCGGCGGCACCGGGAACGACACGCTGGAGGGTGGCGGCGGCAGTGATGTGCTGGTGGGGGGGGTAGGTGACGATCTGTTGGAAGGTGGTGCCGCAGCTGACACCTACAGATTTGGGTTGGGGGGATGGGAACGATCGGCTCACTGACCTCGGCGCTGCGTGGGAGCTTTCCACGGTTGAACTGGGGCAGGGTGTGACGCCTGACGATGTTCAGATGGAGCTGGTCGACGATGGTGTGCGCCTGCGCTTGTCTGCGGCAGATAGCCTGACCCTCGTCGGACTCAACCGCGATACGGCTCAAGGTGCGGGTCTGGAGATCCTGTTTGCTGACGGCACGCGCTGGAACAGCCTCCAGATTGTTTCTGCGGCCTTGATCGCTGCGTCGGGGGACGATGACGGCAGGACCCCAACGATCGGCGCCTTGGTTGGCGGGCTGCAAGACGACACGCTGAGTGCCTCTGCTGCGCAGGCAGAGGTTTGGGGGCTGGGTGGGAACGATGTGTTGTCGGGTTACTGGGATACCAGCCGGCTGTTCGGAGGTTCTGGCAACGATGTGCTCAATGCCGTCGGTGGGGTGGGAACCGTTGTGGATGGGGGCAGTGGCAACGATGTCCTCCATGCAGGATGGGGGGGTAACACGCTGCT
>NZ_MUNZ01000190.1 GCF_002001205.1 Hydrogenophaga sp. A37
GAACTTCAGTGGTCCATGGCGCCGAAGCGCGACCCGCACCGCATGAAGAAGCGGCCCAACCCAGAGGCACCGAGGAACCGGCTCTGCCGGGCCTCAGGTGCCGCCCCCCTTGAGGGGGGGAGGCAAAGCGGCGCAGGGGGTGTTTCATCTCACGCGGCGTGCGGCACCTGCATGTCGGCGATGGGAATGCGGCGCTCCAGGGCATGGCCTTTGTCGTCGAACAGGTGCAGCGCGGCAGCGGGCAGCGAGACCGCCACGCGCTGGCCGGCGTCGGCGTGTGCATGGCCCGGCGCCTTGACCACCATGGGCTCATCGGCCACGCTGTTGCCCAGGAAAAAGAAGGTGGATTCGCCCAGGCGCTCTTGCCACTGCACCTCGCGCACGATGGATTGCGTGGCGGTGCCGAGCTGGGTGTGTTCGGGCCGGATGCCCAGGGTCACGGACTGGCCCGGGGTGAGGCGGCTCGCGTCGACCAAGGCTTCGAGCACTTCGCCGCCGGGCAGGCGCACACGGGCCTGGTCGGCCAGGCCTTCGACGAGGGTGCCGGCCAGGAAGTTCATCTTGGGCGAGCCGATGAAGCCCGCCACAAACAGGTTGCGTGGCCGGTGGTAGAGCTCCAGCGGCGAGCCGCACTGGGCCACGCTGCCTTCGCTCAACACCGCAGGGCCGGCGTTCAGCAGCAGGATGCGGTCGGCCAGCGTCATGGCCTCGACCTGGTCGTGCGTCACGTAGATCGTGGCCGCCCGACCGAAGTCGCGGTGGATCTTGGCGATCTCGAAGCGCGTCTGCACGCGCAGCGAGGCGTCGAGGTTGGAGAGCGGTTCGTCGAACAGAAACACGCCGGGCTCGCGCACGATGGCGCGGCCGATCGCCACACGCTGGCGCTGGCCGCCCGAGAGCGCCTTGGGCTTGCGGTCCAGCAGGGCTTCGAGCTGCAGCACCTTGGCCACGGCGTGCACCTTGTCGCGGATCACGGCCTTGTCCATCCTGGCCAGCTGCATGCCGAAGGCCAGGTTGTCAAACACGCTGATGTGGGGAAACAGCGCATAGCTCTGGAACACCATGGCCACGCCGCGTTTGGCGGGCTGGGTGTCGTTCATGCGCTGGCCGTCGATCAGCAGGTCGCCGCTGGTGATGTCTTCCAGCCCGGCGAGCATGCGCAGCAGCGTGGACTTGCCGCAGCCTGAGGGACCGACGAAGACGCAGAACTCGCCTTGTTTGACGTGCAGATCCACGCCGCGGATCACCGCCACGTTGTCCAGGTAGTTTTTGTTGACGGCGCGGAGTTCGATGCTGGCCATGGTGGGTCGCTCTTTCAGGCTTGGAGATATTCGGGAAGCAGGGCGCGGTGGGCCAGCAGCAGCTCGTCGACCATGGCGCGGATCTGCTCCAGGTCGAGCACGGCCGCGGTGTGCGGGTCGAGCATGGCGGCGTGGTAGACGTGCTCGCGTTTGCGCTCGGCGATGGCGGCGACCACCAGCTCTTGCACGTTGACGTTGGTGCGCATCAGCGCGGCCAGCTGGATCGGCAGCGCGCCGACGCGGGTCGGCTGCACGCCGTTGGCGTCCACCAGGCAGGGCACTTCGACGGCGCAGCCCTGGGGCAGGTTGTCGATCAACTGGTGGTTGAGCACGTTGCCATAGACCACGCGCGGCATGCCGCTGACCATCGAGTGGATGATCTGCCCGCCGTATTCGACCGAACGGGTGACGCTGTTGAGCCCTTCGAGCAGTTGCGCGGCCTCGGTGATGTTGCGCGGCATCACGTGGATGTTGGCGGCTTCCAGCTCCGCCGTGAGTGCCTTGGCGTCTTGCGTGCCGGGGGCTTGCAGTTCGCGTTCGATATAGGGCCAGGCGTGCTCGAAGATCTGGCAGCGGCCCGGGTATTCGT
This sequence comes from Hydrogenophaga sp. A37, assembly GCF_002001205.1. Taxonomy (GTDB): domain Bacteria; phylum Pseudomonadota; class Gammaproteobacteria; order Burkholderiales; family Burkholderiaceae_C; genus Hydrogenophaga. The sequence goes on from NZ_MUNZ01000190.1 coordinate 1,891, forward strand.
CCAGCGGGATGTTGAACTTGGCCAGCAAATCTTCGCGGCCCTGCTTGATGAACCAGGGCACGTACTCGGCAAAGTGTTCGCTCGACTCGGTCGGAAAGTGGCCCAGCTGGTGCAGCATTTCATACCGCACCTTGTTCCAGCCGGGGGCTTTGCCTTCGGCGTAAATCTGGCGCAGGCGCGGGTACAGGTCAACTCCCTTGTGCTCGAACTTGGTGTAGAACGACATGTGGTTGATGCCCGCGCAGCGGTAGTCGATCTCCTCGGCGGGAATGCCCAGGTCGTGCGCCAGTTCATGCGCCGTGTGCTGCACGCTGTGGCACAGGCCGACGGTGGGAATGCGCGTGCTGGCCTGGTTCAGCGCCCAGGTGATCATGGCCATCGGGTTGACGTAGTTGAGGTGGAGGGCGCCAGGCGCGCACACCTCCTCCATGTCTTTCAGCATGGACAGCTGCACGGGGATCGTGCGCAGGCCGCGCATGATGCCGCCGATGCCCAGGGTGTCACCGATGGTTTGCGTGAGGCCGAACTTCTTGGGGATGTCGAAGTCGGTCACGGTGGCCGGCTTGTAGCCGCCGACCTGGATGGTGCTGATCACAAAGCCCGCATCGGCCAGCGCGCGGCGCCGGTCGATGCTGGCGGTGATGGTCGGCTTGACCCCCAGGGTACTGGCCAGGCGCTGCGCCACTTTTTTGGCCAGCCCCAGGCGGTGTTCGTCAATGTCGTGCAGCGCCACCTCGCAATCAGCCAGTTCGGGATAGGAAAAAATATCGCCCAGCAGATTGCGTGTGAAAACAATGCTGCCAGCCCCGATCAGGGTGATCTTGATGCGGCGGATGCTCATTGCGTTTGCTTTCTTCTTTCTTACTTCTTGGCGAGCTGGTTGACCTTGGTGTTGGCTGCCTTGAGTGCGGAGGTGGCATCCGAGCGGCCCATCAGCACGGTTTCCAGCGCGGCTTTCATCACCTCGCTGATTTCTGAGCCACCGTCGGCGATGGGAGGCAGGTAGGTTTTGGACTTGGCCATGGTCAGGAAGGCCGAGGAGTCCACGCCCTTGGCCTTTTGCACCTCGATGGCTTTTTCGGCCATGCCCTTGACGGCGGGGAAGACCACGCCGTAGCTCGCCACCGTGCTTTGGCACTCGGCGGAGCCCAGGTATTTGACCCACTTCCAGGATTCTTCCTTGACCTTGGAGCCGGCCCAGATCGAGTCGGCCAGGCCGTTGAACATGGTGGCGCGCGTGCCGGTGGGGCCGGTGGGCAGGGGCACCCAGGCGTGGTCGAATTTGGCGTTGGTTTTGAAGTGCGTGATCATCCATGAGCCCTGGGGCACCATGGCGACTTTCTTGGCCACGAACATGGCGTCCGCGCCCAGCGACTTGCTGTTCTCGAAGCTGGCGGACAGGCCCTTGGTGGGCAACCCCGCGAGGTAGTCGATGGTTTCGGCGAGCTTGGCGTCGTCGTAATAGAACGTGGTGGCCCAGGGCTTGTCCTGGAACTTGAAGCCGTTGGACACCGCAAAGTGGCTCCATTCGGTTTGGCCCATCATGTCGCCCGAGCCGGTGTTCCAGAAGCCGTAGCCGTAGGTGCTGACCTTCTTCTTGTCGAACTTGGCGTTGGTGGCGTTGGTGCCGCTGCCGTCCAGGCTGAGCTTGCGAACGATCTGCTCGAAACTGCCGCCGTCCTTGGGGTTCCAGGTCATGGCTTGCAGCTCGGTCAGCGAGACGCCGGCCTTCTTGGCCATCTCCATGTTGACCACCATGCCGATGGTGTCCCAGTCTTTGGGCAGGCCGTACTGCTTGCCCTCACGGCCCCAGTTGTCGTACAGGCCGGTGGTGTAGGCGCCGGTGTCCACCTTGTCGCGCTTGATCAGTGGCGCCAGGTCCAGCAGTTGTTCGTTCTTGGAAAATTCCGGGTACTTGGCCAGGTGGTCGGTGAACACGTCGGGTGCGGTGCCCGAGATGAAGCCGGTGGAGACGGTGGTCCAGTAGTCGTTCCAGCCCGACTGCGTGACTTTGATCGTGATGCCCGCGTTCTTCTTCTCGAAGTCTGCCGCGCATTGTTTGTAGGCGGGCAACTGGTTGGCGTCCCACAGCATGTATTTGACTTCGACGGCATGGGCGCTGCCGACGGTGGCCAGCAGGGCTGTGGCGAGGGTGCTGAGTTTGAGGTTCAAGGGTTTGTCTCCGTTATAGGTAGTAGGAAGGGTTGGCGAGGGAACAGAAAAATCACTTGCCGCCGCTGAATTGCACCGATTCAACGACCCGGCGGCCCATGGCCACGAGCAACAAAATGGTGGGCAGCACGGTGATGGCGGTGGCCGCCATCAGGCCGGTCCAGTCGGGCTGGCCTTGTGCGGTCTGCGACTTGAAGGTTTGCAGCGCCACAGGCAGCACCTGCTGGGCTTCGTCCTTGGCCACCAGGTAGGGCCAGAAGAATTCGTTCCACATGTTTATGCCAGTGAGCATGGCAATCGTGGCCAGCGGTGTGATGCTCAGGGGCAGCACCACGTGGGTAAAGATGTAGAAGTACGAGGCGCCGTCGAGCAGCGCGGCCTCTTCCAGATCGCGGGGAATCGACAGGAAGAACTGGCGCAGGAAGAACACCGAGAAGCCCTGCATCAGGCAAAACGGCGCCACCATGCCGGCCATGGTGTTGAGCAAACCCAGGTCTTTGATGAGGAGGAAGTTGGGAATGAAGGTGACCACGCCCGGCACCATCATCGAGCCGATGAACAGCGCAAACAGCGTGTTGCGCCCCGGGAAGCGCAGCCGGGCGAAGGCGTAGGCGGCCATGGCCGCAAAGCTGATTTGCGTCACCACAATGATGGCGGTGAACAGCAGGGAGTTGCCCATCGCCCGCAGGAAGTTGATTTCTGCGCCAGAGCCGCCCAGCGCCCGGCTTTCTTCCAGGGTCATGAAGCCGAGCACCCGTATGAAGTTGTCGAGCGTCGGAGCCGAGGGCAGGAGCTGGTCCGATTCGGTGTACAGGTTGGCCGACTGCATGAGCGCCGTTTTCACGACCATCCACAGCGGTGCCAGCGTGATGAGCAGCATCAGACCCAGGGCCAGCCAGGCAGCGATGCGGCCGGGTGTCCAGGGCTTGCGGCGCGCGGCCGCAGTGGTGGGGATGAGCGCACGGGTGTTCAAGGGGTGTCCTTCAGGCCAGGTCGTTTTGAGAGGCCCGCATCACCCGCATCTGGAACACGGTGTAGACCATCATCACGACGCACAGCGTCATCGACATGGCCGAGGCGTAGCCCATCTTGTAGAAGCTGAACGCGTTCTGCACGATGTAGTGAACGATCACGCGGGTCGAGTCCAGCGGGCCACCGTTGGTGGTGACGGCGATGGTGTCGAAGATCTGGAACGAGCCGGTCACGCTGGTCACGAGCACAAACACCATCACTGGGCGCAGCAGCGGCAGGGTGATGCGCCAGAACATCTGCCACTCGCTTGCGCCTTCTAGGGCGGCCGCTTCATAGAGGTTGCGGGGGATGTTCTGCAGTCCGGCCAGAAACAGCATGGCCACCAGGCCCATGTGGCGCCAGATGTTGACGGCGGCCACGGTGAACAGCGCCTGGTCCACGCCGCCAAAGAAAGGCTGGCGGTCAAAACCCAGGGCGTCGATGCCGGCGTTCACCAGGCCGAGCAAGGGGTCGAGCATCCACAGCCACATCATGGCCACCAACACGTTGGACAGCAGGTAGGGCAGCAGCACGATGGACTTGACGAACAGCGACTTGGTCAGGCGGTCCATCGATACCGCCAGAAACAGGCCCAGCACCACCTGCAGCGGGATGTTGAGCAGCACGTACAGGCCCGAAAGCTTCATGCCCTGCCAGAACTTGCCGTCTTCGAGCATGGCGGCGTAGTTGTCCAGGCCCACGAATTTCGGCGCCCGCAGCAGGTTCCAGTCGGTGAAGCTGATCTCGATCGCGCGCAGCGTCGGCAAGGCATAGAACACCAGAAATCCGATCAGCGCGGGCAAGACCAGCGCCCAGGCCGTCAGGGTTTCGGCGCGGCGGGTGCTGCTGAGGGCGTGGTTGGAAGGGCGGGCCATGGTGTTTTCGGTGTTTTGTTTCTTGACTAACGCGAGTTAGTCTTCATGTTATGGCAAACTAATTCGCGTTAGTCATAGGGTAAACACCGCTTTTGCAGAAAAAGGCCGTTGGATGGAGGCGGCGCCTGAGGGCGCTGCGGACCATCGATTACGATGGCGATCGACCATGTCCAGGCCCCTGAAATCTCCTACCAGCAGCGAAGTGGCGCGCCGTGCCGGCGTCTCGCGCACCACGGTGTCGTTCGTGCTCAACAACGTGCGCGACCAGGGCATCAGCGAGGCCACGCGCCAACGCGTGTTGACCGCTGCGCGCGAGCTCGGCCACCAGCCCAATGCGGCGGCGCGCAGCCTGGCCGGCGGCGCCACCGGGACCGTGGCCCTGGTGATCCCGAAAGCCTCGCACCTGTATGTGGACGTGTTCCTCGGCCAACTCGTGGCCAGCATCAACCAGGAGTGCCACCGCCATGGGCTGAAGATGCTGATCGAGTCCACCGATGACGACGGCAACGACCCGGGTGCTTTCGTGGATCTGGTGCGCAGCCGCCGCATCGACGGCCTGATCGTGGTCAACCCCAGCCTGGCCGGGCGCCAATACCTGGGTGACATCGCCGACGCCGGCATCCCGATGGTGGTGTTCGGCGCCGGCCTGCCCGACGTGGAGCGCTTCAACACCTGCGGCAACGACACCTCGGCCGCTGCGCGGCTGGTGGTCGACCATCTGGTCGGTCTGGGCCACCGCAAGATCGCCTTCGTCAACTTCGCGCAACCCGAGTACCTGGCCGTGAACGAGCGCGAACGCGGCTGGCGCGAAGCCATGGCCAGCCACGGCCTGGCGATCGACCCGGCCTGGGCCGTGAACGCCGACATCAGCGCGGCCAGCGGCTACCTGGCGACCCAGCAGCTGCTGGCCCGCGGCGTGGGCTTCACCGCCCTGTTTGCCGGCAACGACACCATCGCCTTCGGCGCCATGCGTGCGCTGGCCGAGGCGGGGCTGCGCATTCCGCAGGACATTGCCCTGGTCGGTTACGACGACATCCCGCTGGCCGAATTCGCCTCACCCCCGCTGACCACCGTGCGCACCGACACCATCGGCCTGGGACGGGACGCCATGCAGATGCTGCTGGCGCTCCTGCGCCGCGAGCCCGATCTGCAGACCATGCGGCATGAGCAGCCGGTGGAGCTGGTGATTCGGGAGTCTTGCGGCGCTCGACGGGTGGGGCACTGAGTCTGAGGTGCGCATGGACCGAGCGAAAGCCATGCGCCCTGCACAGCGATAATGGAAAGCTGATTTGAACCGAACCGTTTTCGCCCGAAAGCCCACAGACATGACCCAGCCTGCAATGAGTGTTGCCGACATCCGCAAGACCTTCCTGGACTTCTTTGCCTCCAAGGGCCACACCGTGGTGGCGTCCAGCCCGCTCGTTCCCGGCAACGACCCCACGCTCATGTTCACCAACTCGGGCATGGTCCAGTTCAAGGATGTGTTCCTCGGCACCGACAAGCGCCCCTATGTGCGCGCCACGTCCGTCCAGGCCTGCCTGCGCGCCGGTGGCAAACACAACGACCTGGAAAACGTGGGCTACACCGCGCGCCACCACACCTTCTTCGAGATGCTGGGCAACTGGTCGTTTGGCGACTACTTCAAGCGCGAGAGCCTGAACTGGGCCTGGGAACTGCTGACCGAGGTCTACAAGTTGCCGGCCGAGCGTCTGCTGGCCACGGTGTACGAAGAGGACGACGAGGCCTACGACATCTGGACCAAGGAAATCGGCCTGCCGCCCGAGCGCGTGATCCGCATCGGCGACAACAAGGGCGGCCGTTACAAGAGCGACAACTTCTGGATGATGGCCGATACCGGCCCTTGCGGCCCCTGCTCGGAAATCTTCTACGACCACGGCGACCACATCCCGGGCGGCCCTCCCGGCAGCCCGGATGAAGACGGCGACCGCTTCATCGAGATCTGGAACAACGTGTTCATGCAGTTCAACATGGACGAGACCGGCGCGGTGACGCCGCTTCCTGCCCCCTGCGTGGACACCGGCATGGGCCTGGAGCGCCTCGCCGCCATCCTGCAGCACGTGCACAGCAATTACGAGATCGACATCTTCGAGGCGCTGATCAAGGCCGCGGGCCGCGAGACGTCGACCCCCGACCTCTCCAACCCCTCGCTGAAGGTGATCGCCGACCACATCCGCGCCACCTCGTTCCTGATCAGCGACGGTGTGATTCCGTCCAACGAAGGCCGCGGCTACGTGCAGCGCCGCATCGTGCGCCGCGCCATCCGCCACGGCTACAAGCTCGGCCAGAAGACGCCGTTCTTCCACAAGCTGGTGCCTGATCTGGTGAGGGTGATGGGCGAGGCCTACCCCAACCTGGCCTCGCAGGCGCAACGCATCTCCGAGGTGTTGCGGGTGGAGGAAGAGCGCTTCTACGAGACGCTGGGAACGGGCATGCAGATCTTGGATCGTGCCTTGACAGATGAGGGTCTGGTGCTCGCCTATTTGCGTCGTGAACTCGGTGCAAGAGATGTTGGCCTTGAGCTAGTTGGGCAAAAGATGTCGTCGAAGCAGACGTATAGGTTCGACGCAGTATTGGATTTTGATGACGGTGGCTCTTACGCGGTAGAGCTAACACGACTAAGCCCCGGACGAGCTGACCAACAATTGCTCGAGCATTTGAAGGGGTTTGGGAAGCAGTTCGCAGTAAGCCAGTACGACAAAGCCATCGTGGTCGTTATCGGCGAGAGTTCTTCCCTCACTCCAAACGAAGTACAGAGTTCTGTTGGAGTTGAAGTTGGGAAGTTGCAGGTCGAGTTTTTCGATCACAAGCGGTTGGATAGCATTCGTCTACTCGATGGCAAGGTTGCGTTTGCTTTGCACGACACCTACGGTTTTCCATTGGACTTGACCAACGATGTCTGCCGCGAACGTGATGTAGCAGTGGACGAAGCCGGTTTCCACGCCGCCATGGAGGCGCAGAAAGCCAAGGGCCGCGCGGCCGGCAAGTTCAAGATGGACAAGGCGCTGGAGTACAGCGGTGCCGGCAACAGCTTCGTGGGCTACGAGCAGCTCGAAGCCCCGGCCAAGGTGGTGGCGCTGTACCTGGACGGCACGTCCGTGGTGGCACTCAAGGCCGGTCAGCAAGGCGTCGTGGTGCTGGACACCACGCCGTTCTACGCTGAGAGCGGTGGCCAGGTGGGTGACGAAGGTCTCATCACCAGCGGCTCGGCCACGTTCGCCGTGGGCGACACGCAGAAGATCAAGTCCGACGTGTTCGGCCACCACGGATCGATGGAGCAGGGCACGCTCGCCGTGGGCGACACGGTGACCGCCAGCGTGAACCTGGCGCTGCGTGCCGCCACCGTGCGCAACCACAGCGCCACCCACCTGATGCACAAGGCCCTGCGCGAAGTGCTGGGCACCCACGTGCAGCAGAAGGGTTCGCTGGTCAACGCCGAGCGCACGCGCTTCGACTTCGCGCACAACGCACCCGTGACCGACGCGCAGATCCGCCAGGTCGAGGCCATCGTCAACGCCGAGGTGCTGGCCAACGCGGCCGCCAAGGCCGAGCTGATGGACATCGAGTCGGCCCAGAAGACCGGCGCGATGATGCTGTTCGGCGAGAAGTACGGCGAGATCGTGCGCGTGCTGAGCATCGGTTCCACGCAGGAACTCTGCGGCGGTACGCACGTGCAGCGCACCGGCGACATCGGTCTGTTCAAGGTGGTGGGCGAGAGCGGCGTGGCCGCGGGCGTGCGACGCATCGAAGCGGTGACCGGCGCCAACGCGCTGGCCTACCTGCAGACGCTGGAAGACACCGTGGCCCAGGCCGCGGGCGTGCTGAAAGCGCCCGCCGCCGAGCTGACCGGCCGCATCAGCCAGACGTTGGAGCAGATCAAGGCGCTGGAAAAAGAAGTCGCCGCCCTCAAAGGCAAGCTGGCCTCCAGCCAGGGCGACGAACTCATGGCCCAGGCCGTGGACGTCAAAGGCATCAAGGTGTTGGCCGCTGTGCTCAATGGGGCCGACGCCAAGACCCTGCGCGACACCCTGGACAAGCTGAAGGACAAGCTGAAAACCGCCGCCATCGTGCTGGCCGCCGTGGACGGCGGCAAGGTGCAGATCGCTGCGGGCGTCACGGCCGACAGCATGGGCAAGGTGAAAGCCGGCGAGTTGGTCAATTTTGTCGCCCAACAGGTCGGTGGCAAGGGCGGCGGCAAGCCCGACATGGCCATGGCCGGTGGCACCGATGCCAGCGGTCTGCCGAAGGCGCTGGCTTCGGTGCAGGCCTGGGTCGCCGAAAGGTTGTAACCCCCCGCGCCGCCTGCGGCGTCACCCCCCAAGGGGCGTGCCTGGCGGACCGGCAAAGCCGGACCCGGGGGCACCTGGCCTATGCGTTGACTCGGTTATAGGTTGGGCCAGTCCAGGCTCAGCCCGCTCTCAAACTCACGCTCATTGCCCGTCACCGGGTCGGTGAAAGCGAGGCTCTTGGCCAGCAGGCGCAGCGGTTCAGAAAAGTCTTCTTCATCGTCCGGCCCGTGCCGCACGGTCGGGTAGAGCTGGTCGCCCACGATGGGCAGGCCGAGCGCGTTCATGTGCACCCGCAGCTGATGGCGTTTGCCGGTGACGGGTTCCAGCGCATAGCGTGCCCAGCCGCCGCGCCGCTCCAGCACATCGACGCGCGTCTCGCTGTTCGGCTTGCCAGCCACCTCGTTCATGCGGAAAAAATCGGTCGGGTGCTCCACGATGCGGCTGCGGCGCGTGTGTGGCCAGGTCAGTGCTTCGGTGGCCGGCGCGATGGCCTCGTAGGTCTTGTGCATGGTTCGCCCGCTGAAGAGCGCGTGGTAGGTCCCGCGCTCGGCGGGATTCACGGCAAACATGACGAGCCCAGCGGTTTCGCGATCAATGCGGTGCAGCGGCGCCAGCTGGGGCAGGCCCAGCTGGCGCTGAAGGCGCACCAGCAAGGTCTGCTGCACATAGCGCCCGCCCGGTGTCACGGGCAGGAAGTGCGGCTTGTCGGCCACCACCAGGTGCGCGTCCTGGTAGCGCACCGTGGCTTCAAACGGCACCACCATTTCGTCTGGCAGCGCGCGGTAGTAGTACAGCCGCGTGTCGCCACGGTACGGCGCGTCGGGCGGTACGGCCTGGCCTGCTTCGTCCAGCACCGCGCCCGTGGTCAGCCGCTCGGCCCACACCTCTCGGCCCACCGTAGGAAGGCGCTCGTCCAGAAAGTCGATCACGCCGGGCCAGCGGGCATCACCGGCTTTGACCCCAGGCAGTGCGACGCAGCTGGGCGACACGCCGTCGCGGGCGGGGATGAGCGGGTTCTTGGAGGAGCGGGCCACGGTGAAGGGTGTGCGAGGGAAATCCGGGTATTCTCTGCGCCTTCACCACAGGACCCCGCCGTGATCGACGCCGCCAACGCTTCCTACACCTTCAGCCGTTCTCGCCTGGCGCTGGCGCTCGGGCTGTCCAGCCTGCTGCTGAGCGGTTGCGCCGTGGTGGCCGTGGTCGATGTGGCGGCTTCCGCGGTCGTGGGCGTGGCCGGGCTGGCGGTGGATGCGGTGGTGGGCACCGCCAAGATCGGCGGCAAGATCATCGGTGCGGGCGCCGATGCCGCGCTCGATTCGGACGACGAAGACAAGGACGATTGAGGCACTCCCGGGACGGGCCTTGCTCCGCCCCTGTGAGCAACTGCGGTCCGTCGCCAGGCCTCAAGCCGGTCGGACCTCGATCCAGGCGATGGCCAGTCCCAGCCAGCGCCGGTCGTCATTGATGCCGAGGTCCAGCGGGCGGTGTGTCGATGGCACCGTGATGGTCACCAGCAGCTCGGAGCGGTCCGCGTCGGTCCATTGGGTGGGGTCCACATGCGCATGCCATTCGAAGCCATGGTCACAGGGCTGGATCCAGGCCGAATCGACCGGGTGGTGGTTCAAGCTGAACGACGATGCGTTCAGCAGGCCGCCCTGGATTTCGAACAAGACCCTGATCGTGATGTTCACCGGCCGGTCGAGGCGCACCGGCAGCGTCCGTGAGGCGTGATGGCACGGTCCGATCCAGCGGAACCGGGTGCCATCGGCGTCCGTTTCGAGGCCATGCCATTCGTAGCCAGCGAACTCGTCTTCGCAGTCGAAACGCAGCGTCTTGTCCGGTACCACGGGGTGCTTCCCTGCCGCAAGGCGGTGTGAGCCCTTGAAGGTCTGGTTCCGCCTGGCCCCAACCGTGGCGCCCCGCTCGGCGTTCAACGGGGTTTCGATTCGCAGAAGCCGGTCTTCGCTGGCCGCCCGCAGCGCAGCCGTCAGCTCTTTCATGAGATAGGCCGGGCTGTTCTCGCGCAGGGCGGCCAGACAGGCGCGCTGTTCAGACACATCACGGCGACGGTAGGCGTTGCGGCGCCAGGCGGCGTTGAACTTGAAGACCGAGATGTCCCCGGTGGACGCGAACCGTGCTCCGGACTCATGCAAACGAAGCAGAAACTCCTGATCCACCGCCGTGCGCGACACGTCGGCACCCACCCACCCGCCGGCACGGTGCGCCGCCTGCCGCGTGTGGATCAGCGACGATGGAGGGAAGAAGTGCAGCGGCGTGAACAGGTCATTGGGGAAAAACCCGGTCAACGCCCGCAGGCCCGAGGTCGGCGGACCATACAGCAGACAGCCGGCGGCCAGCACGTCGGCTTGGGTGGCTTCAAAGCACCGGCGCGCGGCCTCCAGGTGCCGGGGGGCCCAGAGGTCGTCGTGGCCCAGGTAGGCCACATAACGGCCCCGGGCCAGCGCCAGGCCGACGTTGTTGGGGCCCCATTGGCTGCCGCAGTTGCGGTCCAGGTTGACCCAGCGTGTGCGGCGATCGTTCAACGTGGCGACCACGGCCTCGCTGTCGTCGGTGCAGGCATCGCCGATCACCAGCAGCTCAAAATCCTGTTCGGTCTGGTCCAGCACGCTGGACAAGGCCAGTTCCAGTGCGCTGCTCCAGTTGTAGGTCGCGACGATGACGCTGAAGCAGGGAGCAGCGGCCTCTGCGCTCACCAGCCAGGGCCTTTGTCAAAGCTGTAGGGGACGCTTTCGGGTGTCACGCGGTACTTGTCCGGGCTCTCGTGGTTGTAGGGCTCGGTGGGCATGTTGATGAAGATGGCATCGATCAGCCCGATGTTTTGCACTGCGTGCACCACGTAGGGGGGAATCAGGAGCAGGCCACGGTTGCGCTCCGTCAGGTAGATCTCGTTGATCAGTCCGTGTGTGGGCGAGTCCTTCCGCATGTCCCAGAGCACATACTTCACAAAGCCCGTCAGCGAGAACATGCGGTCGCACTGGTGCTTGTGGTAGACCCACCCCTTGACCTTGCCCGGTCGGATCATGGAGGCGTAAACATGGTGCACCGGCGCCGGGTGGAACCCCCAGGACTGACTGAGCATTTCCACAATTTCCCCGCGCTCGTCTTCATGGGTGATGGCCTCGCGCACCTCGACGTCCTGAATCAGCCGTTGTTTGCGCTGACCTGAAGGCGTGACGGTCGACAGGTCTTTGGTGGCGGTGTGGGGGGCGACCGCGTCCATGGGCGTTGCGAGGTTCAAGGTGATGATCCATTCACTTGGGCAAAAAAATGCCGCCCATCGTGCGAAAGGCGGTGCGCCGATTCAGTCTAGGTGCTCGTCACAGAATGCGAAAAATTTCTTTGCGGCCCACGCCATTCAGTCGGATCAGCCGCCAGCCCGTTTCACAAGGCGTGACGGTTGGGGGCTCAGGTGCGAATGAACACCAGGTCCCACACCCCGTGGCCGAGTTTGAGGCCGCGATTTTCAAACTTGGTGAGCGGCCGGTAGTCGGGCTGGGGTGCGTAGCCATCGCCGTCCGGTGCCGTGTTGCTCAGCAGCGGCTCGGCGCTCAGCACGGCCAGCATCTGCTGCGCGTAGGGCTCCCAATCGGTCGCCAGGTGCAGGTAGCCACCCGGCTTGAGGTGCCGCACCAGCCGGTTCACGAACGGGGTCTGGATCAGGCGGCGTTTGTGGTGGCGGCTTTTGTGCCAGGGGTCGGGGAAGAAGATGTGCACGCCGTCCAGGCTCTGTTCGGGCAGCATGTGGTCGAGCACCTCGACCGCGTCGTGGCGGAAGATGCGGATGTTTTCGATGCCCTGCTCACCGCAGAGCTTGAGCAGCGCGCCCACACCGGGTTCGTGCACCTCGCAGCAGAGGAAGTTGTCGTCCGGGCGCACCTGGGCAATCTGCGCCGTGGCGCCGCCCATGCCGAAGCCGATCTCCATGATCAGCGGTGCGTTGCGGCCGAAGACGGCCGTGGTGTCCAGCTTCTGGGCGGCATCGTAGTTCAGCAGGAAGCGCGGGCCGAACTGTTCGTAGGCCCGTTGCTGGCCCGGGCCGGTGCGCCCGGCACGCAGCACATAGCTCTTGACCACCCGCATGAACGGCTTGCTCTCGCTGCCCTCGTTGGGAACATCGATAGGGGTTTCCGAGGGCGGGGCTTCGGC
>NZ_MUNZ01000195.1 GCF_002001205.1 Hydrogenophaga sp. A37
CCCCTCCCCGATCTACTCCCTCCCCCAGAGGGGGAGGGAGTAGATCGGGGAGGGGCCGGTCGCTGGTCCCCGTGTTCGCCCCTTCCCCCTCTGGGGGAAGGTTGGGATGGGGGCTCCCCGAACCTATTTTTTGTTTCATTGATCCATTGTCCGGAGACAACCCATGGCCCTCATTTCCCTTCGCCAACTGCTCGACCACGCCGCCGAGCACCACTACGGCCTGCCGGCCTTCAACGTCAACAACATGGAGCAGGTGCAGGCCATCATGCAGGCGGCCGACAAGGTGAACAGCCCGGTCATCCTGCAAGGCTCGGCCGGTGCCCGTTCTTACGCCGGCGAACCCTTCTTGCGCCACCTGATTTCGGCCGCCATCGAGATGTACCCGCACATCCCCGTGTGCATGCACCAGGACCACGGCGCCGCGCCCGCCATCTGCTTCCGCTCCATCCAGTCGGGCTTCAGCTCGGTGATGATGGACGGCAGCCTGCTGGCCGACGGCAAGACGCCATCGAGCTACGAGTACAACGTCAACACCACCCAGCAGGTGGTCGATCTGGCCCATGCCTGCGGCGTGTCGGTGGAAGGTGAACTGGGTTGCCTGGGTTCGCTGGAAACCGGCAAGGCTGGCGAAGAAGACGGCCACGGCGCCGAAGGCGAGATGGACCACTCCATGCTGCTGACCGACCCCGATGAGGCCGCCGACTTCGTGAGCAAGACGCAGGTGGACGCGCTGGCCATCGCCATCGGCACCAGCCACGGCGCCTACAAGTTCAGCAGCAAACCCAGCGGCAAGGTGCTGCGCATCGACCGCGTGAAAGAGATCCACCAGCGCATCCCCAACGTGCACCTGGTGATGCACGGCTCCAGCAGCGTCCCGGAAGACTGGCTGGCCATCATCAACCAGTACGGCGGCGACATGGGTGTCACCTACGGCGTGCCGGTGGTCGAGATCGTCGAAGGCATCCGCAACGGTGTGCGCAAGGTCAACATCGACACCGACCTGCGCATGGCCAGCACCGGCGCCATTCGAAAGCACCTGGCCGAAGACCGCAAGAACTTCGACCCGCGCAAGTTCTACAAGGAAGCGACGAAGGCCATGCAGGCGATCTGCGCCGCCCGCTACGAAGCCTTCGGCGCCGCCGGCATGGCCAGCAAGATCACCCAGGTGCACAGCCTGGAGACGATGCAGAAGCGGTACGACAAAGGCGAACTGGCCGCCAAGGTGGCCTGAGCCTTCGGCGCTGCTGGCGAGACAGCGCGGGGTTTCCCCTCGGTCTCTCTTGCAAAGGGCGGGGCCGAGCTTGAAACCGTCATGATTTCGGGCGACTGGGCTTCCATGACCGTAAAATGAAATCAGCTATGGAAGCCCAGCGCATCACACTCTCACTTTCCGATCATTCGGGTGGTTTTGAAACCAGCCCGGCGAGGGTGCGCTTGGCTGATCTGGCGCGCTTTGCCAGCGATGTGCAGATATTCCTGCGCGGCGATGCCAAAGAGGTCGATACGAAAGATCTTGAAGTCGCCATTCAAAAGGGCTCGCTGGCCATCCAGACGGTGCCTCTCATGGGTGCGCCCCGCCTGTTTGCCGATCTGCGTGCCTTGCTGGACGGTGAACTGCTGGAGGGCATCGACGCCAAGCGCCAGGAAGTCATTGAGCGGTGGCAAAAAATGGCGCGCCAATCTCGTGAGCTGGCTTACAAAATATCTGCTCCGTTTCTTGAGCGTCCGGTGATCGTCAGTGCTGATACCGATTACCGCGCCGACGATGCCGACCAGTGGGTGCAGGTGGAGCGCTATATCCGAGGCGAGATTCAAGACTTGGGTGGTGCCACCAATGCCAATGCCCATGTGCGCTTGCCTGACGGCACGACCCTCACGGTCACCACCGAAAAAAACCTGCTGCGGGACGACAAGGAAAACCGTCTCTACAAGACGGCGATGTTGCGCATTCGGGCGGAATACAACGTGCTCACCCGTGAGTTGCGCAGCGCGCGGCTGATCGAGTTTGTCGAATACACCACCAAGGTGGATGAGGAAGAGCTGGAGCGCCTTACGCGCCGCGGCGCCAGTGCCTGGAGGGACGTGGCTGACCCCACTGCTTGGGTGGACGAGTTGCGTGGGGGCAAACATTGAACAGCGCGTTGCTGGACACCAGCTTTCTGATCACCTTGGCCAACCCGGCCCGGCCACAGCACGAAGTGGCGAAGCAGTACTTTCGGGAATGCGTGAGCCGGCAAATTCCGCTCTACCTTTCGGCCATCGTGATCTCCGAGTTTCAGGTCAAGCAGACGATCAACGATCTGCCGCTGCGCAACTTTTCCGTGTTGCCCTTCAACGTGGACCACGCCATGCGCTGCGGCATCCTGATTCGCCAACTACAGCGCGACCCAGCCGACGACCGTGTTCGGGTGAAGGACGATTTCAAACTGATCGCGCAATGCGATTGCGAGGGCATCAGCCACCTGTTCAGCGAAGATGAGAGCACGCTGGTGAAGTATTTGGCACGTGCACAAGCGCCGGGCCAATCCGCCACCAGGGCAGTGTTGCTGAAGGACGGATTTGACGGCTCTTGGTTTGAGAACGGCCAATACCGGTTGACAGAGGGCTGAAGCCGTTCCCGCCTACCTTCCGCCCGGGCTGAGTGGCACAGGGTCGCCTGGAAACAGAGGTGCCACCCAGCACGCCACAGGCGTCAAAACCACATCGCAGAAAATAGAAAGGCGCCCGAGGAGGGCGCCTTCAATGGTTTTCAGCATCAAAGTTAAGTCACTTGCTGCTCACGTACTCCGCGACCGCCGCCATCTCCAACTCCGTCATCTTCTCCACCACCGCGTGCATCACCGCGTTGTCGTTGGTCCGCTCGCGTTTGTTGAACGACTTCAGCTGGGTGTGGATGTAGCCTGAAAATTGCGTCGCCAGACGGGGCAGGGTGGCCGTGCCTTCGGCGGCGGTGCCGTGGCAGGCCACGCAGGCGGGCACGCCGCTGAACCTGTTGCCGTTGTGAAAGATGTAGCGGCCCATGGCCGCGAGCTGCGGGTCCTTGGGCTCTTCACGCGGAATCGACATCTTCTCGTAGTACCTGCCCAGCGCCAGCATCTCGTCGGGCGTGAGCTTGCTCACCATCTCGACCATGGCGGTGCTCTTGCGCTGGCCGCTCTTGAACGCCGTGAGCTGCTTGGCGATGTACTCGGCATGCTGCCCGGCCAGCCGCGGAAAAATCTCACTGGTCGATTCGCCCTGCGCCCCGTGGCACAGAAAACAGGAACCCCCCGCGATCTTCTTCGCGCGGGCTTCGTCGGCCTGTGCCCAAGCGCCCGAAGCGCCGAGCAGAAGGGCCGCGCACAGTGCGACCCTGGTCCATGATGTCTTGCAGTTCATAGGTATCCCTCTTCTGACCGCACCGGAGCGCGATTCGTACCGCGAGGCGCAACGCCACCCAGAGGCACCGCCGGGCCGGCTTTGCCGGACGGCCAGTGCCGCCCCCCTTCCAGGGGGGTGACGCCGAAGGCGGCGCGGGGGGGTTATGCGAGGGTGTCTGCCCAGATGTTGCGCGCCCAAGCATGGGCGTACCGGCCTTCCAGCTCGCTGGCCGCGCTCGACACACCGCCCGAGCCCGCCACCGTCAGCATGGTCTTCTTCTCGGCGTCGTAGCGGTGCACGCTGGCCACGTGCACCACGTCTTCGTCGGTCACGAAGCTGTAGCAGGTGTTGGCATAGATCGGCAACTGCGGCGGCTCTTTGCCCTGCAGCAGCGACACGACTGCCGCCGCACAGGTCTTGCCGTGCTGGTTGGCCATGTGGCCGGACTTGGGCATGCCCGCGGCGATCTGGATCGAGTCGCCCAGCACGTGGATGTTCTTCTGCGCCTTCGATTCAAAGGTGAGGAAGTCGACCTCGCACCAGCGGGCATTGGCCGTGGCCAGGCCCGTCTTCACGGCGATGTCGCCGGCGCGCATGCTGGGGATCACGTTGGCCACGCCGGCCTTGAAGTCGTCGTTGAACTCGAACTTCAAGGTGTTGGTGTTGGCATCGACCTCGGTCACCTTGTGTTTGGGGCGGTACTCGATCATGCCGTCGTAGTGGTCCTTCCAGGCCTTCATGAACAGGCCCTTCTTCGACTGGATGTCGTCGTTGGCGTCGAAGATCACCACCTTGCTCTTGGGCTTGGCCTTCTTGAAGTAGTTGGCCACCATGCAGGCGCGCTCGTAGGGGCCGGGCGGGCAGCGGTACGGGGCCAGCGGGATGGAGATCGCGTACACACCGCCGTCGGGCATGGCTTCGAGCTGCTTGCGCAGGGCCACGGTCTGGGCGCCGGCTTTCCAGGCGTGCAGCACCTTTTCTTTGGCCTCGGGTTTGGCCATGCCGGGCAAGGTGTCCCACATGAAGTCGACGCCGGGGGATAGGATCAGGCGGTCGTAGGGCAGTTCGCCCCCCCCGGCCGCGAGCTTCACTGTGCGCTTCTCGGTGTCGATGCTGATGACCGTGTCGCGCACGATCTTCACGCCGTGGCGCTTGCTCAGGTTGTCGTAGGGCGTGGTGACGTCGGCGATGGTCTTGCTGCCCTGGATCACGAGGTTCGAAATGGGGCAGGAGACGAACGCGGCGTTGGGCTCGACCAGGGTCACGTCGATGCCGTGGTCCGAGAACAGGCGCACGTACTTGGCGGCGGTGGCGCCACCGTAGCCACCCCCGACCACCACCACCTTGGCGCTGCTGCCACCCACACCCGCGCACCCGGTGAGACCACCGAGGCCAGCGACTGCCGAGCCAGCGCCCAGCGTTTGTACAAATTGACGACGTTGCATGGTGGGCTCCTTATTTTTTCTGGGCGGCGAAGTAGGCGGCGATCTGGGCGAGCTGCTCGTCGGAGTAACCCTTGCTCAGCTGGTGCATCAGGGTGGCGGGCTTGCGGCCGGTTTTGAAGTCCATCAGCTTTTGCACCAGTTCGTCCTTGTCCTTGCCGGCCAGGGACTCGTTGCCCGGCTGTGCGCGGCCTTCGGTGCCGTGGCAGGTGGCGCAGGCGGCGGCCCAGACGCGCACCTGGTTGACCTGGGCCTGGGCCGCCAGGGCCGCGGTGCACAGCGTGCCCACAGCCAGCCATTTCGCTGTTCTGATCATTCTTTTCTCCGGGATGGGGGTTGATGAAACGTGCCGGTCAAACTGTAGCTGCAGGCGAAATCGCCAGAAAATCAGTTGTTTCGCATATGCTGATTCTTTTATCGTAGCCTCCCGTTGTGGGGCGGCAAAAGGGTGAAAACCCTAGCGGAATCAGCACCGGCCAGGCGGCTGGTCCCGAATCGGAAGGGGCTGATGTGCGGCCCGGGTTTTTACCAATGTTTATATAGGCAAGTATTGATATAGTCACTGGACTGACTCCATCCTCAGCCCCACAGAAAGAACCAGCACGTGTCTGAAGACCTGAGCGACGTGATCGGTCGCATCCTGCCGGCGCCCGAGAATTTTCTGAGCGCTGAAAAACTCGAAGAGGCCCGCAAAGCGCGTCGCCGTTTCATGGGCAACGCGCTGGCCATGGGCGCCGGCGTGGCGGCCTCGACCGCAGCGGCCACCCGCGCCATGGCGGCCGACGGCGAAGAAGCCATCTTGAAGCTGCCCGAGCACAGCACGGGCCTGGGCCAGTCGGTGGTGACCGATGGCTACGGCAAGCCCAGCCAGTGGGAGGCCAACCTGCAGCGCCGCCAGAGCCCGGGCCTCACCCGGGTGAACCAGGCCTCGGTGAGTTTCACGCCGCTGCAGGGCCTGTTCGGCATCATCACGCCCAGCGGTCTGCACTTCGAGCGCCACCACCAGGGCTGGTGGGACATCGACCCCAGCAAGCACCGCCTGATGGTCAATGGCCTGGTGAAGCGCGAGCGCGTGTTCACCATGGACGACCTGATGCGCCTGCCCAGCGTCTCGCGCATCCACTTCATCGAGTGCGGCGCCAACACCGCCACCGAGTGGGGCAATGTGGCCGTGCCGTCGGTGCAATACACCCACGGCATGACCTCGTGCTCCGAGTTCACCGGCGTACTGCTCTCCACGCTGCTGGAGATGTGCGGTGTGGACAAGAAGAACGGCAAGTTCGTGCTGGCCGAAGGTGCCGACGGATCGTCGATGACACGCACCATCGACATGGACCGCGCCATGGACGACTGCATCGTCGCCTGGGCCATGAACGGCGAAATGCTTCGCCCCGAAAACGGTTACCCGCTGCGACTGGTGGTGCCGGGCGTGCAGGGCGTGAGCTGGGTCAAGTACCTGCGCCGCATCGAGGTGGGTGACCAGAAGTGGGCCACCAAGGACGAGGCGGTGCACTACATCGACCACATGCCCGACGGCACGCACCGCCAGTACACCGGCGTGCAGGAGTGCAAGAGCGTGATCACCACGCCCTCGGGCAGCCAGACGCTGCTCGACAAGGGCTACTACAACGTGACCGGCCTGGCCTGGTCGGGCCGGGGCGCGATCAAGCGCGTGGACGTGAGCGTGGACGGTGGCCGCCACTGGCGCACGGCGCGCCTCGAAGGGCCGGTGCTGCCCAAGGCCTTCACCCGCTTCAACATCGACTGGGTCTGGGATGGCAAACCCGCAGTTCTGCAGAGCCGCGCCATCGACAGCACGGGCTATGTGCAGCCCAAGATCAACCAGCTTCGCGCGGTGCGCGGCACACGCTCCGTGTACCACCAGAACGCCATCCAGAGCTGGCTGGTGTCGGAAAACGGTGAAGTCTCCAATGTGCAGGTTTATTGACATGAACACCTCCGTCATTCACTCCCTTCGGTCGTTCACTCCCCCCCTCAAGGGGGCTGAGGACCGCGGCTCCGAGCCTGCCTGCGCAGGCTTGGACGGGACGAAGAGCCAGTGGCTCCGACACTGGCGCGGCCTGCAAGGCAAGCCTGCGCCCCGGCAAAGCCGGTTGCGCGGCTTTCTGGGCTGTTCACGGGGCATCGCTTCGCTCGCCCTTGCTTTGCTCGGCAGCGTTTCTGTTTCTTCGTTCGCCCAGGACAAACCGTGGTCCCACATGGGTCGTGCTGCGACACCGGCCGAGGTGAAGGCCTGGGACATCGATGTGCGGCCTGATTTCAAGGGCTTGCCCGTGGGTGCTGGCAATGTCTCGCTGGGCGAGACGGTGTGGGAGGGCAAGTGCGCTTCCTGCCACGGCACTTTCGGTGAGTCGAATGAGGTGTTCACGCCCATCATCGGCGGCACCACCAAAGCCGACATCAAGACCGGCCGCGTGAAGGGGCTGGAAGAGGGCAAGAGCATCGTGCCGCAGAAGACCACCTTCATGAAAGTGGCCACGGTCTCCACGCTGTTTGACTACATCAACCGCGCCATGCCCTGGAATGCGCCCAAGACGCTCAAGACCGAAGAGGTCTACGGTGTGCTGGCCTACCTGCTGAGCCTGGCCGAGGTGGTGCCGGGCGACTTCACCCTGAGCGACAAGAACATCGCCGAGGTGCAAAAGCGCATGCCCAACCGCAACGGCATGGCGTTCCACGAGCCGATGTGGAAGGTCAACGGCAAAGGTGACGTGAAGAACGTGGCCTGCATGAAGAACTGCGCCATCGACCCGGTCGTGCACTCGTCGTTGCCCGCCTTTGCCCGCGACGCCCACGGCAACATCGCCGAGCAGAACCGCGTGGTCGGCCCGGTGCGCGGCGCCGACACCACCAAGCCCGAACCCAAGGGCCTGGTGGGCTCCGGTTCGGCGCCCAAGGCGGTGGTGGTGGCCGCAGCGTCTTCGGGCGACGCCGCGATCAAGGGCTTGCTCGCGTCCAACGCCTGCACCGCCTGCCACGGCGTGAAAAACAAGATCGTGGGCCCGGGCTTCAACGAGATCGCCACCAAATACAAAAACAAAAGCAAAGCCGATCAAGAGCGCTACCTGATGGGCAAGATCAAGTCCGGCGGAACGGGCGTGTGGGGCTCCGTGCCCATGCCCCCCCAGGCCCAGCTGAGCGACGCCGACGCGAAAGCCATCGCCCAGTGGATCGCCGCGGGTGCCCCGTGAGCGACATATTTGATTTATGGAATATGCGCATGTGCTCGTAAACCCCCTTTTTCGCCATCCCAGGAGACCTTACGCTGTGAAGATGAACCTCAGACACCTCGCTCTGGCCGGCATGGGCTGGCTGGCCAGCGGGAGCGGCTTCGCTGCGGACCCAGCGGCCGCGAAGGCGCTGGCCGCCAGAAGCGCCTGCCTGGCCTGCCACGCGGCCGACAAGTAAACTTTTTCCACCTTTCCTCAGGAGTTCGACATGAACCAGACCCGCCGCCACGCCCTTCAATCCACCGGTGCATTCGCGTCGCTGATCGCCCTGGGCCTCGTGACCCAGAGCCAGGCCCAGGCCGCTGTTGACAGCGCCAGCTTCCAGGTCAAGACCCTGGAAGACGCGCTCAAGGCCATCGGTGGCACGCCCGCCACCAGCGACCAGGTGTCGGTGGTGTCCCCCGACATCGCCGAGAACGGCGCCGTGGTGCCCGTGGGCGCCACCAGCAAGCTGGCCAACACCACCGAGATGTACCTGATCGTCGAGAAGAACCCGACCCCGCTGTCGTGCGCCTTCTTCATCCCCGCCGGCACCGCCGCCGACGTGCAGACCCGCCTGAAGATGGGCCAGAGCACCCACGTGTTCGCCGTGGTCAAGGCCGACGGCAAGCTGTTCTCGGCGTCCAAGGAAACCAAAGTCACGCTGGGTGGTTGCGGCGGCTGATCGCCCCCACCCACCGTTCCATTCCCCCCATTTTTTGAATTGACAGGAGTCCCTCATGGCTGATCCGATGCGCATCCGTGCCGCCCTCGCTGGCGACGAAACCACCGTTCGCGTGCTCATGTCGCACGTCATGGAACCCGGCACCCGCAAAGACGCGGCCGGCGCTCTCATTCCCGCTCACTTCATCAAAGACGTGGAAGCCACGAGCAACGGCAAGTCCGTGCTCAAAGCCATCTTCAGCGGCTCCGTGTCGCAGAACCCCTTCCTGTCCTTCAAGTTCAAGGGCGGCGCCAAGGGCGACAAGATCGTGGTGAAGTGGACCGACACCAAGGGCGAGTCCCGCACCGACGAAGCACAGATCGCCTGACCCCCCGCCGCGCTTTGCGCGACCCCCCAAGGGGGGCGTCGCTGGCGGCCCGGCGGAGCCGGTTCCGCGGTGACCTTGGCTTTGGGGCACTCGCTCCCGGCCCGATAACAACGAAGGAGACACCCATGAAATTCGATACACGCTGCGTCGCCCTGGCCTTGGGCGGTGTGTTCGCCTTCGGCGCTGTGCACGCCCAGGGCAACGCCGCGCTCGACGGCATTGCCAAATACCGCGAGATGCTGCAGGACGGCAACCCGGCCGAGCTGTTCGAGATGAAGGGCGAGGAGCTTTGGAAGCAGAAGCGAGGCCCGAAGAACGCCTCGCTGGAGCAGTGTGATCTGGGCAAGGGTCCGGGGGTTGTCAAAGGGGTCTTCGTCGAACTGCCCCGCTACTTCAAGGACACCGGCCGGGTGCAGGACCTGGAGATGCGCCTGATCACCTGCATGGAAACCCTGCAGGGCTTCAACGGCGCCGAGATCGCCAAAACCGCGTTCGGCAAAGGCGAGATGGCCAACCTCACAGCGCTCACCACCTACGTGGCGACCGCCTCTAAGGGCATGCGCTTCAACCTCTCGCAATCCCACGAGCAGGAAAAAACCATGTACGAGGTGGGCAAGCGCCTGTTCTTCGCGCGCGGTGGCTCACACGATTTTTCGTGCGCTTCGTGCCACGGCACCGACGGTGGCCGCATCCGTCTGCAGGACTTGCCCAATCTGACCAAGAACCCGGGTGACGGCGTGGGCTTCGCTGCCTGGCCGGCCTACCGCGTGTCGAACTCGCAGATGTGGGGCATGCAGCTGCGCCTGAACGACTGCTACCGCCAGCAGCGTTTCCCCGAACCCAAATTCGGCAGCGACGCGACCATCGCGCTGGGTGTGTACATGGGCGTGAACGCCAAGACCGCCGAGTCCATCGTGCCGGCCATCAAGCGCTGACCAGGAGACACACGACATGATCAAAACAACCATGACCCACACGCTGCTCTCCTTGACGGCCCTGCTGCTGGCGGGCTGCACCTCGTCGCCCTCGGGCGCCGATTACGACAAGCTCACCGCCGACGCGATGAAGGCCTCGTTCCAGGACCGGGGCATCGCCACGGTTGATCGCCTGCAGCAGGACGAAGCCAACCGCCTGTGCAGCGCGGCCGACGTGGCGGGCAAGCCGCTGGACGAGAAGACCACCAAGGCCATCGAAGCGGCCGCGCTGAAAACCATCAAGATGCCCAGCGACGGCAAGTTCCTCGGCGACTGGAAAGAGGGCGAGAAGATTGCCCAGAGCGGTCGCGGCCTGACCTGGACCGACAAGGCCGGTGACGCCAACGGCGGCAATTGCTACAACTGCCACCAGATGGACAAGAAGGAAATCTCCTTCGGCAACCTGGGTCCCAGCCTCTACCACTACGGCAAGCTGCGCGGTGTGAGCGACCCGGCCAGCGCCGCAGCCAAACCCATCGTGGACTACACCTGGGGCAAGCTCTGGAACTCGCGCGCCTACAACGCCTGTTCGCAGATGCCCCGCGTCGGGCACAAGGGCATCCTGACCGAGCAGCAGATCCAGCATGTGATGGCGTTGCTGCTCGATCCGAAGTCGCCCGTCAACCAATAAACCAACCCCATCCAGCCGCGCACGGTGCCCTGCAAGCCAGGGCATCGCGGGACCGGCTTTGCCGGACCGCCAATGCCGCCCCCTTGAGGGGGTCGCGCGCAGCGCGGCAGGGGTGCTACCGAAAGACTCTGATGAGCTTCAGTCGCCGCGAATTCATGCAGGTGCTCGCCGTCGCCAGTGCGGGCGGCATGGCCCTGAACCACCAGGACGTGCTGGCCGGCCAGCCAGGCGCGGCCATGAAGATGTACGACCTGGCCAAGTTCGGCAACGTCAGCTTCCTGCACTTCACCGACTGCCACGCGCAGCTGATGCCCATCCACTTCCGCGAGCCCAATGTGAACCTCGGCGTGGCCGAGGCCGTGGGCCGGCCACCGCACATCGTGGGCGAAGGCCTGCTCAAGCACTTCAACATCCGCCCCGGCACGCCCGAGGCGCACGCCTTCACCTACCTCAACTTCGAGAAGGCCGCCAAGACCTACGGCAAGGTCGGTGGTTTCGCGCACCTGGCCACGCTGGTGAAGCTGCTCAAGGCCAGCCGCCCCAACGCCCTGCTGCTCGACGGCGGCGACACCTGGCAGGGCAGCGCCACCGCGTTGTGGACCCACGGCCAGGACATGGTTGACGCCTGCAAGCTGCTGGGCGTGAACGCCATGAGTGCGCACTGGGAGTTCACCCTGGGTGAAAAGCGCGTGCAGGAGATCGTCGAAAAAGACTTCGCCGGCCAGCTCGACTTTTTGGCGCAGAACGTCAAGACCAACGACTTTGGCGACCCCGTGTTCAAGCCCTATGTCATCCGGCAAATGAACGGCGTGCCGGTGGCCGTGATCGGCCAGGCCTTCCCCTACACCCCCATCGCCAACCCGCGCCACATGGTGCCGAACTGGGCCTTCGGCATACAAGACGAAAACATGCAGAAGATGGTGGACGAGGCGCGCGGCAAGGGCGCTCAGGCCGTGGTCGTGCTCTCGCACAACGGCATGGACGTGGACATCAAGATGGCCTCGCGCGTGACCGGCATCGACGCCATCCTCGGCGGCCACACGCACGACGGCATGCCGGCGCCCATCGTGGTGAAGAACGCCAAAGGCCAGACCCTGGTGACCAACGCCGGCTCCAACAGCAAGTTCCTCGGCGTGCTCGACTTCGACGTGCGCGGCGGCAAGGTGCAGGACTTCCGCTACAAGCTGCTGCCGGTGTTCGCCAACCTGCTGCCGGCCGACGCCGAGATGCAGGCCTACATCGACAAGGTGCGCGCGCCCTACAAGGCCAAGCTGGAC
Source organism: Hydrogenophaga sp. A37 (assembly GCF_002001205.1). Classification (GTDB taxonomy): domain Bacteria; phylum Pseudomonadota; class Gammaproteobacteria; order Burkholderiales; family Burkholderiaceae_C; genus Hydrogenophaga. Next base: position 11,967 of record NZ_MUNZ01000195.1, read on the forward strand.
GAGCAGCTCGCCGTGTCAGAAGGGTTGCTCTACCGCCGTGGCAACTTCAACGGCTCGTGGGACCAGCTCATCGTTGACGCATTGATGGAGGTGAAGGGCGCCGACATGGCCTTCTCGCCCGGCTTCCGTTGGGGCACGACCATCCTGCCGGGGCAGAGCATCACGCGCGAACTGATGATGGACCAGGTGGCCATCACCTACCCGACCAGCACGCTGAACGAGATGAGCGGCGAGACCATCAAGACCGTGCTCGAAGACGTGTGCGACAACCTGTTCAACCCCGACCCGTATTACCAGCAGGGCGGCGACATGGTGCGCGTGGGCGGCCTGGCCTACACCTGCGACCCCAAGGCCGGTTCGGGCCAGCGCATCAGCAACATGATGCTCAGGGGAAAGACCATCGAGGCCGGCAAGACCTACAAGGTGGCCGGCTGGGCGCCGGTGGCCGAAGGCGCCAAGGGCGAGCCGATCTGGGACGTGATGGAGGCCTATTTCAAGAACCACAAGACCATCGCGCCGCGCAAGATCAACACGCCGACGCTGGTGGGCATGCAGGGCAACCCCGGCATGGTGCTGTGACGGACAGCGGCCGCCCGGGCCGCTGCGGGTTCAGCCGCGGGATTCGAGCGAACGGTTCAGGCGCAGCGCGCCCAGCGTGCAGGCCGCGCCCGAGAGCAGGTAGAGGCTGACGAAACCCAGCCCGAAGTGGGCCGACAGGCCCAGCGCCACCAGCGGCGCAAACGCGGCGCCGATCAGCCAGGCCAGGTCCGAGGTGAGCGCCGCGCCGGTGTAGCGGAAGCGGGGTGCGAAGTTGGCTGTGACCGTGCCCGAGGCCTGGCCGTAGGACAGGCCCAGCAGCACGAAGCCGACCAGGATGAACAGGTCCTGGCCCACTTCGCCGCCGTTGAGCAGCGTGGGAGCGAAGCCGCTGAACACACCGATCAGCACGGCCAGACTGCCCAGCGTCTGGCGGCGGCCGTAGCGGTCGGCCAGCCAGCCGGAGGCCACGATGGCGCCAGCGCACAGGAAGGCGCCCACGATCTGAATGCCCAGGAACCCGGTGATGGACTGCTGCGCGTAGAGGTGGATCCACGACAGCGGGAACACCGTGACGATGTGAAACAGGGCGTAGCTGGCGAGGGCGGCGAACGCGCCGATGAACACGTTGTGGCCCTGCGAACCCAGCAGTTCGGTGGCGGACACCGGCTCGAACTCCTGCCGGTTCAGCAGGCCTTCCTGCTCGTGCGCACTCACCAGCTGCAGGCGGGCGAACAGCGCCACGACGTTGATCGCGAACGCCACGAAGAACGGGTAGCGCCAGCCCCAGGAGAGGAAGTCCGCCTGGGACAAGCTGCTGTACAGGTAGGCAAACAGCGAGCTGGCGAAGATGAAGCCCACCGGCGCGCCCAGCTGGCCCAGCATGGCGTACCAGCCCCGGCGGCTTTCGGGCGCGTTCAGGGCCAGCAGCGAGGGCAGGCCGTCCCACGAACCGCCCAGCGCCAGGCCCTGGCCCAGGCGCAACACGGCCAGCACCACCACGGCCGCGCTGCCCAGGCTGGCGTGGCCGGGCAGGAAGGCGATGCCCGCCGTGCAGGTGCCCAGCAGGAACAGGGCGATCGTCAGTTTGGTGGCGCGGCCCCAGCGGCGCTGCACCGCCATCGACAGCACCGTGCCGATGGGGCGGGTGACGAAGGCCAGCGCGAAGATGGCGAAAGCAAACAGGGTGCCGTCGAGCCGGCTCAGTTGTGGAAAAAACACCGCCGGAAAGACCAGCACCGAGGCGATGCCGTAGACGAAGAAGTCGAAATACTCCGAGGTCCGGCCGATCACCACCCCCACGGCGATGTCGCCCGGGCTGACCCGTTCGTGGGCGGTCGGTGTGGGGGGCTCGGACGGGGGAAATGCGGCGGAACCGGCGGGGTCAAGGGTGTGGCTGGGCATGGTGTCTCTCGGGGTGGCGGCCTGTGC
>NZ_MUNZ01000134.1 GCF_002001205.1 Hydrogenophaga sp. A37
ACAACTACCGCCCCCAGTTCTACTTCCGCACGACGGACGTGACGGGTGCCATCGAGCTGCCTGAAGGCAAAGAGATGGTGATGCCGGGTGACAACGTGTCGATCACGGTCAAGCTGATCAACCCCATTGCCATGGAAGAAGGTCTGCGCTTCGCCATTCGCGAAGGTGGTCGTACCGTCGGCGCCGGTGTCGTTGCCAAGATCATTGCGTAAAGATTGAGAAGCCCTTGTGCTCTGCGGGTTCGCGACGGTGAGCCGCTGGGACCAAGAGATGAATAGCCAGTAGGGGTATAGCTCAATTGGCAGAGCGTCGGTCTCCAAAACCGAAGGTTGTAGGTTCGATTCCTACTGCCCCTGCCACCGAACAGGCAAGCAACAGGATTTCCTCCTGACCTGAATCCGCTCTGTTTCGTGGTGTTTACAAGCCCGCCGAAGTCGTTGAGACCTCTGGTGGGCTTGCGTGTCTGGAGCCTCTCGGCTCTTTTCACGCTTTTTTGTCAAGAATCATCTGGATCCTCATGGCCACTTCCGAAGTTCAAACCGTCAACACCAGCGCCGACAAGGCCAAGCTGGCGGGAGCTGTCGCACTGCTGCTGGGTGCCTTTGTGGCCTTTTACCTGTTGTCGGGAAAAGGGGCGTTGGCCCAGTGGGCGGCGCTGATCGTGGGGGTTGCGGCTGCGGTGGTGGTGTTTGGTGTGTCCGAGTCGGGCAAGCAGCTGGTGGCCTTTGGCCGTGACGCTTGGCGGGAGACCAAAAAAGTGGTTTGGCCGGCTCGCAAGGAGGCCATGCAGATGACAGCCTATGTGTTTGCCTTTGTGTTTGTGATGGCGCTGTTCCTCTGGTTGACCGATAAAACGGTTGAGTGGCTGTTTTACGACGTGATTCTGGGTTGGAGAAAATGATGAGTGATCAACAGAGCCCAGTGACCGATGGTGTCGCAGCCGAGGGCATGCGCTGGTATGTGGTGCATGCCTACTCCGGCATGGAGAAGGCTGCCGAGCGCAACATTGTCGAGCGCATCAATCGCGAAGGCATGCAAAGCAAGTTCGGTCGCATCCTGGTGCCCACCGAAGAGGTGGTGGAGGTCAAGAACGGCCAAAAGCGCACCACTGAACGCAAGTTCTTCCCTGGTTATGTGCTGGTGGAAATGGTCATGGACGACGAGACCTGGCACTTGGTGAAGCACACCAACAAGGTGACGGGTTTTGTGGGTGGCGCGAAGAACCGCCCGGCCCCGATTTCCGAAGAAGACGTTCAGAAGATCGTCAACCAGATGCAGGAAGGCACCGACAAGCCCCGCCACAAGGTGGAGTTCATCGTGGGCGAGTACGTGCGGGTCAAAGAAGGTCCGTTCACCGACTTCAACGGCACGGTCGAAGAAGTCAATTACGAGAAGAACAAGATGCGCGTGTCGGTGACCATTTTTGGTCGAGCTACACCCGTTGAGCTTGAATTCAGCCAGGTCGAAAAGACCTGACATTTGTCGTGTGAGTTTTCGTGGTGCAGGCGGGTCGGCCCGACGCCTGCGCCATTTGATTTTTCCGGGTCCCCCAACGCGAGGAGGTTGTCTTGATGGCAACCGTCTGCACTCGCAGGAGCTAAAAAATGGCGAAAAAAATCGTCGGCTTCATCAAGCTGCAAGTGCCAGCTGGTAAGGCCAACCCCTCCCCACCCATCGGCCCGGCCTTGGGTCAGCGTGGCCTCAACATCATGGAGTTCTGCAAGGCGTTCAACGCCCAGACCCAAGGTCTTGAGCCTGGCATGCCGATCCCGGTGACCATCACCGCGTTTGCGGACAAGAGCTTCACCTTCAAGATGGGCACGCCCCCGGCGACCTACATGATCAAGAAGGCCATCAAGCTCGACAAGGGTTCTCCGGTGCCCAACAAGCAAAAGGTCGGCAAGATCACGCGCGCTCAGCTCGAAGAGATCGTGAAGACCAAGATGAAAGACATGACCGCCGCCGATGTGGACGCCGCTGTGCGCACCATCGCCGGTTCGGCCCGCTCGATGGGCGTGATTGTGGAGGGCGTGTAAATGTCCAAGCTGACCAAAAAACAGAAAGCCTTCGAAGGCAAGGTCGACAGCAACAAGCTGTACCCGCTGGTCGACGCGCTGGCCATCATCAAAGAATGCGCCAATGCCAAGTTCGATGAATCCATCGACGTGGCGATCCAGCTCGGCGTGGACGCCAAGAAATCCGACCAGGTGGTGCGTGGCGCCGTCGTGATGCCCAACGGCACCGGCAAGACCAAGCGCGTGGCCGTGTTCGCCCAAGGTGCCAAGGCCGAAGAAGCCAAGGCAGCCGGTGCCGACATCGTCGGCATGGACGACCTGGCCGCCGAAATCAAGGCCGGCAAGATGGACTTTGACGTCGTGATTGCCTCCCCCGATGCCATGCGCATTGTGGGTACCCTGGGTCAGGTGCTGGGTCCCCGTGGCCTGATGCCCAACCCCAAGGTCGGTACCGTCACGCCCGACGTGGCCCAGGCGGTGCGCAACGCCAAGGCCGGTCAGGTGCAGTACCGTGTCGACAAGGCCGGCATCATCCACGGCACCATCGGTCGCCGCTCGTTTGATACCGACAAGCTCCAGGGCAACCTGGCTGCGTTGATCGACGCGCTGAACAAGTCCAAGCCTGCGACCAGCAAAGGTGTGTACCTGCGCAAGGTGGCGGTGTCGTCGACGATGGGCGTGGGCGTCCGCGTGGACACCCAGACCATCTCGGCGTAATCGCAAGAATTCGGGCGTTCCCGCAGAAGTGGAGGGACGCCCGGGTGTGGTGGGCTTGTGCCGGGCAGCAATGTCGCGGCATGAGGCCATCCAAGACCGTTGGTGTTGGAACCAACCCGAAAGGGCGCGCTCTGACTTAATTGTGAAAAGCCAACGCAGATGGCGATCCCGCTGCAGATGGAATCTGATTCCCGAAACAGTTGGTCGCTGCAATGAAGCGTGCCGGAGGTCCCTGACCAAAGGCACATTGAAGGAGTAGACCTTGAGTCTGAATCGCAGTGAGAAAGAAGCGGTCATTTCCGAAGTGACCAGCCTCGCCGCAAAAGCTCAAACGCTCGTGATGGCGGAATACCGCGGCATCACGGTCGCTGCCATGGACAAACTGCGCGTCAATGCCCGCAGCAACGGTGTCACGCTGAGTGTTCTGAAGAACACCTTGGCTCGCCGAGCTGTGGCTGGCAGCAGTTTTGAAGTGGCCGGTGACCAGATGACCGGTCCGCTGATCTATGGCTTCTCCGTCGACGCCGTGGCCGCCGCGAAAGTGGTGGCCGAGTTCGCGAAAACCAATGACAAATTGGTCATTCGCGCAGGCGTTTACGGTGGAAAAGTCCTGGACGTCGAGGGCGTGAAGCAGCTCGCCAGCATCCCTTCGAAAGAAGTGCTGTTGGCTCAGCTGTGTGGCTTGCTGATGTCGCCCATTTCGCGCACGGCCGTTGTGCTGGGCGCGTTGTCGGCGAAAAAAGGCGAAGGCGCTGCCGCACCGGCAGAAGCGGCTGCAGAACCTGCAGCTGAACCCGCCGCACCGGCAGAAGACGCCGCCGCCGCTTGATGCGTGGCGCGTTTGTTTAACCAATTGTTAGGAAATCAAAATGGCATTCGATAAAGACGCATTTCTGACCTCGCTGGACAGCATGACGGTCATGGAACTCAACGACCTGGTGAAAGCCATCGAAGAGAAGTTTGGCGTGAGCGCAGCCGCCATGGCCGCACCCGCAGCTGGTGGTGGCGGTGCTGCTGCCGTCGCTGAAGAGAAGACCGAATTCAACGTCGTGCTGCTCGAAGCCGGCGCCAACAAAGTCTCCGTCATCAAAGCCGTGCGCGAAATCACCGGCCTGGGCTTGAAAGAAGCCAAGGACCTGGTCGACGGCGCACCGAAGAACGTGAAAGAAGCGATCGCCAAGGCCGACGCCGAAGCCGCTGTGAAGAAGCTGGTGGATGCCGGCGCCAAGGCTGAACTGAAGTAATTCGGTTCCGTTCAGGGGCTGGAGTGCTCGAAAGGGCCTCCAGCCTTTGGTGCTTTCAGAGCGCAGCCAAAAATCGGCTTGAAGCTGGTTCTCCCGCCTCCCAAATGGTCGGCAGAAAATCAAATTAAGCCCACTTTTGACTGTCTTCTGACCCCGACTGCAGAAGACGACTTGGTTCGGGCCTGTGTGCAATGCACAGGCCGTCCGCCAATGGTTGGTAGAGGCCAGCCGCCAAGCATGTCACCCGCCGTTTGACGCGACGGGATGACCGATCAGTCGCCGCAGACCTCAAGTCCGGAGATCTCATGGCATCCGCATCGAAATATTCATACACCGAACGCAAGCGCATCCGCAAGAGTTTTGGCAGCCGCGAAAACGTGCTCGCGATTCCCTACCTCCTTCAGATGCAGAAGGACGCCTACACCGCGTTCCTGCAAGCCGACAACGCGCCCAAGAAGCGCACCAACGAAGGCCTGCAGGCCGCGTTCGAAGCCGCCTTCCCCATCGTCTCGCACAACGGTTTTGTCGAGATGAAGTTCGTCGAGTACAACCTGGCCAAGCCGGCGTTCGACGTGCGGGAATGCCAGACCCGTGGCCTGACCTTTGCCTCTGCAGTGCGCGCTCGCGTGCAGCTGATCATTTACGACCGCGAGTCCTCGACCGCACAGTCCAAGGTGATCAAGGAAGTGAAAGAGCAGGAGGTCTACATGGGCGAAGTGCCCCTGATGACCGACAAGGGCTCCTTCATCATCAACGGCACCGAGCGCGTGATCGTGTCTCAGCTGCACCGCTCGCCGGGCGTGTTCTTTGAGCACGACAAGGGCAAGACGCACAGCTCGGGCAAGCTGCTGTTTTCGGCCCGCATCATTCCCTACCGTGGTTCGTGGCTCGACTTCGAATTCGACCCGAAGGACGTGCTGTTCTTCCGTGTTGACCGCCGCCGCAAGATGCCGGTCACGATCTTGCTCAAGGCCATCGGCCTGACGCCGGAAACCATCCTCGCCAACTTCTTCGTCAACGACCATTTCCGCGTGATGGACAGTGGCGCTCAGATGGCCTTCGTGCCCGAGCGCCTGCGTGGTGAAGTGGCCCGCTTCGACATCACTGACAAAGCCGGCAAGGTCGTGGTCGCCAAGGACAAGCGCATCACGGTGCGCCACACCCGTGAAATGGAGCAGTCGGGCACCACGCACATCAGCGTGCCCGAAGACTTCATGATCGGCCGCGTGGTGGCCCGCAACATCGTCGACGCCGACACCGGCGAGATCATCGCCAAGGCCAACGACGAGTTGACCGAAGTGCTGCTGAAGAAACTGCGCACCTCGGGCGTTCAGGATCTGCAGTGCCTCTACACCAACGAACTCGACCAGGGCGCCTACATCAGCCAGACCCTGCGTGCCGACGAAACCGCCGACGAGTTCGCCGCGCGCGTGGCCATCTACCGCATGATGCGTCCCGGCGAGCCGCCGACCGAAGACGCTGTGCAGGCTCTGTTCCACCGCCTGTTCTACAACCCGGACACGTACGACCTGTCGCGCGTGGGTCGCATGAAGTTCAACGCCCGCGTGGGTCGTGACGAATCCACCGGCCCGATGGTGCTGTCCAACGAAGACATCTTGGCCGTGGTCAAGATCCTCGTGGACTTGCGCAACGGCCGCGGTGAAGTCGATGACATCGATCACCTGGGCAACCGCCGCGTTCGTTGCGTCGGTGAACTCGCTGAGAACCAGTACCGCACCGGTCTGGCGCGCATCGAAAAGGCCGTCAAGGAGCGTCTGGGCCAGGCCGAGCAAGAGCCGCTGATGCCGCACGACCTGATCAACTCCAAGCCGATTTCTGCGGCTCTGAAAGAGTTCTTCGGTGCGTCGCAGCTGTCGCAGTTCATGGACCAGACCAACCCGCTGGCCGAGATCACCCACAAGCGCCGGGTGTCGGCCCTTGGCCCGGGTGGTTTGACCCGCGAACGTGCCGGCTTCGAGGTGCGCGACGTGCACGTGACCCATTACGGTCGTGTGTGTCCTATCGAGACGCCTGAAGGTCCGAACATCGGCCTGATCAACTCGCTGGCCCTGTACGCGCGCCTGAACGAATACGGGTTCATCGAAACCCCATACCGCCGTGTGGTGGATGCCAAGGTCACCAACCAGATCGACTATCTGTCGGCCATCGAAGAAGGCAAGTACGTCATCGCCCAGGCGAACGCAACGCTGGACAAGGATGGCCTGCTGACCGGTGACCTGATCTCTGCCCGTGAAAAAGGCGAGTCGATCCTGACGCCTGCCGAAACCATCCAGTACATGGATGTGTCGCCCGCGCAGATCGTGTCGGTGGCCGCTTCACTGGTGCCCTTCCTGGAGCACGACGACGCCAACCGCGCGTTGATGGGCGCCAACATGTCGCGCCAGGCCGTGCCTGTGCTGCGCCCTGAGAAGCCCATGGTCGGTACCGGCATCGAGCGCGTCGCCGCGATCGACTCCGGCACCGTCGTGACGTCCAAGCGCGGTGGCGTGGTCGACTACGTGGACGCGACCCGCATCGTGATCCGCGTGAACGATGCCGAAGCGATGGCCGGTGAAGTCGGTGTGGACATCTACAACCTGATCAAGTACCAGCGTTCCAACCAGAACACCAACATCCACCAGCGTCCCATCGTTAAAAAGGGCGACCTGCTGGCCAAGGGCGACGTGATCGCCGACGGCGCTTCGACCGACCTGGGTGAAATCTCGATCGGCCAGAACATGCTGATCGCCTTCATGCCATGGAACGGCTACAACTTCGAAGACTCGATCCTGATCTCCGAGCGCGTGGTCGCCGAAGACCGCTACACCTCGATCCACATCGAGGAACTCGTGGTCATGGCGCGCGACACCAAGCTGGGTGCGGAAGAAATCACCCGCGACATTCCCAACCTGGCCGAGCAGCAGCTCAACCGCCTGGACGACTCCGGCATCATCTACGTCGGCGCCGAAGTGCTGCCCGGCGACGTGCTGGTCGGCAAGGTCACGCCCAAGGGCGAGACCACGCTGACGCCGGAAGAGAAGCTGCTGCGCGCGATCTTCGGCGAGAAGGCGTCCGACGTGAAAGACACCTCGCTGCGCGTGGACCAGGGTTCGCAAGGCACCGTGATCGACGTGCAGGTCTTCACCCGCGAAGGCATCACGCGCGACAAGCGCGCCCAACAGATCATCGACGACGAACTGAAGCGGTTCCGCCTGGACCTGAACGACCAGCTGCGCATCGTGGAAGCCGACGCCTTCGACCGGATCGAGAAGCTGCTGATCGGCAAGCTGGCCAACGGTGGTCCGAAGAAGCTGTCCAAGGGCACCAAGATCGACAAAGCCTACCTGGACGATGTCGAGAAGTACCACTGGTTTGACATCCGCCCAGCCGACGACGAAGTCGCTGCCCAGCTGGAGTCGATCAAGAACTCCATGGAGCAGACGCGCCACAGCTTCGACCTCGCGTTCGAAGAGAAGCGCAAGAAGCTCACGCAGGGTGACGAACTGCCCGCGGGCGTGCTCAAGATGGTCAAGGTCTACCTGGCCGTCAAGCGCCGCCTGCAGCCCGGTGACAAGATGGCCGGCCGCCACGGCAACAAGGGCGTGGTCTCCAAGATCACCCCGGTGGAAGACATGCCCCACCTCGCCGACGGTACGCCGGTCGACATCGTGCTGAACCCGCTGGGCGTGCCTTCGCGCATGAACATCGGTCAGGTGCTCGAAGTCCACTTGGGCTGGGCCGGCAAGGGCCTGGGCCAGCGCATCGGCGACATGCTGCAGCGCGAAGCCGCGACCAGCGAAGTGCGTGGTTTCCTGGAGCAGATCTACAACACCACCGGTCGCAAGGAAGACCTGGCGTTGATGAGCGACGCCGAGTTGCGCGACATGGCGCAGGAACTGACCCGCGGTGTGCCGTTTGCCTCTCCGGTGTTCGATGGCGCTTCCGAAAAGGAAATCATGGACATGCTCCAGCTGGCCTACCCGGAAGACGTCGCCAAGGCCAAGGGCCTGACCGAAACCCGCACCCAGGCGCAGCTGTACGACGGCCGCACGGGTGACGCTTTCGAGCGAAGGACCACGGTGGGCTACATGCACTACCTGAAGCTGCACCACTTGGTGGACGACAAGATGCACGCCCGTTCGACCGGCCCGTACTCCCTGGTCACTCAGCAGCCGCTGGGCGGCAAGGCGCAGTTCGGTGGCCAGCGTTTCGGCGAGATGGAGGTGTGGGCGCTGGAAGCCTACGGCGCTTCGTACATCCTGCAGGAAATGCTCACCGTCAAGTCCGACGACGTGCAGGGCCGCACCAAGGTGTACGAAAGCATCGTCAAGGGCGAGCACTCGATCGAAGCGGGCATGCCCGAGTCGTTCAACGTGCTGGTCAAGGAAATTCGCTCGCTCGGTATCGACATCGAACTCGAACGCTCCTAATTCGCCGGCAAGACAAGGATTGAACCCATGAAATCATTACTCGACCTGTTCAAGCAGTTCACGCCCGACGAGCATTTCGATGCCATCCGCATCGGTCTGGCTTCGCCGGAAAAAATCCGCTCGTGGTCTTTCGGCGAAGTCAAGAAGCCCGAGACCATCAACTACCGCACGTTCAAGCCCGAACGCGACGGCCTGTTTTGCGCCAAGATTTTTGGTCCCATCAAGGACTACGAATGCCTGTGCGGCAAGTACAAGCGCCTGAAGCACCGCGGTGTGATCTGCGAGAAGTGCGGCGTTGAAGTCACGCAGACCAAGGTGCGCCGCGAGCGCATGGGCCACATTGATCTGGCCGCGCCCTGCGCCCACATCTGGTTCCTGAAGTCGCTGCCGTCGCGCCTGGGCCTGATCCTGGACATGACGCTGCGCGACATCGAGCGCGTGCTGTACTTCGAAGCCTATGTGATCGTCGATCCGGGCATGACCCCGCTGAAGAAATTCGCGATCATGTCCGAGGACGACTACGACGCCAAGCGCAAGGAATACGGCGATGAGTTCATCGCCAAGATGGGCGCCGAAGGCATCAAGGAACTGCTGCAGGCCATCGACCTCGACATCGAGATCGAGAAGCTGCGCAACGACCTGACTGGCTCCGAACTCAAGATCAAGAAGAACGCCAAACGCCTGAAGGTGTTGGAAGCCTTCAAGAAGTCGGGCATCAAGCCCGAGTGGATGGTGCTGGACGTGCTGCCCGTGCTGCCGCCGGACCTGCGTCCGCTGGTGCCCCTGGACGGCGGCCGCTTCGCGACCTCCGACCTGAACGACCTGTACCGTCGCGTCATCAACCGCAACAGCCGCCTGCGCCGCCTGCTCGAACTCAAGGCGCCCGAGATCATCGCGCGCAACGAAAAGCGCATGCTGCAGGAAGCCGTGGACTCGCTGTTGGACAACGGCCGCCGTGGCAAGGCCATGACGGGCGCCAACAAGCGCGCCCTGAAGTCGCTGGCCGACATGATCAAGGGCAAGAGCGGTCGCTTCCGCCAGAACTTGCTGGGCAAGCGCGTCGACTACTCGGGCCGTTCGGTCATCGTGGTCGGCCCAACGCTCAAGCTGCACCAGTGCGGCCTGCCCAAGTTGATGGCCCTGGAGCTGTTCAAGCCGTTTATCTTCGCCCAGCTGGAGCAGCGCGGCATCGCGACCACCATCAAGGCCGCGAAGAAGGAAGTTGAGAGCGGCACGCCGGTGGTCTGGGACATCTTGGAAGAGGTGATCAAAGAGCATCCGGTGATGCTGAACCGCGCACCCACGCTGCACCGCCTGGGCATCCAGGCGTTTGAGCCCATCCTGATCGAAGGCAAGGCGATCCAGCTGCACCCCCTCGTTTGCGCGGCCTTCAACGCCGACTTCGACGGTGACCAGATGGCCGTTCACGTGCCGCTGTCGGTGGAAGCCCAGATCGAAGCCCGCACGCTGATGCTGGCCTCGAACAACATCCTGTTCCCGGCCAACGGCGAGCCCTCCATCGTGCCGTCGCAAGACGTGGTGCTGGGTCTGTACTACGCGACCCGCGAGCGCATCAACGGCAAGGGCGAAGGCATGATCTTTGCCGACTTGCTGGAGCTGCAGCGCGCGCTGGACAACGGCGTGGTGGAAATCACTGCCAAGATCAGCGTGCGCCTGACCGAATCGACCAAGAACAAGGAAACCGGCGAATTCGTGACCAGCACCTCGCTGGTGGAGACGACGGTGGGTCGTGCCCTGCTGTCGGAAATCCTGCCCAAGGGCCTTCCGTTTGAAGCGCTGAACAAGGCGCTGAAGAAGAAGGAGATCTCCAAGCTGATCAACGTCTCTTTCCGCAAGTGCGGTCTGAAAGAGACGGTGGTGTTCGCCGACAAGCTGCTGCAGAACGGTTTCCGCCTGGCCACGCGCGCTGGTATCTCCATCTGCGTGGACGACATGTTGGTGCCCAAGGAGAAGCCGGCCATCATCGATCGCGCCGAGAAGGAAGTGAAAGAAATCGCCCAGCAGTACGCCTCGGGTCTGGTGACCGCCGGCGAGCGCTACAACAAGGTTGTGGACATCTGGGGCAAGGCCGGCGACGAGATCTCCAAGGTCATGATGGCTCAGCTGGCCAAACAGAAGACCATCGACCGCCACGGCAAGGAAGTGGACCAGGAGTCGTTCAACTCCATCTACATGATGGCCGACTCGGGTGCGCGCGGTTCCGCCGCGCAGATCCGCCAGCTGGCCGGCATGCGCGGCCTGATGGCCAAGCCCGACGGCTCCATCATCGAGACCCCCATCACGGCGAACTTCCGTGAAGGTCTGAACGTGTTGCAGTACTTCATCTCCACCCACGGCGCCCGAAAAGGTCTGGCCGACACGGCGCTGAAGACGGCCAACTCGGGTTACCTGACCCGCCGTCTGGTCGACGTGACGCAGGATCTGGTGGTCAACAGCCAGGATTGCGGCACGAGCAACGGCACGGTGATGCGCGCCATCGTCGAAGGCGGTGAAGTGATCGAGTCGCTGCGCGACCGTATCCTGGGCCGTACCGTCGCCGAAGAGGTGGTGCATCCCGAGACCCGCGCGACCTTGCTGCCGGCCGGCACGCTGCTGGACGAAGACATGCTCGACGAGCTGGAAGTCATCGGCGTGGACGAAGTCAAGGTGCGCACGGCGCTGACCTGTGAAACCCGCTTCGGCATCTGCGCCAAGTGCTACGGACGCGACCTGGGTCGTGGTGGTCTGGTCAACATCGGCGAAGCCGTCGGTGTGATCGCTGCCCAGTCCATCGGCGAACCCGGCACGCAGCTGACCATGCGCACCTTCCACATCGGTGGTGCGGCGTCGCGTGCGGCCGTGGCCTCCAGCGTGGAAGCCAAGTCCAGCGGTTCGATCGGCTTCAACGCCACGATGCGTTATGTGACCAACAGCAAGGGCGAGTTGGTGGTGATCGCGCGTTCCGGCGAAATCATCATTCACGACGAACACAGCCGTGAGCGCGAGCGCCACAAGGTGCCTTACGGCGCCATCCTGGCGGTCAAGGCGGACCAGGTCATCAAGGCCGGCGCCATCCTCGCCAACTGGGACCCGCTGACCCGACCCATCATCACGGAATTCGCCGGTCAGGTGAAGTTCGAGAACGTGGAAGAAGGTCTGACGGTGGCCAAGCAGGTCAACGACGTGACCGGTCTGTCCTCGCTGGTGGTGATCGATCCGAAGCACCGCGGTTCGGCCAAGGTGGTTCGTCCGCTGGTCAAGCTGCTCGATGCCCAGGGCAACGAAGTGAAGATCCCTGGCACCGACCACTCGGTGACGGTGGGCTTCCAGATCGGCGCGCTGCTGGAAGTGCGCGACGGTCAGGACGTCGGCCCGGGCCACGTGCTCGCCCGCATCCCGGTCGAAGGCCAGAAGACGCGCGACATCACCGGCGGTCTGCCGCGGGTGGCTGAGCTGTTCGAAGCCCGCAGCCCGAAGGACAAGGGCATGCTGGCCGAGATGACCGGCACCGTGTCGTTTGGCAAGGAAACCAAGGGCAAGGTCCGCCTGCAGATCACCGATCCTGAAGGCAAGATCTGGGACGAGCTCATCCCCAAGGAAAAGAACATCCTGGTGCACGAAGGCCAGGTGGTCAACAAGGGCGAGAGCGTGGTGGACGGCCCGGCCGACCCGCAGGACATCCTGCGCCTGCTGGGCATCGAAGAGCTGTCGCGCTACATCGTGGACGAGGTGCAGGACGTTTACCGCCTGCAGGGTGTGAAGATCAACGACAAGCACATTGAGGTGATCGTTCGCCAGATGCTGCGTCGCGTGATTGTCGACAGCGTGGGCGATTCGTCGTACATCGCTGGCGAACAGGTCGAGCGCTCGGAGATCCTGAACACCATCGATGCATTGCACGCTGAAGGCAAGATCGCGCCGACTTACACCAACGTGTTGCTGGGCATCACCAAGGCCTCGTTGTCCACCGACTCCTTCATCTCGGCGGCTTCCTTCCAGGAAACCACCCGCGTGTTGACCGAAGCGGCCATCATGGGCAAGCGCGACGAGCTGCGTGGCTTGAAGGAAAACGTGATCGTGGGTCGCCTGATCCCGGCCGGTACCGGCATGGCCTACCACGAAGCGCGCAAGGTCAAGGAAAAGATGGACGACGAAGAACGCCGTGCCATCGCCGAAGCCGACGCCGTCTCGCTCGCGGCCGACCAAGCCGATGCGTCCAGCACGAGCGACGCGGCCGAGTAAAGCCTCACCGCCCGTCCCTCCAAAAGCCCCCGGCCGTCAGGTCGGGGGCTTTTTTTCTGGGGGCGGTCGGCGCGCGTGTGGCATGCCGCAGAGGGGCTGCGGTATATTGCCCAGCGCTCGCCGGGTGCTGGCTGGCGTCAATCCCAACGGAGATCTCAATATGTCGGCTGTCTCGTGGATCCTGCTCGCGGTGGTTTTGGTGCTGGTGTTTTGGGCCGTGGGGGCGTTCAACCGGTTGACCCGCCTCAAAAATGCGATCGCCAATGCCTTTGGCCAGATCGATGTGCAGCTCAAGCGCCGGTACGACCTGATTCCCAACCTGGTCGAGGTCGCACGCAAGTACCTGGCCCATGAAGCGCAGACCCTGGAGGCCGTGATCGCGGCCCGCAACCAGGCACGCAGTGCCGAGCAGTCGGCGGCGGCGAGCCCGTTGAACGCCGGCGCCATCGGCGCGCTGGCCGGTGCCGAGCAGGTGCTCGGTGGCGCCTTGGGCAGGTTGTTTGCGGTGGCCGAGGCCTATCCCGACCTGAAGGCCGACCAGACCATGCGTGAGCTGAGCGAGGAACTCTCCAGCACCGAAAATCGCATCGGTTTCGCGCGCCAGGCCTACAACGACCACGTGCTCGAATTCAACGACGCGGCGGCCCAGTTCCCAGCGCTGATCGTGGCGCGGCTGTTCAACTTTCAGCCGCAGCCGATGCTGCAGTCCACCCAGAACGAAGCCGAACGTGCGGCGGTGAAGGTTGTTTTCTGATGCAGATCCCTCCCCCCTGCGCCGCTTCGCGGCTTCCCCCCAGGGGGACCACGCCCTTGGACCGGCGGAGCCGGATCTCCGGCGTGCGCTGGGCGGGGCACGCACTCCGGGTGAGCCTGTCGCCGTTGTCTCGTGTGTGAACCGCCGTGCTGATCTTTGAGTCCCAACGCGAGGCGCGCGGGCAGACGCTCAAGCTGCTGCTGGCGTTTGGCCTCACGGTGCTTCTGTTGCTGGTGGCGGTCAATGCGGCGCTCGCTCTGGCCTGGGGCCTGACCTGGAGTTTCTGGGTGCCAGGCGCCATGTTTCCCCGCCACTTTTTTGAGGTCAACACCGCGGTCACGCTGCTGTTTGTGCTGGGCGGCTGGTGGGTGGAAACCTCGCGACTTTCCGGGGG
>NZ_MUNZ01000080.1 GCF_002001205.1 Hydrogenophaga sp. A37
GGGGTGGCGGTGAGCGCCGGATTGTCTCACGCGACACCGGCGGTGCGGGGCGTCACTTCCAGCGGATCGGCTCGATGTGCACGCTGCCCAGCGTGCTGCTCAAGGTGAGCGCGCCTTCCTGCACCGTGGCCTGCAGCTGCATGCTGCGCTCGGCCATGGCCGCCAGCGCGGGCGCCACCTCGGTGGGGAGGCGCCAGACCTGCAGCTTCTCCAGCCGTGTCAGCTTGGTCTCGATGCCGCGCCACCACACGTCGGCCGCCGAGCCGAAGGCGTAGAGGATCACCGCGTCGGCCTTGCTGCAGGCCTTGGACACCGGTTTGTCTTCGGGTTGGCCGACCTCGATCCAGATCCGCTTGCGGCCGGTGAAATCGGTCAGCGAGACGTCCGGGTCGTCTGGGTCCGACAGGCCTGCGCCGAACGCCAGCGTGCCGTCGCCCTTGCAGGTGTCCTGCAGCTCGTGCGCGTGGATGGCCATCGCGACCAGCCGGACCATCATGCGTTCGTCGGTCTCGCTGGGGTGGCGGGCCAGGGTGAGCGCGTGGTCTGCGTAGTAGCCGTGGTCGATGTCGGCGATCTGCAGGTTCGCCTTGAAGATGGTGGATTTGATGGCCATGGCGAGCGTTCGAAGGGAGCGGGCAACAAAAAAGCGGGTGCCGTTGCCGGACCCGCTTTTTGGTGTGTTTTGGTGGCGATAGGTGGACTTGAACCACCGACATCAGCATTATGAATGCTGCGCTCTAACCAACTGAGCTATATCGCCGAAGCCCAGGATTATAGCCAAACTTTTGATTGGCGTTCAAGCCCCATCCCATCCAATCAGGCGTGCTTGAACACCGCCTTGCGTTTGTTCACGAACGCGTCCATGCCTTCTTTCTGGTCTTCCGTGGCGAACAGCGCGTGGAACATCCGGCGCTCGAACATCACGCCGTCGGCCAAGCCACCTTCAAACGCCCGGTTCACCGACTCCTTGGCCGCCATCACGCTCAGCTGCGAGTATTCGCAGATCATGAGCGCGGCGCCCAGGGTTTCGTCCATCAGCTTGTCCAGCGGCACCACGCGACTCACCAGCCCGGCGCGTTCGGCTTCGGTGGCGTCCATCATGCGGCCGGTGAGCACCAGGTCCATGGCCTTGGATTTGCCCACTGCGCGCGGCAGGCGCTGCGTGCCACCGGCGCCGGGGATGATGCCGAGCTTGATCTCGGGCTGGCCGAACTTCGCGTTGTCGGCGGCGATGATGAAGTCGCACATCATGGCCAGCTCGCAGCCGCCGCCCAGCGCGAAGCCGCTCACCGCAGCGATCACGGGCTTGCGCACGCTGCGGATGGTTTCCCAGTTGCGGGTGATGTAGTCGCCCTTGTAGACGTTGGCAAACGTGTAGGTGGCCATGGCGCCGATGTCGGCGCCAGCGGCGAAGGCTTTTTCGCTGCCAGTGACGATCATGCAGCCGATGCCGTCGTCGCCGTCAAAGGCCTTGAGCGCGGTGCCCAGCTCGGTCATGAGCTGATCGTTCAGCGCGTTGAGCTGCTTGGGGCGGTTCAGCGTGACGATGCCCACACGACCTTCGGTGCGCACGGTGATGAATTCGGGGGCGGCGGCTTCGCTCATGGGGTGTCCTCGGTTGGATCGGTCGGGATTGACGTAAACGTCAACTATAGCGGGCACCCCAGCGAGACAGCACCCCAGGGAAAACATTAGCCGACCGATAGGTCGGCTAATGTTAGATTGTTGGACCCATTCAACCCAAGGCGCCGCGCAGCTGCGGCAGGAGACAGCCCCCATGAACGCATACGCTGCGGGCAGCACCGTCCTGTATGAAGAGCGCGGCGCCGTTGCCCTGCTCACGCTCAACCGCCCCGACGCCCTCAACAGCTTCACGCGCCAGATGCACCACGATCTGTGGGCCGCGCTGGACCAGGCGGAGGCCAACCCGGTGATCCGGGCCATGGTCATCACCGGCGCCGGCCGCGGTTTCTGCGCCGGCGCCGATCTGGCCGAGTTCGACTTCGAGCCCGGCCCCGATCTGGTGCAACGCGCCGACCCCGGCCCCGTGATTGACCAGGCCTTCAACCCCACGGCGCGGCGCATCCAGTCGCTGCGTTTTCCGGTGATCGCCGCCGTCAACGGCGTGGCTGCGGGCGCGGGCGCCTCGCTGGCCATGACCTGCGACATCGCCATTGCCGCGCCGGGCGCGAGCTTCATCCAGGCCTTCAGCAAGATCGGCCTGATCCCCGATGCGGGCGGCAGCTGGTTCCTGGCCGAGCGGTTGGGCCTGGCGCGCGCGATGGCGCTCGCCATGACGGGCGACAAGCTGCCCGCCGCACAGGCGAAAGAGTGGGGAATGATCTGGGACGTGCAGGACGACCCGCTCGCCGCCGCGCTGGCCCTGGCCGAAAAGCTGGCCGTGATGCCGACCAAAGCGCTGGTCGCCACGCGCGCCCTGCTGCGCGACGCCGGCACGCGCACGCTCAACCAGCAGCTCGATGTGGAGCGCGACACGCAGTCGGCGCTGGGCGCGACACACGACTACATCGAAGGCGTGATGGCATTCCGCCAGAAGCGCGCACCGCAGTTCAAGGGGGAATGATGAGTCCTGAAGAGCGAGCGACAAAGGTCGGCGAGTCGATGTTTGCGGCAGACGTGGCGGCGCGCGAAACCATGGGCATTGAAATCGTCAGCGTGGCGCCGGGCCGCGCCGTGCTGCGCATGGCCGTCAAGCCGCTGCACCTCAATGGCCACCAGATCTGCCACGGCGGCTTCATCTTCACGCTGGCCGACACCACCTTCGCCTACGCCTGCAACAGCCACAACAAGAACGCGGTGGCGGCCGGCTGCAGCATCGAGTTCCTGAGGCCGGGCCACGAGGGTGACGTGCTCACCTGCGAAGGCGTGGAGCAGACGCTGCAGGGCCGGCACGGCATCTACGACATGAAGGTCAGCAATCAGAAGGGCGAGGTGATCGCGATGTTCAGAGGCAAGAGCGCCGTCATCCCGGGCCAAATTTTTCCGGAAGAGGTGGGGGCATGAACCACTTCCCGCTCGAACCCATCGAGAAGGCCAGCATCGACGAGTTGCGCGCGCTGCAGCTCAAGCGCCTGCAGGCCACGCTGCGCCACGCCTACGCCAACTCGCCGGTCTATAAGGCCAAGTTCGACGAAGCGGATGTGCACCCGGACGACTGCCGTTCGCTCGCCGACCTGGTGAAGTTCCCCTTCACCACCAAGAAAGACCTGCGCGACAGCTATCCCTTCGGCATGTTCGCCGTGCCGCGAGAGAAATGCGCGCGCATCCACGCCAGCAGCGGTACCACCGGCAAACCGACCGTGGTCGGCTACACGCTGAAGGACATTCACACCTGGTCCACCGTGGTGGCGCGCAGCATCCGCGCCAGCGGCGCGCGGCCGGGCGACATGGTGCATGTGAGCTACGGCTACGGCCTGTTCACCGGCGGCCTGGGCGCGCACTATGGCGCCGAGAAACTGGGTCTGACCGTGGTGCCTTTCGGCGGCGGCCAGACCGAGCGTCAGGTGCAGCTGATTCAGGATTTCCGGCCCGACATCATCATGGTCACGCCCAGCTACATGCTGGCCATTGCAGACGAGTTCCAGCGGCAGGGCATCGACCCGCGTGAGAGCAGCCTGCGCATCGGCATCTTTGGCGCCGAGCCCTGGACCAACGACATGCGGTTGGCGATCGAGCAGCGCATGGGCCTCGACGCGGTGGACATCTATGGCCTGTCGGAAGTGATGGGCCCGGGCGTGGCCAACGAGTGCATCGAGACCAAGGACGGACCGACCATCTGGGAAGACCACTTCTACCCCGAGATCATTCACCCCGAAACCGGCGAGCCGGTGGCCGACGGCGAGATGGGCGAGCTGGTGTTCACCAGCCTGACCAAGGAGGCGCTGCCCATCATCCGCTACCGCACGCGCGACCTCACGCGCCTGCTGCCGGGCACGGCGCGCACCATGCGCCGCATGGAAAAGATCACCGGCCGCAGCGACGACATGATGATCGTGCGCGGCGTCAACGTGTTCCCGACGCAGATCGAGGAGCTGATCCTGAGACGCCCGGAATTGACCGCGCATTACCAGTGCGTGCTCACGCGCGAGGGGCACATGGACAACCTGACCGTGGTGGTGGAGACGCGCCCAGGCCTCTCGCCCGACAGCATCGAAGCGCGCGCCGCCGCCGAGCTGCTGCGCCACGAGGTGAAGGTTTATGTGGGCAGCAGCGTCGAGGTGGCGCTCAAACCCGAGGGCGGCGTGGAGCGCAGCCAGGGCAAGGCCAAACGGGTGATGGATTTGCGCAGCCGGTGAAATGCGAGGGAGGGAGGCATGGCATGGGTCGCTGCAAGTTCGGCAAGAACGTTCTTGCTGAGGCGGTTATGGAGGAAGCTCCTGGTTTCTTATCTCGAAACCTCGGTAGCACGGGCAGTCAGCGAGGCCAAACATGAATCGCTCTCAGCGAGCTGCCTTATGGAGGGCTTGGGGGAAGCGTGAGAAGGCCTTGGCGCGACACTCCTCGGTTTTTGCCTATTTCATCCAGCCAAGGTAGGCCTCCGAGTGCCCCGTTGGGTTGATGTCCTTGATCATTGCCGTCCCCGCTTGCGTGCCATCGGTTGACCACAATTCCACACCGTTGATGCCATTGTTGGCGGAAAAGAGCAGTGCGCCATTGAACAGCGCGAACCCGTGGGGCGAACTGCTGTTGGTACCTGAATTGATGTCCTTGACCATCACCGTGCCGACCGCTGTGCCATCGGATTTCCACAGCTCGTAGCCGTTGCCCATGTTGGCCGCGAAGTACAACGCGTCTTTGAATGCCGTGAACTCAGGTTGCTCCCCGATGTAATACGCAAACGCCGTGCGGTAGCTGCCCGCCGAACCTGGGTTGATGTCTTTGACCAATACCGTGCCGGCTTCGGTGCCATCGGTTTTCCACAACTCATAGCCGTTGCTGCCGTCGTCGGCCATGAAGTAAAGCGCACCGTTGAACACCGTGGGGTCGGTGGGCGCGTTTCTCGATAATCCTGGGTTGATGTCCTTGACCATCACCGTACCGGTTTCGGTTCCATCGGTCCTCCAAAGCTCAACGTCATCGGTGCTTTGGAAGGCCGTGAAGTACAAGGCGCCATTGAACACCGTCAAGTCAGCTGGGTGGCTACCGTCCGCTCCAGGGTTGATGTCTTTGATCAACACCGTACCGGCTTCGGTGCCATCGGTTTTCCACAGCTCATAGCCGTTGCTGCCGTTGTGGGCCTTGAAGTACAGGGCGCCGTTGAACACGTGGAAGTCGACTGGAGAGCTGCCCACCGCTCCGGGGTTGATGTCCTTGACGAGCACCGTGCCGGCTGCGGTGCCATCGGTTTTCCACAGCTCGAAGCCGTGGGCGTCGTCGTAAGCCTGGTAGTACAGCGCGCCGTTGAAAACCGTGATCTCAGTGGGGTAGCTACCTGCTCCGCCCGGCCTTGCGTCTTCGACCATCACTGTGCCGGCTTCTGTGCCGTCGGTCTTCCACAGTTCTTCACCGTGGATGCCATCGTTTGCCCGAAAGTACAGTGCGCCATTGAGCAACGAGAACCCTCCGGGGAAGCTGTATGGAACGCCGGGGTTGATGTCCTTCAGAATGACCGTACCGGCGGCGGTACCGTCGGTTTTCCAAAGCTCGCGGCCATGAATGCTGTCGGTGGCCGAGAAGATGTATGCGCCGTTGAGTCGTGTGAACTCAGAGAGGTAGCTGCTTGGCAAACCGGGAAAGATGTCCTTGATCAACGCCGTGCCTGCCTGGGTGCCATCGGTGGACCATAGCTCATAGCCGGTGCTGCCGTCAGTGGCGACAAAAATCCGCGGTGCGGCAACGCTGAAGCTGTCGTCCAACACGTAGTAGCCCACCCCCTCGGGGCTGTAGGTGTTGCTCTGCGTGTCTTGCACTTGCTTTCGCTCGGTTTCGCTGGCGGTGTAGAAATGGGTGCCCGCTCGGGGTTGGAAGAAGCGGTAGAGCGGCTTGAAGCCAGCGCCCGCCACTTGGCTGGCGTAAAAGGCCACACCCTCCAGCTTGTACTGAGGCAAGCTGGTTTCAATAGCCGCGCGCTCGTTCTCGCTGATGGTGTAGAAGTGAACGCCGTTTTGCGTGTTGAGGAAGCGGTAGACCGGCTTCAAACCGGCTGAAGCGTTGGAGGCAGCAAAAAATGCCGTGCCCTCGAAGCTGAAAGCACGCAAGTTGGCGATGACAGAATCGCGCTCGCTGGGGCTGCTGGTGTAGAAATGGGTGCCAGTGCTGGTGTTGTAAAAGCGGTAGACCGGCAGCAGCAAGGCGCTGGCTTTTTGTGCGACCAGGCCTGACTTGAAGGCGGCCAAAGGGGCCGGCTGCTCAGCACTGAGCGGTGTATCGGGCGAGATCGACTCGGCTTCCAGGCGCGCATCTTCAAGTTCTTGGGTGTTCAAGACGGCGCCTTGGGCCTGGCGTTGCAGCGACTCGCTGGGGGCTGTCGTGGCGTTGCCTTCGGTCTTGGCGGCGGTGCTGTCGGTGGCTCCCCCGCAGGCATTGAGCAAGAGCGCGGCGCTGGCGACCAATGCAAGCTGGCGCAGCCAGACAGGCCAATTCGACGAGGGCTTGGGTGACATATGGTTCTTTCTCGAGGTAACAAGAAGTTTACTTTGGCAGAGAGACCCCCTCGACCCAGCCGCAGAGGTCAATGTTTATGTGGGCAGCAGCGTCGAGGTGGCGCTCAAACCCGAGGGCGGCGTGGAGCGCAGCCAGGGCAAGGCCAAGCGGGTGATTGACCAGCGGCCGCGCTGAGTTTCAGGGGGTGGGGCAGGTCTCGCGACCGCGTCTTTGAGGTCTGTAAAACGAAAGACCACGGGTGAAACCCAGCTATCCGAATGGGAGCGCTGTTGATACAGTGCAAGCCAACTAGTTAGGGTTTCATGGAAAAAAACACCTTGTTTGTCAAAACCGACAAGGGCCGGGAGGCGCTTGCACGACGGGTCCCGGAACTCGGTCCCAGGCTGCGCTCCATGCTCATCCTGGTCGACGGCCAACGCAGCCTGTCCGAGCTGGACAAGCTCGGCTCGGGACTGGGTGGGAGCGTCGCATTGTTGGAGCAGCTTCTGGCCCACGGATGGATCGCTGCGCTCGACCTGCGCGCAGCTTTTCGCGAAACGCTGCCGCTCAGCGAAACCCAATCTCAGACTGAGCGACCCAGCGCCCCCGGAGCGGCGGTTGTTCCTGTCGCTGAGCCGTCCATTCCGACCACCGTGGTGCCGCAGGCCCTCCTTTTTGCCGATGCCCGCCGTCTGGTGGTGCGTTTCATCAATGACCATGTGGGGCCCTCGGGCGAGGCGCTGGCCCTCCGCGTGGAAGCTTGCAAGAACGTGGCCGAGCTGCAGGCCCAGTTGCCGCGTGTCCGGGATGGCCTGAAAAGCCACCGCGGCGCCGCCATGGTGCAACGTTTCGACACGGAAGTGGTGCCGCGTCTGCCGACCCACTGAAGATAGAGACCCCCGCAGCGCTTCGCGCTACCCCCCAGGGGCGGCACTGGCCGTCCGGCACAGCTGGATCGGCGGTGCCCTGGGCTGCACCGTGTCATGCGTCTGGGGCGCGGCCCCGGCGCCATGAAAACGGTGTGAGAGGTCGGTTGGCCTACGGCTGTGCCGGAGTGGCGTTGGCCAGCCAAGGGGCCAGCCGCTGCGCATCGCCCACCGAGAGGCGCACGGCCTGTTCTTCACCCGGCCATCGAAGCGGGCAGCGCAGCAGGCGCCCGTCGCGCGAGACCAGGGCGGTGAGCTGGGTGCGCTGACCGCGCAGCATCGCCACCTCGTCGAGTCGGCGCACGCGCCAGGCCTCCCCCTCGCCGCCGCGCCGCACGGGCGCGAACTCGATGCCCAGCCACTCGTCACCCGCGGCCATGCCGGCCGCTTCGGCCGCACCGCCGCGCAACACGTTCTTGAGCACCAGACCACCGTTCTCGGACACCCGCAGGCCCAGCCGCTGGGCCAGTGGGGTTTTTTCCTGGTGCACCTTGGCGCCCTGTTGCTCCAGCAGGCGGGTCAGCGGCAGGGCATCGGTGCCGTGCACCCAGTCGCCCAGCTCGGTCTCGAAGCTGCGGCCGCCCAGGCGCTTGAGCACCATGGACACGTCGGCTTCGCGCATGGGACCGCCCCCGGTGCGTTGCCACAGCGCGCGCATCACGTCGTCGAGCGAGTGCTGGCCTTCCCTGCGCAGCGTCAGGTCAAAACACATCGCGATCAGCGCGCCCTTGGTGTAGTAGCTCACCGTGGCGTTGGGCGTGTTCTCGCCGATGCGGTAGTACTTGGTCCAGGCGTCGAAGCTGGCCTGTGCCGCGCTTTGCACCAGGCGGCCGGGGCTTTGCTGCACCTGGTTGATGGTTTTGCTCACCAGCTGCAGATAACAGGTGTCGTCGATCAGGCCCGCGCGGCGCAGGAACAGGTCGTCGTAGTAGCTGGTGAAGCCTTCGAAGAACCAGAGCAGCTCGGTGTGGTTTTCGTGAGCGTAGTCGTAACGCTTGTATTCGGCCGGGCGCAGGCGCTTGACGTTCCAGGTGTGGAAATACTCGTGGCTGATCAGACCCAGCAGGGTGGTGTAGCCGTCGGTGGCTTTCAGGGCGGGCGGTTTGTCGGGGCTGTCGCTCAGCTTAGGCAGGTCGCTGCGCTGTGCGATCAGGGCCGTGGAATTGCGGTGCTCCAGACCGCCGTAACCGTCGGCGCTGGCGTGCAGCATGAAGAGGTAGTCGGCAAACGGCGGGGCGCCATCGCCGTGCCAGAAGCGGATCTGTTCTTCGCAGATGCGTTGCGTGTCGTCCAGCAGGCGCTGGCCATCGAACCAGGCGCCCGCGCCACTGACCACGAAGCGGTGTGGCACGCCGCAGGCCACGAATTCGCCACGCCAGTGGTTGCCCATCTCGACCGGGGCGTCGGCGAGTTCGTCATAGCCGTTGGCGATGTAGCGGCCGAAGCCTTGCGCGGCCACCTGATCGGCGCGCAAGCCGGTGGCCACCTGCCAACCAGCGGGCGCTTGCCCGGGTGCGATGTCCAGGCTACACGGCTCGTCTTCCCGGCCCGGCACCATGAGGCACAGGCTGGTGGCGTTGAAGAAGCCGCGCGTGCTGTCGAGGAAGGCGGTGCGCACCGAGGCGTCGAAGGCGTAGATCTCGCAGCGCACGGTCAGCGTCTGCGGGCCGTCGGTTTCGATCTCCCACCGGTGTTTGTCCAGCTGCCGTGCGCTCAGCGGTTGGCCGCCCTGGTTCGCGGTCAGCCGCTGCAGGTGTTGCGAAAACTCGCGCACCAGGTAGCTGCCCGGAATCCACACCGGCAGGGTCACCCGCTGTTTCGCGGCGGGCCGGTCGATCTCCAGCGTGACCGCGAACAGGTGCGCCTGGAGGCTCAGCACCTCGACTCGGTAGCGCAGCGCGGGCTGTTGTGTGGCGGTGGTGCGGCGCACCGTCTTGCGGGGGGCGGTGCTCACAGCGCCCCCGCGCCGATGAAGCAGCACAGCGCCGCGATGGCCGAGAGGCGAAAGCGCAGCGTGAGCCAGGCCTGAAGGCCGGCGCGGGCGTAGAGCGTGCGGTCGGCGAGGTAACAGATGACGAGCACGAAGCCCAGCCAGGCCAGTCCCGCGAAGGCTGGCATCAGCAGGCCGGGCCAGGCCAGCAGCGAGGGCACGAAGCCCCAGAGGAAGTGGTTGCGCTGCCGGTGCTGCGGGGTGTCGCCGCGCGCGGCGGCGACATGGCCCGCCATCCAGCCAATGCCCCAGTGAATGCCGCCGAGGAACGAGGCGATGAGCGCCGCGTAGGCGGCCAGCGCCATCGCGACCCAGGGCAGCAGATCGGCGTTCACCAGCCAGAGCAGGGCGGCGAGCAGCACGAAGGGAATGAGGCCGGCGTGACCCAGCGTGGTGGCGAGAGCGGTGTCGTCGGGGTCGTGCAGGGCGGTCGTCATCGGTAGGCGGGCTGGTGTCAGGGCTTGGCTTCGGCCAGCAGCTTCTCGATGCGGGCGGCGTCGACCGCGCCCGGCACGCGCGTGCCATTGGCGAAGATCAGGGTGGGCGTGCCGGTGATGCGGGACTTCTTGCCGAACTCGAAATTGCGCGCCACGGCAGACGTGTCGCAGGTGCCGGCGGGCGGCGTGACATCCTTGACCATCCAGTCGAGGAAGGCCTTGCCCTTGTCTTTGGCGCACCAGATGTTGCGCGACTTGTCGGCCGAGTCCTTGCTCAGGATGGGGTAGAGGAACACGTGCACCGTGACGTTGTCGATCTTGGCCAGGTCGCGTTCGAAGCGCTTGCAGTAGCCGCAGTTGGGGTCTTCGAACACCGCCAGCTTGCGCTTGCCGTTGCCGCGCACGATGGTGAAAGCGTCCTTCATGGGCAGGTCCTTGAAGTCGATCTCGGTCAGCTTGGCGAGCCGCTTTTCCGTCAGGTCTTCCTGGGCCTTGGTGTCGATCAGGTTGCCCTGGATCAGGAAGTTGCCGTTGGCGTCGGTGTAGAAGATGTCGCTCTGGTTGATGCGCACCTCGTACAGGCCGTCCATCGGCGTCTTGGTGATCTCGTCGATGGCCGGCAGCTTGGGCAGGCGTTCGGTGAGGTTCTTGCGGATGGTCGCTTCCTGCGCGGCAGCGCCGAGGGCCAGGGTGGTGAGCAGTGCCACCAGGGAGGTTTTGAAGAGGTTCATGTTGACGCCCGAGGCGCGAAAGTTGAAAAAAAGCCCAGCGGGCGGATCAGCCTGCCTGCCCCATGGCCTGGCGGGCCAGCCAGTGTTTCAGCGGTCCCAGGCGGTCCACACCGCTCATGCCCCAGTTGCGCAGCGCCTGCACGCGGCTGTCCGCCTGACCGAACAGGCCGAACAGGCCGTCGGTCAGCCAGCCCATGGCGCCGACCTCGGCCTGCCGCGCTCGCTCGTAACGCCGCAGCAGCTTCAGGTCGCCCAGATCGCGCCAGTACTCGCGCTCATGGATCACCTTCGCCAACTCGGCAACGTCGGCCAGGCCGACGTTGAGACCTTGCCCGGCCAGCGGGTGCATGGCGTGGGCCGCGTCGCCGGCCAGCGCCACGCTGCCCTGCGGCGTGCGCGCGATCCAGCGGCGGGCGCGGGACAGTTCCAGGGGCCAGGCCTGGGCCGGCCCCTGCAGCTGCATCTCGCCCAGCGCCTGCCCGCAACGGGTCTGCACCGCCTCGGCCAGCGCTTGGGCGTCGGCCGCAAGCCAGGTGTCGGCCTGCTGAACAGGGACTGACCAGACCAACGCCACAGAGTTCCCCGTATCGCCTTCCAGCGGCAGCAGCGCCATGATCTCGCCCTGCGAAAACCACTGCCGCGCGACGCCGCCGTGGGGCTGGGCGCAGCGCAGGCGGGCCGCGATGGCTTTGTGCGGGTAGGGCTTGACCTCGAACTCCAAGCCGAGCTCGGCGCGGGTGCTGCTGCGTTTGCCTTCGCAGACCACCGTCAGCGCCGCCGGAACGGGTTCGGTCAGGCATTCGACCGAGCCCTGGAAGCGCACCGCGTCGGCCAGGCGGCGCTCCAGCGCCGGCACGTCCACGATCCACGACAGGGCCTCGCTGCGCTGGTCGGCGGCGGAGAAGTTCAGCTCGCCGCCGTCGTCGCCCCACACGGCCATGCGGTTCACCGGGGTCACGCTGGGCGTGGTGTCGGCGGCGTCGCCGTCGTCGGGCCAGGCGCGCAGCGAGGTGAGCAGCTCGCGGGCGGCGGCGTTGAGCGCGTAGGCGCGCACGTCGGTGCCGGCGTGGGCCGGACGCGGTGTGCCGACCAGCGCCACCCGCAGGCGCTCGCGCGCCAGCAGCAGCGCCAGCGTCTGCCCCACCACGCCGGCGCCCCGGATGCAGACATCGAATCGCCGGGTGCCGGCCGCAGGGGTGGGGGTGATCGCCATGGGGGGATTTTAGGAGCAGGTCACAATTTCGCCTGCCCGCGCCCGCTTGTCTCCCTTCTGCTCACTGCCATGACCTTTGATTTCAACGCCGCCGACGTCTCGGCCCGCATCCACCAGCTCTGGGTCTACCCCGTCAAGTCCTGCGCCGGCGTGGCGCTGGACCAGGCCGTGCTCACGCCCACTGGGCTGGAATGGGATCGCAGCTGGATGGTGGTGGACGCCGAGGGTGAGTTCGTGACCCAGCGCGAGTTGCCCCGCATGGCGCTGATCCAGCCGTCGTTTCGCATGGGGCAACTGGTGCTGCGCGCGCCGGGCATGCTGGCCTTGCACCTGGCGCTGGACGCGGCCGAGTCGCCGCTGACCGTGCGGGTCTGGGACGACACCGTGGAGGCTTGGGACATGGGCGACCTGGCGGCCCAGTGGTTCAGCGACTTTCTCGGGCCGGAGGCGCCCGCCGATCTGAAGCGCCTGCGCCTGGCGCGATTCGACCCCGAGGTGAAGCGGGTGTGCAGCCTGAAGTGGACCGGCGGCCGGGAGTCGGTGACGCAGTTTGCCGACGGCTTTGGCGTGCTGGTGACCAGCACCGCCTCGCTGGACGAACTCAATGCGCGGCTGGCGAACGCGGGCGAGGGGCCGGTGGACCTGCGGCGTTTCCGGCCCAACATCGTGTTGTCGGGCGTCGAGTCCCACGACGAGGACCGCATCGGTGCCTGGCGCGTGCAGGCGGAGGGCGGTGTGGCGGCGCTGGAGAACGTGAAGCCCTGCGCGCGCTGTCCCATTCCCAACATCGACCCGGCCAGCGCGACCTCGACGCCCGCGGTGAGCGACGCGCTGCAGGCCTACCGGGCCGACCCGCGCCTGAACGGCGCCATCACCTTTGGCATGAACGCCATCGTGCTGGAAGGCGATGGCCTGGTGCTGAAGGTCGGGCAGGCCGTGGGGGCCGACTGGCGGTTCGACTGACCGCTACGGCCGCAGATCGGCCGGCCAGCTCAGCCGGTGCCCGGTCTGATCAGCCAGTCGCTTGATGTCTTCAGGGCTGTCCACGTCGGTGCGGTAGTGCGTGTTGTGGTTGACCCAGCGGTGCACCAGCTCGGGGTGCGCCGCCAGCCATTGTTTGCCGCCAGGCTGGCCTTCGCTGGCCAACACCTGTTCGCGCGCCTGTCGGCTGAACACCACCGGGTTGCCGGGCTGGCCGTCGACCCAGGGGCGCGTCACCTGGGTACCGGGTGGGCGCTGCCGGTGCGCTTCGGCCAGGTCGCGGATGTCTTGCTCGGTGATCAGTGGCTGGTCGGCCAGCGCCACGAGCACGTCGTTCGTCTTGCCGCGCAGGGTCTGCAGGCCCAGGTGCAGGGACGATGCCTGACCCGCATCGGGATCGGGGTGGTGGATCACCATCGCCTCAACACCCAGCAGCAGCGGGGCGATGCGTTCAGCGTAGTGACCCAGCACGATCACCAGCTCACCCAC
>NZ_MUNZ01000047.1 GCF_002001205.1 Hydrogenophaga sp. A37
CGCCGCAGTGGATCACCCCCACGGCCCCCGAGTTCGCCGCCTGCCGTTCGCAGAGCATCGACTACGCCGTCATGGAACACCACGACAACGTGTCCGTGGTGCCCTACCCGGGCGCATGGAACGACGTGGGCAGCTGGAACGCCGTGGCCGAACTCACCCCGGCCGACGCCGATGACAACCGCGTGCATGGCCACGGACTGACCCACAAGTCGCGCAACACCTTCATCCACGCACCCCACCGCCCCGTGGTCGCGCTCGGCACGCAAGACCTGCTGATCATCGACACGCCCGACGCCCTGCTCGTGGCCCACAAAGACTGCGTCGAGCAGGTCAAGGACATCGTCACCCGCTTGCAAGACCAGCAATGCGCCGAGGCCATCACCCACCGCAAGGTGGCCCGCCCCTGGGGCTGGTACGACAGCATCGACCTCGGTGAACGTTTTCAGGTCAAGCGCATCGGCGTCAAGCCCGGCGCGAGCCTCAGCCTGCAGATGCACCACCACCGCGCCGAACACTGGGTCGTGGTCAAAGGCACGGCCGAGGTCACGCGCGGCAAGGACATCTTCCTGCTCTCGGAGAACCAGTCCACCTACATTCCGGTGGGCGAGCTCCACCGCCTGCACAACCCCGGCAAGATGGAACTCGAAATGATCGAGGTGCAGTCGGGCAGCTACCTGGGCGAAGACGACATCGTGCGTTTCGAAGACACCTACGGGCGCGCCACCGCGAGCCAGGCCACATCGCCAGAACCCCCGGTGCGGGCGCCCATCACCCCATGAAGGTCGCCATCATTCACTACTGGTGGCTCAGCAACCGCGGCGGGGAGGCTGTGGTGGCCGCCATCGCCGAGCTCTACCCCGAGGCCGACCTGTTTGTGCACGTCTGCGACGAACCGCTGGTGCGCCAGACCCTGGGTGAGCGGTTCAAGGGCCGGATCATCACCACGTTCATCGCCCGCTTGCCGGGCGCCGCGCGGCACTACCAGAAGTACCTGCCCCTGATGCCGGTGGCGCTGGAGCAGCTCGATCTCTCCGAATACGACCTGGTGATCAGCAGCGAGTCGGGACCGGCCAAGGGGGTGATCACCCGGCCGGACGCGCTGCACGTCTGCTACTGCCACTCGCCCATGCGCTACGTGTGGGACATGTACCCCGTCTACCTCAAAGGCGCGGGCCGGCTCGTGCGCACGCTGTTCCCCTGGGTGGCGCACTGGTTGCGGGTCTGGGACCGGGCCTCGGCCGACCGTGTGGACCATTTCGTCGCCAACTCCAGCTTCGTGGCCTCGCGCATCCGCAAGTTCTACCGGCGCGATGCCGAGGTCGTCTTCCCGCCGGTGAACGTGACGGCGTTCGACCACCGCCGCGAGCGCGGCGACTTCTATCTCTGCCTGGGCCAGCTCGTGCCGTACAAGCGGGCCGACATGGTGGTGGAGGTGTTCAACCAGCTGGGGTTGCCGCTGGTGGTGATCGGCGAGGGCGAGCTGCTTGACCGCCTCAAGGCCATTGCCGGCCCCAACGTGCAACTGCTGGGGCGGCAGGCCTTCAGCGTCGTCAAGGAGAAGCTCGAAACCTGCAAGGCCCTGGTGTTCCCCGGCCTGGAAGATTTCGGCATCGTGCCCGTGGAGGCCATGGCGAGTGGCGCCCCCGTGATCGCCTACGGCAAGGGCGGCGCGCTCGACACCATCGTGCACGGCAAGACCGGCATCCTGTTCGACGAGCAGAGCAACAGCGCGCTGAAAGCCGCGATCCACGAGTTTGAAGCCGGGCCGCAGCGGTTTGATGTGGAGACGCTGCGCGACCACGCGGCGGGCTTCGACCGGGCCATCTTCCAGCGCCGATTCCTTCAGGCCGTGGAGCGCGCGCTCGCGACCCAGACGGCCGCCGCAACCGCCCCCTTCACACCATGAACGCCCTGGTCATCGGACTGTTCTGGGTGCTGGCGGCGCAGGTGCTGATCGGCAAACCCAAAACCGGTCTCAACATCTTCTTTGGATCGATCCCCTTCGGCGCGCTGGCGGTGATTCCCACCGAACTGACCGGCGGCCTCACCCTGACACCGACGCCCATCATCGCCCTGCTCATCGCCACCCGACTGATGCTGAACCGGGAGGACCGCAGCGCGCTGGCGGTCATTGCCCTGTCGAAAAACGGCACGGTGTACCTCTCGGCTTTCTGGATGGTGGCTTGTGCAGCGACGCTGTTGATGCCCCGGATCTTTGAAAGCGAAGTGACCATCTTTCCCATCCGGTCGTCGGACATGATCGTTGAAGAGTTGCTTCACCCCACCACCCAGAATTTTTCCCAGCTGACCTACCTCTCGATCTCGGTCTTCGCCGTGTTCTGCTTCGTCAGGCTGACCCACAAGAATTTCAACATGGCCGATTTGCTCGGCCCCATCCGGTGGGGCGCCAGCATCACGGTGATCACGGGGGCTCTTGACTACGCCAGCAATTTTGTCAATCTGGACCCCCTGCTGGAGCCGTTCAGAACCGCTTCATATGCCCTGCTCTCGGCCAACGAGGTGTTCGGCAACAAACGAACCGTGGGGCTGACGCCGGAGGCCTCTTCCTACGGTGCGGTGTGCGTCTTCTTTCTGTCCCTGCTCTATTTCCTGCGCCTGGCGATTCACAAAGACCGGATGGGCTACGTCAAGAACATCGGTCTGGTGTTCGCTCTGGTGCTGATGGCCCTGCTCTCCACGTCGTCGGCCGCCATCGTGTGCGTGGGCATCTTCATGGTGCTGGTGGTCGTGGACTGGCTGTGGAACGACGTGGCCATTCGCAAGACACCGCTCACGAAAACCGCGCTGCTGTGGTGCTGCGTGCTGTCGCTCGTGGCGATCTACCTGTCGTTCCAGCCCAGGCTGCTGAGTGAGCTCTCCGACATCTTCAGCCACATGATTCTGTACAAGAAAGAGTCCCACTCGTACGAAGAACGGACGCTGTGGACCACCGTCAGCCTGCAGGCCCTGCAAGACACCTACGGTCTGGGTGTGGGCGTGGGGGGCACCCGCACCTCCAGCTTCCTGGCGGCCCTGTTCAGCAACACCGGCGTGCTCGGCGGTCTCTTTTTCATGGCGTTCCTGCTGAAGGCCTTGTTGGGTCGCTGGAACTACTACCGCTCGCCCAGGTTCAAGTCCCTTCAGCACGGGCTGGTCTTTGCCTTCATCCCTCCCTTTGTCAACCTGCTTCTGGTGGGCACGACGGCCGACTTCGGCTTGGCCCTGGCCTACCTGCTCGGGATCAAACTGGGCCTGGTCGCCAAGTACCCGGCGCGGTCCAGCGAGCTGAAGCTGGAAGCCCTGCCACAGGGGGCGAGATGAGCGCCGCGCCGGGCCGTTCCCAAGCCAGCTCGCACCGCAGCCCGCAGGGCGAAGGTACTCCAGTGAGCGCCGCCCGGCCGTTCCGAAGGCGCTCAGCCCCGCAGTGCGCAGCACGGAGGGTGGTCCAGTGAGCGCCAACCCGATCGCCACCCGGTCGTCACTGGACTTCGCGTTCGTCTACGCGGCCTACTCCCTGCGCTACATCTACCTGCTGGTGCTGATTCCGTTCTATGGACGGATCCTGGGCATGGAGGGGTATGCCGTGATGCTGTCGGCGCTGTCCCTGATGAACCTCGCCTGGATCTTCAACAGCTGGGGGCTTGCGCCGGCCGGCACCCGCGCCATCGCGTCGTCCTCCGGCCACGCCGACATTTTTGGCGCGCAGTTCACCGCCCGGCTGTGGCTCGCGCTGCTGGTGATCCCGGGGGCGCTGATCGCCATCCACCTGTCGCCCATCTTGCTGGCCAACCGCTGGGCCGCCTACGCGGCCATGGCCATGGGTGTGGTCTCGGCGTTCAACCTGGGCTGGTACTACACCGGCACCCACCGCCCCCGCACCACCGTGCGTCTCGAAGTGATCGGGTTCGTGTTCAACCTGTCGCTCATCCTGACGCTGGTGCGCTCGCCGACGGACGCCGATCTGGCGATCTTCCTGATGCTGCTGTCCGCGCTCATGGTCACGGCCATCGCCTACTGGTCGTGCCGCGGTGAATTCAGTCTCCACCGGCTCATCCAGTGGCGCGCGGGCCTGCAGCTGATCCGGTCTTCGGGTTACCTGTTCCTGTACATCAGCAACGCGATTTTTGTCGGGGCGGCATTGACCTACCTCCTGGGCCTGTACGCCAGCGCGGACATGGTGGGCGCCTACGGCGCTGCGGACCGGCTGGTCGCGGCGGGGATCAGCATCATGACGCCCATGGGCCACATCTTCATCCCGAAGATCACCGCCCTGTTCAAGACCGGCGGCGACGGGGCGTACCAGCTGTCCCGAAGGATCGGTGCCCTGCTGCTGCTGGTGGCCACGCTGGGCGCCGCCACCAGCCATTGGTTCGCCTCGCCCATCGTGTCGCTGATCTTCGGCCCCGGGTTCGAGGCCACCGCCGAATTGCTGAAGCTGCTGTCGGTGGTGTTCCCCATCAACGCCGCCATCATCGTGCTGGGCGCCTACCTGTTCATCCCCCAGCACAAAGAACGCACGCTGGCCGCCGTGGTCATCACCGGTTCGGCGATCGGCATCGGCTCACTCGTGTTCATGGGCAACACCCACCAGGCCATGGGGGCCGCCTACGCGCGGATCATCGGGGACTCGATCACCCTGGCGCTGCTGCTGGTGTTTGCATGGCGGAACGGCATCCTGCAGCGGTTCCTGTCCGTCCATCGATGAGCCCATCCACCGTCTCGTCTTCGTCTTCGTCTTCGTCCTCATTTGATACACAGACTTCAGGAACCGTCATGAATGCCTATGTCGTCATTGCCACCAAGGGGAGAGCATCCATCGCGAAGGGGGTTCTGAGCTCACTCCACGGGCAGACCTGCCCGATCGAGCACATCATTTTTGTCGGCAGCGAACCCGCTGACGTGGCCGGGCTGGACACCCACCCCCGGTACCAGGCCGGAACGGTCTCGGTGGTGCTCTCGGAGGCGGGCCTCACCAAGCAGCGCAACGCCGGGTTGGACCTCCTGTCATCCATGACCCGGGGGCAAGACCCCAGCAACTGGTTCGTCGTCTTTTTCGATGACGACTTCCGGCTGGCGCCCGACTGGATCGCCCATTGCAAGGACGCGCTCCTCGGCGATCCACAGCTGGTCGGCGTGGGTGGGACGGTGCTGGCGGACGGCATCACGGGCGACCCGATTCCGGAATCACAGGCGCTGGATTTCATCGAATCCCGCCTGCCGCCCATGGTGCACACCTGGTCCGGCCCCCGACGCGACGTGCCCGATCTGTACGGCTGCAACATGGCGTACCGGGGCACGGTGGCCGGCACCGACCGGTTTGATCCAGACCTCCCGTACTACGGCTGGCTGGAAGACGTCGACTATTCGGTCAAGGCCAGTCAGAAGGGCGCCCTGCGGCACATCCCCGAATGCAAGGGCGTGCACATGGGCACGTCGTCGGGACGCACCAGTGGCGTGCGGTTCGGCTACTCCCAGATCGCCAACCCCCTGTACCTGATCAAAAAAAGGACGCTCCCGGTCAGGAAAGGCAGCCGAACCCTGCTGCGCAACATGCTGTCCAACGGTAAGAACGCCCTGTTTCGAAACCAATCCCGCGACTACACCGGGCGGCTGAAAGGCAATTTCATGGCCATCAAAGATTTGTTTCTCGGCCAGTGTCATCCGACCAATGTCATTGGCCTCAAGTAAAGCAGCGCAAGAGAATCCCGAAATGATGAACGAAACCGCCATGCGGAGCACCATGCGACTGGTCATCCTCAATGACTTCTCGTCTGCCAAGGGCGGCGCATCGTCCCTGGCCATCGAGAACGCCAACCTGATGGCGTCGCGGGGCGTCCACGTGACGTTCATCTGCGGCGATCACGGCCATGCCGCGGGGTTTCCTGATCGAAAGATCCAATGCCTCGGCATCAATGGCTCGGCCATCAATCCCGCCACGCCGCTGAAAAATGCGGTCAATGGACTCTACAACTCGGTGGCACAGCAATTCGTGACGAACTGGATCGGCACCCACGACACGCCCTACACCATCTACCACCTGCATGGCTGGAGCAAGATTTTTTCGCCCTCGATTTTTCAGGCGCTCGAGAAGGTGTCAGACCGCACCCTGGTGCATGCCCACGACTATTTCCCCGCCTGTCCCAATGGGGCCTTCATCAACTACCCCCAGATGAAGGAATGTGGGCTTCTGCCCAACCAGGTGCGCTGCCTGCTGTCCAACTGCGACCAGCGCAGCTATGCGCAGAAGGTCTGGCGCATGGCGAGGCACGGCGTCAAGAACCAGTGGTTCAACCTGAAGGACTCCAAGTTCAAGATCGCGCTCCCGCACGATGCCATGCGTCCCTACTTCATTCGCAGCGGCAGCCTGGACAACACCGTGTTCACCATCCCCAATCCGGTGGTCCCTTTCACCAGCACCCGGATCCCGGCCGAGTCCAACGCGGCGTTTCTGTTCATCGGCCGGCTGGTGCCCGAGAAAGGCGTGGACACCTTTCTCGCCGCGGCGCATCTCGCGCAAGTGAAGGCCAAGGTCATCGGCGACGGGCCGCTGCTGGAGCCGCTCAAGGCCCAATATCCCCACGTCGAGTTCACCGGCTGGCAAGACCGCAAAGGCATCGTCGAACACCTGCACAATGCGCGCGCCGTCATCATGCCGTCCCGACTCAGGGAAACCTTCGGACTGGTCGCGATCGAAGCCATCGCCAGTGGCATTCCGGTGGTGGTTTCAAAGAGCTCCGCGGTGGCGGCGGACATCGTCCGCATGCATGCCGGGACGACGGTGTCGCCGGGCGAGGTGGACACACTGGGTCAGATCATGGCCGACCTCAACGGCTCCGACGAACTCGTTCGGGCGATGAGCGAAAACGGTCATGCCCATTGGCGGGAGGTGGCCAACACCACCAGCACCTGGGCAGACTCGTTGCTGTCCCTGTACGGCGCCATGCTCGACGAACGCAGCCGCGTGGGGGTGCACTAGATGACACAGCTCAAGGCAGGGATTCTGAACGTGGCCTACAGCCCCAATCTGGGCGACGGGCTGATCGCCGAGTGCCTTCGGTACGGGCTGACGTCCTCGGCTGCAGCCATTGAGGCGCGCTTCATCGATCTGGCGGGTCGGGAAAGTTTCTCCCAGGGCTTGAAGTCCAAACAGCGCTTCAACGCCATCCGTGCGATGTTGCCGACCTTCGCTCTCGGCTTCGCTTCCCGGCTCTTCCTCAGCCTGCTGGTCCAGTTCCGGCTGAAGCCTTTCTACCTCCGCAAGATGGTGGGCCTGGACGCGGTCATCCTGGGCGGCGGCAACCTGCTCGCGGACCAGGACCTGAACTTCCCCAAGAAAATCCACTGCGCCCTGATGGCAGCGGCCCGGCTGCGGCTGCCGGTGTACCTCTATGGCGTGGGCGTCTCCGATGACTGGTCACCCACCGGCCGGAGGTTGTTTCTGGAGGCCCTCAACGCCTGCGACCTGAGGTTCATTTCCGTGCGGGACGCGCGGTCCGCCCGGTTGCTCGAGCAAGCGCTGAGCCCCTCGAAGCGCGACATCGTCACGGTGCTGGACCCGGGGGTTTTCGCCGCGCTCGCCATGCCGCCCGAGGCGAAGAACCCCCCGTTGCCCGACGGGGTGCGCCGCATCGGTGTCGGGGTGATGAGCCCGTCCGAGCTCAAATACCACGGGCTGTCTTCGATGGACGACCAGGTGCTCTTCGATTTTTACCTGACCCTGTTCGCCGAACTCGGCGCGCGCGGGTTTCAGGTCGCCGTCTTCACCAACGGCAGCCCGGAAGATCGCGCATTTGCGAAGCAACTGAGCCGCAGCGTCGGTGAAGACGCCGAAACACAGGCGTGGTTCTCCGATGCGTCGGACCGCATCCAGTCGCCCACCGATCTCTGCCAATTCATCGCCACGTGTTCGGGCATCGTGGCCTTCCGGCTTCACGCCATCATTGCCGCGTTTTCCTACGACAAACCCTTTGTGGCACTCGAGTGGGACAAGAAGGTCGGCGCTTTTTTGAGCGAAGTGAAGCGGCCCGGGGCCATCGCCAACATCGCCGAATCGTCGGGGGCGTCGGTGCTGGACATGCTGCTGCCGGGTTTGAACCCCTCAGCCGACCTGTCTTCCCGGGCCTTCGCCCAACGGTCTTTGCAATCGGTGCATCAGCTGGGTGCATTGATCGGTCAACAACAGCAACGCCATGCGCACGAACATCTCAACCGCTAAGGTCTTGACCGGCCCTCCGGTGAGGGCGGCGGGTCTCTTTCTGGCCATCCTTTTCATGGCCCAGGTGCAAAGCATCCGGCCCTGGTACGCCCACTGGGACAAGCTGGCCCACTTTTTCTGTTTTTTTGCCGCGTGGTGGGTGTTCAGAAAGGGCCTGCCGGCAGGCAAAGGCGTTTCGTTCATGCTGGCCGCCTTGCTGGGCGCGGTCATCGAGATCTATCAGATGTCGCACCCCCAGTTTCAACCATCGTGGTTCGACTTTCTGGCCGATCTGGTGGGTGCCGGTTTGGCATGGGCCACGTCCATGGTGGTCTCGACCATGAACGGCTTTGACATTCGCCGTCCCTTCAGAGGCCTTGTCCCGTCCGCGTTTCGCCAGCGGTTCAGCACCAAGCCCCTCCCTGCGATCCTGATCTCCGGCACCCTGGTGGTCGTGTCCCTGGCCACGCTCCGTGCCCACGGGCCGGCCTTTGGCGCGAGCGATGCGCCGCTTCCTGGCAGCGCAGCGCAGGGACCAGCAGCACCCCTCGTCGACAACCCGTTTGGCGTCGCGCCGTCCAACGCTTCTTCGAAACGGCTGTCGCTCTGGATGGGGCCGATGGCCGCGTCCGGCGTGGGCTGGATCCGGGGGTTCAGCCCCACGCTGAACGCCGCCCAGCTGCCGCAGGGGGGCGCCAGGGCCGTTCAGTTCAGCGGCATCCTTGAGTACCGCGATCCGGCCAACCCCGAGGCGTGGCAGCAATACGTCCGGGAACGGGTCCAGGCATTCAAAGGCATCACCAGCCATTGGGAAATCTGGAATGAACCGCCCAATTTCACGCCGAACACGCCGCCCGAAGTCTATGGACGCATGGTCGCCCTGGCGCACGACGCGGCCAAGGGCGTGGACCCGTCCGTGAAGGTGGGGCTGAGCGCACAGAGCGTCAACCTGAACTACCTGGACCGGGCCCTGCTCTCCGGCGCCAAAGACAAATTTGATTTCGTCACGGTGCATCCCTACGAAACGGCGGACCTGATCCCCCGGGGCTTCGAGGCCCAGTACATGAGCATCGTGCCGACCATTCGCAAGATGCTGCAGGCGCGCAATCCCGAGCGCGCCCAGGTCCCGGTGTACTTCACCGAGATAGGCCAACCCGTGGACGCCAAGAACGACGAGCGGGCGCAGGCCAGCCAGCTCTTGAAGATCTACACCATGGGCCTGGCCCAGGGGGCGGCCCGCGTGCACTGGTTTGAGCCCCTCGACGGTGACTCCGGTCCCTTCGGCCTGATTGGCCCCAACGGCAGAAAGCGCCCGGCCTACCTCGCCCTGGAGTCCCTGATTGTTCATCTGGGCCAGCGTCCGCGCTACCGGGGCTGGCTGTTGCTCAATGGGCTGCACCACGCCTTTCTGTTTGAAGGCCCCCAAGGCTTGGTGGTGGTCGCGTGGGCGGGACCGGGCAGCGACCGAAACATCACCCTGCCGGCCGGTGCCAGCGTGATCGACCCCTTGGCGGGCGGCGTGCGCACGGCCTCGTCACTGACGCTGACAGAGGTCCCCACCATGGTCGTTTTCCCCACCACGGAAACGGCGTGGACCACCCAGGCCACTGCCAACCGGGCCCGGCCGTTCCCCTGGAACGGCGACCATTCCAGGGCCAAGAGCATCGACCTCAAAGCACCGGGCGGCTGGACGGGCGAGCGGGGACTGCACCTCGTGCAGCCCCCCGTGTTGCGGGAGGTCGGCGGCGAGATGGCGCTGGACGCGAGCCCGCGGGCCATCACCGCGTTCACCGTGGATCCGAATTTTCTGTCCTACACCAGCCAGCCGGTGCGCATCACCGCTGTGGTGCGGCGCAATTCGGCGAGCGCGGCCGGCTTCAAGCTGAAATATGAAAGCCGCAGCGGCATGAAAAGCGTGGGCTGGAACACGCTGCCGTCCCACAACGAATGGAGCACCTTGA
Source organism: Hydrogenophaga sp. A37 (assembly GCF_002001205.1). GTDB lineage: Bacteria > Pseudomonadota > Gammaproteobacteria > Burkholderiales > Burkholderiaceae_C > Hydrogenophaga. The sequence continues at coordinate 10,156 of NZ_MUNZ01000047.1, forward strand.
GCTGGTCCATCGACGACCCCCAGTTCGTGGGCAAGTTCGGATTTCATTTTTCCTTTGATTCGGACACCACCCAACACAGCAACTACAGCATCCGGAGCGTTTCGGTGAACAAGGAGTAAACAGCCATGCGCACACGCAGAGCCCACTCTTTTCGACCTGTGAGCCATCGCCATGGCTCAGCCTCTCAGGGCTTGCCTGGTCTTTCCAGCCCGGTCCGGGGCCGACCTCGTCCAGCGCGGCAGCACCACACCTGCGGTCACGCTGATTCTTCCTGGTTTCGCTCTTAGATCACCCACACCATGTCGTCCAACTCACTCTCCCCCAAAGGCCCGCCGCACACCACGGCGCTGACCCTGCAGCAGGCGCGCATGCTGCAGGCCAACCAACAAGCGCGTGAAGAAGCCGATGCCACGCCCGGAGACGATGTCAATCTCAAAGAGATCTTCCGGGCCATCGCCAAACACAAATGGATGATCGCTGGCATCACCCTGCTCTGTCTGGCGGCCGCTTCGGTCTACACCCTGCGCATCACGCCGATGTACCGGTCGACCACCCTGATCCAGATCGACCGCAGCGCCCAGAAGGTCGTGGGATTCAACACCGAGGTGGAACTCGACCAGGGCACCGCGTCCGACCAGTTGCTGCTGCGCACACAGATCGAACTGCTCAAAAGCCGTTCTCTGGCGCTGCGGGTGGTTGACGAGATGGGTCTGTACAAACCGGTCGATGGCCAGGGGCAGGGTGACACCCCTTCCGCCGCGCCGGCGCCCGAGGCACCGGCAGCCCCCGAGTCCAAGACCGGTCTCGATTTCGTCGAGACGCTGCGCAGCAACTTCAACCAGCTGTTCACCCCTGCCGTGAAGGACGTGGACCGCCTCAGCCGCAACGACACGATCAACGCCTTCAACGATTCGGTCAACGTCGAGCCCCTGCGCAACTCGCGGCTGGTGGAGGTGCAGGTCGTGAACAAGGACGGCGAGCTGGCGGCGCGCATCGCCAACCAGATCGCAAAGACCTTCATCGCGATGAACCTGGAGCGCAAGCTGGAGACCTCGGCCTATGCCCGGCAGTTTCTCGAAGAACAGATCCAGCTGACCAAGGCCAAACTGGAACAGAGCGAAAGGGTGATCAACCAGTACGCCAAGCGCAACGAAATCCTGAACCTGGGCGACCAGACCAGCGCCACCACGCAGAACTACGTCGACTTCTCTGCCGCGCTGGCCAAGGCCGAGCAAGACCGGATCAAGGCCGAGGCGCAGTACAACGAGGTGAGCATGCGGCCCGAGAGCGCCCCCGGGGTGCTCGAGAACCAGGCGATCCAGGCCTACAAGGAACAGCGCGCCCGGCTGGAAGCCGAGTACGCCAAGAACCTGGCCGTGTTCAAGCCGGAATTCCCGGCCATGCTGCAGGCCAAGGCGCAGATCGGGGAACTGCAAAAGCGCATCGACGCCGAGGTGCAGACCATCCTGGCCTCGATCAAGGGTCAGTACGATGCCGCGAGGAAGCAGGAATCGCTGCTGCGTTCCCGCGTGGCGGCCTCGCGCAACGAGGTGCTGACGGTGCAAGACCGCAGCGTCGATTTGAACCTGCTGCAACGCGAGCTCGACACCAACCGGCAGGTCTATGACAGCCTGTTGCAGCGGCTGAAAGAAGTCAGCGTGACCGGGGGCCTGAACACCAACAACATCTCGGTGGTGGACGCCGCGGAGTCCGCGCTGTTTCCCTTCAGACCGCGCCCGGCGATCAACCTCGCCGTGGGGCTGATGCTCGGCCTGCTGGCCGGCGTGCTGGCGGCGATTCTGCGGGAACAGATGGACGATTCGATCAAGCACGAAGACGAGGTGGAACGCCTCTTTGCCCTGCCGCTGCTGGGCTGGATTCCGGCCACCAAAAAACCCCGGGGCCTGGCCATGCAGTCGCTGGGCTTGCTCGCCCACTCGGAGCCCCGCAGCGGTTTTTCGGAATCCTACCGATCCATGCGCACCGCGCTCCAGTTCTCCACCCCGGAAGGCGCACCGCGACTTCTCATGGTCACGAGCTGCGGCAAGAACGAAGGCAAGACCACGTCCGCCCTGGCGCTGGCGATCAACTTTGCGCAACTGGGCCAGAAGGTCTTGCTGATCGACGCCGACATGCGCCTCGCGTCGGTCCACAAGGCGCTGGGCCTGCCCAATGAACGGGGCTTGTCCACCCTGCTGACAGGCGAGGCGACCGCCGAAGACCTGATCCTGAAGACCGTGGTGCCCAACCTGGGTGTGTTGCTGGCAGGGCCCACGCCGCCGGACCCGGTGGAACTGCTGATGGGGCCCAAGCTGAGGGGCTTGCTCGACCACGCACAGACGCTCGGCTTCAACCAGCTGATCATTGACGGGCCGCCGCTGCTGGGCATCGCAGATGCCATCGTGCTGGGCAACCAGGTCCAGCACATCGTGTTCACCGTGAAGGCCTCCAGCACCAAGAAGAAGAGCATCAAGGACGCCCTGCGGCGCCTGCGCAACGCCGGGCTGGCACCGATGGGCGTGGTGCTGACCCATGCACGCACCGAGCACACGAACGACGATGCCTTCGAGTCCTACTACGGCTACGGCAACCCGCCCACCAAGTCGGGGGCCAGTCTGCTGACGGGGACACAGGGCGCGCGGGCGTCATAGCGCTGACGCTTTCAGGCACACCCCAGGCACATCCCATGGTCCTCGCCCCAGCACCCATCGCTGCGAACCCACTGCCATGTCGCGTGCAGGAGGCATTACTGGATTTCGAGCAGAGGCCGGGTCGCTACGCGGTGGCCCGGCGCGAGCCCGCCTTGCTGTTCGAGCAGGTGGGCACCGTGCTGCAGCTGGCTTCGGACCGGACCGTGGATGGCCTGTCGCCCGGCAGCGAGGCCCATGCGCTGGAAACGCGGCGAGCGGCGCGGTATTTTGTGCGCACCGTGATGCTTCGCCCCGGCACGGACCACTACACCCTGCTGGGCCTGACGGCAGCCTCCCCACCCGCGATGCTGCGCGATCACTACCGCATGATGATCCGGCTGGCCCACCCGGACTTCGCCTCAGCGGACGAGGCCTGGCCGTCCGACGCGGCCTCCCGCATCAACTTCGCCAACGATGTGCTGTCGTCGCCGGTGCAACGTCACCTCTACGACGCCTCCCTGGTGCAGGCGTCGCCTTCGCCAATCAGGTTCCAGGGCGCGGTCTTCGCGGCGGGTTGGGG
>NZ_MUNZ01000106.1 GCF_002001205.1 Hydrogenophaga sp. A37
CCCGGGACCGGCGCCCACCACCCCCGGTGATGGCGCGCCACTTCACGAAAGGAACCTCATCATGAAAGCCCCTATCGCCTCACTCGCCTCTTTCGCCATCGCCCTGAGTCTGGCCGGACCGATCCAGGCCCAAACCGCCGATGCAACCACCGCCACCAACGCCCAGCAGGCCCTGGTGAGCGCCATGGGTGACAAGGCCAAAGACATCACGGTCGAGGTGTCGCAAGGCAAGGCCCGTCTGCAAGGCTGGGCTCAAGAGCCTGATGACGTCGATCAGGCGCGGTATGTCGTGAGCCAGTTGCCCGGCATCACGCGGGCCATCAGCACCCAGGTGCACACCTGGTCGGCCACGAACAGCTGACCCCGAGCCCCGTCATAGCCAGAGCGCAACCCCGCCGCACAAAACGCCGCAACCAAGGGCACCGCCGGGCCGGCTTTGCCGGACGGCCAGTGCCGCCCCCTTTTGAGGGGGTCGCGCGAAGCGCGGCGGGGGTGTTTCACTTCAAGCGCTGGCCCGTTTCGCCAGCAGGGCGCGCGCCACGCGCGAGCCGCTCGGGCGACCCAGGTGTTCGCTGATGAACTGGCCGGCATCCACCAGCTTGTCCAGATCGATGCCGGTTTCAATGCCCATGCCGTGCAGCAGGTAGACCACGTCTTCGGTCGCCACGTTGCCGGTCGCACCCTTGGCGTACGGGCAGCCGCCCAGCCCGGCCACGGAGGACTGGAAATTCCACACGCCCAGTTCCAGGGCGGCCAGTGTGTTGGACAGCGCCTGGCCGTAGGTGTCGTGGAAATGGCCTGACACCTCGTCGATGGCGAAATGCTGGAGCGTCGCCTCCAGGGCGGCCTGCACCTTGCGCGGCGTGCCCACGCCGATGGTGTCGGCCACGTCCACGCGCTCGACGCCGATGCCCTTCATCAGCCCCGCGAGGTAAGCCACGCGCCCGGGAGCGATGTCGCCTTCGTACGGGCAGCCCACGGTGCAGCTCATCGCGCCGCGCACCGCGATGCCAGCCGCCTTGGCCGCGGCGACCACCGGCGCAAAGCGTTCAATGCTTTCGGCGATGGAGCAGTTGATGTTCTTCTGGCTGAACGCCTCGCTCGCCGCACCGAACACCACGATCTCGTGTGGCTGGTCGAGCAGGGCCGCCTCGAAGCCCTTGAGGTTGGGCGTGAGCACCGAGTAGCGCACACCGCTCTGGCGCGTGATGCCGGCCATCACCTCGTGGTTGTCGGCCATCTGCGGCACCCACTTCGGACTCACGTAGCTCGTGACCTCAATCTCCGTCAGGCCGGCGGCCTGCAAGCGGTGCACCAGCTCGATCTTGATCGCGGCAGGCACCGGCTGCTTCTCGTTCTGCAGGCCGTCGCGCGGGCCGACGTCGATGAGCTGGACACGGGTGGGAATGGACATGGGGAAACCTCTTTCAAGACAACATCAGGCGGCGGGCGGCGCCCGGCGGCGTGCCCGCCAGGCCCAAGCCCAGCGCAGCGCCCACACCAGCGGCACCAGCACCACCAGCCAGGGAACGAAGGCAGCCACCAGGGTGATCAAACTCGCCACGCTGTCCGACATGACGCGCCCGGCGTCGCGCAGCGCGGTCCAGATCGGGTTGGCGGCGCGGCCTTCGGTGAGCGTGACCTCGGGGCGGAACGACACCTGCATGTGCTGGCGCGTGGTCTGCTGCATCAGCAGCTTGAGCTGGGTGGCGTGGCTGTCAAGTTCGGCCTGGGTCTGCGACAGGGTCTGCTGGATCTCCAGCACGTCCGACAGCTTGCGGTTGGCGCCCGGCTGCTGCAGCAGCGCGCGCAGGCTGTCGCGGAACTCGGTGCGGTTCTTGATGTGCGCCTCGACATCGACCACCTGCGCGGTCTTGTCTTCGCTGCTGGTGTTGTGCGAGGCCACGCGGCCCACGCCTTCGAGCTGGCCCAGCAGCTGCGGCGCGTCTTTCGGATTCACGCGCATCTCCAGCTCGGCGCCGCCGGGCTGGTCACGCAGCTCCTTGCGCACGGACGACGACACCACCTCGCAATCGAGCTTGGCGCAGGTGTCGGCCACGGCCTTCCAGGCCTCGGTGATCTGCTCGGCGGGCACCACCACCTCCAGCGCGTGGCTCACGGCGATGTGGCGCTGCGACAAGGCCTCGCCACCACCCGCAGCGGGCGAAGGAGCCAATTGGGCGCTCGAACGCTCGCCCGCCATCATCTTGGCGGACATCTCGGGGGCCGTGTCCCGCGACGGGGCGGGCATGGCCGGTGATTCAACCTGCCGCCCGCAAGCACCCAGAGCGAGCGTGACGGCGATCAGAGCGGCGACCAGCGCCGGTGGGCGCGAGAGAAAGCGGTGCATGTTGGAAATCCCTTGAGACACGGAAAGCAGAAAAGCCTATCAGAGGGTGCGGGCGACATGACGGATGCCGCCCGTCTGGTGTGGGCTGTCGGGATCAGGCCACGGACGTGGCGCTTGCGGGCTTGGGCCGCAGGCGCAGCAACAGCCAGCCGATGGCCATGCCGACGCCGCTGAACAGCAGCAGGATCGAGCCGATGAAGACCTTCAACACGCCCGAACTGCCGATCTCGGCGCTGGACGGATCGTTGACCGGGTAGCGCACCGTGACCGTTTCGCCGACCTCGTGCACCGCCTGCAGCTGCCGCAGCACCGAATCCGTGAACCGCAGGGTGCGGCCATCACTGGCCACAAACTCCACGATGCTCTGCTGGGCAAACCCGCGGCGGGTCGACGTTCCCACGAAGCTGTCGTGGTGCCCCACCACGCGACCTTGCGCCGTCTGCATCTCGCCCGAGAAGTTCAGGCTGGAGGCCAGCAGCCATGCCGAGCCCAGCGCGGTCAGGGCGCTGGGCACCAGAAGGATCCAGCCCAGCAGGCCGAAGAACCGGCGAACGGTGGAGGTCGAGGTTGTGGTGTTCATGTCTGAGGATCGCGGGTTCGGTCGCGTGGGCGCATTGGGCCTCAGTATCCGCGCACAGGATCGACCACACCCGCAACAGGCTCGCCCGCTTCGAGCGCGCGGATCTTGCCCGCGATCTGCGCGATGCTCTCATCGCGCAGCGTGCGCGCCGAGGTGTGCGGCGTCACCGTGACCTTCGGGTGCACCCAGAACGGATGGTCAGCGGGCAGCGGCTCGGTGCGGAACACGTCGAGCGTGGCGCCGGCCAGGTGGCCGCTCTCCAGCAGGGCGAGCAGATCGGCCTCGACCAGGTGCGCGCCACGCGCCACGTTGATGAGATAGCCGTCGGGCTTCAGGCGCCCCAGCGTCTCGCGGTTCAGGATGTCCCGCGTGTCGGGCGTGAGCGGCAGCAGGTTGACCAGCACGCGACAGCTCGACAGAAAGGTCTGGAACCCCACCTCGCCACTGTGCGCGACCACGCCATCGATGGTCTTGGGGCTGCGGCTCCAGCCGTGCACCGGGAATTCGAACACGCGCAGCGCTTGGGCCACCCTCTCCCCGAGCACGCCCAGGCCCATCACCCCCACCGGAAAGTCCTGGCGCTCGCGCGGCTTGCGGTACGACCACTTGCCCCCTTTCACGTCGGCCTCGTAACCGTCGAACTCACGGAAGTGGCGGATCACCGCGTGGCACACGTATTCGGCCATCTGCACCGACATGCCCGCGTCGTCGAGCCGCACCACCTTGACACCCGGCGGCAGGCGCAGCTTGAGCAGCGCGTCGACCCCCGCGCCGATGTTGAACAGGCCCTTGAGCGCCTGCTGTTCGTCCAAAAACAGTTGCGGTGGCGCCCAGACCACGGCGTGATCGGCCTGTGGAGCACCGGGTTCCCAGACCTCGACCGACGCTTCGGGAAACGCCGCGCGCAGGCCCTCCAACCAGGGCTCGGCCTTGGTGTCGGTGCAGCAGAAAGTGATGTTCATGCGGCGAGCTTAGCGGGGGCGTTCATTGCTGCCTGTTCATCCCGCAGTGGCGGTGGCGATTTTCAGCAGTTCCGCGCCCTCGGCCACCTGGTCGCCCGGCGCGTACAGCAGCTCGGCCACCGTGCCGTCGGCCGGCGCGGCGATGGTGTGCTCCATCTTCATGGCCTCCATCACCGCCAGCGGCTGGCCCTTCTTCACCGCGTCGCCGGCCTTGACGGCAAAGCTCACCACCTTGCCCGGCATGGGCGCGGTCAGGCGTCCCACGTCGTGAGCGGCTTCGCCGGCGTGGGCCAGCGCGTCGAGCTCGGTGATCTGGGTGGCGCCCAGGGCACAGAAGATGTGCACGATCTCTTCGCGCTGCCAGGTCTGCACCGTCTGGCGCTGGCCCATGAAGCGCAGGTCCATCAGCGTGCCGTTCTCTGCCGGCAGCGCGTCGAATGCGAGCGCGCCACTGACCTCAGAAAAAGCCAACTGAAGTGCGCCATCGTGCAGATAGGTCAGGCTGGCCTGCATCGCCTCGCCCAGGTATTCGAAGTCGAAGCGGCGCACCGTCAGGCCGTGCGGGCGCCAACCGTCGCGGCGCGAGAACGGGTCCTTGCCTTCGCTCGCGCGCTCGGCCAGCAGGGTCTGCGCCACGGCGGCGGCCACGGCCAGGTTGCGGCCCACCTTGTCCTGGTGGAACAGCACGCCCGCTTCGCGCGGGATCAGCGCTGTGTCCAGATTCGCATGCGCAAACGAGGGACTGGCGACCACGTGGCGCAGGAACTGCACGTTGGTCGACAGGCCGACGATGCGGGTTTGTGCCAGCGCGGCGTCGAGCCGGGCCAGCGCCTCGGCGCGGGTGCGGCCGTGCACGATCAGCTTGGCGACCATGGAGTCGTAGAAGGGGCTGATGGCGTCGCCCTCGCGCACGCCCGCATCCACGCGCACCGGCTGCGCAGCCACACGCGAGCCCTCACCCCGGCCCTCTCCCAGAGGGAGAGGGGGCAAGAATTCGGTGCACGCGGGCAGGCGGTAGACGTCGAGCCGGCCGGTGGCGGGCAGGAACTGGTTGTCCGGCGTTTCGGCGCAGATGCGCGCTTCGATGGCGTGGCCGTGGATGTGCAAGTCTTCCTGCTTCAGTGGCAGCGGCTCGCCGCTGGCCACACGCAGTTGCCAATCGACCAAATCGAGGCCGGTGATGGCCTCGGTGACCGGGTGCTCGACCTGCAGGCGCGTGTTCATCTCCATGAAATAGAAGCGCATGCCGCCTTCGGGCGGCTGCTCGACGATGAACTCCACCGTGCCCGCGCCCACGTAGTTCACAGCCTTGGCCGCCGCCACGGCAGCGGCGCCCATCTGCGCGCGCAGCTCGGGCGTCATCCCCGGCGCGGGCGCTTCTTCCAGCACCTTTTGGTGGCGCCGCTGCACCGAGCAGTCGCGCTCGAACAGGTACACACAATTGCCGTGCGTGTCGCCGAACACCTGGATCTCGATGTGGCGCGGGCGCTGGGCGTATTTTTCGACCAGCACCGCGTCGCTGCCAAAGCTGTTGATGGCCTCGCGCTTGCAAGAAGCCAACGCAGCGGCAAAGTCTTCGGCCTTCTCCACCGCGCGCATGCCCTTGCCACCACCGCCGGCGCTGGCCTTGATGAGCACCGGGTAACCGATGCGGTCGGCCTCGCGCTGCAGCAGGGCCGGGTCTTGATCGGCGCCGTGGTAACCCGGCACCAACGGCACGCCAGCGCTCTCCATCAAACGCTTGGACTCGGCCTTCAGCCCCATGGCCAGGATGGCGCTCGCAGGCGGGCCGATGAACACCAGGCCGGCTTCGGCGCAGGCGTTGGCGAAGGCTTCGTTTTCGCTTAGGAAGCCGTAGCCCGGGTGGATGGCCTGAGCTCCCGTGGCCTTGGCCGCATCGAGGATGCGCTGCCATTGCAGGTAGCTGTCTTTCGGCGCGCTGCCACCTATGTGCACGGCTTCGTCGCAGGCCGCCACATGCTTGGCGCTGGCGTCGGCGTCGGAGTACACGGCCACGGTGCGCACGCCCATGCGGCGGGCGGTGGCGGCAACGCGGCAGGCGATCTCGCCTCTATTCGCAATCAGGATCTTGGTGAACATTCGAGGCCTCAGGCGGTAGCAGAAGAAAACAGGGATTGCGCCCGGCGGAACACCGCGCGCAGGAACTTGAACAGCATCCAGGTGACGATCCACATCAGCACCACGGCGATGACCAGCAACACGCCGAACACCAGCGGGTGGTTGGTGGCCAGCCAGACCGCGCCGACCACCAGGCCGTCTTCGACCAGGCTCATGGCGATGTTGGAAAACGGCTCGGGCGAGCTGTTGATGGCGGCGCGCGTGGTGGTCTTGGCGGCCTGGCTGCTGGCCGCGAGCGTGCCGCCGAGCAGCGCGCCCACCAGGGCCATGGTGCTGCTGTCGGCGCCCAGCGCGCCCGCGGCCAGCGCGGCGCCCGCGGGGATGCGGATCACGCTGTTGACCATGTCCCACAGCGAGTCGAGCCCCGGGATTTTGTCGGCAAAGAACTCCACGAACAGCAGCCCGCCACTGGCGGCCAGCATGGCCGGGTGCTGCAGCACTTGCAGGCCTTCGGGCAATGGCAACCAGCCCATCGCGCCCAAAGCACCGACCAGGAACACCACCGCATACAACCGGAAGCCGCTGACCCAGCCGAGCGCGGCGGCCAGGGCCAGCAAGCTGGGCATGTCGAGGTGACTGGCGGCTGCGCTCACACCCTCGGCCACCTGGCCACCGACCTCATTGACCACGCCCGTGCCCAAGTGCAGGCCCATGCCGTGCAGCCAGTTGACGATGGTGGTCCAGAGTGCGTCCATGGTGTTCTCCTTGAGGGAAGCAACCGTCTAGCCCGCCAGCCACGCGGGCTTGCGCTTTTGCAGAAAAGAGGCCACTCCTTCGCGGCCTTGTTCGCTCGCGCGGATGTCGGCAATACCTTCGACGGTGGCTGCGATCAGCGCGGCGTCGATGGGCCGCTCGGCCACGTCCTGCACCAGCCGTTTGCAGGCCTTCACGGCGGCCGGGCTGGCGCTCACCAGCGCCTGGGCCAGTTCGTTGACCTTCGCGTCCAGCGTCTCCGGACCGCTCACCAGCTCGTGCACGAAGCCGATGCGGTGCGCCTCCTGCGCGCTGAAGCGCTCGGCGGTGAGGAAGTAGCGGTGCGAGGCGCGCGCGCCCATGGCGCGGATCACGTAGGGGCTTATGGTGGCCGGGATCAGACCGAGCTTGACCTCGCTCAGGCAGTAGGTGGCCGTGTCCACGCTGACGGCCATGTCACACGCCGCCACCAGGCCCATGCCGCCGGCGAACACGTCGCCCTGCACAGCGGCGATGGTGGGTTTGGGGCATTCGTAAATCGCCTTCAACATGGCCGCGAGCTGGCCCGCATCGGCCACGTTTTCTTCGCGCGTGTAGTCGGCCATACGGCGCATCCAGTTCAGGTCGGCCCCGGCGCAGAAGGCCGGGCCCTCGGCGGCCAGCACCACGGCGCGCACGTCGTCGCGCGTGCCCACGGCTTCAAACGCGGCCTTGAGCTCCTGGATCACGGCGTCGTTGAAGGCGTTGCGCACCTCGGGGCGGCTGAGCGTGATGCGGGCGATGCGGTCTTGGACCGAAACGGTCAGGGCTGGGCTCACGGCAGTGCTCATGATTTCTTGGCCTCGGCGGCCTCCAGTTGCAGGTGGTAGACCCAGTCCAGCTCCGGGCCAGGCTGACCCAGGGCGGTGAGCGCGGCGGTGATCTGGCCGCGGTGGTGGGTGGCGTGGTTGAACACGTGCGCCAGCGTGGCAGCAAACGGCAGCGATTGCGGCACACCCTTCATGGTCTGGTAGTCCAGCTGACCCTCAAAGCGCTCGGCGGGCCAGGAAGCGATCAGGTGTTCCCAGTTGGCGGCACCGCCCTTGAGCGCCTGGCCCAGGCGTTCGCGGTCGGGTTCCACTTCGGTGTCAAGTCCGAGCAGCGGCGAGGCGCCTTTGGAAAAGCGCGCGTACCAGAGCAGGTGCTCGGCCACCAGCAGGTGGTTGAGCGTGCCGTGGATGCTCTTGAAGAACAGGCCGACGTCCTTGCGGTAGTCGTCTTCGGACACGCGCGAGACGGCATCAAGCAGGCGGTGCGTGGCCCAGACGTGGTAACGCGCCTGCCGGGCGAAGTGGGTGTGAAAGGGACTCAACGAGGGGCTCAGTTCGGCCATGTGTCCAGACCTCCCAATGTTTTGAGCGATTCAAAGTCGGCGTCGCGGTGCAGCAGCGTGTGGCCGTGGGTCATGCAGTAGCTGGCGAGCAGCACGTCGATGGGGCTGCGCACGGTGCGGCCTTGTGCTCGCAGACGGCGGTACAGCGCCGCTGCGTTGAGCGCGTTGGCTGCCCCGCCAATGTCCATTACAGGCAAATCCAGCAACAGGCTCTCAGCCCACTGACGAGCTTTGTCGTTGCGAAACCCGCGCAGCACTTCGAACACCACCAGATCGGCTGTTCCAATCGACACATCCCCAGCTTCCAGCCAGCGCACCAGTTGTAGGCGTTGCGAGGTTGGCGCTTGATTGAAGAAGTCAATCCAGACGCTGGAGTCCACCAGAATCATGGTTTCTTTCGGGCTTTTGCGGTCAGTGTTGGAGGCGCGGGCTCTTGCAGCACTTGCGCCTGAACGTCTGTTTGGCCCCGTTGTTTCACGTCAATGGCACGGTCATACGGTTCGCCGGCTGCCTTCAAAGCCTGCTGTTCCGCACGCCAGCGGGCCCATCCTTCGTCAGAGTCGTCCCACTGAAGTTGTCCTTGCAAAGCCAGCAAGCCGTCGTACACCTTGCGCCGCTTGAGCATGCGCAAACCCTCTTCCACCGCCTCGCGCTTGGTCTTGAAGTCGCCATAGGCCATGACATCTGCCATGAGTTTGTCGTCGATCACGATGTTGGTCCGCACGGGGAACCTCCTTCAATGTGTATGAAATTAGAAAATCATACACATCACATTCGGAAAAGTCCAAACTTCGTCTCGGGGATCGGCGCGTTCAGCGATGCGCTCAGCCCCAGCGCCAGCACACGCCGCGTGTCGGCCGGGTCGATCACGCCGTCGTCCCACAGGCGGGCCGTCGCGTAGTAGGGGTGGCCCTGCACTTCGTACTGTTCCTTGATGGGCGCCTTGAACGCGGCCTCTTCTTCCGCGCTCCAGCTGCCGCCCTTGCCTTCGATGCCGTCGCGCTTGACGGTGGCCAACACGCTCGCGGCCTGCTCGCCGCCCATCACGCTGATGCGCGCGTTCGGCCACATCCAGAGGAAGCGGGGCGAGTAGGCGCGGCCGCACATGCCGTAGTTGCCGGCGCCGAAGCTGCCGCCGATGATCACGGTGAACTTCGGCACCGCAGCGGTGGCCACGGCCGTCACCATCTTGGCGCCGTTGCGGGCGATGCCTTCGTTTTCGTACTTGCGGCCGACCATGAAGCCGGTGATGTTCTGCAGAAACACCAGCGGCGTCTTGCGCTGGCAGCAGAGTTCGATGAAGTGCGCGCCCTTGAGCGCCGACTCGCTGAACAGAATGCCGTTGTTGGCAATGATGCCGACCGGCATGCCTTCGATGCGCGCGAAGCCGCAGACCAGGGTGGTGCCGAAGCGCGACTTGAACTCGTCGAAGTCCGAGCCATCGACGATGCGGGCGATGATCTCGCGCACGTCAAACGGCTTGCGCGTGTCGGTCGGGATCACGCCGTACAGCTCCTCGGCCGGGTACAGCGGCGCCACCGGGTCGATGGTGGTGATGGGCGGCACCTTGCGCGCGTTGAGGTTCTTCACCGCCTGGCGCGCCAGCGCCAGCGCGTGCAGGTCGTTCTGCGCCAGGTGGTCGGCCACGCCACTCAGGCGCGTGTGCACGTCGCCACCGCCCAGGTCTTCGGCGGTGACCACCTCGCCGGTGGCGGCCTTCACCAGCGGCGGGCCGCCCAGGAAGATGGTGCCCTGGTTCTTGACGATGATGGTCTCGTCGCTCATGGCCGGCACGTAGGCGCCGCCCGCGGTGCACGAGCCCATGACGACCGCGATCTGCGCGATGCCCTGCGCGCTCATGTTGGCCTGGTTGAAGAAGATGCGGCCGAAGTGGTCGCGGTCGGGGAAGACCTCGTCCTGGTTCGGCAGGTTGGCGCCGCCCGAGTCCACCAGGTAGATGCAGGGCAGGTTGTTTTGCTGCGCCACTTCCTGCGCGCGCAGGTGCTTCTTGACGGTGAGCGGGTAGTAGGTGCCACCTTTCACCGTGGCGTCGTTGCAGACGATCATGCAGTCCACGCCGCTCACGCGGCCGATGCCGGCAATGACGCCGGCGCAGGGCGCGCTGTCGCTGCCGTCGCGGTCCGGGTACATGCCCATCGCGGCCAGCGGGCTCAGTTCCAGGAAGGGCGTGCCCGGATCCAGCAGCATCTGCACGCGGTCGCGCGGCAGCAGCTTGCCGCGCGCGGTGTGTTTGGCGCGGGCCGCGCCGCCGCCGCCGAGCGTGGCTTTTTCAACCTGCGCCTTCAGGTCGTCCACCACGGCGCGCATGGCGGCGGCGTTGGCCTGGAAGTCGGCGGAGCGGGCGTTGAGTTTCGTGTCGAGTGCGGGCATGGCGTTCTCTGGTTCAGGCTGTTTTCTGTTCGGCCAGCCCCAGCTGGTCCTTCATGGCATCGCGTATCTTGAACTTCTGGATCTTGCCGGTCACCGTCATGGGGAAGGCGTCCACGAAGCGGATGTAGCGCGGCACCTTGTAGTGCGCGATCTGCCCTTTGCAGAAGGTGCGCACCGCGTCTTCGTCCAGCGCCTGGCCGGGCTTGACGATCACCCAAGCGCACAGCTCTTCGCCGTATTTGGCGTCGGGCACGCCGACCACCTGCACGTCCTGCACCTGCGGCATGCGGTAGAGGAATTCTTCGATCTCGCGCGGGTAGATGTTTTCACCGCCGCGGATCACCATGTCCTTGATGCGGCCGACGATGTTGACGTAGCCCTCGGCATCCATGGTGGCGAGGTCGCCGGTGTGCATCCAGCCCTCGGCGTCGATGGCCTCCGCCGTCTTGGCCGGGTCGTCCCAGTAACCGTGCATGACAGAGTAGCCGCGCGTGCACAGCTCGCCCGACTGGCCGGTCGCCATGACCTCACCACTGTCGGGGTTCACGATCTTCACCTCCAGGTGTGGCTGCACCTGGCCCACGGTGGACACGCGCCGGTCCAGCGGCGTGTCGGTGCTGCTCTGGCAGCTCACCGGGCTGGTCTCGGTCATTCCGTAGGCAATGGTGATTTGCGAGAGGTGCATGTCGCTCACCACGCGCTGCATCACGGCGGTGGGGCACGGCGAGCCGGCCATGATGCCGGTGCGCAGGGTCGACAGGTCGAACTCAGCAAAACGCGGGTGGTCCAGCTCGGCGATGAACATGGTGGGCACGCCGTGCAGACCGGTGCAGCGTTCGTCCTGCACCGTCTGCAACACGGTCAGCGGGTCGAAGCCGTCGTTGGGGTAGACGATGGTCGAACCGTGCGTGAAACAGGCCAGGTTGCCCAGCACCATGCCGAAGCAGTGGTACAGCGGCACGGGGATGCACAAGCGGTCGGCCGGCGTGAGCTTCATGCACTCGCCGATGAAGAAGCCGTTGTTCAGGATGTTGCGGTGCGTGAGCGTGGCGCCTTTGGGGAAGCCGGTGGTGCCGCTGGTGAACTGGATGTTGATCGGGTCGCTCGCCTTCAGCGTGGCCGCCACCTGCGCCACGCGCGGGTCGGTCGCGTCGCCCTGCGCGAGCAGCGCCGAGAAGCGCATCAGCCCGGGTTCTTCGGCGCCCTGCCCGGGCTCGTCGATCCAGACCACAGTCTTCAGGTGCGGCAGCTGCTGCGCTTCGAGCGCGCCCGGCTGGCCATGCGCCCACTCGGGTGCCAGCTCGCGCAGCATGCCCAGGTAGTCGCTGGTCTTGAAGCGCGCCATGCTCACCAGCAGCTTGCAGCCGACCTTGTTGAGCGCGTACTCCACTTCAGACGTGCGGTAGGCCGGGTTGATGTTCACCAGCACCAGGCCCACCTGCGCCGTGGCCAGTTGCATCAGCACCCACTCGGCGTTGTTGTGCGACCAGATGCCCACGCGGTCGCCCGGATTCAGGCCCTGCGCCAGCAGCGCGCTGGCCAGGCGGTGCGCGTCGGCCTGCAGTGCGCGGTAGGTGTAGCGCCGCCCCTGGTGCACGCTCACCAGCGCTTCGTGCTCGGGCTGGCGCGCCACCATGGCGTCAAAAAACGCGCCGATGGTCTGCTCGATCAGCGGCACGTCGGTCGCGCCGCGCGCCAGGCTTTGCACCAGCGGTGCGGCGGTTGAAGGGGTTGCGCTCATGGGTGTGTCTCCTCCGAATGCGGTCGCCCAGGCCGGGCCGGGCGTCAAGCGCAAGCATAGGAGCTCATGCCCAGCACCGGTTGCCAGAATGGTTGCAAATCGCGCCGCAACTGAGGCACACTGCCGGCCATGCCCAGCCCCACCCCAACGCCCCCGGGCTTCCCAAGCAATCTGCGCACGGCGCGCGCCGCAACGCCCATGGCCTTTGTGCGGGCCATTGTGCGGGCGTACCGGCTGCGCGGCATGGACCCGGCGCCCGCGCTGGCGCAGGCACAGATCGCGCCAAGCCTTTTGCAACAGCGGGCGGGCCACATCACCGCCGCGCAAATGGAAACCGTGTCGGGCGCGGCCATGCGCGAACTCGACGATGAAGCCCTGGGCTGGTTTGCCCGGCCCCTGCCTTGGGGCAGCTACGGCATGCTCGCGCGCGCCTCGCTCTCGGCCCCCACGTTGGGTGCGGCGCTCAAACGCTGGTGCCGCCACCACGGCCTGCTCACGCCCGACATCACCCTGACCGTGACCACCAGCGGCGACGTGGCCAGCATCACCCTCACCGAACACCGCCCACCGGGCGGCGACGGCAGCCTGCGCGAGTTCTGCTTCGTCTCTGTGCTGCGCAACAGCCTGGGCCTGGCCTGCTGGTTCGTGGACTCGCGCATCCCGCTGCTGGGCGCGAGCTTCCCGTTCGCCGCGCCAGCGCACGCCGAGGCCTACCGCGTGCTGTTCGACGGCCCGACAGAATTCGACTCGCCCGAGGCCGCCATCCGCTTCGACGCGCGCTACCTCGCTCTGCCCGTCAAGCGCGACGAAGCCGCCATGAACCAGATGCTGCAGCGCGCCCTGCCGATCCAGGTGCGCCCCTACCGGCGCGACCGCCTGCTGGTGCAGCGCGTGCGCCAGGTGCTCACGACCCAGCCGCTGGACGCCCACAACGCCAACGATCTCGCGGCCCTGCTCAACACCTCGGCCCGCACCCTGCACCGGCAACTGAAGGACGAAGGCGCGACGCTGCAGGCGCTGAAAGACGAGGTGCGGCGCGACCGCGCGCAGGACCTGCTGCAGCGCACGTCCCGACCGATCAAGCAGGTGGCCGAAGCCGCCGGGTTTCTGAACGAAAAGAGCTTCATCCGCGCCTTCAAGGGCTGGACGGGGGTGACACCGGGGGAATGGCGGGATGCGGGGCGCTCCGTGAGCGAACAAAACCCGAGTTGACCTGACAGCAGCGGCCCACGCCGCCCAAGGATTCGCCCGCAAGTCCTTGATTCCCTGGGCGCTTTTCATCCAGCGCGGTGTTCAATCCGCTGGTCGCCAATGCGAGTAGGCGGCCGGGAACCCGCTGCCGACAATCGTGCGATGCAACTGCCCAGACCTCCCTGCATCCGCGCCTGGCTTTCCACCCTGGCCACCATCGCGGTGTTGACCCTGCCAGCAGCGCAAGCCGCCGACACGCCACCCCTGCCTTACGGCCACCCAGCAGCGGCGGCCGAGCTGGACTGGGACCGGACGCTGAACCGGATCGACGCCGATGGACTCAACATCCACAGCGTGCTGGTCATGCACGGTGACCGCATCGTCGCCGAGCGCTATCGCAGCGGCCAGGACAGGGGCTTGTACAGCCTCTGGTCGTCTCGCCGCCACTTCGGCCCCGATGACCTGCACGACATGCGGTCCATCAGCAAGAGCGTGGTCGGCCTGGTGTACGGCGTCCTGCTGGCGCGCAAGGAAGTCCCCGGTCTGGACACGACGGTCGCGTCGCTGTACGCCGAACATCCGGCGCTCGACCAACCGCCGAAAAACGCGATCCGCATCCGGGACCTGCTGACGATGAGCGCCGGACTGGCATGGGACGAGCCGTCCCCCGTGCGGCGCACACGCGACGACGACCAGACGCCCCTGGCCTGGACGGGCTCCTTCTATTCCACCGTGTTCGGGCGCGACGCCGTGGCCCGCCCTGGCGAGACCTTCGTCTACAGCGGCGGCCTGACCTCGGTGCTGGTCGACGTCATCGAACGGTCCACCGGCCGTCCATGGGCCGAAGTGGTCGATGCCGAGCTGTTTCAACCCCTCGGCATCCAGACATGGACATGGGGCCGCGATCTCCGTGGCCGCCCACTCGCTCACGCCGGCCTGCGCCTGCGCCCGCGCGATCTGCTGAAGATCGGCGCCCTGGTGCTGCGGGGTGGGCAATGGCAAGGGCGGCAGGTGGTGCCGTCGGCCTGGGTGCAGGCCACCACCTCGACCCACATCCGGGTCAGCGCCCGCTTCGGCTACGGCTACCAGTGGTGGACCAGCGAGCAAACGGTGGCGGGCAGATCGCTGGCGGTGATTCAAGCCATCGGCAACGGAGGCCAACGGCTCTTCGTGGTGCCCGAGCTCGACCTGGTGGTCGCGATGACCGCAGGAGACTACGGCACGCCCGAAATCCTGGCGGCCGAGGACAGCGTCTTTGCCGCGCTGCTGGCGCTCGCCTCCCGCCAGGCTCAACCCGCGACGACGTCCAGGTAAGCGCGGACCAAGCGAACCGACTCGTCCTCCAGCGCCTGATCGGACACGGGCAGTGCCTCCGCGTCTTCGGTCAATGCCCGTGCGACACCCAGCACGGCGCGCGAGACGACAAAGAGCTGCGCCCCGGTCAGGGAACGGCCCTCCAACGGACCACCGGGGTGCGACACGATGTGCCCCACCTGCGCCCGAACCTGCTCGGCGTCGTCGCCCGCCAACCCGGCACCGAGGTAGGCACTCAGCAAAGTTCTGCGCAGGCTTGCATCTTGCCGATGGCGCTGGAAAAGCACGCGAACGATGCAACGCACAGGGTCCGCGCCCTGCGCTGCAGCGGTCTCCAGCGCATCCACCACGGCTTGCCGGTCCGCCTGCAACAGCCGGCGCGCCAGCGCCACCAGAATGGACTGCTTGTTGGGGAAGTAGCCATACAGCGTGCCGATGCTGACGCCCGCACGCTCGGCAATCCGGTTGGTGTTGAAGCCCGCAAGCCCCCGCTGCTGGAGCAAGAGCCAGGCCGCCTCCAGGATCACAGCCAGGGTTTCGTGCGCCCGTACCTGGCGGGGACTGCGGCGTGTGAGTGGAGCGGCTTTCTTTCGCTGGGCGGTCATGGGGTCGCATTTTGGACTTGGCGCAACCAAAGGGACTTGGAGGGCGCGCAAAGGCGAGCGGATCACCTCCCGCATCACGCCAAGAACGCCGCAGGTGACCCCATCGGATACCGCGGCGCGACCGCGCTGCAGACCCCATCTTTGGCCTGATCTGCAACCCCGATGGCGCAGCCATGGCCACCACCCTGCCTAGACTGCCCCCATGATCGTTTTGCACCACTGCGTCAGCGCCCGCTCCCTGCGTCCCCTGTGGATGCTCGAAGAGTTGGGCCTGCCCTACGAACTGCGCATGCTGCCCTTCCCGCCCCGCGTGCACGCCCGTCACTACCTCGACCTGAACCCTCTCGGCACCGTGCCCCTGTTGGAAGACGGCGCCACCCGCATGACCGAGTCGGCCGCGATGTGCCAGTACCTCGCTGCGCGCCACAGCCCGGGCGGGCTCGATGTGCCCGCCGGCGAGCCCGCCTTTGGCGCCTACCTCAACTGGCTGCACATGAGCGACGCCACGCTCACCTTTCCGCAGACGCTGGTGCTGCGCTACACCCACTTCGAACCGCCCGAGCGCCTGCAACCCCAGGTGGCCGCCGACTACGCGCGCTGGTTCCTGGCCCGACTGCGCGCGGTGGACGTGGCCGTACAGAAAAACGAGCACCTGTGCGCCGGCCGCTTCACCGCCGCCGACGTGGCCGTGGGCTACGCCCTGGTGCTCGCCCGACATCTGGGCCTGGACGCCCAGTTCACGCCCGCGGTGGCCGCCTACTGGCAGCGGCTGCAAGACCGCCCCGCCTTCCAGCGCGCCCTGCGCGTGGAGCGAGAAACGGCGTTGAGCCAAGGGGTGGGCCCTACGCCTTCGCCTGACTTGCGGTTTTGAAGTTGCGGCACACCGGGAGCCGGTGGAGCGGCTACGGCCTTTCCAGCGAGACCGCCCTCGAACGCCTGACCCGTCCCAGCCAGCACACACATGTCGGCACCAGCACGGCATACAGCACAAGCAAACCACTCGTTGCCAGCAAGCCCTCGGTCATCTTCAGGTACGAACTCCACACATCGGCACCCGAGTCCATGCCCAGATCCAGGCGCTGATTCCGATACAAATAGTCCCCAACCTTTGACAACCGCACCAGGGACCCGACCACCCAGAAATTCAAGAACCCGCCCATCAAGGCGAAGACCCCGCGCAACGTCCGCGAGCGAACAAGGCCCTGCCCCAACGCGATGTAAAGCCGCCACACGGGGAAGATGAACACGCCCACCAGCAGCCACAGGAACACAAACACCGCAATCCATCGACCGATCGCATCGGCGGCATCCAATGACGGCACCGGCACAACCACCGACAAGAACACCACACCAATCAAGGGAATGCAGTAAATGACCGCCGCCTTGAGGTGTGGTTTGACGCACTCGGAAAAGAAACTCATATCACGCTCCCATTGCGCTCAAAGGTACCACGCAGACTTCTCGCCGCTGCTGGAAACGGCCTTGTCGCAATGCAGCCAGAGCAGGCCGAGTGCGGCAAAAAAGATGCTTGGATATATTGACGAGAGTGTCATGACCAGAATGACTGCAGCGAACAGCCAACTCAGCAGTTTCTGCGTCATACACTACATGAGGCGCTCATCCGCCACGGGCTGATGTCAATCAGCTTTCCCTATTCACAAGATTATTAAGGCATCAATTTCATGAAAGTCGCGTCACTCTTTGCTCTTGCTGCAACCTTGCTTGTTACCGGGTGTGCATCTGTGAACATGGCATCCAAAGAAGAATCAGCCAAAGCAAAGGAATTCAATCAACCCAGCCCAGGCAACGCCGGTGTCTATATCTACAGGAACAGCTTCACAGGGAAAGCGCTGAAGAAAGACATTTGGGTTGATGGAAAGTGCATTGGAGAGAGTGCCCCGGACGTTTTCTTTTACACCGAGGTTGAGGGTGGAAAAACCCACAAAATTGACACGGAGTCCGAGTTTTCTCCCAACACCCTGGAGTTGATGTTTGTATCTGGCAAAAACTACTTCGTCCGTCAGTTCATCAAGATGGGCATGTTTGTCGGCGGAGCGGGGGTTGTGCAGGTTTCTGAAAAGCAAGGCATGAGTGACGTGGTGGAGCTTGACATGGCCAAACTCGGCAACTGCAGCGCTACACGATAAACGGCATTTGCGAGCTCAGACAGGGATTGAAAGGTGAGTTTCAACAACAGAAATTCACCTCTCAGCCAATCTGGGCGCAACACAAAATCCACCATGGGTCATTGCTTCGCAAAGAAGTTGACCGGACTGGTCAACCAACTCATTGAATGGCCGCTCCATCAATTGAATGGCTCGGCAAAGCCTCGGTCAGCGCCCCGCAGGCGGGATGTCAACTCCACCGCCAGCCGGCGCCGGAATTCCCCTACCTTCCACGTTCGGCGACGTCACCGGCAAGCCATTGGCCAATGGCTTCTCAGGCGCAGCCACTGGCGCTGACACAGGCTTCGGTGTCGCAGGCGTCTCAACCGCAGCCGTACCCGCCTTCCCCAACCCCAACTGATTCACCAGACTCTGCACCGCAGCGTCCACCTGCACCTTGAGCGACTCGCGCGCCGCAGCGGCGTGGTCGTCGTTCAGGCGCGGGCCGCGCAGCAGCGCGGGCGCGGGCACGCGCTGGGCGGTGGTCACTGTCGCTTCGCCGAGCACGGCGCCGAAGGTGCTGGGCACGAGCAGGTCGACACGCAGCGAGGCGTGGGCCACCGACTCGGTGCCAAGTTGCAGGATGCTGCGCTGCGCGATGCCGAGGCCAAAGAAGCCTTCCTTGGTGGCCCAGATGCTGTCGGCCGAGGGCGCGCCCGAGATCAGCAGCACGTGGTCGGTCGGGGTCTTGAGTTCCTTCAGCTCCTTGAGCGCTTCTTCGCGGCGGGTCGATGTGATGGTGGCGCGCTGCACGCTGGAGAAACGCCCGGAGGCTTTGAGCAGCTCCACGGTGCGGGTTTCGAGCTGTTCCTTGAAGCCCCAGTCGGGCACGAAGGCTTCGCCGTGCTCGTTGTTGAACACGGTGGTGCCGCGCCAGGAGAGGCGCAGCGTGGTGCCGATGGTGCTGATGACGGTGATGGATTTGCCGAGCAGGCGCGCCTGCACGCTCGTCGTTTCGACGCTGGAGCAGGCGGCGAGGCCGAGGCCGGCGAGCGGCATGAGCCGCAGGAGCGGCGAAAGAGGCAAAGCGGTGCTGTGGCCCAGCAGTTGGCGGCGGGTGAGGTGCATGGCACGTTTTTACCGCAAGCCGGGCGGTGGCAACGTCAGCGCCTGCGCCAGTTCGGCCATGTGGCGCATGACGCGGGCCACCGGCAGGCCCTCGAAGGCGCGGCCGTCGCCGTGCTGGCAGTAGCCCCAGACGGTGGCGCCGGCCGCGAGGCCGGCCTGTGCGCCAGTGGCGGTGTCTTCGATCACCAGGCAGCGCGCGGGGTCCACGCCCAGGTGGGCGGCGGCGGCGAGGTAAACATCGGGGTGTGGTTTGGAGCGCGGTTGGTCGTGGCCGCTGAAGATGCGGTCTTCAAAATACGGCGCCATGCCGGCCATGCCGATCTGCATCACGACCTTGGGCCGGTCGGCGCCGGAGGCGCAGGCGATGCGACCGGCCGTGTGGCCGTGCGCGGCGATGACGGCGTCGAGCGCTCCCTGCACGGTCTGCAGTTCGGCGCGCAGGCGCTGGTCGCGCCGCGTGTAGAAGGCGCGCATCCAGTGATCGGTGAGCGGCCGACCGGTCTCGGCCTCGATGCGCACGCGCTCGTCGCGCACGGCCTTGCCGATGAAGATGCGCTCGCACTCGGCCTGGCCCAGCGCCCAGCCAGCCTCGTTCAGCATCTGGCGCAAGACGCCGTTGGTGATGGGCTCGCTGTCCACGAGCACGCCGTCGCAATCGAACAGCACGGCCTCAAATTTCGCGATGTCACTTCTCACCGTCACTTCAGATCTCCATCCACATAGAACCAGCGCCCACCTTCGCGCACGAAGCGGCTGTTTTCACACAGGCGCACACCGCGCCCACCCAATCGCGAGCGCGCGACGAACTGAACCTCGGCGTGATCGGCGTCGACCACGCGGTGGCGTTTGACCTCCAGCCCCAGCCATTTCTGGCCCGGCTCCAGCGTGAGCTCGGCGGGTCGGGTGCTGGGGTGCCAGCTGCTGTTCAGGTAGTTCACGCGCCCGAGCACAAAAGCGCTGTAGCGCGAGCGCATGAGGCTCTCGGCATCGGGCGCGGGGGTGTCGTGGTCGAGGTAGCGGCCGCAGCAGGCGTCGAACGCGAGCACCTTGCCTCGCGCGTCCACGCGCCCGCAGGGGCACGGCGTGAGCTCGCTCATGCCGCCGTTTTGCGCACTGCGTGGGCGGCCTTGTGGGCTTCCAGGGTTTCGGTGGGGGCGCCTGCTTTGGCCCAGGCGCCGAAGCCGCCTTCCACGTGGGCCACGTTGGTCATGCCCATCTCTTGCAAGGCCTTGGCCGCCAGCGCGCTGCGCCAGGCGCCGCCGCAGAACAGCACGAACTCTTTGCTCTCGTCGGCGAACACGGGTTTGAAATACGGGGAGTCAGGGTCGACCCAGAATTCGAGCATGCCGCGCGGTGCGAGCAAGGCGCCGGGCACGGTGCCCTCGCGCTCCAGCTCGCGCGGGTCGCGGATGTCGACCATCTGCAGGGTCGGGTCGTTGGCCTGCAGGCGCTCGCGCACCTGCTCGACGCTGTAGGTGGTGATCTGCGCGGTGGCTTCGTCTACCAGCGCGCGAAAGCCTTTGGTGATGGGCATGGCGGTCTCCTTGTTGGATCGGGTCAATGGTAGCGGCGACCAGCGCGCGGAGCGCGGCGGTGGTAGCGTGTTGGGCGTTGTCCAACAGGAGCCCCAGCACCATGACCACCATTCACGACCTGTCCGCTTTCCCCATCACCCAGAAGTGGCCCGCCACCCACCCCGACCGCCTGCAGCTCTACAGCCTGCCCACGCCCAACGGCGTGAAGGTGTCGATCTTGCTGGAAGAGCTGGGCATGCCCTATGAGGTGCACCGCGTGAGCTTCGACACGCAGGACCAGTTCACGCCCGCGTTTCTGTCGCTGAACCCGAACAACAAGATCCCCGCCATCCTCGATCCGAACGGCCCGGGCGGCCAGCCGCTGGCGCTGTGGGAGTCGGGCGCGATCCTGGTCTACCTGGCCGAAAAATCCGGCCGCTTCCTGCCCACCGACCCCGCCGCACGCTACGAAACCCTGCAGTGGCTGATGTTCCAGATGGGCGGCGTCGGCCCCATGTTTGGCCAGGTCGGCTTCTTCACGATTTTTGGCGGCAAAGACTATGAAGACAAGCGCCCGCGCGACCGCTACACCGCCGAATCGAAACGCCTGCTGGGCGTGCTGAACGAACGCCTGAAAGGCCGCAGCTGGGTCATGGGCGACGAGTACACCATCGCCGACATCGCCATCTGGCCCTGGGTGCGCAACATGGTCGAACGCTACAAAGCCGGCGACCTGGTGGGCTACGCCGAGTTCACCGAAGTGCAGCGCGTGGTGGCGGCCTTCGTAGCACGTCCGGCGGTGGCGAAGGGTCTGACGATTCCGGCTGCGCCGAACTGAAGAACCGCAACGAACGAAGTGGCTTCAACCCAGGAGGCGGTGGAACCGGCTTTGCCGGGCCACTCGCATCGTCCCCCTTCCAGCGGGAAGCCGCGTCAGCGGCGCAGGGGGTGGCGCTTACAGCGCCCTCTGAATGATGATCTTCTGCACGTCGCTCGTGCCTTCGTAGATCTGGCACACCCGCACGTCGCGCCAGATGCGCTCCAGCGGAAAGTCATTGACATAGCCGTAGCCGCCCAGGGTCTGGATGGCGGCTGAGCAGACCTGTTCGGCCATCTCGCTGGCAAACAGCTTGGCCATGGCCGCTTCTTTCAGGCAGGGCAAACCGGCGTCGCGCAGGGCGGCCGCGTGCCAGATCAGCTGGCGCGCTGCTTCCAGCCTGGTCGCACATTCGGCCAGGCGAAAGCCCACGGCCTGGTGGTTGAAGATGGCGGTGCCGAAGCTCTGGCGCTCCTTGGCGTAGGCAATGGCCACGTCCAGCGCGCTGCGCGCCATGCCCACGCTCTGCGCCGCGATGCCGATGCGCCCACCCTCGAGCGCACTGAGCGCGATCCGGTAGCCCTCGCCCTCGGCACCGATCAGGTTCTCGGCCGGGATGCGGCAGTGGTCGAAGTTGATCTGCGCGGTGTCGCTGCTGTGCTGGCCAACCTTGTCTTCCAGCCGCGCGACCACGTAACCGGGGTTGTCGGTCGGCACCATGAAGGCGCTCATGCCCTTCTTGCCCGCGCCCTTGTCGGTCACCGCGATCACCACCGCGGCCTGGCCGTTTTTGCCGCTGGTGATGAACTGCTTGACGCCATTGATGATGTATTCGTCGCCATCGCGCACCGCCGTGGTCCGCAGGCCGGACGCATCGGAGCCCACGTGCGGTTCGGTCAGGCAGAACGCGCCGAGGATGTCGCCACGGGCCGCCGGCACCAGCCACTGCTGCTGTTGTGCGGGTGTGCCGTACTTCATCAAGATGGCGTTGTACGGGCAGTTGGTCACGCTGATGGCGGTGCTCGTGCCGCCATCACCTGCGGCGATCTCTTCCAGCACCAGCGCGAGGGTCAGATAGTCCAGCCCGGCGCCACCCAGTTCTTCGGGCACACAGATGCCGTAGGCCCCGAGCTCGGCCAGGCCCTGGTGCACGGCCTTGGGGAACAGGTGCTCCTTGTCCCAGCGCGCGGCGTTGGGCCAGAGTTCGGCCTGGGCAAAGGTGCGCACGGCGTCGCGGATCATGGTCTGGTCGTCGTTCAGCAGCATGGGGTCTCTCTCGTTGTGTGTCGGGGACGGGTTCGGCTTACCAGTGCTCGGCGCGCTGGCCGTCGTGGTGAAGCAGGCGACCGTTGTCTTCAACGGTCACGCTCGCCAGCACGGCACGCAGGCCGCGCACGCTGGCCTCGACACTCAGCCGCGCACCGCTGCCACCCATGTCGGTCTGCACCCAGCCCGGGTCCAGCGCCACCAGACGGGCCTTCGGGTAATCAAATCGCGCGCAGCTCACTGCCATGTTCAGCGCGGCCTTGCTGACGCGGTACAACCAGCTGTCGCTGCCCGGCACGCTGCCGATCTGGCTCATGGACGAGGACAGCGCGCCAAACACGCCACCGGCCTCCTCCACCATGGGCAGCACCTGCGGAATCACCTGCATGAGCCCCAGCACGTTGGTGTGCATCAGCTGGTCGAAGGCCTGTTGCGTGGGCGGCGTCGTGGCGCTGCCGCGATCGATCACGCCAGCCACGTACAGCGCCACATCCAGCGTCTCGCCATCGTGTTGCCAAGACAAGGCGCTCACGCTGGCGGGTTGCGCCACATCCAGCCGCAGCGGCTCGGCCCCGAGCGCACGCAGGCGCTCCAGCCCCTCGTCGTCGCGCGCGGTGGCGATGACGCGGTCGCCTGCCTCTCGGTACTGGCGCACGAATTCGAGGCCGATGCCGCGCGACGCGCCGATGACCAGAACCGTTGCCATGCGCCGTGTCAGACCAGTTCGATGGCCATCGCGGTGGCTTCGCCCCCGCCGATGCACAGCGTGGCTACACCCTTCTTGCCGCCACGCGCCTGCAGCGCGTGCAGCAGCGTGACAAGGATGCGCGCACCGCTCGCGCCGATGGGGTGGCCCAGCGCGCAGGCGCCGCCGTTGACGTTGACCTTCTCGTGCGGGATCGACAGCTCGGTCATCAGCGCCATGGGCACGACGGCGAAGGCCTCGTTGATCTCCCACAGGTCCACGTCGCCCACGGCCCAGCCGGTCTTGGCCAGCAGCTTCTGCGTCGCGCCCACCGGCGCGGTGGCGAACCAGTTGGGTTCCTGCGCGTGCGTGGCATGGCCCATGATCGTGGCCAGGGGCTTCAGGCCCTGCGCCTTCGCGGTCGAGGCGCGCATCAGCACCAGCGCGGCCGCGCCGTCGTTGATCGACGAAGACGAAGCGGCGGTGATGGTGCCGTCTTTCTTGAACGCGGGCTTGAGCGACGTGACCTTGTCCAGCTTGACCTTGCCCGGGCCTTCGTCCACCGATACCACGCGCTCGCCGCTGCGGTCTTTCACCGTCACAGGCGCGATCTCTGTCGCAAAGGCGCCGCTCTCGGTCGCGGCCTTGGCGCGCGTCACGGAGGCGATGGCGAAGGCGTCCTGCTGCTCGCGCGTGAAGCTGTATTTGGCGGCGCAGTCTTCGCCGAAGGTGCCCATGCTGCGGCCGGCCTCGTAGGCGTCTTCAAGGCCGTCGAGCATCATGTGGTCGTAGATCTTGTCGTGGCCCATGCGGTAGCCGCCGCGGCCCTTGAGCATGAGGTAGGGCGCGTTGGTCATGCTCTCCATGCCGCCCGACACCATCACCGTGGCACTGCCTGCCAGCAGCATGTCGTGCGCGAGCATGGTGGCCTTCATGCCCGAGCCGCACATCTTCGAGAGCGTCACCGCGCCAGCCGACAGTGGCAGCCCGCCCTTGAGCGCGGCTTGGCGCGCGGGCGCCTGGCCCTGGCCGGCCATCAGGCAGTTGCCGAACAGCACCTCGTCGACCAGCGACTTGTCCACGCCACTGCGCTCGACGGCGGCCTTGATGGCCACGCCGCCGAGGTCGTGGGCGGACTGGGAAGCGAAGTCGCTCTGGAACGAACCCATGGGGGTGCGGGCGGCGCCGACGATGACGATGGGATCAGTGGAAGTGGTCATGGAGATCTCCTTGGAACAATCAATCTAAAAGCCCAAAACGCTGGGCCGTTCAGGCGGTGACCCTGCCGACGGGGACTCAACCCCGCTCTGCGCTGACCCCTGCAATCGCCGCGCGGTAGGCCGCGTCCATGCCGTCGTTGCGGTCCACCGTCATCATCATGTCGTGCAACAGGCCGTCTTTCAGGCCATACACCCAGCCATGCAGCGTGAGCGACTGGCCGCGCGCCCAGGCGTCTTGCACCACGGTGGTCTGCGCCACGTTCATCACCTGCTCGATCGCGTTGAGTTCGCACAGCACATCGGCCCGTTGCGGCGCGGGCGTTGCGGCCAGCAGCGGGGCGTGTCGGTCGCGCACATCCTTGATGTGGCGCAGCCAGTTGTCGGCCAGGCCCACGCGCGTGTCGTTGAGCGCCGCCGTGACACCGCCGCAACCGTAGTGCCCCACCACCATCAGGTGCTGCACCTTGAGCATGTCGACCGCGTACTGGATGGTCGAGAGGCAGTTGAGGTCGGTCGGCACCACCACGTTGGCCACGTTGCGGTGCACGAACACCTCGCCCGGTGCCAGCCCCGTGATCTGGTTGGCCGGGACTCGGCTGTCGGAGCAACCGATCCACATGTATTGGGGGCTCTGCTGAGACAACAGGTCGGTGAAGAAGGTGGGCTTTTCGCGCACCATCTGCTCGGCCCACTCGCGGTTGTGGGCAAAAAGGTCTTGAAGTTGGGATGACATAAGTCGATCTTAGACGCTGGTTCAAAGGCGCAAACGGCCAGTGGGCTTGCGCTTCAGCAGGTCTCAGCAAACAGCTCGCGGCCGATCAGCATGCGCCGGATTTCACTGGTGCCTGCGCCGATTTCGTACAGCTTGGCGTCGCGCCAGAGGCGGCCCAGCGGGTACTCGTTGATGTAGCCATTGCCGCCGTAGATCTGCACGCCCTCGCCTGCCATCCAGGTCGCCTTCTCGGCGGTCCAGAGGATGACGGAGGCGCAGTCTTTGCGCACCTGGCGCACGTGGTCGGTGCCCAGCAGGTCGAGGTTCTTGGCGACCGTGTAGGCGAAGCTGCGCGCGGCCTGCAGCACGGTGTACATGTCGGCCACCTTGCCCTGGATCAGCTGGAACTCGCCGATGCTCTGGCCAAACTGCTTGCGGTCGTGGATGTAGGGAATCACGTTGTCCATGACCGACTGCATGATGCCCAGCGGCCCGCCGGTGAGCACCGCGCGTTCGTAGTCCAGACCGCTCATCAGCACCTTGGCGCCCATGTTCAGGCCACCCAGGATGTTCTGTGCCGGCACCTCGACGTTCTGGAACACCAGCTCGCCGGTGTGGCTGCCGCGCATGCCCAGCTTGTCGAGCTTCTGCGCGATGCTGAAGCCGGGCATGCCTTTTTCGATCAAGAAGGCGGTGACGCCGCGCGCACCCATCTCGGGTTCGCTCTTGGCGTAGACCACCAGGGTGTCGGCGTCGGGGCCGTTGGTGATCCACATCTTGTTGCCGTTGAGCAGGTAATAACCGCCCTTGTCTTCGGCCTTGAGCTTCATGCTGATCACGTCGGAGCCCGCGCCGGGTTCGCTCATGGCGAGCGCGCCCACGTGTTCGCCACTGATCAGCTTGGGCAGGTATTTCGCCTTCTGCTCGGGCGTGCCGTTGCGGTTGATCTGGTTCACGCACAGGTTGCTGTGCGCGCCGTACGACAGGCCCACCGAGGCGCTGGCGCGGCTGATCTCTTCCATGGCCACCATGTGCGCCAGGTAGCCCATGTTGGCGCCGCCGTACTGCTCGGGCACGGTGATGCCGAGCACGCCGAGCTCGCCCATCTTGCGCCAGCAGTCCATGGGGAACTGGTCGCTCTTGTCGATCTCGGCCGCGCGGGGCGCGATCTCGGCCTGCGCGAATTCGCGCACCGCGTCGCGCAGCGCGTCGATGTCTTCACCGAGCTGGAAATTGAGGCCGGGCAGGTTGTTCATTGGATCTCCTTGGGAATGGGTTTGGGTATTCACTCCCTCTCCCTCTGGGAGAGGGCAGGGATGAGGGCAACAACGGTCAGTAGGTCTTGGGCACCGGCACCAGTGTCTGCTGCATCACAGCGCTGTCGGACCGTTTGCCGTCGGCCGCCACGTGCACCACCTCGGCCGCCGTGACGATGATGCGTTTGCCGGCCTTGGTGACGCGGCCCGTGGCCTGCAGCTCACCGCCCTGGAAGGCCGCGAGGAAGTTGATCTTGTATTCCACGGTCGTGACTTCCATGCCTTCGGGCGCCACGGTCAGCGCCGCGTAGCCGCCCGCGATGTCGGCCAGCGCTCCCATGGCGCCGCCGTGGAAACCGCCCTGCTGCTGCGTCACGCGCTCGGAATACGGCAGCGCAAGCGTCACGGTGCCAGGGGCCACCGCCAAGAGACGCACGCCAAGCTGCACCATCATCCCTTGACGGTCCAGGCTGGTCTGCACGCGCTGGCGCAGGGCTTCGTTGTCGGGCACGGTTTGGGGCATGGTTTGATTGACGTTTACGTAAACGTCAATTATGGCCGAACCCCATCGACGAGGGCAAGCCCCCGGCTTCAGCCTTGGTGGGCCTTTGCGGGCTTGCCCGTCTCTGGCGATGCTTTTTCTGCCTTGGCCAGCAACGCCCGCGCCTCTTTCTCGTGCACCTTGACCTCGTCGAGGTTGGCCACCAGATCGGCCATCTGCTCTTCGAGCTGGCGCTTGTGGTCGGCCAGCACGGTGAGGAACTTGCGCAACTGCGGCCCGGTGTCGCGCGGGCTGTCGTACATCTGGATGATGTCCTTGGCCTCGGTGAGCGAGAGCCCCAGGCGCTTGGCGCGCAGCGTGAGCTTGAGGCGCGTGCGGTCGCGCGCGCTGTAGACGCGGTTGCGCCCGCCCGGGCCTTCGCGCTGCGGCTGCAGCAGGCCCATGTCTTCGTAGAAGCGGATGGCACGCGTGGTCAGGTCGAACTCGCGCGCCAGGTCGCTGATGGTGTAGGTCGGGGTGCTCGCCATGGAACGGTGAAGGCCTTGTCGGGTAACGGACAGTGGATCGGAGCCCCGCTCCGTAGAATGCCCTGCAAATTGACGTTTACGTCAACGTCAGTCGTCGGCATCTTAACGGAATCCACCCCCGCATGAATCCCCCCACCCGAGAGCAGCTCGAAGCCCGCCTGCACTACCCGCTGGGCGACGCGCTGCCCGACACCGGCCACACCCTCACCGTGGCGCCGGGAGTGAAGTGGATCCGCATGGCGCTGCCGTTCGCGCTGGACCACATCAACCTCTGGCTGCTGCGCGACACGCTGGACGGGCGCGAGGGCTGGACGGCGGTGGACTGCTGCATTTCGCGGGACGAAGCCAAGGCGCAGTGGGAACACATCTTCGCCAACGAGCTGGAAGGCCTGCCCATCCTGCGCGTGATCGTGACGCACATGCACCCGGACCACATCGGGCTGGCGCACTGGCTGTGCGAGCGGTGGAACTGCATGCTGTGGATCAGCGCGACGGACTACCACTCTGCCCGCCTCGCCTCGCAGAGCACCACCGGTTTCGGCGGTGCCAGCGCGGCCGACTTCTTTACCGCCCACGGCATGACCGACGCCGACAGCCTGGCGCAGATCCGTGGTCGCGCGAGCTACTACCCCGGCATGGTGCCCGCCGTGCCCGCACGCTACCGCCGCCTGATGGACGGGCAGAGCGTCGCCATCGGCGGGCGCGGCTGGCGCTGCATCAGCGGGTACGGTCATGCGCCCGAGCACATCGCGCTGTACAGCGACGAACTGCAGGTGCTGATCAGTGGCGACATGGTGCTGCCGCGCATCAGCACCAACGTGAGCGTGTACGACATGGAGCCCGAGAGCGACGCGCTCACGCTGTTCCTGGACTCGCTGGAGAAGTACCTGCCGCTGCCCGAGGCCACGCTGGTGCTGCCTTCGCACGGCAAGCCCTTCTCCGGCCTGCACGAACGCATCCAGCAGCTGAAAGACCACCACGCCGAACGCCTGGACGAGCTGCTCGACACCTGCCGCGAGGCCCCGTGCAGCGGCGCGGACGCCATTCCCGTGCTGTTCAAGCGCGAGCTGGACCTGCACCAGACCACCTTTGCCATGGGCGAAGCGGTGGCGCACCTGCACCGGCTGTGGTTCGGCGGCCTGGTGCGGCGCGAGCGCGATGCCGAAGGCATCTGGCGGTTTTCTGCTCCCCCCGCGCCGCCTGCGGCGTCACCCCCCTAGGGGCGTCACCAGCGGCCCGGCAAAGCCGGTTCCGCGGTGCCCTGGCGCCAAATCACTCCCCCAGCGGCACCGCCGACTGCTTGAGCGCGCGCCTGCGCTCGGCGTGGTCGGGCAGGATGCTGGCGACCACGTCCCAGAACTGCGGGCTGTGGTCCATGTGGCGCAGGTGGCTGAGCTCGTGCACCACCACGTAGTCGATCATGTCCATCTTGAGGTGGATCAGCCGCCAGTTGAGGCGGATCGTGCCGTCGGCGCTGGCGCTGCCCCAGCGCGTGCCTGCGCTGGACAGGCGCAAGACCTTGTAGCCCACGCCCAGCTGCGGCGCGAACACCGCCAGCCGCTCGGCGAACACGCGCTTGGCCTGCCGCATGAGCCAGGCCTGCGCGGCGTCGCGGATCTGCACCTCGCCCGCGTTGCGCGCCAGCCCGAGCTTCAGCGTGGCCTGCCCACCTTTCTCGCCCTCTGCGCCGGGCTCCAGCACCGCGCCCACCTGCGAAAAGCCGTGCGCAGGGTCCAGCTGCAGGCGCACGCGCTGCCCCAGAAAATCGAACTCGGCGCCGTCGGCCCACACGGTGCGCGAGCGCGCCAGCTCGCCCGCGCGCTCGCGCGCCTGCTGCAGCTTCTCCAGCACCCAGCCCGACTTCTGGTTCAGCAGCGCCTCCACCTCGCCCAGCGGCGTCCAGCGCGGCGCGCTCACCGTCAGCCCCTCGTGGCTCACCGACAGCCCGATGGTGCGGCGCTTGCCCCGCTTGAACTCGTAAGCCACCTCACAACCGCTCAGCCGCAACAGCCGGTTGGCGCGCGGGTGGTGCCAGGTGCCCGGCTGGAACACCTGGTTCAAGGGCTCGGCGGGCGGTGCATCGGGCTCAGGCGCACGGGCGCGTGGCGCAGGCGCTGGCAGCGGTGCCAACGGAGCGGACCCGGTCAGGAAGTCCAGTGCAAGTTGCACAAAACCCGACATCGACTCAAACCTTTCCGGCGAGAAATGCCCGAACCCAGGATGCGGTGGAACCGGCTCCGCCGGGCCACTCGCATCGCCCCCTTGAGGGGGTGACGCGCTGCAAGCGCGGCGCGGGGGTGAGCTTGTCCGGCGCGGGGGTGTGGCTCACCGATACGCCTCGGGGTCGAGGCGCCGCATCTCGGCCTCGATCCAGTCTTCCACTTCCTGCATCAGCTCGTCGGGCTGGCGCCCTGCGCTGGGGATCGGTTTGCCGATCGAAATCTCCACCACGCCCGGCTTCTTGATGAAGGCCTTGCGCGGCCAGCATTTGGCCGAGGTCACGGCGACCGGGATCACCGGTGCGCCGGTGCGGATCGCCAGCCGCGTGCCGCCGCTTTTGTAGGTGCCCTTCTGGCCACGGTCAATGCGCGTGCCTTCGGGAAACATGATCACCCAGGTGCCCTGGTCCAGCAGCCGCTGGCCCTGCTGCACCACCTTCACGAAAGCGCGGGCACCGTCAGACCGGTCGATGTGGATCATGTCCATGCGGGCCATGGCCCAGCCGAAAAACGGCACCCGCAGCAGCTCCTTCTTGAACACATACGCCAGCGGGTGCGGCATCAGCGCGGGCATGCAAAACGTTTCCCAGAGCGACTGGTGCTTGACCAGCAGCACCGCCGGGGTCGTGGTGCCCACCGGCAGGTTCTCGAACCCGATCACATGGTTGCGAATGCCCAGAATGACGGTGCCGCTGTCCACCGCCAGCTTGAGCCAGCGCGCGCACATCCAGTAGATCTGCGTGCTGTTGAATAGGGGCGCGACGATCACCACCGCCAGCGCCCAAGGCACCACGGTGACGGCCATGAACAGCAGGTGCAACACCGAACGCAACAGGTTGATCAGGATCATGGGAGGTGGGTCAGGTTGTGGCCTCGGGCTGCGCGAGCAGCCAGTCGGCAAAAGCACTCAGGTCCTCGTGCAGGCGCGTGCCCTCGGGCAAGCCCGGGACGGGCTCGCTCAGCACACCATCGCCGTTGGCGTGGCCGCGAAGGTATTCGGACTTGCCGGTCAGCAAGAGGTGGGGCGGGCAGCCCGCGGTGGCGCCGGCCTGCACATGGCGCAGCGCGTTGCCAGCCACCGGCACGGCCTCCAGCGGAATGCCGAAGCGGTCGCCGATCTGTTCGAACAGACCGGGCTCGGGCTTGCGGCAATGGCAGGCGTCTTCGGGCGCGTGCGGGCAGAAAAACACCGCTTCCACCCGGGCTCCCGCAGCCGCCAGCTGGCGGTGCATCTTGGTGTGGATGGCGTTGAGCGAGGCCACGTCAAACAGGCCCCGCCCCAGGCCCGACTGGTTGGTGGCAATGACCACACGCCAGCCGCCCTGGTTGAGCCGCGCCACGGCCTCCAGCGCACCGGGCAGCGCCTCCCACTCGTCGGCCGAGGCCACGTGGTCGTCGCGGCTGCGGTTGAGCGTGCCGTCGCGGTCGAGGATCAGCAGTTTCATGCGGGTTTCCTTCCGGGGTCCGTGACGGTGTGCGGGGCGATCAGGCGGCGAGCCTGGACAGGTCGGCCACGCGGTTCATGGCGTCGTGCAATTGCTTGAGCAAGCCCAGGCGGTTGGCCTTGAGCGCCGGGTCGTCGGCGTTGACCATCACGCCGTCGAAGAAGGCGTCCACCGGCGTGCGCAGCGCGGCCAGGGCCTGCAGGCTGGCGGTGTGATCGCCCGCATCGAACTTCGCGTTGGCGGCGGGCACGGTGGCCTGCATCGCCGCGTAGAGGTCTTTCTCGGCCGGCTCGACGAACAGCGCAGTGTTGACCGCCGCGCCCTCGCCTTCGGACTTCTTGAGGATGTTGGCTATGCGCTTGTTGGCGGCCGCCAGGGCAGGTGCTTCGGGCAATCGCTCAAAAACCACCACTGCTGTCAACCGCATATAGACCTCAGACAACTCCATCGGCCGATTCGCCAAAACAGCATCTACGTGTTTGGCATTTGTTTGGCTATTTGTCTCAAGCAAATAGCCTCGCAGGCGGTCGTAGACAAAGTCCAGCAGCGGATTGGTGGGATCGTTTGCCAGTTCGACTGATGCAAAAGAATCAACTGCAACTCTTACAAGCTGCTCCAAATCATAGGTAACCCGACCGGTCATCAGTATGCGCGTCACACCCAACGCATGCCGCCGCAGCGCGAACGGGTCCTTGTCACCGGTCGGAAGGTTGCCGATGCCGAACATGCCCACCAGCGTCTCCAGCTTGTCGGCCAGCGCCACCACCACACCGGTCATCGTGCGCGGCAGTTCGTCACCGGCAAAGCGCGGCTTGTAGTGGTCTTCGATCGCGAAGGCGATGTCTTCGCTCAAGCGGTCGTGGCGCGCGTAGTAACCGCCCATGATGCCCTGCAGCTCGGGGAACTCACCCACCATGTCGGTCAGCAAATCCGTCTTTGCCAGTTTCGCGGCCATCTCAACATCCGCCACAAATTGATCCCGGCGGTCGGGATCTCCAACGACCTGCACCGATCTCCGGTTGATATCTTGAGCGATTCTTTTTGCAATCGCGCACACGCGCTCCATGCGCTCGCCCTGCGTACCGAGCTTGTTGTGATAGACCACCTTGGACAAACCCTCGACGCGATCCTTAAGCTCCTTCTTGCGGTCTTGATCAAAGAAGAACTTGGCGTCGGCCAGGCGCGGGCGCACCACGCGCTCGTTGCCGCCAATGACCGCGCTGGTGTCGGCCGGGCTGATGTTGCTGACCACCAGAAACTGGTTCGTCAGCTTGCCGGCCGCATCCAGCAGCGGGAAGTACTTCTGGTTGGCCTTCATCGTGAGGATCAGGCACTCCTGCGGCACGTCGAGGAACTGCTTCTCGAATTCGCAGATGAGCACGTTGGGGCGCTCGACCAGGGCGGTTACTTCCTGAACCAACGCGTTATCGAGCAAGACCTCTTCGATCTCTGCGTCGGTCAGTGTCTGCATGTTGCGCTCGACCTCTAGGACCGCCCTGCACTGCTGGGCTTTTTCTCGAAGTTGGCGAATCATGTCGCGGCTGCGCTCTTCATAGCTAGCAATCACCGCGCCATCCTTGGCGAGCGTGGCGGCGTAGGCGTCGGCATCGGCCAGCAGCACCGGGTCCACAGTGGCTTCAAAACGGTGGCCGTGCGTGCTGTTGCCCGCCGTGAGCCCCAGCGCCTTGACCGGCACCACGTCGCTGCCGTGCAGCGCCACCAGGCCGTGCGCCGGGCGCACGAAGTTCACGCTGCTCCAGCCGGGTTGCTCGCAATCGGTTTCGAGCTGGTAGCTCATGACCTTGGGGATCGGCAGCTTGGCAATGGCTTCGTCCAGCGCCTTCTGCAGGCCGGCGGCCAGATCGACGCCCGGCTGCACGCTGTCGAAAAACAGGGCCTCGGCCTTGCCGTCGGGCGCGCGCTTGAGGCCGGCCACGGCGGACGCATCGGCGCCCAGACCGGCCAGGCGCTTGAGCAGCGCGGGCGTGGGCGCGCCGCTGGCGTCCAGGCCCACGCTCACCGGCATGAGCTTTTGCGACACGGCCTTGTCGGCGGCGCGCGCGGCCACGGCCGTCACGTGCGCGGCGAGGCGGCGCGGCGAGGCGAACGGCGTGACCACGGCGTCCGCAGCGGCCAGGCCCTGGGCCTTGAGTTGTTCGGCCAGCACGCCGGCAAAGGCATCGCCCAGTTTCTTGAGCGCCTTGGGCGGCAGCTCTTCCACAAACAGTTCGACGAGGAGGTTGTTTTGTTGACTCATGGTGCTCATTCGTTGCGCATGCCGCTCTCGCGCGCTGTCAGGCCAGGGCCACCGCGGAACCGCCCTTCGACAAGCTCAGGACGGGCCGCTGGTGGCGCCCCCTTTGAGGGGGAGGCGCTGAAAGCGCTTCGGGGGTGGGTCATTTCAGGCGGCTTTCTTTTGATCGGCTTTGGCCAAGTCAGCCAGCACCTCGTCGCTCCAGGCCTTGGGTGCCATGGGGAAGCCCAGGCGGGCGCGGCTGTCGAGGTAGGCGCGGGCGACCTTGCGCGCGAGGTCGCGGATACGGCCGATGTAGGCGGCGCGCTCGGTCACGCTGATGGCGCCGCGCGCGTCCAGCAGGTTGAAGCTGTGGGCGCACTTCAAGACCTGTTCGTAGGCGGGCAGCGCGAGCTGCTGCTCCATCAGGTACTTGGCCTGCTTTTCGTGGGCGCTGAAGGCGGTGAACAGGAAGTCGGCGTCCGAGTGCTCGAAGTTGTAGGCCGACTGCTCTTTTTCGTTCTGCAGGTAGACGTCGCCGTAGCTCAGCGCGGAGCCATCGGCGCGGTTCGTCCACACCAGGTCGTAGACGTTGTCCACGCCCTGCAGGTACATGGCCAGGCGCTCCAGACCGTAGGTGATCTCGCCGGTGGCGGGCTTGCAGTCGATGCCACCGACCTGCTGGAAGTAGGTGAACTGCGTGACCTCCATGCCGTTGAGCCACACCTCCCAGCCCAGGCCCCAGGCGCCGAGCGTGGGGTTTTCCCAGTCGTCTTCGACGAAGCGGATGTCGTTCTTCTTCAGGTCGAAGCCCAGCGCGGTGAGCGAGCCCAGGTACAGCTCCAGGATGTTGGCCGGCGCTGGCTTCAGGACCACCTGGTACTGGTAGTAGTGCTGCAGGCGGTTGGGGTTTTCGCCGTAGCGGCCGTCTTTGGGGCGGCGGCTGGGCTGCACGTAAGCGGCCTTCCAGGGCTCGGGGCCGAGCGCGCGCAGGAAGGTGGCGGTGTGGCTGGTGCCGGCGCCGACTTCCATGTCGTAGGGCTGGAGCAGGGCGCAGCCTTGCTTGTCCCAGTAGGACTGCAGGGTCAGGATGATTTGCTGGAAGGTCAACATGGTCGGGTGCCGGAGACTGAAGCCGGCGGGTGATCAGCGGTGTACAGGGCGGCGGCTGGCCGGATCGGCAGGCCGCACAGAACCGTCGATTTTACGGGCCAGCCCGCCCGCTTCAGGCGGCGCGGCGCGAGGGCGCACGGCGCCCCATGGATCGGGCGAGCGCGGCCAGCAACAGCACGGCGGCACAGGCGCCCCAGACCGGCCACAGGCCCCAGCGCGACGCCCAGACCGCGTAGGGCGTGAGCCCGGTCCGGCCTTGCACCGTGGCTTCCAGCCGGTCGCGGGTGAGGCGGGGCAGCTGGTGGGTGACGCGGCCGGTGTGGTCGATCACGGCGGTGGCGCCGGTGTTGGTGGCGCGCAGCATGGGGCGGCCCAGCTCCAGCGCGCGCAGGCGCGAGATCTGCAGGTGCTGGTCGATGGCCACGGTGTCGCCGAACCAGCCGATGTTGCTGAGGTTGATGAGCACGGTGGGCGCGCCCGCCGCGTCGGTGAACGACTGCGCCAGCTCCTCGCCGAACAGGTCTTCGTAGCAGATGTTGGGCGCGATGCGCTGGCTGGCCCAGGTCCACGCCGGCTGCGGCAAGGCGCCGCGCGCGAAGTCGCCCAGCGGGATGTGCATCAGGTTGGTGAACCAGCGGAACAGGGGCGGAATGAACTCGCCGAACGGCACCAGGTGCTGCTTGCTATAGCGGTAGAAGCGTTCACCCGGAAACGCACCCGCGCGGTCTTTGAGCATCGCCGGGGTCATGGCCCAGGCGGAGTTGGTGTAGCCCGCTTCGTAAGACCCCAGCGGGATGCCCACCAGCAGCCCCAGGCCGGGCGATGCGCCGGTGGACGAGCTTTGCAGCGAGGCAAACAGCGGTTCCCAGAATTCGGCGTTCAGTTGCTGGGGCAGCAGCGGGATGGCGGTCTCGGGCGCCACCACCAGGTCGGGCCCGGTGCCGCGCTGTTGCGCCTGCGCCGCTGCGGCCACCTGCGCCGGGTACCAGCCCAGCGCCGTGGCGATGCCCGTACCGGACTCGAATTTTTCGTTTTGCGGGATGTTGCCCTGCAGCAGCCAGACCTTCATCTCGCCGCTGGCGGCTGTGCCACGCCGGCCCAGATCATGCCAGCGGTCGCCGGCGATCACACTCGCCAGCAACGCCCCCAAGGCGACCACCGCCATCAGCCCGCCCAGCAGCGACACCAGGCCACCGCGCCGCGCGACCCATGGGGCCGCGGCCGGCGCGCCCGGGCGCCGCGTGGGTGGCAGCGCCCATTGGGCCACGCCAGACAACAAGGACGACACGGTGAGCGCCAGCGCATACGCCAACACCGCAGCGATCGCACCCATGCCATACACCCCTACCCAGGGCGCCCAGGCCGCCATCAGGTCCACCTGCGCGTAGCCCCCGGCACCCCAGGGGAAACCGGTGAACCAGCGCCCGCGCGCCAACTCGGCCAGGGTCCAGAGCGAGGCGAACATCAGGGCCTGCAACCAGCGTGCGCGGGGTGCCCAGGCACACAGCGCTCCGGCCGCCAGGGCATAGAGCAACGCCAGCGCGCCGGCCAACGCAAAGACGGCGAGCACCGCCATCCAGGCCGCGAGCCCGCCGTAGGTGTGCATCGACACGTAGAGCCACCAGAAGCTGCCAGCCAGCCACACGGTGGCGAACACCCAGCCCCGCCAGACCGCCTGACCCACCTGGTGCGCATGGCGCAACGACAAGACCAGCAAGGCGAGCGAAACGATCTGCAACCAGCCACTGACTTCGCCGGGTGCGATGCCCGGCACCCGCCAGTCGGCCCAAGGCCAGGCCAGCGACGCCGCCTGCATGCCACCGGTCAACACACCGACCACGAACCAGAACAAGCCCCCACCACGCGCAGAGCGGCCCGGCGGCCGGCCTGTCAAAGGCGAGAAGCTCGAAGGGGTGTGGAGGTTGCCAAAAAGGCTGCGCATGGCGTCAGCGCTGCTGCAGAAATTAAAGGTCCACAGGCAGTGGCATGACCTTGAACCATTTCACGGCGCCGCCCTTGGTGTGCAGCACGACAAAACGCAGGCCGTCCATCTCGTGAACCTCACCGCGCTTGGGCACGTGACCCATGGTGTGGGCAATGAGGCCGCCGATGGTATCGAAGTCGTTGACTTCGAGTTGCAGGCCGAACGACTCGTTGATGCGCTCAATGGCGGTGTTGCCACTGACGCGCCAGGTGCTGTCGGCCAGGGCAAAGATGTCGCCGTCGTCTTCGACCACATCGAACTCATCTTCGATTTCGCCGACGATCTCTTCCAGGACGTCCTCGATGGTGATCAGACCGGCCACGCGGCCGAACTCGTCGATGACGATGGCGAGGTGGTTGCGGTTGCCACGGAATTCGCGCAGCAGGTCGTTGAGCCCCTTGCTTTCGGGCACGAAGGTGGCCGGGCGCAGCAGGGCGCGGATGTTGAGCTCGGGCGCGCGCTGCAGTTTGAGCAGGTCTTTGGCCAGCAGGATGCCGATGATGTTTTCGGTCTCGCCTTCGTAGACCGGAAAGCGCGAGTGGGCGGTGTCGATCACCAGGTGCAGCAACTCGTCGAACGGGGCATCGATGTTGAGCACATCCATGCGCGGGGCGGCCACCATCACGTCGCCGGCCGACATGTCGGCGATGCGGATCACGCCTTCGAGCATGACGCGCGATTCGGCGTTGATGATGTCGTTGTCCTCGGCTTCGGCGAGGGTTTCGATCAGCTCGTCCTTGGAATCCGGCCCGGGGTGAATGAACTCCGCGAGCTTTTGCAGGAAACCACGTTTGTCTTCATGCCGCAGGCTGCGCTGCGGCCCCGTACTGGGAGGGGAGTCGGCCACTGGGAAGAGGAGATGGTTGAAACAGCGGCAAAGGATACCGCAAGCGCATGAAGTGGGCCACAACCCAGGTCCGAGCGCGCCCTCCAAAAATCAGCGCACGCCGGGGAACCGGCTTGGCCGGGCCACTGGCGTGGTCCCCCTTTCAAGGGGGAAGCCGCGTGAGCGGCGCAGGGGGTTATCTCGCTTTTTCCCGCGATTCGCGCACGCCTTGGCGGATTTCCTGAAGAAGCCCGAGCGCGCCCCAAAAGTGTTTGGCCTGGGCCTTGAGGTGGTAGTCGGTGATGGCCACCTGCTCGTTGAACAGCTCGGTGACGCGCGAGTCGAAATCGGCGGGCGGCAAGCGCAGGTGGGCCTCGCTCTCGGGACCGTCGCGCACGATCACCGCACCAGCTTTGCGCGCGATCTTGAGCATCGCGGTGTTCTCGGTCAGCGCGTGAATGAACAGCTGGTTCACGCCCTCGTTGCGCGCGTGCATGACCGCGCGCTCGAACAGCCGGCTGCCGTAGCCCCGACCACGCGCCGGTTTCGACACCGACACGCCGAATTCGGCGCAACTGGCGCACTGGGGATCGACCGAAAACGCGAGGTGCGCCATGGCGATGAGCTCGAGCTTGCGGTTGAAGATGCCGAACAGCTCGTCGCGCTCAAAGTTGAGCTGGTCCACGTAGCGCTGAATCTGCTCGTCGTTGGCCGAGTACCCGAAGCGCAGGTAGCGGTCGTGTGCATCCAGCGCCAGCAAGTGGGCGCTGATGCGAGACAGATGCCCGCGCCCCATGGAGCGGATGGGCACCACCGAGCCTGCTGGCGTCCGGGTGTCAGGGTGATGGGGCACCGCCGCAACCGACAGCTCATCGCTGCCGCTCACAGAAGGGGCATGGGATGGGGTGGCGGTGTTGGACATGACGGGAAATATAAGGGTTTTCCCTATATCGACAAGGACACACCTCCCTAAAGCCAGGGAAAACCCGATGAACGGGTGACATATGTCCTCTATCCGCTCGCTTTTTGGCGGCATCGCAACAAAATTGAGAGCAACACCCTCAGACCGGCAAAGCGGTGGTGCTTTTCACCCGGTCCATGACGAAACTGGTTTTGCAGTCCTGCACGCTGGGATGTTTGAGCAAGGTGTCCATCATGAAACGCGAGTACGCCGGCATGTCCGCCACCATCAGACGCAACTGAAAGTCCATCTCGCCGGTGAGCGCGGCGCACTCCACCACCTCTGGCCAACTCAGCACGCTGGCACGGAACAGGTCCATGGGGTTGCGTTTGTTGCTGTCAGCGTGTTTCTCCAGCCGCACATTCACGTACGCCGTGAGCCCCAGCCCCACCGCTTCGGGCTTGAGCAGCGCCACGTAGCGGTCGATCACGCCGCTGTCCTCCAGCCGTTTCACGCGCCGCAGCACGGCGCTGGGCGACAGGCCCACGCCTTCGGCGATCTGGTCGTAAGTGGCGCGTCCGTCGGCCTGAAGGCTGCGCAAGATTTGTCGATCAAGCTTGTCGAGTGTTTGCATCTGCTGAATTTTGCAGGAAAGCGGCAAACTCCACCACCATAGCGCCCCAAAACGCTGTAATCGTGATGCAACACGCCGATACAGTGGCGGATCGGTTTACCACACACGGAGACAACCCACATGAACGCCCCCATGCCCGCCGCCACCGCCACTGCCACCACCTGGGAAAACCCCATGGGCACCGACGGTTTTGAGTTCATCGAATACGCCGCGCCCGACCCGGCCGCCATGGGCGCGCTGTTCGAACGCATGGGCTTCAAGCCCGTGGCCCGGCACCGCCACAAGGCGGTGACGCTCTACCGCCAGGGCGAGATCAACTTCATCATCAACGCCGAGCCCGACAGCTTTGCCCAGCGCTTCGCCCGCCAGCACGGCCCCAGCGTCTGCGCCATCGCCTTCCGCGTGCAGGACGCCAAAGCGGCTTACGAGCGCGCGATCTCGCTCGGTGCCTGGGGCTATGCCCACAACGCCGGCCCGGGCGAGCTGAACATCCCGGCCATCAAGGGCATCGGCGACTCCATCATCTATTTCATTGACCGCTGGCGCGGCAAGAACGGCGCGAAAGACGGCGACATCGGCAACATCGGTTTCTACGACGTCGATTTCTACCCGCTGCCCGGCGCCGAACTCTCGCCGGTGGGCCATGGCCTGACCCTCATCGACCACCTGACGCACAACGTGCACCGTGGCCGCATGGCCGAGTGGGCCGGTTTCTACGAGCGCATCTTCAATTTCCGCGAGGTGCGCTACTTCGATCTGGAAGGCCAACAGACCGGCATCAAGAGCAAGGCGATGACCAGCCCCTGCGGCAAGATCCGCATCCCGATCAACGAAGAAGGGAACGAGAAGGCCGGTCAGATCCAGGAGTACCTGGACCGCTACCAGGGTGAGGGCATCCAGCACATCGCGCTGGCGTCAACCCACCTCGTGGACACGGTGGACGCGCTGGAGTTGCAGGGCGTGAAGCTGCTCAACACCAGCGAAACCTACTACGAGCTGCTGGACAAGCGCATTCCCGGCCACGGCGAGAACGTGGAAGACCTGAAACAGCGCAACATCTTGGTGGACGGTCTGCCGGGTGAGTTGCTGCTGCAGATCTTCAGCGAGAACCAGCTGGGACCGATCTTTTTCGAGTTCATCCAGCGCAAGGGCAACCAGGGTTTCGGAGAAGGCAACTTCAAGGCGCTGTTCGAAACCATGGAACTGGACCAGGTGAAACGCGGCGTGCTCAAGGGTTAAGCGACCGACCGCTTACAAAGCGATCGGTCGCGCCTCGGGAGCGTTCGCCGACGCCACCCAGGCGAGCGTTTCCTCCATCACCCGGGCATCGAAGGCGAGCGCCACATGGGCCACACCGGGCACATGGCGGTTGTCTGCGCCGGGCAGCATGGCGGTGGACGCCGGGAACACGATGTTGTCGGCGTTGGAGTACCAGCAGATGAAGCGGTCATAAGTGCCTGTGGGCGTTTGTTCGGCTTCCAGGGAACGCAATTTCGTCAACCAGGCACCTTGCTGGCGCATTTGCCGCCCATTGGTCACATGGCTGAACTGCCCCAGCCAGGTGCCTTGGTGCGGTGTACCGATGGTGATCACTTGGCGCACCCGCGCATGGGCGTCGGGAGTGGCTGCACACCAGGCCCGCGCCGCCAGCCCGCCCATGCTGTGACACACCAAGACCGGAGGGCGGCCGGTCAGCGCATGGGCGCGTTTCACGGCGTCGTCGATCAGCGGGAGGTACTCGTCGATCGAACCAAACACCGGCTCCAGGTTCACCGAGGTGTAGGGCATGCGGCGGCGGAGCAATTCGCGCATCCAGGGCAACCAAAGCCCGCGGTTGCAAACGAATCCATGCACCAGCACCACCGCCGTCTGCCCTGGTGCGGGCGGCACGGCATCGTCGGGACACCCGCGCCAGAAGAAAGGTTGCCTCCAGGAAAATACCTGAGGGGCCACACGCACCTCTTGCCACCAGGCCCGAGCAAGCGCCAGACGCCCTGCCGGCGGCACGGTATCACCACGGTTGACCCGGTGCACCGCTGCGAATTCCAGCGCGAGCACCAGCGCATACCCAAACACCAACAGCAACACACCCGCCACCACCACAGCGCCCGGCGCGTTCCAGAACAGCGCCAGCCACCCGACCACCAAGGCCACCGTCCCCAGCATGGTGAACTGTTGGAGGCGCGCGAGGCGGGACGAGTGGTGCGTGGGGGCTGAGCCCGAAGGCATGGGAGAGCGCATGGACCGACTATCGCACGGCATGGGCTGCGCTGAGATCGCTGGCCTAGAGCCCGCCATCTAGCTTCATGGTGCCGACCGCCGCTAGACTGCCGTCACCATGAGCGCCCCCAACCACGCAGCAGAACACATCCGGGCCCACCTCGCCCGCGTGGCCGAGCTCAGGACACTGGCCGAGGGCAACGGGCTCGCTTCGGCGGTGCATGCCGTCAAACAGCTTCAAGCTCGACGGTTTCGCGCCACCTACCTTGACTTCATGGACGACCCGCGCCGGGTGCCCGCCACCCGGTTTTTTTTGGAAGAGCTGTACGGAGAACACGACTTCGCAGAACGGGATGCACAGTTTGCCCGCATCGCCGGCGCGCTCGAGCGGGTTTTCCCGCCGGCCTTGACCGCCCTCGCGGTGGACTTGGCCGAGATGCACGCACTCACAGAGACCCTGGACCACCAGATGGCCGGACATTGGCTGGCACTCGGCGACGGCATCGCTGCGCCCGAGCGTTACGTGCGCAGCTGGCGCCTGACGGGCCAAAGGGTTGAAAGGGAACGCCAGTTGGCGGTGGTGCAGCACATGGGGCATGAGCTGCAGAAGCACACCCGCAGCAAATCGCTCCTGTTGGCGC
Organism: Hydrogenophaga sp. A37; assembly: GCF_002001205.1. Lineage (GTDB taxonomy): Bacteria > Pseudomonadota > Gammaproteobacteria > Burkholderiales > Burkholderiaceae_C > Hydrogenophaga. Next base: position 41,287 of record NZ_MUNZ01000106.1, read on the forward strand.
TGCGCATGATGAGGCGCCCGGCGCAGGCTGCGGGGCTGTCTGCCCTGCAGCAGTTCCTGGAAAGTGGCTTCGCCGCCTTCGCGACATTGGGTGACGCGCAAGGTTTTCTCGGCACCATCGCCGAGCGGGAACAGTTCTGGGTCAACACCTTGTTTGACGCCGCACGGCCTACCTGTGTGCAGGCGCTGGACCTCGAGCTCGCTCGTATCTGAGCTCTGAGCGACACGCCCCTAGGGCTGCCCCTGAGCGGCGTTCGGTGACTGGCCGTCAAAATGCCCCGATGGAACCAGCAAACCCGAACATCCTTCTTCAGCGCCCCTGGCTGGCGCACTATCCCGACGGAGTGCCCCATGAGGTCGAACCCACGCAATACCGGTCTTTGGTGGCACTGCTTGAAGAGTCGATGCGAAAGAACGCCCAGCGCCCGGTGACCGTGTGCATGGAGCGCTGGATGACCTACGGTGAGCTCGATGCACACAGCGCCGCGCTGGGTGCATGGCTGCAGGCCCGTGGCATGTTGCCGGGCGCGCGGGTCGCGGTGATGCTACCCAATGTGCCGCAATTCATGGTGGCGATGGCGGCCATCCTGCGTGCGGGCTACACCGTGGTCAATGTCAACCCGCTGTACACCGCGCGCGAGCTGGAGCATCAACTCAAGGATTCGGGTGCCGAGGCCATCGTCATCCTCGAGAACTTCGCGTCCACGCTGGAAGATGTGATTGACCACACAGGGGTGAAGCACGTCGTGGTGGCAAGCCTGGGGGACATGCTGGGGTTCTGGTATGGCCGGTGGATCAGCTTCGCCGTTCGGCACCTCGCCAAGATGGTGCCTGCGTACAAACTGGCAACCACCTGCGCGCAGGGCCCGCGCACCATCGTCAGCTTTCGTTCGGCGGTGTCGGAGGGTGCCGACCTGCCGCTCAAGCCCAGCGCGGCACAACACGACAGCGTCGCCTTCCTGCAATACACCGGCGGCACGACCGGTTTGTCCAAAGGTGCGGTGTTGACCCACCGCAACGTGATCGCCGCGATCCTGCAGGCGGAAGCATGGTTCAAGCCCGCGCTCACCCAGGTCGGCGATGTTCGGGACATCAATGGCGTCACCGCCTTGCCGCTGTATCACATCTTCGCGCTCACACTGAGCCTGCTCGCTGTCCGGTGGGGCGCACACATGACGCTGATCCCCAACCCGCGCGACATCCCTGCGCTGGTGGCCACGCTCAAGCGCCGTCCCTTCCATTTGCTGCCAGCGGTCAACACCCTATTCAACGCGCTGCTGCATGATCCGCAATTCCGCCAACTCGACTTCTCCAGCCTGGTGTTGTCGCAAGCAGGGGGCATGGCCGCGGCCGAAGGCACGGCCCGGCAGTGGCTCGCGGTCACCGGATGTCCCATGATTGAAGGCTGGGGCATGAGCGAAACCTGCGCCATTGGCACCAACAACACGGTCACCCACCGCGACTTCAGCGGCACCATTGGCCTTCCCTTGCCGGGCATTGATGTGGCCATCAAGGACGACGAAGGCCACAGCTTGCCGATCGGCGCGTCGGGGGAAATCTGCATTCGCGGGCCCAATGTGATGAGCGGATACCACCAACAGGCGGAAGAAACCGCCAGAGCCTTCACGGTGGACGGATTCATGCGCACAGGGGACGTCGGCATCATGGACGAGCGAGGGTTCACGCGCATCGTGGATCGCAAGAAGGACATGATCCTGGTGTCCGGCTTCAACGTCTTTCCCAGCGAGTTGGAGAATGTGATCTCGCTTTGCCCCGGGGTGTTGGAATGCGCCGTGATCGGCATTGAAGACGCCAAACAGGGCGAGGCGGTCAAGGTGTTTGTCGTGCGAAGCGACCCGACATTGAGCGAAGAGGACGTGGCCCGCTTCTGCCACGACAACCTCACGGGCTACAAGCGCCCCAAACACATCGAGTTCCGCGACGACCTTCCCAAATCGAACGTCGGGAAGATCCTGCGTCGCGCGCTCCGCGGACCGGTGTGAGATCTGCCAGATGAGCCATTCGGCCGCCAACGATGTCCTGGCCTGCGCTGGCGTTACCGTATTCGAACGGGGTTGGCTCTCGGCAAACAACGTTCTGATCCAGGGCGAAGGACCGACAGCGCTCGTGGATTCAGGTTACAGCAGCCATGCAGCCCAAACCACAGCCCTGGTTTCACAGGCGTTGGGCTCACAGCATCTGGACCTGCTGCTCAACACGCACCTGCACAGTGATCACTGTGGGGGCAACGCTGCGCTAAAGGTCTTGTATCCGGACCTGCAGACACTCATTCCCCCCGGACTGGCTTCGGCCGTCACGGATTGGGACGAAGAGCGGCTGACCTACGCCCCCACCGGACAGCATTGCCCCCGTTTTGCGCACCATGGTCTTCTGATACCCGGCACCTCGCTGCGGCTGGGCACTGGGATTTGGCAAGTTCACGGGGCAAAGGGGCACGACCCCCACTCGATCATCTTGTTCCAGCCAGAAAGTCGCCTGCTCCTGTCAGCAGATGCTCTGTGGCAGAACGGATTCGGTGTCGTGTTTCCAGAACTGGAGGGCCAATCGGCCTTCGACGAAGTCAGTGAAACCCTGGATTTGATAGAAGCATTGGCACCCACCACGGTGGTCCCCGGCCATGGGTCGGTCTTTCAGAACGTTCCAGAGGCGCTGGAGCGTGCGCGCAGCAGGTTGCAACAATTCAGATCGGCTCCTGAGCGCCACCTGCGCCATGCACACAAGGTATTGATCAAATTCAGGCTGCTTGAGTGGCAAAGAATTGAATACGAAGAGCTTTTCGTTTGGGCAGTGAATACGCCTTACCTGAAGAATGCCATGCCTACGACTGAGCCGGCATTGCAAAAGCAGTGGCTTCGTCAGCTTTTAACGGAACTCGAGCAAAGCCGCGCATTGCGAATGGACAGTCATTTTGTTCTGAACGCATAAACGCAATTCAAAGACAATGAGCCAGAAAGCCAAAACCCCCAAGTACACGAGGTACGAGGGGGTATTGGGGGCTGGTAAGAGCCTGACGATGACCTACTTTCACACGGGAACCCGCACTATCATCGGCGCAAAGGCGTTTCACTGTCCTGTTCGGGATGGGAAGGAGTGGTACCACCTCGCTATGGTCGTCAGGCATAACTTGTTGTCCGGCTGTGCACATGCACAGCCAAACGAATTCATAGAGCTTCGAATCAGCTGAATTTTGATTGCTGCCAACGTTATGGTCACATCAAATGTGCCATATGGGCATAACATGACTTTTCATGTCAGATGACATTTGATTTTGATGATTTCATCAAAGTTATAGGGTCAAGCCTCACGAGCAATTAGTATCAGTTAGCTTAACGCATTACTGCGCTTCCACACCTGACCTATCAACGTCCTGGTCTTGAACGACTCTTTAGGGGGCTCAAGGCCCCGGCAGATCTCATCTTGGAACGAGTTTCCCGCTTAGATGCTTTCAGCGGTTATCTCTTCCGCACTTAGCTACCCGGCAATGCCACTGGCGTGACAACCGGTACACCAGAGGTGCGTCCACTCCGGTCCTCTCGTACTAGGAGCAGGCTTCCTCAAATCTGCAGCGCCCACGGAAGATAGGGACCAAACTGTCTCACGACGTTTTAAACCCAGCTCACGTACCTCTTTAAATGGCGAACAGCCATACCCTTGGGACCGGCTACAGCCCCAGGATGAGATGAGCCGACATCGAGGTGCCAAACACCGCCGTCGATATGAACTCTTGGGCGGTATCAGCCTGTTATCCCCAGAGTACCTTTTATCCGTTGAGCGATGGCCCTTCCATACAGAACCACCGGATCACTATGTCCTGCTTTCGCATCTGCTCGACTTGTCAGTCTCGCAGTTAAGCACGCTTATGCCATTGCACTATTAGCACGATGTCCGACCGTACCTAGCGTACCTTCGAACTCCTCCGTTACACTTTGGGAGGAGACCGCCCCAGTCAAACTGCCTACCATGCACTGTCCCCGATCCAGATAATGGACCTAGGTTAGAACCTCAAACACACCAGGGTGGTATTTCAACGTTGGCTCCACAAGATCTAGCGACCCTGCTTCAAAGCCTCCCACCTATCCTACACAGATCTGTTCAAAATTCAATACAAAGCTACAGTAAAGGTTCATGGGGTCTTTCCGTCTTTCCGCGGGGAGATTGCATCATCACAAACATTTCAACTTCGCTGAGTCTCAGGAGGAGACAGTGTGGCCATCGTTACGCCATTCGTGCAGGTCGGAACTTACCCGACAAGGAATTTCGCTACCTTAGGACCGTTATAGTTACGGCCGCCGTTTACTGGGACTTCGATCAAGAGCTTGCACCCCATCAATTAATCTTCCAGCACCGGGCAGGCGTCACACCCTATACGTCCACTTTCGTGTTTGCAGAGTGCTGTGTTTTTAATAAACAGTCGCAGCCACCTATTTTTTGCAACCCTTTCGTGCTCAGATGTTCTCATCACACTACCGGGGCACACCTTCTTCCGAAGTTACGGTGTCAATTTGCCGAGTTCCTTCTCCTGAGTTCTCTCAAGCGCCTTAGAATACTCATCTCGCGCACCAGTGTCGGTTTGCGGTACGGTCAATTACAAGCTGAAGCTTAGTGGCTTTTCCTGGGACCTCGTTCAGTTACTTCGCGAGCAAGCTCGCTCGATCAACAGCCTCGGTATATGACACGCGGATTTGCCTACGTGTCGCCTACATCTGTCTAAACCGGCACATCCAACCGCCGGATAACCTATTAAGATCCGTCCCCACATCGCACTTGTAATCGGTACAGGAATATTGACCTGTTTCCCATCAGTTACGCATCTCTGCCTCACCTTAGGGGCCGACTCACCCTACGCCGATGAACGTTGCGTAGGAAACCTTGCGCTTACGGCGAGGGGGCTTTTCACCCCCTTTAACGCTACTCATGTCAGCATTCGCACTTCTGATACCTCCAGCATCCTTTACAAGACACCTTCACAGGCTTACAGAACGCTCTCCTACCACTTGCAATAAATTGCAAATCCGCAGCTTCGGTAACTGGCTTAGCCCCGTTACATCTTCCGCGCAGGACGACTCGATCAGTGAGCTATTACGCTTTCTTTAAATGATGGCTGCTTCTAAGCCAACATCCTGACTGTTTTAGCCTTCCCACTTCGTTTCCCACTTAGCCCGTTTTAGGGACCTTAGCTGGCGGTCTGGGTTGTTTCCCTCTTGAGTCCGGACGTTAGCACCCGGTGCTCTGTCTCCCAAGCTGTACTCATCGGTATTCGGAGTTTGCCTTGGTTTGGTAAGTCGCCATGACCCCCTAGCCAAAACAGTGCTCTACCCCCGATGGTAATACTTGAGGCACTACCTAAATAGTTTTCGGAGAGAACCAGCTATTTCCAAGTTTGTTTAGCCTTTCACCCCTATCCACAGCTCATCCGCTAGTTTTGCAACACTAGTCGGTTCGGACCTCCAGTACCTGTTACGGCACCTTCATCCTGGCCATGGATAGATCACTTGGTTTCGGGTCTACACCCAGCGACTGAATCGCCCTATTCGGACTCGGTTTCCCTACGCCTTCCCTACTCGGTTAAGCTTGCCACTGAATGTAAGTCGCTGACCCATTATACAAAAGGTACGCAGTCACCCCTTTCGAGGCTCCTACTTTTTGTAAGCATGCGGTTTCAGGATCTATTTCACTCCCCTCCCGGGGTTCTTTTCGCCTTTCCCTCACGGTACTAGTTCACTATCGGTCGATGATGAGTATTTAGCCTTGGAGGATGGTCCCCCCATATTCAGACAGGATTTCTCGTGTCCCGCCCTACTTTTCGTTAGCTTAGTACCACACAGGTCTTTTCACGTACGGGGCTATCACCCACTATGGCCGCCTTTTCCAAAGCGTTCCGTTAAGTCTTGTGCTATCACTAACAGGCTTCTCCGATTTCGCTCGCCACTACTTTCGGAATCTCGGTTGATGTCTGTTCCTCGAGCTACTGAGATGTTTCAGTTCACCCGGTTCGCCTCGCATAGCTATGTATTCACTATGCGATACCTACTGCTAGGTGGGTTTCCCCATTCGGAAATCTCCGGATCAAAGCTTATTTGCCAGCTCCCCGAAGCTTATCGCAGGCTATCACGTCCTTCGTCGCCTATCATCGCCAAGGCATCCACCACATGCTCTTATTCACTTGACCCTATAACTTTGACGTCTTGCAACGCAAAATTACATCAAGCAAATGTCTGTCAGGTCTTTCACCTGACGCGTTATGCCGTTCAATTGATATCTTTCGATAAAATTGAATATTCGTTGACGCAATCAAAAATTCTTGTTGCTGATGGCACGGTGCACACGAAACCTTTACGAATGTGTGCTTTCCATCAGCAACGCTGATTCGACTCTATGAATTTTTAAAGAACAGCCGTAGTCGTTTTTCAACAACCTATTGATCGATAGATACCGATCAACATCAAAGAATCCTGCAAAACAAGATGCTTTGATGTTGAAACAGACAAGTAATTGGTGGAGGATGACGGGATCGAACCGACGACCCCCTGCTTGCAAAGCAGGTGCTCTCCCAGCTGAGCTAATCCCCCAATGTGTTGCGGTGGAATTCGAGCACTTGGTGGGTCTGGTTGGTCTCGAACCAACGACCCCCGCCTTATCAAGACGGTGCTCTAACCAACTGAGCTACAGACCCAAGCCGGTCACTAGAAACCTGGATAAATCCAGATTGCCGGCGACTTCCCCTTCCAACAACCGATAAGTGTGAGCGTTTGAGCTTGATTGCTCTTTTCCAGAAAGGAGGTGATCCAGCCGCACCTTCCGATACGGCTACCTTGTTACGACTTCACCCCAGTCACGAACCCCGCCGTGGTAATCGCCCTCCTTGCGGTTAGGCTAACTACTTCTGGCGAGACCCGCTCCCATGGTGTGACGGGCGGTGTGTACAAGACCCGGGAACGTATTCACCGTGACATGCTGATCCACGATTACTAGCGATTCCGACTTCACGCAGTCGAGTTGCAGACTGCGATCCGGACTACGACCGGCTTTGATGGATTGGCTCCCCCTCGCGGGTTTGCGACCCTTTGTACCGGCCATTGTATGACGTGTGTAGCCCCACCTATAAGGGCCATGAGGACTTGACGTCATCCCCACCTTCCTCCGGTTTGTCACCGGCAGTCTCATTAGAGTGCCCAACTAAATGTAGCAACTAATGACAAGGGTTGCGCTCGTTGCGGGACTTAACCCAACATCTCACGACACGAGCTGACGACAGCCATGCAGCACCTGTGTTACGGCTCTCTTTCGAGCACTAAGCCATCTCTGGCAAATTCCGTACATGTCAAAGGTGGGTAAGGTTTTTCGCGTTGCATCGAATTAAACCACATCATCCACCGCTTGTGCGGGTCCCCGTCAATTCCTTTGAGTTTCAACCTTGCGGCCGTACTCCCCAGGCGGTCAACTTCACGCGTTAGCTTCGTTACTGAGTCAGAAGAGACCCAACAACCAGTTGACATCGTTTAGGGCGTGGACTACCAGGGTATCTAATCCTGTTTGCTCCCCACGCTTTCGTGCATGAGCGTCAGTGCAGGCCCAGGGGATTGCCTTCGCCATCGGTGTTCCTCCGCATATCTACGCATTTCACTGCTACACGCGGAATTCCATCCCCCTCTGCCGCACTCCAGCTTTGCAGTCACAATCGCAATTCCCAGGTTGAGCCCGGGGATTTCACGACTGTCTTACAAAACCGCCTGCGCACGCTTTACGCCCAGTAATTCCGATTAACGCTTGCACCCTACGTATTACCGCGGCTGCTGGCACGTAGTTAGCCGGTGCTTATTCTTACGGTACCGTCATTAGCCCAGGGTATTAATCCAGACCGTTTCGTTCCGTACAAAAGCAGTTTACAACCCGAAGGCCTTCTTCCTGCACGCGGCATTGCTGGATCAGGCTTGCGCCCATTGTCCAAAATTCCCCACTGCTGCCTCCCGTAGGAGTCTGGACCGTGTCTCAGTTCCAGTGTGGCTGGTCGTCCTCTCAGACCAGCTACAGATCGTTGGCTTGGTGAGCCTTTACCCCACCAACTACCTAATCTGACATCGGCCGCTCCAATCGCGCGAGGCCTTACGGTCCCCCGCTTTCATCCATAGATCGTATGCGGTATTAGCACAGCTTTCGCTGCGTTATCCCCCACGACTGGGCACGTTCCGATGCATTACTCACCCGTTCGCCACTCGTCAGCACCTTGCGGCCTGTTACCGTTCGACTTGCATGTGTAAAGCATGCCGCCAGCGTTCAATCTGAGCCAGGATCAAACTCTTTAGTTCGATCTTGAATTTACTCATAAAAACGGAATTGAAGTGAACTTCACTTCTATTCTCATGAGCGTTTAAAGTCTTGCGACTTGAACTCTTTCGAGTTCGTTTTCGCAATCGCCTTCAAACGCCCACGCTTATCGGCTGTATGTTTTTAATGATCCAACAGTCTGAAGCTTTGCTTCTTTCTGCTTGCTTAGCTGCGATCAGCTGAGCCTCGTAGTATACATCAGTTTTTGCTACCTTGTCAAAATATTTTAGGGTTTCTCCTAACTTATCTCGACCGCCTAAACCGCTCGGGTTTTTATTCCTGAGCCACCCTGACCTCTTTGCCTTCCGAAGAAGTTTCGCAGTGATCAGCGCAGCCTCGCAGTATATGACAGATTTTGAGTCTTTGTCAAAATTCCGCAAAAAAGTTTGGAAAAGATGCGTCTGCATCGATCTGCTTCGGCGGGCCCTCCCAGAAGGCGCTGAAGCACCTATATGTGCATGACACACAAGGTGCCCCCAACCACAGGAGGTGCACTGGGATAATCGCGGCACTTTTGACTCTGACTCCCTCATGGCACTCATTACATTGCAAGACGCACAACTGGCCTATGGCCATGTGGCGCTGCTCGATCACACCGACTTCGCTCTTGAATTCCAGGAAAGGGTCGGACTGATCGGACGCAACGGCACGGGCAAGTCTTCGCTGCTCAAGATACTCGCGGCGCTGGAGAAGCCAGACGACGGCACCCTGCAGACACAAACCGGGTTGCGCGTCGCCTATGTGCCGCAGGAACCCATTCTGGACCTGCAAAGTACCGTGTTTGAAGCCGCCAGCGTGGGGCTGGCCGACGCCCGCGCGGCGCGCGACCTCTATTTGAGTGGCGCTGACGGGCTGGATCTGGACACACTGCAGAACCGGATCGAAGCGCTGGACGCCTGGAACTGGGAACAGCGGGTGGAAGAGACGCTGCACCGACTGCACCTGGAGGGCGAAGTGACCGTGGGCCAGCTCTCGGGCGGCAACAAGAAGCGCGTGGCACTGGCACAGGCGCTCGTGAGCCGCCCCGACGTGCTGCTGCTGGACGAGCCGACCAACCACCTGGATCTGGACAGCATCACCTGGCTCGAAGACCTTCTGCTGGAATACAAGGGCAGTGTGGTGACCATCAGCCACGACCGGGCCTTCCTGGATCGCGTGGCCACGCGCATGGTGGAACTGGACCGTGGGCGCCTGTTGAGCTACCCGGGCAACTTTGCCCAGTACCAGCTACTGAAGGAAGAGCAAGCAGCACAAGAGGCCGTGATCAATGCCCGAGCCGACAAGCTGCTGGCCCAGGAAGAGGTGTGGATCCGCAAGGGCGTGGAAGCGCGCCGCACCCGCGCTCAAGGCCGCATCACCCGCCTGGAACGACTGCGTGAACAGCGCGCCCATCGACGCGACGCAGTGGGCAGTGTGAAGCTCGAAGTGGCCAGCGGCACCACCAGCGGCAAGATCGTGGCGGAGTTGGAGAAGATCAGCAAATCGTTCCCCACGGCCAATGGCGGCCAGCGCACGGTGATCCGCGACTTCACCGCCACCATCCTGCGGGGCGACAAGATCGGCCTGATCGGCCCCAACGGCGCGGGCAAAACCACCCTGCTCAAGATCATCCTCGGTGAACTCGCCCCCGACAGCGGCACGGTGCGCCAGGGCAGCAAACAAAGCGTGGCGTACTTTGACCAGATGCGCGACCAGATCGACCTGGACGCGACGCTGGAAGACTTCATCAGCCCGGGCAGCGAGTGGATCGAGATCGGCAACAAGCGCACCCACGTCAAGAGCTACCTGAGCGACTTCCTGTTCTCCCCGGCGCGGGCCAACGCGCCGGTGCGCACACTCTCGGGCGGCGAGCGCAACCGCCTGCTGCTGGCGCGGCTGTTTGCGCGCCCGGCCAACGTGCTGGTGCTGGACGAACCCACCAACGACCTGGACATCGACACGCTGGAGCTGCTGGAAGACCTGCTTCAACAATATGAAGGCACGGTGTTTCTGGTCAGCCACGACCGGCGCTTCCTGGACAACGTGGTCACCAGCACGCTGGTGGCCGAAGGCGACGGCCGCTGGCGCGAGTATGTGGGTGACGTGCAGGACTGGCTCACGCAATCGGCGCGGGCGGCTGAACTGCAACGCGCGAGCACGCCAACACCCGCACCCGCTGCGGCGCCAGCCCCGAGCTCGGCGGTGGCGGCGCCCGCCCCCACCGCCAAACGCAAGCTGAGTTACAAGGAGCAGCGCGAACTCGACGCCCTGCCCGCGCTCCTGAAAAAGCTGGAAGCAGAACAGGCAGAGATCGACGCGGCCTTGAACGGCGGCGCCCTGTTTGCCAGCGATGCGGCGCGCGCGGCTCAATTGGGCGTGCGACATGCCGAAATAGAAGCTGAATGGCTGCAGTCCATGGAGCGTTGGGAAGCGCTCGGCGGCAGCTGACCCTCTCGCGGGGGCACACAGAAACACCACCCCCATGCCCAACAGCCCTCAACGCATCGCCCTGGACCTGCAACGCGCCTTGCAGGATCTGAAACAAGAGCGCGAGCGAACCCAGGTGCTGATGGCCGAGATTGACCGGCAGAACCACGATCTGGACCGCCTGCGCGGCTCGGTGCACCGCGAATCCAACAGCCGTCTGCTGGCCGAAGAGGCCCTGGACGAGACGCGCGACCGGCTGCAACTCGCGGTGGACGCGGCCGGCCTGGCGCTGTGGGACTGGCAACTGCCCTCGCCTCAGGTCTTTCTGACCGCGCGCTGGGGCGAGATGCTCGGCGACATCGCCATGGACGCCTACTGGGACACTCACGGCCTGCTCGACCGGGTCCACCCCGACGACCGCACCCGGGTGGATGCCGCGGCCCGCAGCTTGTTGAAGGGGCCGCATCAGCGCGCGGTGTCGCAATACCGGGTACGCACCGCCGACGGCTGGCTCTGGATCGAGAGCCACGCCATGGTGGCCGAACACGATCCCAAGGGACGCTCGATTCGCCTGATGGGCACGCACGCCGACATCAGCGAACGCAAGCGCGTGGAGGCCGAAGGCGAGCGCGCACGCGATCTGGCCGAGCAGGCCAGCCGAGCCAAGAGCGAGTTCCTCGCCAACATCAGCCACGAGGTGCGCACGCCGCTCAACGCGCTGATGGGCCTGACGCGGCTGCTGATGGATTCGCCTCTGAACCCGGAGCAAAAGAGCTGGCTCGACCTGATGGACAGCTCGGCCCACGCGCTGCTGGCGCTGCTCAACGACGTGCTGGACCTCTCGCGCATCGAGGCGGGCAAGCTCAGCATCGAGCACCTACCCTTCAACCTGCGCGACACACTGGACGAAGTGAGTGCCCTCTACGCCCAACAAGCCCGTGCCAAGCCGCTGGACTGGACGCTTCAGATCGAACCCGGCCTGCCGCCGCAGATGCTCGGCGACCCCGGTCGGCTGCGCCAGGTGCTGGGCAACCTGCTGTCGAACGCGCTGAAGTTCACGCCACGGGGCGGACGCATCCGGGTCTCGGCCCAGACGCTCACGGCCCAAGGCAGCGGTGCGCGTCTGCTGCAACTGAAGGTGCAGGACAGCGGCGTGGGCATTTCACCCAAGCAACAAACCACCATTTTTGACGCCTTCACTCAGGCCGACGCGTCCACCGCGCGCCGTTTCGGCGGCAGCGGGCTGGGCCTGGCCATCTGCTCACGCCTGATCCAGCTCATGGGCGGCGGCATCGAGCTGCAAAGCGAGTTCGGTCAGGGCAGCACTTTCACCGTGACGCTGCCGCTGGGCGAGCCCGCCGTGGTGGACGCGGGCCCGATGAGCGGGCCGGTGGAGCTGAACGAATTGGCACAGGCCGGCCAGCGCTTCGCCGGGCTGTGCGTGCTGGTGGCCGAGGACCATCCGGTCAACGAGCTGCTGATGAACCAGCTGCTGCAGCGCCTGGGCTGCAGCGTGCGCAACGCGCGCGACGGCGAGCAGGCGGTTCAGCAATGGGCGCAGGGCGGCGTGGACCTCGTGCTGATGGACGTGCAGATGCCCGGCAGCAACGGACTCGAAGCCACCCGGCGCATCCGCGAGCTGGAAACCCGGAAGGGCCTGCCACACACGCCCATCGTGGCGGTGACGGCCAACGCCATGAACGGTGACCGCGAGGCCTGCCTGGCCGCCGGCGTGGACGGCTACACGCCCAAGCCGGTGAGCCCGCAGGCGCTGATGCGCGCGATGGAGGCGGCCTTGCAGCGTGCCGCAGGCCGGCCCGTGCGCAGCACCCTGGCCGATGCGGCACCGGAAGCCGGCCAGCGCAGCCCGGCAGCGGCCGGCGCCCTCGATGTGAACACGCTGCGCCGCCGGCTCGACGGCGATGAGGTCACGCTGCGCCAGCTGGCACAGGCCATGCGCAGCGATCTGGCCGAACGATTGCAACACTTGCAGCTCGCCCTGCAATCCAAGGACACCGACCTGGCGGTGGCCCACACGCACGGCCTCAAGGGCTCGCTTGGCGCCATGACGGCCGAGCGCGGCGCCCGCCTCTCGAAAGGGCTGGAGCTGGCCGCACGCTCACACGACTGGCACCTGTTTGAAAGGGCGCTGCCACTGATGCAGGCCGAGGCGCAGCTGATCGATACCGCGCTGGCCGTGCTGCTCAGCGCCCGGCCAACCGCCTAAACACCTTCCAGAACGCCGCGTCCTGCGTGGTCGCGAAATTGATGCGCATCAGCGTGCTGGGCGCGCGCGCGGCATGGAACAACGCGCCGGGCGCGATCAGGTAACCCTCGTCCAGCAACCGCTGCGCCAGCGCCTCGGTGTCCACGCCCGTGTCGACCCAGCCAAACAGACCCGAAGGTTCGGCCACAAAACGGCAACCTGCGGCCTGGGCGAGCTTCACACTGCGGGTGCGGGCGGCGTCCAGCCGGGTCCGGATGCGTTCGGCATGGCGGCGCAGCTGCCCGCTTTCAATGCACAGCGCCATGGCGCGCTCCAGCAGGCTGGGCGTGGTGAGCGTGGCCAAGAGCTTGGTGTCGAGCAGGCGCTCGGTCAGATCGGGCGGCGCCACCAGAAACCCCACCCGCCAGTTCGGCGCCAAGATCTTGGCGAAACCGCTCACGTAGATGCTGCGCTGCAGCCCGTCGAGCACGCTCATGCGCGTGGCGTGTTCGGGCGCGATGTGGCTGTAGGTGTCGTCTTCGACGATGTGGAAATCGTGTCGCTGCGCCAGCTGCAACACGCGATGCGCGCTGGCCGGCGAGAGGCAGTGACCCGTGGGGTTGTGCAACACGCTCACGCTCACAAACAGCTTGGGCGCGTGCACCTCGCAGTAGCGCGCCATCACCGCCAGGTCCGGCCCGAGCGGGCCTCGCGGCACCGGCAGGATGCGCATGCCCATGGCGTCGAGCCGGGCGAACTCCACCGCCCAGCCAGGCTCTTCGACCATCACACAGTCACCCGGCTTGAGCAAGGTGCGGCTGACGATGTCCAGCGCGTGCGTGGCGCCCACGGTGGTGATGATCTGCGAGGCCTCGGCCGGCAAGCCCATGCCCTGCAGGCGCGAAGCCAGCACGCGGCGCAGGTGGCCGTCGCCCTGCGGCTCACCGTAGCGCAGCGAACTGTCGGCCAGCGCCTTGCTGCCGCTGACTTTGCGCACCGCGGCTGCCATGAAGGTGGACGCCAGCCATTCGGGCGGGAACACGCCCATGCCCGGCTGCGGCTTTCCGCCCGTGGTGTGGAACATGCCGCGAATCAGCATCGCGGCGCTGATGGGTGCGGCCATGCCCGGGGTGACGGCTGGCGCGGTGGACACCGACACGGTCTCGCCCCGGAGCGGCGCACGCTCGCGCACAAAGAAGCCCCGGTTGCGTCGCGCCTCCACCATGCCCTGCGCCAGCAACAGATCGTAGGCGGCCACCACGGTGGACGGGTTCAGCCCGTGCTGCGCGGCACACTGGCGCACGCTCGGCAGGCGCGCGCCGGGCGCGAGCAGGCGGTCGCGGATGCGGGCAGCAAAGCGCTCGGCCAGTTGCTCGGTCAGGCTCTGCGCGGCGGTGCGCGTGAGCGCCGGCTGGGCCAACGTGGCGTCGCCTGAAGGGAACACAGCGGTCTGCAGCATGGCGGTGTATGGCTCAAAGAGACCACACAGATGTGGCTTCTGAACCGATCATCTGTATGGCTTGTGTATGGAAATGAAAGGATAAAGTGTTCCCCATGAAGCGACAAGCCCCCATGGAAACCGCATGACCGCCAGCGAATTCAGCGCCCTGCTGGTGCTGGCCACGGCCACCAGCTTCACGCCCGGGCCCAACACCACCTTGTCCACCGCGCTCGCGGCCAACTTCGGCCTGCGGCATTCGCTGCGCTTCGTCTGCGCGGTGCCGGTGGGCTGGGGACTGTTGCTGGCGCTGTGTGCCGGCGGCCTGGGCACGCTGATCGTGGCGCAGCCGGCCTTGCGCTGGGCCATCCTGGTGGGTGGCTGCGCCTACCTGCTGTGGATGGCGTGGAAGCTCTGGGGCAGCCGCTCGCTCAGCCAGGTCAAGTCCGAGCGGCTGCAGGTCACCTTCCTGCAGGGCGTGGGTCTGCAGTTCCTCAACATCAAGGCCTGGATGCTGGCGCTGTCCATCGTGGCCGGCTGGATCGCCGGGCGCTCGGATGCGCTGGAGCGCTTCGTGCACGTGCTGCCGCTGATGCTGGCCTTCGCGTTGTTCAGCAACCTGCTCTACGCCGCCGTCGGCTCCCTGCTGCGCCACTGGCTGGCCGGGCCGGTGGTGGACGGCGTGGCCACGGGCGCTCGCCTACTGGCTTTCAACCGCGTCATGGCCTGCGCACTGGTGCTCACCGCCGCGTGGATGCTGGCGAGCGGTCTGGGTGCGCCCGTCACGGCCACGGGGACCGCGCCATGAACCACAGCACCGCGTTGCCCGCCCTGCCTAGCCCTCGCGAACAGACCCTGGGTCTGTGGCTCGGCCTGATCGGTGTGGTCGTGTTCGCGCTCACCCTGCCCATGACGCGGCTAGCCACCGGCACGGCCGACGCGCCCCAGCTTTCGCCCTGGTTCGTCACCTGGGCACGCGCCGCGCTGGCCGGCGGCCTGTCCGCCATCTACCTGCTGGCGACACGCTCACCGCTGCCAGCGCCAGGCCTGCGAAAACCGCTTGCGCTCTCGCTGCTGGGCAATGCCATCGGCTTCCCGCTGCTGCTGGGCTGGGCGCTGCGCCACGTGACGGCCAGCCACGCCGCCGTGATCACTGCCCTGCTCCCGCTGGCGACCGCGGCCGCCGCGGCCTGGCTGCTGCACCAGCGAGCGCGCCTGGGCTTCTGGCTGTTCGCTGGGCTCGGTAGTTTGCTGGTGGCGGCCTACAGCGTGCTGCGCGCGCACCAGCTCGGCCATGGCTTCGGTCTGGCCTGGGCCGATCTGCTGCTGGTGGGCGCGGTGATCGCGGCCGCGCTCGGCTACGTGGCGGGCGCCAAGGTCACGCCGGTGCTCGGCGCCGAGCGCGTGATCAGCTGGGTGTGCGTGATGGCGCTGCCGCTCACGGTGCCGGGTGCGCTGCTCACCTGGCCTGAGCAGCCGGTGAACACCTCGGCCTGGCTCGCGCTGATCTACGTGGGTGTGTTCTCCATGTGGGCCGGCTTCTTCGCCTGGTTTCGCGGCCTGGCGCTGGGCGGCACGCTGCGGGTGAGCCAGCTGCAGCTGTTGCAACCTTTCGTCAGCATCCTGGCCGCTGTGCCGCTGCTGGGCGAATCGCTGGACCCGATGACACTGGGTTTTGCCGTGGCCGTGGTCGCCACGGTCTTCATGGGGCGCCGCATGGCCGCACCGAGAACGGACACCATGAAAGCCCAGAATATCCCCCGGAGCCCCCCATGAAGATGCAGCACATTCCCTTTGGCGTGACCCACTGGTCAACGATCACCGCAGAGCCCCACGCCGGCCTGCAAGGCCAGGCCCTCTGGCGCACCCAGACGTTCGACGACATCCGCGTTCGAATGGTTGAATACTCGCCTGGCTATGTGGCCGACCACTGGTGTGAAAAGGGCCATGTGCTGCTGTGCCTGGAAGGCGAACTCGTCACCGAGCTCGCCGACGGACGAAGCTTTGTCCTGACCCCCGGCATGAGCTACCAGGTCGCCGATCACGCCGAAGCCCACCGATCCACCTCGCCCCACGGGGCCAAACTGTTCATCGTCGACTGAGAGAGTGAGCGTTTCGCTCAAGCCCTGAACCCGTTTTGCATTCAAAGAGAGAACCACCATGCCCTGGACCCTGGCCCAACGCGCCCACAAGATGAACCCGTCGGTGATCCGCGAGATCCTGAAGGTGACCGAGAAGCCCGGCATCATCAGCTTCGCTGGCGGCCTGCCGTCGCCCAAGACCTTCCCGGTCGACGCGTTTGCTGCGGCATGCGAAACGGTGCTGCGCACCGACGGCAGTGCCGCGCTGCAGTACGCGGCCAGCGAAGGCCTGCCGGCGTTGCGCGAATGGATCGCCGAGCAACTGCCCTGGGACGTGAGCCCCGACCAGGTGCTGATCACCACGGGCAGCCAGCAAGGCCTGGATCTCGTGGCCAAGGTGCTGATCGACGAGGGCAGCACGGTGCTGGTGGAGACGCCCACCTACCTCGGCGCGCTGCAGGCCTTCACGCCCATGGAACCGGTCATCGTGAGCGTGGAGAGCGACGACGAAGGCATCGACGTGGACGATCTGGTGAAGAAGGCGCCCGGCGCGCGGTTCCTCTACGTGCTGCCCAACTTCCAGAACCCCACCGGCCGCAGCATGAGCGAGGCGCGCCGCGCCGCGCTGGTGGAGCGCGCAGCGGCCATCGGCCTGCCGCTGGTGGAAGAC
Organism: Hydrogenophaga sp. A37; assembly: GCF_002001205.1. GTDB lineage: Bacteria > Pseudomonadota > Gammaproteobacteria > Burkholderiales > Burkholderiaceae_C > Hydrogenophaga. Next base: position 58,433 of record NZ_MUNZ01000106.1, read on the forward strand.
AACCCGTATGGCGACCTGTGGTTCGACCAGCCGCCGCCGAAGCCGCTGACCGCGCGTTACCCGGACGGCTGCATCTACCTGGGCTCGTTCTCCAAGGTGCTCGCGCCCGGCCTGCGGCTGGGCTACGTGGTCGCACCCCCAGCCATCATGCCCAAGCTGCTGCAGGCCAAGCAGGCGGCCGACCTGCACAGCCCGAGCTTCAACCAGCGCATGGTGTCCGAGGTGCTGAAAGACGGTTTCATTCACCGCCACGTGCCCACCATCCGCGCGCTGTACAAAACCCAGTGCCACGCGATGCTGGACGCGCTCTCGAAAGAAATGGCCGGGCTGGATGTGCAATGGAACACCCCCGACGGCGGCATGTTCCTCTGGGTGCGCCTGCCCGAGGGCATGAACGCCGTGGAGCTGCTGCCCAAAGCGGTGGACAAGGGCGTGGCCTTCGTGCCAGGCGCTGCGTTCTACGCCGATCACGCCGACCCGCGCACGCTGCGCTTGTCGTTCGTGACGGCCAGCGTGGAGCAGATCCACATCGGCATCGCTGCGCTGGCACAGGCGATCCGCGAAGCGGCGAAAGGCTGATGGCCATGCTGCGCCTCTGGGGCCGCATCAGCTCGATCAACGTGCGCAAGGTGATGCTGTGCGCGCAGGTGCTCGGGTTGAAGATTGAACGCGTCGATGCGGGATTGAGCTTCGGCATCGTGAACACACCCGACTACCGCGGCAAGAACCCCAACGGTTTGGTGCCGCTGCTGGAAGACGGCGACTTCATCCTCTGGGAATCGAACGTGATCGTGCGATACCTCTGTTGTCGCGAAAGCTCGCCCCTGTACCCGCAGGACCTGCAACAGCGCTTCAACGCCGAACGCTGGATGGACTGGCAACAGACCGAGTTGAACCCGGCGGGCAGCCCCGCCTTCAAGCAATGGATCCGAACACCGGCCGAGCAGCGCAATCCTCAGGTGATCGCCGCCTCGGTGGCGGCGACCGAGCCGAAGTTCCAGCAACTCGACGAGCACCTTTCGCGGCAGGCCTTCATGGCCGGCGACACGCTGAGCATGGCCGACATCCCCATCGCCTGCGAGGTGCACCGCTGGTGGGGCCTGCCGCAGCCGCGCCCGGCCTGGCCGCACCTGGAACGCTGGTACGCGCAGTGGCTGGCCCACCCGGCCAGCCGCGGCGTGCTGGACCTGCCTTTGTCCTGAACCTGGAGACATCCCATGCAGCAACGCCCTTTCAAACAGGTCGACGTGTTCACCGCCACGCCCTACCGCGGCAACCCGCTCGCGGTGGTGCTCGATGGCAGCGGCCTGTCCACCGAAGCCATGCAGCACTTCACGAACTGGACCAACCTGTCGGAGTGCTCCTTCCTGCTGCCGCCCAGCGACGAAGGCCGTGCTGCAGGCGCCGACTACCGCGTGCGCATCTTCTGCCCCGGCCGCGAGCTGCCGTTTGCCGGCCACCCCACGCTGGGCAGCTGCCACGCCTGGCTCGAAACCGGCGGTGTGCCGCAGGCTGAACACGTGGTGCAGGAATGTGGGGTGGGCTTGGTGCGCTTGCGTCGCGATGGCCAGCGCCTGGCTTTTGCAGCGCCGCCGCTGATCAAAAGCGGCCCATTGCCCGAAGACGACGTGACGCTGATCGCGCATGGCCTGGGCGTGGCGCGCAGCGACATCACGGCCCACGCGTGGTGCGACAACGGGCCCAACTGGCGCGGCGTGATGCTGCGCAGCGCCGAGCAGGTGCTGGCCCTCAAGCCCGACGGCACGGTGCTGGCCGGGCTGGACATCGGCGTGGTGGGCCCGCGCGGCAAAGTCGGTGTGGTCGGAGCATGCGAGGAACACGACACCCAGTTCGAAGTGCGTGCCTTCTTCCCCGGCAACAACGGCCTGTGTGAAGACTCCGTCACCGGCAGCCTGAACGCCGCGCTCGCGCAGTGGCTGATCGGTGCGGGCCTCGCGCCCGAGCGCTACGTGGCCGCGCAGGGCACGGCACTGGCGCGCGAAGGCCGCGTGTTCATCGAAACCGACGCCGGCGGCACCATCTGGGTTGGCGGCCAGTCCGTCACCTGCATTCACGGCCACGTCACCCTGTGACCACCCCGCACAGCGCGCAGATCGACCACATCGTGGTGGCCGCGCGCACGCTGGACGAAGGCGCGGCCTGGTGCGAGGCCACGCTGGGCGTGGTGCCCGGGCCGGGTGGCGAACACGCCTTGTTCGGCACGCACAACAGGCTGCTGCGGCTGAGCTGCGCACAGGCCCCGAGCGCTTACCTGGAAATCATCGCGATCCATCCGCAGGCCACGCCCACGCGCGCTGCCGGACTGCGGCGCTGGTTTGATCTGGACGACCCGGTGCTGCAAGCACGGCTGGCGCAACACGGGCCGCAATTGGTGCACTGGGTGGCGAGCGTGCCCGACATCAACGCGGCGACCGCCGGTTGGCGTGACCTCGGTATCGAACGCGGCCCGGTGATCCCCGCGTCGCGCCCGACGCCGACGGGCCTGCTGCAGTGGCGCATCTCCGTGCGCGACGACGGCCAGCGCCTGTTCGACGGCGTGCTGCCCACGCTGATCCAGTGGGGCCACTCATCGGGCAACCAGCACCCCGCCGACGTCATGCCCGCGAGCGGGCTCACGCTGCAAAGCCTCACGCTCAGCCACCCCGAAGCACCCCGGCTGCAAGCAGCGATGGACAACATCGGCCTGGCCGCCATGGCGGTGACGCCTGGCCCCGCTGCGCTCACCGCCTTGCTCGACACACCCCAAGGCCCATTCATGCTGAGCTCGGCCTCCTGATCACCCGGAACTTTTCATGCCCCTCCAGCTGCCCCACCTGCACGACATCGAAGCCGCCGCCCAGGTGGTCTACCAATCCTTCCAGGCCACGCCGCAGTACCGCTGGGGCACGCTGTCGCAGCGCCTGGGCGCGGACTGCTGGGTGAAACACGAGAACCACACCCCGGTCGGCGCGTTCAAGATCCGCGGCGGGCTGACCTACTTCGAGCAGCTCAAGCAGCACGGCGAGCTGCCGAGCGAAGTGATGAGCGCCACGCGCGGCAACCACGGCCAGAGCATCGGCTGGGCGGCGCGCGCGCACGGGGTGGCCTGCAGCATCGTGGTGCCGCAGGGCAACTCACTGGAGAAAAATGCCGCCATGCGCGCGCTCGGCGTGAACCTGATCGAACACGGCAGCGACTTCCAGTCAGCCCGCGAACACGCGATCCGCCTGGCCGCCGAGCGCGGCGCGCACATGGTGCCGAGCTATCACAAGGACCTGCTGCGCGGCGTGAGCACCTACTGGTGGGAATTCTTTCAGGCCGTGCCCCATCTCGACGTGGTCTACGTGCCCATTGGCCAGGGTTCGGGCGCGTGTTCGGCCATCGCCGCCAAGCTGGCGTTGGGGCACACGGCGCGCATCGTCGGCGTGGTCAGCGCCCACGCCACCACCTACGCGGACTCCATCGTGGCGGGCCGCGTGGTCGAAGCCCCCGTGACCACCGAGCTGGCCGACGGCATGGCCTGCCGTGTGGCCGACGCGGCAGCGCTGGCGGTGCTGATACCGCACCTGGATCACGTGGTGAAAGTCACCGACGATGAAGTGGCGCGAGCCATGCGCACGCTGTTCGCCGACACCCACAACGTGGCCGAAGGCGCCGGTGCCGCGAGCTTCGCGGCCGCGTGGCAGGAACGTGAAAGCCTCAAAGGAAAGGTCGTCGGCACCACGCTGTGCGGCGGCAATGTGGACAGCGCGACGTTCGCCAAGGTGCTGGCCAACACCAACTGAAAACGGGGTCATCCGGCGAGAGGGTCTTGACCCGGGATGCGGTGGAACCGGCTTCGCCGGGCCACTCGCATCGCCCCCTTGGGGGGTGACCCGCCCTCAGGCGGGGCGCGGGGGGTTTACCAGTCTCGCCACCACCTCACAGAACGCCTCCACGGCGTCCGTCTTGAACACCACCTCGATCACGCCCGCAGCCTGCGCTTCGGCCTGCAGCTCGTCGCTGATGTAGCCGGAGGCCACGGCCACCGGCAGGCGGGGGTTGATCAGCAGCACCTCGCGCGCGACGTCGATGCCCGACATGCCGGGCATGTTGTAGTCGGTGATGAGCAGGTGAAAACCATCGGGCTGAGCACGCACGGCATCGATCGCTTCCTGCTGATCGGTGAGGGCCGTGACCTTGTAGCCACGCCGCTCAAGCAAACGCCGAACGAGAAACACCAGGGTGTCGTCATCGTCGAGGTACAGGATGTGGCGGGGGGTGTTGCTCAGGTCGTCGGGCATGACAGATTGCTCCGCTGAATGATCGGGGGGCGGCTGGTTGTCGCCACTTGTAAAGGCAGTCATTGTGCCGTCTTCGGCCTGCGCAACGCCAGCGCAGAGCAACAACGAGGGCGCCGGTTGCTCGGCGGTCGCGGGAAAGTAGAGCGTGAAGGTCGTGCCCGCGCCAGGGTTGCTGTCCACCACGATGGCGCCGCCGTGCGCCTCCACAATGCCGAGCACCACCGGCAAGCCCAGCCCGGTGCCTTGGCCCACCACCTTGGTGGTGAAGAAAGGTTCAAACATGCGAGCACGTGTGGACTCGTCCATGCCACAGCCGTCGTCGCTCACGCTGATGCGCACCGCGCCCAGCCCACTGTCGCGACAGGCCTGTGCCACGGCCGAGGGCAAAGCCGGGTCGTCTGGCGCCACGTCGGCGGCCTGAAACTCAATGCGACCGGGCCGCCCCAGCAGCGCGTGCACCGCGTTGGTCCCCAGGTTGAGCAGCACCTGCCCAAGCTGGGTGGGATCGGCGAGGATCGCGTGGTGCCTCGGTGGCACCTGCTGCACCAGTTGCACATGGGGCGCGATCACGGAACGCAGCAAGCTGCAGGTCTCGGCCACGATGGCACCGGGCCGCACCGGCGTGCGCGCCAGCGGTTGCTGGCGGCTGAAGGCCAGGATCTGGCGCACCAGCTCGCGGCCGCGCCTCGCCGCGTTGCTGATTTCGTGCAGGCTTTCGCGCGCGGGCGCTCCAGGCGAGATGTCTTGCCGGGCGAGGTCGGCGTTGCCCAGAATGGCGGCCAGAATGTTGTTGAAATCGTGCGCCACGCCGCCAGCCAGGGTGCCCAGGGCCTCCATCTTCTGCGACTGGGCGAGCTGGGTTTCCAGCAGGTGCTGCTGCTGCTGGGCCTGCTTGAGCGAGGTGATGTCCACGAAGGTGAAGACCACATGCCTCAGGCCGCCGATGGCGTCGTTCTCGGGGTAGGCGCTGCCCACCGCCCAGCGCACCGCACCCCCTCTGCCCCTCTGAAAGCCGCCCATCAGGTCCGTGACCGGCTGCCCTGTGGCCAGCACCCGCTCAAACGGCACCTCGTGGCGCGGCATGCGCGTGCCGTCCTCGCGCATGACACGCCACTCGGTCAAGGGCGGGACCCCAGCCCGTCCGCTGTCATCGATCGGCCAACCGAAGAAGCGCCGCGCCGCGTTGTTGGCCGACACGATGCTCCTGTCCGGCCGGAACACGACCACGCCCGCGCCCAGGTTGGTGACGAGCGCTCGAGAGTCGGCCTCGCGTTCGGCGATGGCCTTGCGTGCCCGCTCCGCGTCCTGTCGCAGACGCAGCGACACCAGGGCGCTGAAGATCAGCGTCCGCAGGAACTTGGTCAACAGAAACGCCAGCATGAAGCCGGCAGAGACCTGGTCCAGCGATTGCCGGCGATACACCATCCAGGCCACCGCCAGCAGCAGCAGGAGACCCTCGGCCAGTGTCACGAGGGTCAGCTCATGGAATTCCCGGGTCGTGTTTTGGGCCTTCAGACCCACCAGATCGCGCAGCACCAGCGCCACGAGCACCAGGCCCGCGACCGCGTAGATGATTTGAGGAGGTCCACTGCCGTCGCTGTGGAGCGCGACCCCCACTTGCAGGGCGGCGTGCACCCCAAACACCGTGCCCAACGTGCGCCAGGGCATGGGCACGCGCAGGTAGCTGCGCAGACCCAGCCAGGCGCAGCCATGGGCGCCGAACAACATCACCGCCGACGCGGCGGCCACCAGAGGACCGGCCCCGCCGGAACGCGACATCAAAGCCACCGACCCCAGGATGCTGATCAACCCGCCCAGCGACCACCAGCCTGGCCCGCCGATGGCCGGGTAGCGGCGCATCAGCGTCCAGAAAGCGCCCGCGATGAGCACGTCGACGCCCAGACGCACCAACAACAGGGTGGGCAGGTCAGGCAGCATGAGCCAGCGCGATGAGGGGCATGCCGAGCATTGAAGCACGCAGAAGGCCCAGCCATAGCCCGGATAACGTGGCCCAAAGACCGCCTTTTCGGTGCCCGGGGACATCTGTGCGACAGGCTGGAGCGAAGCAGTCGCTGCCGGGACAAAGCCGGGCCAGCCCCCACGCACAGAATCGCGCCCCATGGGAACGCTCTACCTCGTGCGCCACGGCCAGGCCTCGTTTGGCGCCGCAGACTACGACCAGCTCAGCGAGCTGGGCCAGCGCCAGGCCGAACGGCTGGGCGCGCACTGGGCCGAACGCGGGCAGGGTTTCGACGCCGTGCTCACGGGCTCGCTCAAACGCCACACCCAGACCTGGGCCGGCATCGCCCGCGGCGCAGGGCTGGACACCGAGCCGCTGGTCTGGCCCGGCCTCAACGAGTACGACAGCGAAGCGGTGATCCGCGCCGTGATGCCCCGAGGGCACGATGCCACCTTGGGCGACCCCCGATCACCCGAGGGCTACCGGGCGCATTTCCGGCTGCTGCGTGATGGTCTGGGTCAATGGATGGCGGGCACCGTGAGCCCCGTGGGCATGCCGACCTACACCGATTTCGTGCAGGGCATCACCAGCGCGCTGGACCATGTGCGCACGCACCACCAGGGGCAGAAGGTGCTGTTGGTCTCCAGCGGCGGGCCGATCTCGACCGCTGTGGGCCATGTGCTGGGCCTGAGCCCGGAGGCCACCATCGACCTGAACATGCGCATCCGCAACAGCGCAGTGACCGTGTTCCAGTTCAGCCCAAAACGCCACACGCTGCTGACGTACAACGCGCTGCCGCACCTGGACCAGCCGCACCTGGCGGACTGGATCACCTATGCATAGGCTCCCCCTGCGCCGCTTTGCGGCTTCGGGTGAAGACCTCCTCGCGCGCCGGTTCAGTCGAATGCCGTGCGCTCGGTCAACGTATCGGGCGGCAACTGGTCGATTTCGCTGAGCAGCTGCGCCAGCGCGCGGCCCGCGGCGTCGAGCACCGCGCGGCCGTTCTCGGCCGTGGCGGCGCGTGCGTTGCCCACCGCGCCGTTGGCGTTGTAGTCCTGCATCTGCCAGCCGAGCTTGGCGCTCTTGCCGTTGCCCAGGATAGAGAAACGCTCGGCGCGGCCCTGTGAGGTGGAGCGGAAATACTCGGCCTTGTCCATGCGCACGCGCTCAGGGCGCAGCGCCAGCATCATGGCCGTTTCGATCTCACCCGCATGGATGCCGAAGCGGTGTTCTTCGGCGCTGAAACGCGCGTTCACGTCCTGGCCCTGCGCGTCGGTCAGCGGCAGGTTGAACCAATTCACGCTGTAGACCAGCAAACCGAGCCGCGCGCGCAGGTCGCGCGCCACGAGATCGAGCGCGCCCACCTGGCCGCCGTGGCTGTTGAGCAGCACCAGTTTCTTCACGCCGCTCGCGGCCACGCACTCACCGAGCTCCGTCCACACCCGGATCAGCGTCTCGGCCTTGAGCGTGAGCGTGCCGGCAAAGCGCGTGTGTTCGGGGCTGAAACCCACCGCCTGCGTCGGCAGAAACAGCGCGGGCAGGTCGTGCGGCAGGTGCGGCAGTGCGGCGGCGATCACGCCGTTGACCAGATCGGTGTCCACCGACAGCGGCAGGTGCGGCCCGTGCTGCTCGGTCGCGGCCACCGGCAAGACGGCGATGGCGCGCGCGGTGTCGAGCGAAGAAAAATCGGCGGTGCTGAGGTCGGACCAGAAACGTGTCGGGGCGTTCATGCCACGGAGTTTAGGCGTACATCCACCGCCGCGACCACGGCAACCCAGCCGCAGACTGGCCCGCAGGGCGGCACAGCACCTGGTACAGCGCCACCTCGTCGTGCTCGAACGCCCAGGCGCAGCCCGCAAGGTAAATGCGCCAGATGCGCCAGCGTCGCTCGTCCACCAGCGGCTTGATCTGCGCGGTGTTCGCCTCGAAGGCCTCGCACCAGAGCTGGGTGGTGCGCTGGTAGTGGCGGCGCAGGTTCTCCACGTCAAACGCCTCGAGTCCGCCCTCTTGCAGGGTGCGCAACACGGTGCCGATGTGTGGCAGCTCGCCGCGCGGGAACACGTAGCGCTGAATGAAGCTGCCACCGCCCAGGGCGGTTTCGCCGTCGTTCGGGTCGGTGCTGGTGATGCCGTGGTTCATGGCCCAGCCGTCGGGCTGAAGCAGGCCGCGGATGTGGCCAAAGTAAGCGGCCAGGTGGTCCAGCCCCACATGCTCGAACATGCCCACGCTGGTGATGCGATCAAACGGGCCGTCGCTCTGCAGCGTCACGTCGCGGTAGTCCTGCAGGCGGATCTCGATGCGGTCCTGCAAACCCGCCGCCTTCACCCGCTCGCGCGCCAGATCACACTGGTTCTGCGACAGCGTCACGCCCACGCAGCGCGCGCCAAAGTGCTGGGCCGCGCGCAGCACCAGCGCGCCCCAGCCACAGCCAATGTCGAGCAGGCGCTGGCCCGGCTGCAGGCGGATCTTGCGCAGGATGTGGTCGATCTTCTTCGCCTGCGCGGCGTCCAGCGTTTCGTCGCCCTGCTCGAAGTAGGCACAGGAATACACCAGCCCCAAGCCCAGCCACTGAGCGTAGAACTGGTTCGACACGTCGTAGTGGTACTGGATGGCTTCGCTGTCGCTCTCACGGGTGTGCCCGTGGCGACGGCGGATGCGCCCGAGCAGGCCACCCTCGGGCTCGGCGTGTTGGGCCAGGCCATGCGCCGCCTCCAAGATGTCGGTCAGCGGGCCGTCCACATCGAGCAGGCCCTCCACATAGGCCTGGCCCAGCGTGTCGAGCCGCGGGTCGATCAGCAGCGGCCAGGCCGAGGGGTCGCGCACGCGGACCTCCACGCTCGGTTGCTCAAAGTCGCCCAGCGCCAGCGACGAGCCACCGCCCGCGCCCCAGCTCAGGCGCACCGGCAGGTTGGCGCGCTGCTTCACACGTTGCGCCCAGGGCAGCAGGGCGCGCTCCACGATGAATCCCATGGGATGACCTCCATGTCCATGTGTTCCAAGCTCATTTGTAGTCAAAGTGCGGCGCTCGCGCGACTTTTTCAGCGTTGCCTTATATTCATGCGGCGTCCGGCGCGCCCAGGAACTTGGGCTCGCCCCGCCCCTCATACCCTGGCAGCGCCGCTGCGCGCCCTTCCTCACCGACTGCTTTTTGATGCCGTTGCCCCCGCTTTTGGTTCCCGCCGTCCGCCGCCTGCTGGCCGGCCTGTTGTTTGCACTGGGGTTGCCGCTCGCTGCCCTGGCCCAAGGCATTCTGGGCGGCAACACCGCACAGAACGCGCCGCCGCAGATGGTGCGCGGCGAGTTGCTGGCCCACGCGCCCGAAGGCGCCACGCCGGGCAGCAAGGTCTGGCTCGGCCTGCAACTCACGCACACACCCGAGTGGCACACCTACTGGAAAAACTCGGGCGACTCCGGCCTGCCCACCGAGCTGCAGTGGACACTGCCCGCTGGCGTGACGGCCGGCGCCATCGCCTGGCCCACGCCGCGCAAGTTCCCGCTCGGCACCCTGGCCAACTACGGCTACAACGGCACGGTGCTGTTGCCGGTGCCGCTGACCATCGACCCCTCGTTCACCGGCACCCACCTCGACGTCAAGCTCTCCGCCGCCTGGCTCGCCTGCCGCAAGGAGTGCATCCCCGAAGAGGGCCGCTACACCCTGCGCATCCCGGTGCAGGGATCGACCGCGCTGAACGGCGCCGTGTTCGACGCGGCCTTCACCGCCGCGCCCGCCACCCAGGCCGCCGACGGCAGCGCGTTGCAGCCCGAGCCCGGCTTTCTGAAGGTCGCCCTCGCGGGCTTGCCCGCCACCTGGCGCGGTCAGGCGCTGGAGTTTTTCCCCGAAACCACGGGCCTGATCGAACCCGGTAGCCCCTGGACACAGGCCTGGGACGGCGAGCGCTGGACCGCCCGCCTGCCGCTCTCGCCACAGCGCAGCGACAGCCCCGCCCGGCTCGCCCTCGTGGTGGCGCAAGCCCACCCGCCCGGCGAGGGTGCGGGCACGGCCGGCGTGCGGCTCGACGTTCCCGTGCAGGGCACCTGGCCCGCCGCCGCCCCGCTGCCGGCGGCGGTGCCCGACGCGCTGCAGGCCGCGCTCGACGCCAACGCCGCCCGCGCCGTCGCGCCACCCGCCGCTCCCGGCGTGCCGGTGTCGCTCTGGGCCGCCCTGCTGGGCGCCCTGATCGGCGGCATGATCCTCAACCTCATGCCCTGCGTGTTCCCGGTGCTGGCCATCAAGGTGCTGGCCTTCGCGCAGCATGCCGACGACAAAGCCGCCCACCGGGCCAACGGCCTGGCCTACACCGCGGGCGTGGTGCTCTCGTTTCTGGCGCTCGGCGGCCTGCTGCTGGGCCTGCGCTCCGCCGGCGAACAGCTCGGCTGGGGCTTCCAGCTGCAAAGCCCGGGTGTGGTGGCGGCTCTGGCGGTGCTGTTCACGCTGATCGGCCTCAACCTCGCCGGTCTGTTTGAATTTGGCAGCGTGCTGCCCAGCCGCGTGGCCAGCCTGCAGGCGAAGAACCCCACGGCCGACGCTTTCTTGACCGGCGTGCTCGCCACGGCCATCGCCTCGCCCTGCACCGCCCCCTTCATGGGCGCCTCGCTGGGTCTCGCCATCGGCCTGCCCGTGGTGCAGGCGCTCGCGGTGTTCGGCACGCTCGGCCTGGGCATGGCGCTGCCGTATCTGGCCGCCAGCTGGTGGCCCGCCATTGCGCGCGCGCTGCCGCGCCCCGGCGCCTGGATGAACATCTTCCGCCAGCTCATGGCCTTCCCCATGTTCGCTACCGTGGTCTGGCTGCTCTGGGTGCTGGGGCAACAAAGCGGCATCGACGGCGCGGCCGCCCTGCTCATGTTGCTGGTGGTGCTGGCGCTGCTGGTGTGGGCGCTCGGCCTGCGCGGCAAGAGCCGCACGGTGCTCGCCGGGCTCTCACTGGCCGGCTTGCTGTGGCTGGGCTGGAGCGTGGGGCCGAACGTGACGCGCATGCAAACCGCCAGCCCCGGCGCCGAGGTGGCCACCGCCGTGCAGGGCCTGAGCTGGCAAGCCTGGAGCCCCGAGCGCCAGGCCGCGCTGCTGGCCGAAGGGCGCCCGGTGTTCGTGGACTTCACCGCCGCCTGGTGCGTGACCTGCCAATACAACAAGCGCAGCACCCTGGCAGACGCCGAGGTGCTGGCCGACATGGCCGCCAAAAACATGGCCCTGCTGCGCGCCGACTGGACCCGCCGCGATCCGTTGGTGACGCAGGCGCTGGCCAGCCTGGGGCGCAACGGCGTGCCGGTGTACGCGATCCACAAAAACGGCCAACCGCCCCAGGTGCTGACCGAGGTGCTGACCGTGAGCGAAGTGCGCGCGGCGATAGGCTCTTTGTAACCCCCCGCGCCGCCTTCGGCGTCACCCCCCGGGGGGGCGCCCCTGGCGGCCCGGCGAAGCCGGTTCCGCGGGGGCCTTGAACCAAAGAAACCCGCGCTTGTCTTAGGTTTTTGCCACCCAACGGAGTCATGACCATGCTGCAACGCCGCCCCTTCATCACCCGAAGCCTGGCACTGGGTGCCGCTTCTGCCCTGCCCGCCCTGGCCCCGCGCCCTGCCCATGCGGCCGCCAGCGTCGGTCAGCCCGCACCCGACTTCACGCTCAACGACACGTCAGGCAAGCCCGTGAAGCTCTCGCTGTTCAAGGGCAAGCTGGTGGTGCTGGAGTGGAACAACCCCGGTTGCCCCTTCGTGCGCAAACACTACGAAGGCAACATGCAGGGGCTGCACAAGGAGTTCACCGGCAAAGGCGTGGTCTGGCTCGCTATCAACTCCACCGAAAACGCCAGCAGCGATTACCAGACCCCGCCCCAGCTCGCGCGCTGGATGCGCGACAAAGGCGCCAGCCCCAGCGCCACGCTGATGGACGAAGAAGGCCAGGTCGGCGCGCTGTACGCGGCCCGCGTCACGCCCCACATGTACATCGTCAACGCCCAAGGCCAGTTGGCCTACGCCGGCGGCATCGACAGCGTCCCCTCGGCCCGCGTGACCGACATCGAAAAAGCCACCAACTACGTGCGCCAGGGCCTGGGTGAACTGCTCGCCGGCAAACCAGTCAGCACCCCCACCAGCCAGCCCTACGGCTGCAGCATCAAATACAAGACCTGAAACGGGACCCCCCGCCGCGCTTCGCGCGACCCCCCAGGGGGCGGCACTGGCCGTCCGGCAAAGCCGGCCCGGCGGTGCCCTGGGCGGCACTGCATCACGCGTCGTGGTGGTCCTGTGCACTGTGGCTTTTGCACGCACATGGACTCGGTTGATCGGATTCAGATTCGCAGTGCGCCGCGAAAGCCCCTGGCCGCGTAGTACGACTGCACCCCGTTGTGGTACGTGAACACCTGGCCGTAGCGGCGGTCGCAGAACAGCGCGCCGCCCAGCGCGCGCACCTCAGGCGGCGTCAGCACCCAGCTGGAGGTCTTCAGATCGAACTCGCCCAACGCCTGCAGCGCGCGGTACTGCGCCTCGGTCAGCAGCTCGACGCCCATGGCCGCGGCCACGCCGACCGCGCTGCCCTGCGGTTTGTTTTCCTTGCGCGCCGCCAGCGCCGCCTCGTCGTAGCAGAGGCTGCGGCGACCTGCCGGCGTCTCGACCGAACAGTCGCAGAACACGAGCGCTCCCGCTTCACCGTCCAGCACCACCACGTCCGGTTCGCCACCGGTCGCCTCCATTTCACGCAGCACCTCCAGCGCCCCGGGACGGCCCTCCAGTCGCGCCAGAACCTGCGCCCACTTGATCGTCTTGTGCCGATCCATGTGTTTTTCGAAGCGTCGTTTCAGGGTGTCAAGCAGTTCCATAACGGTCCTTTCAGCGGTTTGTGGTTCAAGGGAGCCCGGCGTCGGCGCCACGGGCCTTCCTTGGATGGTCCTGCAAAGGGGCCGGGCGTCACGCCTTGGCCCCCAGGTTCAGCAAGACCACGCCCAGAACGACGAGCGACAGACCGACCAGTTTGAGCGCCGAAGTGGGCTCCCCGTAGAAAGCGATGCCAACCAGGGCAATGGCGGCGGTTCCGCTCGCGGCCCACACGGCATAGGTGAGCCCCATCTCCAGCTGCCGCATCGCCACCGCCATGAGCCAGATGGCCACCACGTAACAGAAGCCCGCAAGGGCCGTGGGCAAGAGCTTGGTGAAGCCGCTGGAGTACCTGAGCGCCACGGTACCTGCCACCTCAGAGACCACACTGGCAGAAAGCACCACCCAAGCCATCAGCTCTGATTTCATGCGCACCTCGACCGAACATGCCAGCCGGCCACTTGTACCGAGTGGGGCCAACAGTTGGGAGAGCGGTACCTGGAGCGCGGTCAGTTTAGCGGCCACCCCGGGGAACCGCAACCAGGTGCGCGGCACGGCAGGCGGCCGCTGCCCACAAGCCCTTGCTGTCAACTACCTCTTGGCCGAAAACCAAGCGACCAACGCATTGGCGTGGCCATGCCCCAGCTGATGCGCTGTCTTGAGATGGCTGACGAGCTCCATGTGCTTGAGCGGACCGGCCTTCTCGAGGACCTGCATCCAGTGGGCAATGGGTTTGCCATACTTTTTCTCGATAGACGGAAAGTAAGAGGCCGGCCCTTTGACGGGTTCTTCAGTAGACATTTCGATTCCTTTCGGTCATTGGTTTGAGCCGTGGGCGCATGTTTGAAACCACGCTCCACGTCAACGACGATCAAAGGGGATGAGATTCGACAGGCGCGGATGTCCTCTTTCGAGCTTGCTCGGTGGAACTCTGGGGTGCGACAGTTAGTCGTTGCTGTTGGCGCTGAACTCTTGTGTGGTTCTGGGCGCGTCAGGCGCTTGCTCTTCAAGTGACTGCCGGTAGCGGATACAGCCCCTCATAAACTGCGGCCACTCTGGAACCAGGAGCGCCGGCGAAGCCTGTTCTGGCAACAGCGCCCAGAGATCGGGATGATGCCAACACAATTCGTGGCCCGTGGCGTCTCGGTGCGAGCGGATGCCAGCTCGCAAGCGTTTGACCTCCGCGACAAGTTGCTCGCGGGAGAAGGATTCAATGTCTTCGTCCATGCTTGCCTCCGATGGAAAAGGAATGCCCCCGCCCGCGCCTCTTGACCACCTGGGAAGTCCCAGTAAAAGGGTTCACCGCACTCTCAACCGGTGTACGGACCTTTGACTTCGCCCCATCCCCACTTTGGCATGGGAGCGTTCGCATCGACGCTGGCACCGGGTTGCGAGTTGATGACGGCCAATCGCGAACCCCACTCCAGATACCCGACCAGCGCAGAACGAAACTCAGGGTCTTCGGGCATGTTCAGTTCATCAGCCGTTCGGAGAAGCAAGCTCACCCATTGACGCCGTTGCTCCTGGTCAAGGTGGCGGTTCAGGTGCTGCTGAATCATGTGCGGATGACCGCCATGTTGTGCAGAGTAATCGGCCGGACCACCAAGGACCTCAGCGAGGAACGCTGCGACGTGAGCAGGATGGTCGCTGCCCATGTGAGCGAAAACTGGCGCAAGCAGCGAATCGCGTTTGACGTGCTCGTAGAAGCGTGTGGTCAGAAGGTTCAGCGCTTCGATGCCACCGAGCCAATCGTAGAGCGTGGGAATGTCTTCTTGGGGCATGGCTTGGAAGGTGTTGGTGTGGTCTACCGTACAGCGTTGATCAGCCGCGAAACGACGTAAGAAGCCAGCATGGGCTCCCTTGCAGCGGATCAACCTTGTTGAACCGAACCGCGCGAAGGCAGCGTGGTTTTCTTCCTCTGAATGGAATGGGCAGTGTAGGTTTCAACCGCCGATTCTGGCAATGGCCGCGGCCAACGGACAGGCCCGTTGGATGCACTGGCGCTCGCTGTATGACACCCTCACCCCACGCGGGATAATCCCCGCTTCCCGCCTGATCACCGCAACCGGATACCCCCATGAGCTTTGCCCCCCTGCAGAACGACACCTTCCTGCGCGCCTGCCTGCGCCAGTCCACCGCGCACACACCCGTGTGGCTGATGCGCCAGGCCGGCCGGTATTTGCCCGAGTACTGCGCCACGCGTGCCAGGGCGGGCTCGTTCATGGGGCTGGCGACGAACGTGGACTACGCGACCGAGGTGACCCTGCAGCCGCTGGAGCGGTATGCGCTGGACGCGGCCATTTTGTTCAGCGACATCCTGACCGTGCCGGACGCGATGGGCCTGGGCCTGACCTTCCAGCAGGGCGAAGGCCCGAAGTTCGCCAAGACGGTGCGCACCGAGGCCGATGTGGCGACCCTGGCCGTGCCTGACATGGAGAAGCTGCGCTACGTGTTTGACGCGGTGACCAGCATCCGCAAGGCGTTGAACGGCCGCGTGCCGCTGATCGGCTTTTCGGGCAGCCCCTGGACGCTGGCCTGCTACATGGTGGAGGGCGGCGGCTCGGACGACTACCGCGCGGTGAAATCGCTGATGTACAGCCGCCCGGACCTGATGCACCGCATTCTGGCCATCAACGCGGACTCGGTGGCCACCTACCTGAACGCGCAAATCGAGGCCGGCGCGCAGGCAGTGATGATTTTTGACAGCTGGGGCGGCGTGCTGGCCGACGGCAAGTTCCAGGACTTTTCGCTGGCCTACACCAAGCGCGTGCTGGCGCAGTTGAAGACAGAGAAAGACGGCGTGAAGATCCCGCGCATCGTGTTCACCAAGGGCGGCGGCCTGTGGCTGGACGACATGAAGGGGCTGGACTGCGAGGCCCTGGGCCTGGACTGGACGGTGAACCTGGCCAAGGCGCGCGCGGCGGTGGGCGAGTCAAAAGCGCTGCAGGGCAACATCGACCCCAACGTGCTGTTCGCGCCGCCAGAGGCGATCGACCGCGAAGTGGCGGCCGTGCTGGAAAGTTTTGGCCAGCCGCACCAAGGCGCTGGCACCGGTCCCACGCACATCTTCAACCTGGGCCACGGCATCAGCCAGTACACCCCGCCAGACAGCGTGAAAGTGCTGGTGGACGCGGTGCACACGCACTCCAAACGCATCCGGGCGCAGGCCTGAGCCGCACCGTGCATTCGGGGCTTTGTACGCCCGGATCGCAGGCAAAAGCGCTCATGGCCCGAGCCTTTAGCACAAAACTTCCATAAAAGAACGCTTGACACGCCTTACTTATGCACAAATTTTGTGCTGCGGTGCGGCATGTGAGTTTCGACACACCCAGGCCGATTCACCCGATGGGGTGTTGCGCTAAGCTGTTGATTTCATTGAGTTTTGAATTCTGCTTTTTTTCTGGGCAGTTTAAGAAAGCCCTTGATTTACAAGGCTTCCGGGCGTGCAAAAAGCACCTATCAACAAAGTTATCCACAGAAAGCTTGGACAGCTTCGGAAGACATGTCAAATCAATGACTTACATCACTTTCCGACAGTTCGACTGAGGAAGAACCGCTAACCATGTCCTATTGGCCCGGCGTCGTGATCGCCACGCCCGCCCACAGCGGCGTGGGCGGCATCCTGAGTTACCGGAGTGAGTTGTTGCTCACGCCGGGCACACTGGTGCGTGTGCCGCTGGGCTCGCGCGAGATCCTGGGCGTGGTGTGGGACTGCCCGAGCGTTCCGCCCGAAGGGCTGACCGAGGCCCAGACCAAGGCCGTGGCCGGCGTGCTCGACGGCCTGCCGCCGCTCAACGCGCGCTGGCGCCAACTGGTGAAATTTGCCGCCCAGTACTACCAGCGCAGCCTGGGCGAGGTGGCGCTCGCCGCGCTGCCGCCGCAATTGCGCGAGCTGGACCACACCCAGCTGGCCCGGCGCCTGAAGAAGCGCGCCAAGCTGGCCGCGGACAAACCGGCCACCCCGGGCGAGCTGAGTGGCCATGACCTCAGCGCCGAGCAGACCGACGCCTTGCAGGCGCTGGCCGCCGCCACCGCGCCGGTGCTGCTGTTTGGCGCCACCGGCAGCGGCAAGACCGAGGTCTACCTGCGCGCGACACAAGATGTGTTGCAGACCGCCGTGCCCGAGGGCGAGGCGCTGACCCAGGTGCTGGTGATGGTGCCCGAGATCAACCTCACGCCGCAGCTGGAGGCACGGTTTCGCGAGCGCTTCGAACCCGCGTTTGGCGTCGGTTCGGTGGTCTGCCTGCACAGCGGCATGACGCCGGCCCAGCGCCTCTCCAGCTGGCTGGCGGCGCACACGGGCGCGGCGCGCATCGTGCTGGGCACGCGCATGGCCGTGTTCGCGAGCCTGCCCGGGCTGCGGCTGATCGTGGTCGATGAAGAGCACGACCCGAGCTACAAGAGCCAGGAGGGGGCGCGGTATTCGGCGCGGGACCTGGCGGTGTACCGGGCGAAGGTGGAGAGTGAGGCTTTGGAGGCTGCGGCGGCGGATCGTCACTCGAACCCTCACCCCCGCCCTCTCCCAGAGGGAGAGGGGGCAAGTCGGGGAGAGGGAGAAAAACCCCGCTGCCAGGTGCTGCTGGGTTCGGCCACGCCCTCGCTGGAGAGCTGGCACGCGGCGGACCAAGGGCGCTACCTGCGGCTGGCGATGCCCGGGCGCATCGGTGGCGGAGCGCTGCCGCGCTTGCGGTTGGTGGACATGAACCACCAGCCCAAGGGCACGCCGATCTCGCCGCCGCTGCTGGCCGCGATGCAGGAGCGCATCGCGCGCGGCGAGCAATGCCTCGTGCTGCTCAACCGGCGGGGCTATGCGCCCGTGCTCTCGTGCGACGCCTGTGACTGGAAGAGCCAGTGCCCGAACTGCAGCGCCTACCGCGTGTTCCACAAGCTCGATCGCACCCTGCGCTGTCACCACTGCGGCTTCACCTCGCGCGTGCCGCGCGCCTGCCCCGACTGCGGCAACCTGGACATTGCGCCCGTGGGCCGCGGCACCGAGCAGCTCGAAGAACAGCTCGCTGGCCTGCTGGTTGATGTGAAACGGCCCGACGGCGGCCCGGCGCGGGTGGCGCGCATGGACGCCGACACGACGCGCGCCAAGGGCAGCCTGGAGCAGCAGCTCGACGCGCTGCACAGCGGCGAGGTCGATGTGCTGGTGGGCACGCAGATGATCGCCAAGGGCCATGATTTCCGCCGCATCACGCTGGTGGCCGGCATCAACGCCGATTCGGCGCTCTTCGCCAGCGACTACCGCGCGCCCGAGCGCCTGTTTGCCCTGCTCATGCAGGCGGCGGGCCGGGCCGGGCGCGACGCGGCGCAGAGCGCGGCCAGCGAGATGTGGGTGCAGACCTGGCACCCGCTGCACCCGCTGTTTGCCGCCCTCAAAAAACACGACTTCCCCGGTTTCGCCGCCGAGCAGCTGGCCGACCGCGAGGCCGCCGGCATGCCGCCCTACGGCGCGCAGGCGCTGCTGCGCGCCGACGCGCGCACGCAGCAAGCCGCACAGGCCTTTCTCACCATCGCCGCCGAGCAGGCCGCCGGCCTGCCGCACCGCGACGACATCACGCTCTACCCCGCCGTGCCACTCACCATCCAGCGCGTGGCCAACATCGAGCGCGCGCAGCTGCTGGTGGAAAGCGCCTCGCGCGGCGCGCTGCAGCGCTTTCTGTCGGCCTGGCAGCCGGTGCTGCATGGGTGCCGCAGCGCGCCCGAGGCCAAAGGGCTGGTGCGCTGGGCGGTGGACGTGGACCCGTTGACGATATGACACCCCCCGCGCCGCTTCGCGTGCCTTGCAGGCCGCGCCACCGTCGGAACCGGTGTCACTTCGGACTGTCCGAGCCTGCGCAGGCAGGCTCGGAGCCGCAGCCCTCAGCCCCCCAGGGGGCGGCACTGGCCGCCTGGCAAAGCCAGTTCGGCGGTGCCCTGGAGGGGCATCTTCCAGCGCCTTTTTGAGAGTTCTTCTCCATGGCCCACAAACCCAAAGCAACACCGCCACAGCAAGCGCCCGACGCCGAAATCGAAGAACCATCCAGCGCCCCGCGCATGAAGATGAACACGCCCTGCGCGTGGGACGGCGACACGCTGGTGGTCAACATCCTGGGCACCCCGGCCGCCAAGCGCGACGCGATCGGCAAGACCAAAGGCCACCAGTGGAAGGTGAGCGTGACGGCCACGCCGGTGGCGGGCAAGGCGACCGACCACATGGTGAAGTTCCTCGCGGAGGAATTTGACGTGCCGGCCAAGGCGATCACCGTGGTGTTCGGCCGCTTCAACGTCAACAAGCAGTTGCGCATCCACGCGCCGAAGAAGATCCCAGCCGTGCTGGCCAAACTGCTGGAGCCCTGAAACACATGGACCTGCTGCGCTCGGCGACGCTCGGCGCCATCCGCCTCTACCAGCGGTACGTGTCGCCGCACAAGGGTTTCGTCTGCGCCTACCGGGTGCACACCGGGCGCTGCAGCTGTTCGGCGCTGGGCTACCGCGCGATCCGCCGCTTTGGCGTGAGCAAGGGCTGGCTCGTGCTGCGCCAACGCACCGGGCTGTGCGGCGTGGTGCACCGGCGGCACACCCCGGCACGGCCCCGACCACCGGCACGCGAGCGCGGCGACTGCGGCTGTGATCTGCCGTGCGACCTGGACTTCACGCCCTCGGCCGGCAAGCTGGATGTGTGCGACGTGTTCAGCTGCTGCGATGTGGGTGGCTGTGACTGGCCGGATCGCAAGCGCAAGCGGCGGGCCGAGCGCTATGTGTACATACCGCCCTACGCCAACCGGAAAGACCGCGCCGGTTGAAACACCCCCGCCGCGCTTCGCGTGGCCCCCAGGGGGCGGCACTGGCCGTCCGTTCTGAGCTTGTCGAAGGGCGGCCGGAGGGGCCCTGGTCAGCACTTTTTCAGGCCACAACCCGCGTGAGGAAGCTGCCGTTGGCGATGCGCGCCACGGCGAAAAAATCGGCCTCGCTCACACCGTCGATCAGATGGCGCAGGCAACGCACCACGAAGCCGTGTGACACCAGCAGCACGGTCTGGCCGTCGTGGGTTTCACGCAGGCGCTGCAGGCCGCGCGCCACCCGGTCCACCACCACCCGCGTGGGCTCGGCACCGGGCGGTTCTTCGTCCCAGCGGTAGGCCACGTTGCGTGCGGCCAGCTCGGGAAACTGCTGTGCTGCGTCTTCGGCGGTGAGGCCCTCGAAGATGCCGAAATCGCGCTCGCGGAAGTCGGCATCGAAACGCGTCACCAGCCCCAGCGCGCGGACCATGGGCTCGGCGGTCTGGCGCGCGCGCAGCATCGGTGAAACCACCAGTGCATCGATGCCACCCGGCAGCACCAGCGCGAGCTGCTCGGCCTGGGCGAAGCCGGTGGCGTTGAGCGGCGCGTCTGTCCGGCCCTGCCAGCGTTCGTCGATGTTGAGGTCGGTCTGGCCGTGGCGGGCCATCAGGAGGGTCAGGGCCATGCGGAGGGGGGCAGGTAGAAAGCCTCGATCTTCGCACCGCCATAAAAAAGCCCCCGCAGCCGAAGCGGCGGGGGCAGCGGCAGGCATGTCCCGCCTGATCAACGCATCAACTTTTCAGGTCAACGCGGTCGAGGTTCATCACCTTGTTCCAGGCGGCCACGAAGTCTTTCACGAACTTCTTGCCACCGTCGTTCTGCGCATAGACCTCGGCAATCGCCCGCAGCTGCGAGTTGGAGCCGAAGGCCAGGTCCACCCGGGTGGCGGTCCACTTCGCGGCACCCGTCTTGCGGTCGGTGCCCGCGTAGGCGTTGTCGCCGCTCGGCTTCCACGCGGTGGACATGTCCACCAGGTTGATGAAGAAGTCGTTCGTGAGCTGGCCCGGGCGCTGGGTGAACACGCCGTGCTGACGGCCGTCCACGTTGGCACCGAGCACGCGCAGGCCACCGACCAGCACCGTCATCTCCGGCGCGCTGAGCGTGAGCAACTGCGCCTTGTCGAGCAGCATGGCCTCGGGCGACACGCTGTAGGCCTTCTGGCGGAAGTTGCGGAAGCCATCGGCCACCGGCTCCATCACGCTGAACGATTCCACGTCGGTCTGCTCCTGCGAAGCGTCGCCACGGCCCGGCGTGAAGGGCACGTCCACCGCCTGGCCTGCGGCTTTGGCGGCGGCTTCCACCGCAGCGCTGCCGGCGAGCACGATCAGATCGGCCATCGACACCTGTTTGCCGCCGGCCTGCGCGCTGTTGAAGGTGGCCTGGACGCCTTCGAGCACGGCCAGCACCTTGGCCAGCTGCGCCGGCTGGTTGACTTCCCAGTCTTTCTGGGGCGCCAGGCGGATGCGGGCACCGTTGGCGCCACCACGCCGATCAGAGCCGCGGTAGGTCGAGGCCGAGGCCCAGGCGGTGGACACCAGCTCGCTCACCGAGAGGCCGGAGGCCAGCACCTGCGCCTTGAGCACGGCGATGTCTTTCGCGTCAGTCAGCGGGTGGTTCACGGCAGGCACCGGGTCTTGCCAGATCAGGTCTTCGGACGGCACTTCGGGGCCGAGGTACAGGCGCTTGGGGCCCATGTCGCGGTGGGTCAGCTTGAACCAGGCACGGGCGTAGGCGTCGGCGAACTCGTCCGGGTTCGCGGCGAAGTGGCGCGAGATTTTTTCATAGGCCGGGTCGAACTTGAGCGAGAGGTCGGCCGTGGTCATGTGCGGCGGGTGCTTCTTGCTCGGGTCGTGCGCGTCGGGGATCATGTCCTCCGGCGCCACGTCTTTCGCGCGCCACTGGATGGCGCCGGCGGCGGTGGTCATCTGCTCGTACTCGTACTTGAACAGCACCTTGAAGTAACCCATGTCCCAGGTGGTCGGGTTGGGTTTCCAGGCGCCTTCGAAGCCGCTGGTGGTGGCGTCGCCGCCTTTGCCGGTGCCGTGTTTGTTGATCCAGCCCAGGCCCATTTCTTCCATGGGTGCGCCCTCGGGCTCAGGGCCGACCAGGGCCGCATCACCGGCGCCGTGCATCTTGCCGAAGGTGTGCCCGCCGGCCACCAGGGCCACGGTTTCGTAATCGTCCATGGCCATGCGGGCGAAGGTTTCGCGCACGTCCTTGCCCGAGGCCACCGGATCGGGTTTGCCGTCCGGGCCCTGGGGGTTCACGTAGATCAGGCCCATCTGCACGGCCGCCAGCGGGTTCTCCAGATCGCGCTCGCCGCTGTAGCGGCTGTTGGGCTTGTCGCTGGTGGCCAGCCACTCGGTCTCGGCGCCCCAATAGACGTCTTCTTCCGGCGCCCAGGTGTCGGCGCGGCCGCCACCGAAGCCGAATGTCTTGAAGCCCATGGTTTCCATGGCCACGTTGCCGGCCAGCACGAACAGGTCGGCCCAGGAGATGGCGTTGCCGTATGTCTGCTTGATCGGCCAGAGCAGGCGGCGCGCTTTGTCGAGGTTGCCGTTGTCGGGCCAGCTGTTGAGCGGGGCAAAACGCTGGTTGCCGGTGTTGGCGCCGCCGCGGCCGTCGGCCGTGCGGTAGGTGCCGGCCGAGTGCCAGGCCATGCGGATGAACAGGCCGCCGTAGTGGCCGTAGTCGGCCGGCCACCAGTCTTGCGACTGGGTCATGAGCGCGGCCAGGTCGGCTTTGAGCGCGGCGTAGTCCAGTTTCTTGAAGGCTTCGGCGTAGTTGAAGTCCGGGTCCATGGGGTTGGACACCGGCTGGTGCTGGTGCAGGATGGCCAGGTTCAGCTGGTTGGGCCACCAGTCGGCGTTGGACTGGGCACCGTGGCTGACGCGCACGCCAGTGTCAGCGTGGAAAGGGCACTTGGCTTCTGCAGTGGGGTGGCTCATGGGGGATTTCCAGTGGGTTGAACGGACTCGTTCAGTGCGCGAGGGCGAGTGCTGCGAAACGCTCCACACAGTCGGCCAGGAAGCGGGCGAAGGTGTCGGGGGGTGTCATGGCGGCTCCAGCGAGTGATCGAGGCCTCACTGTAGGCGGCGCCAGGTGATATGACCACTTGATTGTCACTAGACAATCAATAGCTGCAACCTATTGAATCAAATCATCAGCGCGACCGCGCCCGAAAAGCTGAAGAAGGCCGCCACGGTGGTCACCAGGATGATGCGGGCGATGCGCCCGTTGTCCGCGCCCAGGCGCTCGGCCAGCAACGAGACATTGCTCGCGCTGGGCAGGGCCGAGATCAGCACCATCACCGTCAGCGCAAACGGATCGAGCGGCACACCGAGCTGGATCGCCCCCGTGCCCACCACCAGCACCAGCAGCGGGTGCAGCAGCAGCTTCATCAACGCCACCGGGACGTAGTCGGAGAGCGGCATCGGGTGGCTGGACTGGATCTGCGAGCGTGCCAGCACCGCGCCGATGGTGAACAGCGCCACCGGCGAGGCCGCGTCGGCCAGCAGCCAGACCGTTTTTTCCACCGGGCCGGGCAGCGTGAACCGCACGGCCGAGGCCACCGCGCCCAGCAAGATGGCCCAGGGCATGGGGTTGGTGGCCACGCCCTTGAGCGCTTTTTTGGCGGCGTCGAGCATGGCCGCGCCGCCGTGGCCCTCGCCCTCGTCCAGGCGCGAGAGTGCGATGCACAGCGAACTGGTGATGAGCATGTCCACCACGATCAACACGATCACCGGCCCCACACTCTGCGGCCCCAGCAGCGCGGCCAGCAGCGGCACGCCCATGAAACCGGTGTTGGGGAACGCCGCCACCAGCGCACCCAACGAGGCGTCGTTCCAGCGGATGCGGCTGTTCATGCTCATGACGATGGCGAAGGCCACCATCACCAGCGCACACAGGAGATAGACCCCGGCGACCGACGCGTCGAGCAACTGCGCGATCGGCGTGGTCGAGCCGAAGCGGTAGAGCATGCACGGCAGCGCGAAAAACAGCACAAAGCCATTGAGCCCCGGGATCGCCTCCAGCGGCAGCATGCGCCGGTGGGCGGCCGCAAAGCCCGCGAGCACGAGCGCAAAGAAGGGGAAGGTGACGAGCAGGATTTGGAGCACCGGGCGATTGTCTCAGGCGCCGGGACCGCGCCCCGTCAACTGAGGCACACTCAAAAACACCACAACGGCGAGCCCTCCGAGCCAAGCCGTGCCCCCAACCGCCTGCTGTCACCACCCCACCATGCTGATCTACCTGATCGTCTTCATCGAAGGCTTTTGCTCCCTGGGCGCCGAGATCATTGCGCTGCGCCGCCTGGTGCCCCATGTGGGCAGCTCCATCGTCGTCACCGCGCCCACCATCGGCTTCTTTCTCTTCGCGCTGGCCATCGGCTACGCCACTGGCGGCAAGGTGGTGGAGGGCCACATGTGGCGCGTGGCGCGCAACTTCCTGTTGGCAGGCGTCATCGCTGGCGTCGGTCTGGCCGGCTCCACTGTCGACGCCATCTTCACCCACCTGCGGCCAGGGTTGCTGGCCTATCTGGTGTTCATCGCAGCGGTGCTGTGCCCCATCGCCTGGCTGCTGGGGCAGACCGTGCCCATTCTCACCAACCTCATGAAACACAGCCACGTGGGCCAGGCCAGCGGCATGGCGCTGTACTGGTCCACCCTCGGCTCTTTTCTCGGGTCGGTGTCGCTCTCGGTGTTCGTGATGCAGTGGTTTGGCGTGTCCACGGCGGTGCTCGCCTGCGCGACAGGTCTGCTCGCGGGCGCACTGATGCTGGAGCACCGGCGCTGGCCACAGGTCGTGGTGCCGCTGCTGGGCGCAGGCACCGTCGTGGCGGCCAACCTCGCCCCCATCGCGGCGGCCGACACCGCCTACGCCGACTACCAGGTCAAGGCACTCACCTTGCCCGACCAGATCAACCCACGGGTCTTCATGTCCAACGGCTCGCACTCGTCTCAACTGGATGACAGCCAGCCGCCCAAAACCCACCGCTATGTCCAGGCCCTGCGCCAGGCGCTGCTGGTTGAACTGGGATTCAAGGACAAGGACATTTTGGTGCTGGGTGCGGGCGGTTTCGCCCTGTCCCACGGCGAAACACTCAACCGCTACACCTATGTGGACATCGACCCCGCGATCCGGGCCATCGCTGAACAGCACTTTCTCAAAGCGCCGGCCAACGGCGAGTTCATCGCCGAAGACGCGCGCCGCTTTGTCGCCGGCACCGAACGGCGCTTCGACGCCGTGGTGGTCGATGTCTACAGCGACCGGGCGTCCATCCCCAGCCACCTCGTCACCCGCGAGTTCTGGGCCGCGTCCCGCCGTACGCTGCGCCCACAGGGCGTGTTGATGGCCAACCTGATTCTGGACAGCAAGCTGGCCACGCCCTACGCCCGCCACGTGCTGGAGACCCTGGAGAGCGTGTACGGGCGTTGCGACACCACGGTGCTGCAAAAGGGGCAGGCTTTCGCCAACGTCATCGCCACCTGCCACGCCGACAGCCAGCCCTCGGCGCCCGGCATCTACACCGACGAACGCAACCAGGCCGATCTGGAGAAGTTCGGCGTGCGCATCCGCTAAGCCCTTCAGGCGGCCTGCTCCCGTATCATTCGCCGCTCTTCCCCGTCCCATCCCATGTCCGCCGGTCTCAACCTTGCCCAACTCGAAGCCGTGAACCACCTCGGCGGCCCCTGCCTGGTGCTGGCCGGCGCGGGCTCGGGCAAGACGCGCGTGATCACGCACAAGATCGGCCGCCTCATCAACGCCGGGCTCGCGGCCGACCGCATCGCCGCCATCACCTTCACCAACAAGGCCGCCGCCGAAATGCGCGAGCGCGCCAAACAGCTGGTGGGGCGCGACGCCAAGAAGGTGCTGATCTGCACCTTCCACGCGCTGGGCGTGCGCCTGCTGCGCGAAGACGGCGCGGCGCTGGGGCTGAAAAAGAACTTCAGCATCCTCGACACCGACGACATCACCAGCATGCTCAAGGACTGCGGCGGAACCACCGACGCCAACACCGCGCGAGGCTGGCAGTGGGCGATCAGCTCGCTGAAGAGCGCGGGCCTGAATTCGGCCCAGGCACTCGCACAGGCGAAGGACGAGAACGAGCGCGTCACCGCCACCATCATGGCGCGCTACGAAGAGCGCCTCACCGCTTACCAGAGCGTGGACTTCGACGACCTGATCAGCCTGCCATTGAAGCTGCTCACCGAGCACCTCGACGTGCGCGAGCGCTGGCAGAAGAAGATGGGGCATGTGCTGGTGGACGAGTACCAGGACACCAACGCCACGCAGTACGAGCTGCTGAAACTGCTGGTGGGCGAACGCGCGCGCTTCACCGCCGTGGGCGACGACGACCAGTCCATCTACGGCTGGCGCGGCGCCACACTGGACAACCTCAAGCGCCTGCCGCAGGACTTTCCCGAGCTCAAGGTCATCAAGCTGGAGCAGAACTACCGCTCCACCAGCGCCATCCTGCGCGCGGCCAACAACGTGATCGGCCCCAACCCCAAGCTGTTTCCCAAGACGCTGTGGAGCGACCTCGGTGAAGGGGAACCGGTGCGTGTGGTCGATGCCGACAACGAGGAGCACGAGGCTGAGCGCGCGGTGGCGCGCATCCAGAGCCTGCGCACGGTGTCGCCGCACAAGGAGTGGCGCGACTTCGCCATCCTCTACCGCGCCAACCACATGGCGCGCCCGTTCGAGCAGTCGCTGCGCCGCGCGCAGATCCCGTACAAGGTCTCGGGCGGTCAGAGCTTCTTTGACAAGGCCGAGATCCGCGACCTCTGCGCCTGGCTGCGCCTGCTGGTGAACAACGACGACGACCCGGCGTTCCTGCGTTCGGCCACCACGCCCAAACGCGGCATCGGCCACACCACGCTGCAGGCGCTGGGCAACTTCGCCACGCAATACAAGCTGAGCCTGTTTGAAGCACTGTTCTCCCACTCGCTGAGCGCCGCCCTGCCCGCGCGCGCCGTGGCCACGCTGCACGAATTCGGCCGCGCGGTGAACGACCTCGAATACCGCGCGAAACACACGGTGGGCCACGAGGCCGCGCGGGCCTTCCTCACCGAGTGGCTGAAAGACATCGCCTACGAAAAACACCTGATCGACAGCGAAGACAACGAGAAGGTCGCCGCCGCTCGCTGGACCAACGTGGTGGAGTTCTGCGATTGGGTGGCCGGGCGCTGCGGCGGCCAGATCGAGGACGAGGCGGGTGTGCAGACCGAAACCGAACGCAAGACCCTGCTCGAAGTGGTGCAGACCATCGCCTTGCTCTCCACCCTGAGCGAGCGCGAGAAAGACCAGAACGTGGTCACGCTCTCCACGCTGCACGCCTCGAAAGGCCTGGAGTGGCCGCACGTGATGCTGGTGGGTGTGAACGAAGGCCTGCTGCCGTTCAAGATGGACGAAGAGAGCAACCGCGACGCCAGCGCCGAGAGCCTGGCGCAGCGCCTGCAGGAAGAGCGCCGCCTGATGTACGTGGGCATCACACGCGCGCAGCGCACGCTGGCGGTGAGCTGGCTCAAGCGCCGCAAGAAGGGCCGCGAAAGCGTGCCCGGCATGGCCAGCCGCTTCATCAAAGAGATGGCGCTGGACCAGAACACGGTCAAGGAAGACCCGCGCGAAAAGCTGCGCGCACTGCGTGCCGAGTTCGCCCAGCGCGCCACCGAGCAAGCCGCCATCAAAGCGGCGGAGGCGCCGTGATCTCGATGCGCTCGCTAGCCTTGAGCCTCGCCAGTGCGTGGCTGGTGTGGGGCGCGCCCGCGCAGGCACAGGTCGAAGGGCGGCCGCTCGACCCATGCCCTGCGGCCCGGGACGTGAAGCCGGCCAATCTGTACGGCCTGTGGCACTTCAGCCTGTGGCCATCCGGCGGCAACGAAGACGCGGCGGTGTCGCGGGGCGCCATGCTGCTCGAGGCCCACCCCGACTATCCGGACAGTGTGCGCGGCCAACTGCAACGCAGCACGCGGGCCGACGAGGTGAAGGCGCAGGTGTCCGGTGACGTGACCGACGGCGGGTTCAACCTCGACGAGTCCGACGACGGTGTCGCCATGAGCGCTGTGTGGTCCGGGGAGCTCTCCCCCACCGATTGCCGGCTCGACATCCAAGGCACCCGCCGCGCGGCCGAAGGTCGAACGGGTGGTGATCCGGAATGGAATTTCCGCCTGCGAAAAGCACCTGCGAACCGGTGACCTCGGACGAGGCCACGCGTCGGCTGAGCGTCAGGGCTGCGAGTCGTCGATCAACGCCGCATTGACCTGGCGGATGCGCTCATCTTCGTAATAACCGCCGTACTCGGTGTAGCGCAGAAAGGGCCGGGCGCAGGCCTTGCAAGTCCACACGTCGCATCGGTTGTAAGGAAAAAAAGCTGGCGCGATCGGCGCGTCGATCGACCAACCGTGCGTGCCTCGCGGGTGATGCTCGATCAACGTGGGCTCATCGGCCTCTTCGCGCCGCAATGTGCCCACCCGCTGCAACACCGAGGCGTCCAAGGTCGAAGGCACCGACTCCCACCCGGGGCACACCAGCGGCGCGCACACGCTGCAATGGCCGGGGCGCTCCGCACCGGCGAGCGTGGCCAACTCGGCGGCCGACAGCAGCGGCAAGGCGTCAGCGCTCATGGGCGGGCACGATTCTCACGATCCGCTTGGCACCGTGAGGACAGTAGCCCGGCTTGGGCCCCACATGCGGGTGCTTGCGGCAGGTGTCCGGCCGCTGTTCATACACCGTGCAGCGCCGCGTCTTCGCATCCAGAAACTGGCAGTCCCCGCTGGCGCGGCGGGCCAGCGTGAACACACTGTGCTTGAAATTGAAATGGTCGATCAGCCCGGCCTTGTCCAGGCGCTTGGCGATCTGCTTGGGCGCCTCATGCTCGACCTCGAATGGGTCCACCAGGCCCAGCCGCACCAGCTCCGGCAGGCGCACCTCGACCGGCATGGTGCAGCAGTTGGCCACACAGCTGTCGCACAGACCGGCGCGGTGGCGCGTCCAGGTGTCGGGACGGTCAACTTCAACGGTGTGGATCGAGGATTTCAAGGGGAAGGTACAAAGCAAAACGCCCAGCGGGTGCTGGGCGTTTTTGTGTTTGGTGGCCTGGGACGGAATCGAACCATCGACACGCGGATTTTCAATCCGCTGCTCTACCAACTGAGCTACCGGGCCAAACAGAAGCGGAATTGTAGCAGCTTCTGGAGCCGTTTCTGGCTCCGAGTCTTGTCCAACGAGGAATGAGCCTGGGGCCGGGAGCGGCATTCCAGTGAGGAATGAGCCTGGAGGGCAGCTGAGATCGTCGATATGGTGGCTGGCAGGCAGCTCGCTGATGGTGCGGGTCGATCATCGAATTGATGGTGATCGACATGAACGAAGCTCAGGTGCGCACGCTGGAGCAGGTGCACCAGGTACTGGCTGGCACGCAGGCGATGGAGTTCCAGCCTGCCGACGACGACAGGGGTCGCTATGCGTGAATTGGGAGCGTGCTCACGCGCTTTGAGTACCGTGGGCTGCCTCGCACTGAGCGTGGCCCCGTGTTGGCCTACCTGCAGCGGTTGAGCGGCTACAGCCGGGCCCAGATCACGCGGCTGGTTGCACGCTGGGATGCGGGCAAGCCACTGGTCCCCGATGGCCAGGTCAAATTCCCCCACCCTTGGCCACCCCAAATTCCCCCAGGCAGGACGGCCGGATTATGACGACTCGGGTGTGACGGCGATGCGTGCCGCTGCCTCCTTGAGTCGGTAGCTCTT
>NZ_MUNZ01000045.1 GCF_002001205.1 Hydrogenophaga sp. A37
CGGCATCGCCCGCAGCACCCACCCCCACCGTGCCCGACAGACTCAGGATTTCCGAGTCCCCGCAGATGCACAGCGGCTCGTCCGCCCCGGCGAAGCGGATGCGCGCATCCACCAGACTGCCGACGCCCGAGAGCACGAACGCCGCCTGGCAACCCTGGGCGCGCACGGCGGCTTCGAGCGCTTCGCGCAGGTCCTGGCCGGGGGTGAGGCGGAGGGGGAGTGTTTTCATGGGATTCTTCCTGTCCAACGAGCTCAGACTTCCTCGATCACGTCAGCGCCCAAGTCGCCCGCAATCAGCTTGAACTGCTCCAGCGCCGCCTGCAGGTCTTCCACGATCTCCTGCGCGATCACGCCCGGCGCCGGCAGGTTGTCGCTGTCAGCCATTACTCCAGTTTATTCAAACTGCATATTGCATATAGATCGAGCCGGACCTAGCTTTCTGGCAGACATCCACTGGGTTCAGCGTTGCGATGCAGCCGATACATCGGCCTGTGGAACACCGTGTCAAACGTGTACCCGAGTGCTTCTGCCACTGCTGTGATGGTTTGCACCGTGGTGTTTTCTTGCCCAGCCAGCACCTGCGACACACGCGCCCGGCTCCACCCCAGCTTGCGGGCCAGATCGGCCCGCGAAACGCCAGCGTGATTCAGCAGCAAGGTCAGGTCGGCCGCCGCGCCCACAACCTTCAACTCTTCAGTCAGGCCTTCGTGCGCTGTAATCAGGTCGCCAAACAAGGGTTTGTGTGCCATCTCATGTACTCGCTCAAATCAAATAGCGCTGAGGCCCAGCACCACACAACCACGGCCATGAAGATTCGACGGCTCCTCAGCCCGGTCACAAACCCAACGGCAGCTCGCGAGCATCCAGACCCATGGCCTGCAGTTCGCGACGGAAATGCGTCATGGCCAAGGGAACCACCTGAGCCACCAGTACGTACTGATATGGCTCCATGGCGAAACGCGGACCGATCAGCTCTTCGGTCACACCGGCCGGGTACTCGAACTTGCCTTCGTAACGACCTTCAAAAAAGGCGCCTATATCAGTACCGTCAGGGGCCTTGGCCGTGGCATGCAGCGCAACATTGACCAATGCCAGCAGCGGGCCATCCGCGTTGGCCGACGTACCCAAACCAACCTCAATGTCCTGCCTGAGTTCCAGACTCAGCTTCTGCGGCGCTGGAGCGGGCGCGCTGTTGTCGCCTCGAAACTGCGTAACCCTCAACGACACCAGACGCGGACGCTGCTCGACTACATCCATAACCGCTCCTGAGGTTCACCTTCATGATCCGCCACCGGATAGGCATGCATGCCAACCGTCGGCGAGGGCCGGAAGCCACCATTGCCGAAATTGGCAGTGATCACGTTGCTGGAGATCTTCCGCGCGAACACGATTTGCGCCGCCGGCTTGGCCGGGCGCAGTTCAGCGGTCATGCCTTCCTGCTCGACAAGAGCCCAGAATGCCTCTTCGCTGCGCAGCACTAGGCGCAGCAGCTTGTCCATGGCCTCGGAGTGCGCCACGTCGTCGTTCTCGTACTTGCTGAACGCCACCGGCCCGCCGCCAAACAGCCGCGCTGCCTGCTTCTGGTTGAGCTTGTAGCGCGCGCGGAGTGCGGCGATCTCGGTACCGGTCAACAAGCCATCGACCTGCTTGCGAAACGTCATCACCGCCCGCTTGTTGGCGCGCATCTCGGCCGCGCCAGCAAAGTCGGACCCGCACGCGTCGCACAGCTGATAGTGCGATGGCACCTGGACCTTGTGCCCCTTGTATTCAGCTTCCGCTTGCTCCACGTGATCGGTCACGTGGCCTGCCCCGCAAATGGGGCACAGTGTTTTGTCATTCATACAGACCTCCTGGTCTTGTGGTTCGCTCAGGTATGGCAAGACACCATCAGCACCAATGCACCCGTCTTGCCAATCGCAAACTTCAAGAAATACTCCACCGTCATCTCTTTGCGGGCTGTTTCGACCCACTCGCGGCGCCGGATGGTGTAGGCATCGCACGCTGCCCACGCCTTGCCGTTGCCACACCACTCGGAATCCTTGTAGTCACCCGGCTTCAAACTCTTAATCAGCTCGGCCACATCGTCCTCGTCCCATCCCAAGTTCGGCACATCGCGCCGACACTTGGTCGTCCACAGGAAAACACTTCCGGACTTGGTCACCAGTCCCTGGACCCGGTCCAGCGGATACAACGGCCCACCGCCGATCTTGACCCGGTCGCCCGGCGTCGGACCGCCACTGTACTCTGAAACGATGAGAAAAGTTACCATAATGGTAATTTTAGAGGCGACAACCCGGAATAACTGTATTTTTCAACAGCATCAACCCAGTTCCGCCTCCTGCAGCGCCTTCAAAGTGGCGCCCCTGCGCATCCTTCCACTCAATGCGCCCGTTGGCGCTGCGACATGCAACTGGTCTATCGGCGCCAACCGTTATCGCATCAATCAGCGCAGCACGATCATGTAAGTCAATATTCATTGCCAATGCTTCGCCAAGTACTTACGCATCAGCCAATTGGCGTAGCAACCAGTCGAGCTGCGTCCTTGCTGCGCTCACAAGTGCTTCATACCCAAACACTTTCAGTCTCGGTAGGTCATTGTGGGGTTGGGTAGTTGCATCACGGGCCTTACCAAGTAACAAAATTTCTATGCTCCCAAAGCGCGGCTCCAAGTCATCGCGATATTCCGCAGCTTGTCGCTGGTTGTCACGCGTAATCTCGTCTGAAGGGCGTTTGAACTCAATCAAAAGATATTCACCAGAGAGACGCTGCGCCAGAAATAGATCGGGCCGCTTTGAAGCGCGTTTTCCTGAAAACTTGGTATCTGTGTATTCCTGAATTGTTTTCGCGGTTGTCTTGTTAGATGCGATAGATGCATACCCCATGCCAAGCAGCCACAGATTCTTCTCGATGATTTGATGAATGGTCTTCTCTTGCGTGGCAGGGTTCCGAACGAGCCCATCCAGATGATCCAGCAGTTGCAAACGGCTCATAGTCTGGTTCGCCATTTGTGCCATGTCCACTAGGCCGAACTCTGTCAAGGCAACGGCAAGTGCCTCAATGTCTCCGCCTGGGCTTTCGTTAATGTGCTGAAGGATTGACCAATACTCATCTTTTTCTAGCGCATCCAAGACGACGGATGCCACTGTTTCAATGCGCTCTTCGCTTTCCCCATAGAAACGCTTCATAACTTTTTCCAGCGCAAGCCGAGCATAGCGCTGGCGATATTCAGGCAGCTTTGCTAATCTGGCGTTTAGTTGCTGTTGGAGCCTCGCGCGTTGAAGGTTCATTTCCTTCGCAAAGACCTCGCTAAGGGCGGTCTTGATGTGCGCTTGAATCACGGGCTTGATTGCTTGATATGCCTTGTCGTTTTCAACGATATCACCCCAGTCCGCCGTAACCCCGTCCAACAGACTGTCCGCTTCAACTTCCCCATATAGCTTTCGCAGGAGCTTAGAAGGCACTTCTGGATCATCTTCAAGTCCAAAAAAACTTGGGCGCCCAACTATCTTCCCCCCTACCCGAATAGCAATTCCCGCCTGTTTAATCACTTGAGTACTATCGGCCACCTTGTAGGACAGACGAATGGCACCAGCATCCGGCACAGCCTGGTTGTGTGAATAACTGCTTCCCTGAAGGTCATCAAGGCCAAGGCCAACGCCGTTGACCTTGACATCAAAGTCAGCCTCGCGCCCATATTCAACAACTAATAGGCCCTTCAGTTTTTCCGGGAGAGGAAAGGTGAAGCGTTGATTAAGTTCGCACAGAGTCACCGTCGTCCCATGCGCATCCCTAGCAGCGTCACGTACCGTGATCGGCAAATCGAATCGCTCCAAGTCGCGTGCAGCGTTCATAAGGTTTTCTTTTGAAACAACGACGCGTGTCGTACGACCCCGCGCGGTGGTTTCGATTTCCATGATCCCTGCAACCATCAGGCCAGCGAATTTTCCAATCCCTTTGCGCCCCTTGACCCGACGTTTCAAAGTTGCGGTCTGATCACCTTTCCGAGAACGGCGGTCATTCGCAACGACGAGATATTCGTTCAGCAATTCCTGTTCTGTCATGCCGCTGCCGTTGTCCGAAACGATAATCGGTGAATCCGTCATGGCGTCGGGTAATGCGACCGTCAATTTGGTCGCATCCGCATCCCACGCGTTGTCGATCAGTTCTTTGAGTGCATGCTCTGTAGATCGGTAACCCTCACCAAGCAAGCTTGCGAGCTTCGGGTCAACTTTGAAATTTGCCTTATTTGCCATCAACTCCCCCTGATTTAAGTAACTCATAGTTTGTTCGACGAGGACTGCGGCTCCGTGCCAGCTGGATTAGGACCTTGGGCTTGTTGGCGGCGAGGCTGGTTTCCAGATTTTGAATGGCCTTGATCTGCGCCGGCCAGAGCTGGTAGTTGGCGCCGCCCTGGCCCCATTCGGTGACCAGCGAGGGCATGTGCTGCAGGCGGGCGAGGAAGGTTGGCGCCTGGTCGGTCTCGCTGGCGGTGGCAGCGGAACCCGCCTGAGCCGGCAAATAGATCAACCACTGGAGCAGCAGCTCGGGCCGGAAGAAGGCAAACAGTGGGCGGGCGCGCGGCGCGGGGTCCAGCCCGTTGGTGAAGCGGGTTTCGACCCCGGTGGACTCGAACACAAAGGGCAGCGGGCGGCGCCAGGCGGGCAAGGCGGCGGGCAGGCCCTGGGCGTAGCGGGCGCTTTGCACCTCTACCCCGCTCAAGGTGGCGCCTTCCTTCTTGGCTTCGATCACGCCGCAGGCTTTGCCGTTGACGTAGAGCAGGTAGTCAGCGAAGCCGTGGCCGGGGTTGAGCGGGAACTCCCGGATGGCCACGCCTTTGCCGGCGCCACCACCGGCATGGATGTTGGCGTTGGCCACATTGCAGACGTGCCAGCCCGCTGCGGTGAGCAACGCGTCGATGGTCTGGCGGGCGCGGGCCTCGGGCGTCATGCGGTGGGCTTTGTCGTTGTTTCCTCTTGTTGCATTCTAGGGGTGCTCAACGGGAAGCCGGCGTCGTCAGCTGCGGCAGGTATTCCCCCACCAGTTGCTCCACCGTGTCGGCCTGCAGCTGGTCCCGGCTGGTTTTGAAGGGATCGCGGTCGGGCCGCTGCGCGAGCCAGCGTTTGAAGCCGACGAAGGCCATGGGGTGCACGGTGTTCATGCGGGCCATGTGGCCGGTGGTGCCCACGACCATGGCGGAGAAGCGCGGTGCGCTCACCAGATGCTCGGCGTTGCGGGCCTGCACGACCCAGAAGTCTTCTTCGGCATCGGTCAACTTGACGGGGTGCGGGTCTTGCTCTTTCGCTTCGCGGCGCAGGATGTCGACCTCGAAGCCTTTGCTGTTGACGGCGGTGTAGAGCTGGTCATCGATGAGGGTGAATGTTTTGTCCACCTTGCGCAGCAGTGCGAGCATGGACGAGTCCAGGCGCTTGAGCTGGGTGGTGAATTTGAGGTGTTTGCGCGTGTCCCAAAGCAGGTCCACGTCGCGCGTGGCAACGGCGGCGCTCTCCACGCGCACGCCCGCAGCGGCCTCGTAGGCATACAGGGCATGGGTGCCGACCAAGGTGAAATGCTCGGCAATGCCTGAGCGGTGCAGCATGTTGAGGATGTCGATGACGATGGTGGGCACGCGACCGACGAACAGCGCGCGGTTCATGCGCTGGTGGCGCGTGAGTGTGTCGCTCAGGTCTTTGACGCGGGCTTGTGCCGTTGCCTTGCGGGCGGTGAAGGCGGCGAACATGGCTTCGGTTTCTGCGTTGCGCGGCCCCAGGCTTTTCTGCGCGTTGCCCGCGCTGGTGCGCACCAGGTAATCGGTGCCGTTGGTGGTTTTCCAGTACATACCGCCGCGCACCGTGGCGGCCTGGGCCTCGGCGGCTTCGAGCGCCTGAAAGCTGGCGCGGGCGTCGATGTATTGGCGCCGGGCGTCGTCGCCAATGTCTTGAAATTCAATGGTTTTCCGTACAAATTCCATAAATTCAATTTATACGGAAAATTCAATTAAATCAACATCTATTTGACCAACACCCCCAGCGCCGCCACCCCCACCGGCGCCTGCGGCAACCAAGGCAGCACAAACGTCCTCTTCGCCAACCCACCCGCGATCCGCTCGGTCTGCCGTATTTCGCCCGCCAGCCGCGCCTGCAGCAGCGGGTCTGTCGTGCCGGTGGCGGCGATGCTTTTGTTGATGACCCAGGCCCAGGGTTCGATCTGGGCGCGGCGCAGGTCGTCCTGCAGCGCGGCGGCCTGGCTGACCGGGGTGACTTCGGGCAGGGTGACGATGATCACGCGCGTCATGCTGCCGTCTTGCAGGCGCATGAGCGGCGTGATGATGTGCAGGCCTTTGCCTTCGGTCTTGCCTTCGTACTGCCGCACCATCTGCCGGTGGTAGGCGCCGGTGGCGTCCATGAGCAGCAGGCTGTGGCCGGTGGGCGCGGTGTCGAGCACAACGAAGGCGCTGCGCGCTTCGTTGACCACGCGGCTGAAGGCGTGGAACACGGCCACCTCTTCGGTGCAGGGCGACTGCAGGTCTTCGAGCAGCAGGGCCTGGCCTTGTTGATCCAGGTCCTTGCCGCGCGTGGCCATGATCTTGTTGATGTAGGCCGCTGTCTCAGCCTTGGGGTCGATGCGCCCGACCTTGAGGCCGTCGAGGCTGCCGTCCAACGCTTCGGCCACGTGGGCCGCCGGGTCGGTGGTGGTGAGGTGAACGCTGTGGCCGCGCTGCACCAGACCGACGGCGAGCGCGGCGGCGATGGTGGTCTTGCCCACGCCGCCTTTGCCCATGACCATGATGAGGCCGTGTCCCACGGCGGCGAGCTCGTCAGCCATTCTGGACAGCGGCTCGGCGGGCAGCACGGGTACGGAAGATGCGGGAGCAGGGGCGGTCACTTCACCGCCTTGCAACAACGCCCGCAGCGCCGGCAGGCCCACGGTGTCGAAGGCGCGCAGCGGCACCTCGTCGCGCGGCAGGCGGGCGAGCGCGTCGGGCATCTCGCGCAAGGCCTGGCGGCCCAGCGCTTCGATGGCGTTGGCAATGGGGTCGTTGGCGCTGATGGCGTGGAACACGCCGTTGACGGCGAGGCGCTGGTTGGCCAGGCCGAGCTGGCTGAGTTCTTCGGCGGTGCGCGCGGCTTCCTGCATGGGGCGCGGGTCGGGCCGGGTGACGAGCACCACGGTGGTGAGCGCGGGGTCGCTCAGCGCCTGCAGCGCGGCGTTGAAGCGCGCTTCCTGCATCTTCAGGCCCGAGTGCGGGCCGAGGCAGGAGGCGCCGCGGTCGTTGCCGGCGAGGAAGCCGGTCCAGGCCTTGGGCAGGCTCAGGAGGCGCAGGGTGTGGCCGGTGGGCGCGGTGTCGAAGACCACGTGGTCGACACCGCCGTCGATGCCCTCGCCCGCCAGCAGCGCGGCGAATTCGTCGAAGGCGGCGATCTCGGTGGTGCACGCGCCCGAGAGCTGTTCGCGCACGGTCTGGCGCTCGTCGTCGCTGGCGCTGGCTTCGAGCTGCGCGAGCACGCGCTGGCGGTAGGCCTCGGCGGCGGTGTCGGGGTCGATATTGAGCATCTGCAGCCCCGGCACACCGGGCACGTGCACCGGCCGGTTGGACAACGGCACGCCGAGCATTTCGTCGAGGTTCGACGCCGCGTCGGTGCTGACCAGCAGTACACGCTGGCCCGCGTCGGCCAGCGCGATGGCGGTGGCCGTGGAGAGCGAGGTTTTGCCGACGCCTCCCTTGCCGGTGAAAAACAGGAAGCGGGTGGGTGCGGTGGCGAAGCCGGGCAGCGTGGGGGTGTTCATGTTTTCAGCATGACACACGGGGTGAGACGCGGGGCTGATGCGCATCAAGCGCAGCAGAAGGTGCTGCGGGTGGGGCTAGAACTGCTTTGGCCAAAGCCGCGCCACGTGTTGCACACGAAGGATTTGCACCATGCCGTCCTTCACACGGTAGGGAACGACATAGTTGTCGTGGACGACGAGCTCTCGCGTGCCGGGAACACGACCGGGACGCCCCATGGCGGGAAATTCGGCCAGTCGCTCGGTCTTGGCTTTCATCTCGCCGACAAAGGAATTGGCTCGCCCCGGGTTGTCGCGGGCGATGTAGTCGGCAATGGCATCCAGATTGGCCAGTGCCGTGCGGGTCCAGCGAATATCCACGTTGGATCAGTGCCCGAATTTGGCAAACACGGCGCTCACTTCTTCGGCGCTGGCGAAGTCGCCTCGATCGGCTTCGTCCATCCCAGCTTGAATATCCGCAATTTGCCATTGCTCCTGGCTGACGTAACTCTTGAGAGCCTCAACCGTCAGAAAGCTCTTGGTGCGGCCCGTGGCTTGCACCAGCTGTTCCAACTGGGCATGGAGTTCAACAGGCAGTCGGACGTTGAGGATTTTTTCGGCGGTTGACATGGGGCTCCCCTCGCAATTCATGCGTCTTCAGTGTACGTCACACAAACGTTGTGTCAATCCATCCAAGGCGGTTCACGACCGGCGAAGCGCCTCTCAGTCGCCCGGCAGCGTCACCGTGACCGCCAACCCCGGCCGTGCATTGCGCACGGCAAACGTACCGCCGTGCGCCTGCGCCACCAGCTTGCAGAGGTACAGCCCCAGACCCACGCCGCCCTGGGCGCGGGTGCGCGCGGTGTCGGGGCGGAAGAAGGGCTCGGCCAGGTGGGGGATCTGGTCGTCGGGCACGCCGGGGCCGTGGTCGCGCACCTCGATCTGGATGCCCTTGCCTTCGGCGCGCAGGTGCAGCTCGGGCGGCAGCGGCGTGCCCGCGCTGTGGCGCAGTGCGTTGTCGAGCAGGTTGCGCAGCAGGAGGCGGATGCGCGCCGGGTCGAGCGCCAGCGTGGGCAGGCCAGGGTCGATGTGCAAGCTGATCTCGACCCTGGCGTCGGGGCGCGAAGGCTGGCGCGCGAGCACATCGGCCACAACCTCTTTGGCGAGCGCCACGAGCGCCACCGGCTCGCGCTGCAGCGCGGCATGTTTGGCCGACAGGCGCTCGCTCTCCAGCAGGTCGGTGATGAGGCCGGCCATTTCCTTCAAGTCGCGCATCAGGGCATCGCGCTGCGGGTTCACCTCCGCGCTTTCGGGCAGCAGCTCGGTGTTGAGCCGCGCACGCGTGAGCGGGCTGCGCAGCTCGTGACTGATGGCGAGCAACAGCGCGCGTTTGGCTTCGAGCATCTGGTGGATGTCGCGGCCCATGGTGTTGATGGTGAGGGCCAGCTCGCCCAACTCGTCGGGGCCGTGCAGGCAGCGCTCAGGGATGGGCTGGCTGAAGTCGCCCGCACCGAAGCGGCGAGCGCCTTCGCCAATGGCGTCCAGCGGCTTGAGCAGGCGGCGCACGTAGAGCCAGGCCAGCAGCGTGAGCACGAGCAACGAGGTGAGCGCGTAACCGATCAGGCGCGGGCGGCGCACGAACACCTCCTCATTGATGCCGAACTGAAGGGTGTGCCCGTCGGCGGTTTCGCGCTGGAGGATGCCGTTCCAGTCTTTGCCGTTTCCCCATTTCTCTCCGTTGCGCGGCCCGCCGTCATCGGGTTTGTCGCGCATCCAGTCCGACTCGGCCTGGCCGGGGTGCGAGGCCCAGTTCACCTGCGGCCCGGCGATGCGCACGGTGAGCGGCAGGCGCTCGGTGACGGCCAGGGCGCGCTCCACGCTGGGCTGACCACCGTTCGTGATCTCGGCGGCGATGCGGTCCACGTAGTCCATCAGCAGCGGGCGCGCGGCTTCGCGCCAGCCCATGGAAAACGCCTTCTGAGCACCGGTGAAAAACACGAAGGTCATGCCCGCCGCGAGCAGCAGGAACACCAGCACCATGCGCAGCTTGATGGAGTGCGCGATGCGGTGTTTGGCGCGCTTCCACGACGAAGTTGTGCGGGATGGGGCGTCGGTCATGTCGGGGTCACACATTCAGGCGCCGCAGCGCGAGCGAGTAGCCCGCGTTGCGCAGGGTCTTGATGCAGTCCAGCGGCTCCAACTTCTTGCGCAGGCGGCTGACCACGATGTCCACCGCGCGGGTGTAGAGATCGGCCTCGTGGCCGCGCAGCTGGTTGAGGATGTCGTCGCGGCTGAACACCTTGCCCGGCTCGCGGGCCAGCAACAGCAGCAACTCGTATTCGGTGCCGGTGAGTTCGATGGTTTCACCCGCGCGGGTCACGCTGCGGCGCGCGGTGTCGATCTCCAGCCCGTCAAAGCGCAGCGTGGGCGCCGCGCTCATGGCGGGCGTGTGCCCGTTGCCGTTGGGCTTCAGGCGGCGCAGCACGGTCTGGATGCGCGCCACCAGTTCGCGCGGCTCGAAGGGCTTGGGCAGGTAGTCGTCGGCACCGATCTCCAGCCCGACGATGCGGTCCATCACCTCACCGCGCGCGGTGAGCATGATGATGGGAATGTCGCTGTCTTTGCGGATGGTGCGGCAGAGTTCGAAGCCGTCCATCTCGGGCAGCATCACGTCGAGGATGGCGGCGTCAAAGCCGCCGCTGCGCAGCCGCTCCAGGCCTTCGCTCGGCCGGGTGGCGTGCACCAGTTGCAGCTCGAAGCGCTGAAAATACACCGCCAGCGGTGGGCCGAGTTGTTCGTCGTCGTCGATCAGCAGGATGCGGTTCATCGGGTCATTCTGACAGGGCACGGTGCCGCACGATCAGGCGGCGCAGCCGGTGCTGCACCGGCACGCCCAGGCTGTCGAAGCGGTCGGCGGCCGAGAGCAGCGCGGGCAGCAGCGGCAACGCCTCAGCGGGTTGTTGCAACGACAGCCGGGCCCAGAGGTCGAGCGCGTGCTGGCGGTCGAAGCGCGGGCCCCAGACCATGGCCAGCAGCTCGGCGTGCGGGTCGTCGGCGCCGGCCAGCAAGGCCGGGGCGTGAACCCGGCCTTGCTGGGCCAGGTGGTGGATGGGTTCGAAAGCGGGCGACATGGCCGGTGCTTTCAGTGGAGCGATCAGCCCCGGCCCCACCAGCCATGGCCGCGGCGGTCCATCTTTTCGCGCACCTGCTGTTGCTGCGCGGGGGTCAGGCTGTCGTAGAAATCACCAAAGGCGGCCAGTACCTTGGGGCCGTTGCCCTGCACCACCTGGGTCTTCTGATCGAGCAGGGCCTGGGCCTTGGCGCGGTCAAACTTCTCGCCCGCCACCAGCGACTTCATGTCGGCGCGCGGGTCGGCGGAGCCGCCCTTGAAGGCCTTGCGCGAGGCGATCATTTCGTCTGCCAGCACCGCCAGCTTGGCTTTCTGCTCGGCGTTGAGTTCGAGCTTGCTGCTGATTTTTTCGATGGCCTTGCCGCGCACCTCGGTGATGCGCTCGTCGCTCCAGCCGCGGGCGTGGTCGCCGCGCGAGCCGCAGGCGGTGAGGCCGCCGAGCACGACGGTGGCGGCTGCAAAGCCGATGAGACTGCGTTTGATCCAGGATTTCATGACGGTGCCCCTTTCAGGAAGCTGTTGAACATGACCGTGATGGTGCCGGGGCACGGCAGGCCGAGGGTGTCAGCGCGGTAGCGGTTCATTTCGTTTTGTTTCGGCGCCGGCCTGGCGCACGCGCTGCAGGTGCAGGTCCACATGCACCGCCAGCGACTCGGCCACGATGCGCGCAATGCGCGGCAGCGGGCGGCTGGCGCTGGTGGCGACCGACACGCTCTGCGCCTGTGCGTTGCGGTCGCGCAGGGGCACAAACACCACGCTGCCGTCGAGCACCTCGGGGCCCACATCCAGCTCCGAGGTCAGCGCCACGTGGCTGCCGCTGCGCACCAGGCTTTTGACCAGCTGCAGCGAGTTCGTCACCAGCGGCGGCCGCGCTTCCTGCAACAGCCAGCCGTGGCGTTTCTCCAGGTAGCGGCGGATCGCCAGGGCGCGGCTCTGCGCGGCCAGCGGCCAGGCCGCCACGTCCTTGAAGCCGACCTCGGCCAGCGCGGCCAGCGGGTGCGAAGCCGCCACGGCGCAGCCCAGCGGCAGCTCGGCGCTCCAGATCAGATTCAGGTCACGCTGCGGCTTGAGGTTGAAGGCCACGGCGATGTCCACGTCGCCGCTGAGCAGGTGGGTCACGGCCTCGTCGGGGCTGACGATCTCGATGTCGATCACGATGCCCGGGTGCTCGCGCGCCGCCGCCTGCAAGAAGTCGGGCAGGAAGCCGTTGGCGTGGCTGTCCATGGCGGCCAGGCGCAACTGGCCGTGGTTGACGCCCTGCAACTGCTTGATGTCGGACAGCGTGCGGTTGAGGTCGGCCTTCCAGCGCTGCGACAGCGCCAGCAGCAGCTCGCCCGCCGCCGTGAGCCGCATGCCGCGCGGCAGGCGCTCGAACAGCGGCACGCCCAGGTCTTCTTCCAGAATCAGGATCTGGCGGTCGATGGCCGAGGCGGAGATGGACACCTCGCGCGCGGCGGCCTGGACCGAGCCCAGTTGGGCCACGGCCGCCACATAGCGCAGCGCTTTCGGGTGCAGGGGGCTGTTGAGCTTGCTCATCGTGCTGTTTATTCGAACGAAGTACAGCAAATTATGCGATGGACGGCAACGCAAAGCGACCTCAAACTGCGTTCCAAGATGCCCTCCACGCCCACCACCCCCTTGACGATCACCGAGCTCCGTTCGCTGGACGAAGCCGCGTTCAATGCGCTGCTGGGCTCGGTGGTCGAGCACTCGCCCTGGGTCGCCGAGCGCGCCTGGTCGCTGCGCCCGTTCGCCAGCCAGGCCGCCCTCTTCAACGCCATGGCCCGCGTGATCCACGGCGCCGACGAGGCGCGACAACGGGCGCTGTTGTGCGCCCACCCGGAACTCGCGGGCCAGGAGGCCCAGGCGGGCACCATGACCACGGACTCGCAAAGCGAACAGGCCCGCCTGGGCCTGCTGAACCTGGACGCCGCCACCGTGCAGCGCATCGCCGCGCTCAATCAGCGCTACCGCGAGCGCTTCGGCTACCCCTTCATCGCCGCGCTGCGGCTGCACGACACGCTGGACT
Source organism: Hydrogenophaga sp. A37 (assembly GCF_002001205.1). Taxonomy (GTDB): domain Bacteria; phylum Pseudomonadota; class Gammaproteobacteria; order Burkholderiales; family Burkholderiaceae_C; genus Hydrogenophaga. The sequence continues at coordinate 12,921 of NZ_MUNZ01000045.1, forward strand.
CTGTGTTCGCGGCCTTCGAAGCGCGCCTGGCGCAGGACGAAACCACCGAACGCCACACCGCCTTGCAACAGATCTGCGAAGTCATGCGCGGACGGCTGGCCCGTGTGGTCCAGCCCGACGCCCCCGCCCCCCTTTCGTC
>NZ_MUNZ01000043.1 GCF_002001205.1 Hydrogenophaga sp. A37
CCGAAACCACCACCGCCGCCACCGCCACGGGGGCCACCGAAACCGCCGCCGCCAGTGCGGGGGGGGCGGGCTTCCATCGGACGGGCTTCGTTCACGACGAGGCTGCGACCACCCAGGGATTGACCGTTCATGCCTTCAACGGCGGCGAGCGCTTCTGCGTCACTGCCCATTTCGACAAAGCCGAAGCCTTTGGAGCGGCCGGTGTCACGTTCCATCATGACCTTGGCGCTGTTGACAGAGCCGTAGGCGCTGAAAGCTTGCTGCAGGTCTTCGTCACGCACGGTGTAGGGCAGGTTGCCCACGTACAGTTTGTTGCCCATGGTTGGGACTCCTAATAACACTGATAAAAATAGCGATGGAGCCCCGTTAGCAAACAAACCTGTAGCACGCGAAACCGACCGATCACTTGTCAAGCGAGGTTTTCAGACGCTCGCCGCGGCATTATGCGCCGAATGCCACGTTAACAGTGATTTTTTTGGAGGGGCTTCGAGGCACTTTCTGGCTCGGTGCTCAATAGCAACAGTGGGCGGCAACACCGGGCTCGTACCACGTTTGAGGACGTGGTGGCTGACCACCAGCTTCAATTTATACTGCCCTCCAGCGCCGATTTGTCCGGATTGCGGGCGCTTTACAAATACCGCTAAAGGGGGGACTCCCGGTCTCGCACCTTGCAGCACCGGGATTTTTTGTTTTTGGGCCTCGCCAGGCCCGAGGTGCACACCGTGATCGTCACGCCCCAAACCCAGCGCTTCACCGAGCCGCTGCCCCTGAAAAGCGGGGCGGTGCTGCCGGCCTATGAGCTGGTCTTTGAAACCTACGGCACGCTCAACGCTGACCGGTCCAACGCGGTGCTGATCTGCCACGCGCTCAACGCCAGTCACCACGTGGCCGGCCACCACGCCGACGCCAGTGGCCAGCCCATGGCCCGCAGCGAAGGCTGGTGGCACAACATGATCGGTCCGGGCAAGGCGGTGGACACCGAACGCTGGTTCGTGATCGGGGTCAACAACCTGGGTTCCTGCTTCGGCAGCACAGGCCCCACCCACACCAATCCCGCCACCGGCCAGCCCTGGGGCGCGGGCTTTCCGGTGGTCACGGTGGAAGACTGGGTGAACGCCCAGGCTCGATTGCTCGACGTGCTCGGCATCCAGACCCTGGCCGCGGTGATGGGTGGCAGCCTGGGTGGCATGCAGACGCTCAGCTGGACCTTGCAGTTCCCGGACCGCGTGCGCCACGCGGTGGTGGTGGCCAGTGCGCCCAACCTCACGGCCGAAAACATTGCCTTCAACGAGGTGGCACGGCGCGCCATCGTGACCGACCCCGATTTCCACGGTGGCCACTACCTGCGCGAAGGCACGCTGCCGCGCCGCGGCCTGCGCATCGCCCGCATGATCGGCCACATCACCTACCTGAGCGACGACGTGATGAACGAGAAGTTTGGAAGAACGCTGCGTTCCTCCGATACCAGTGATCCCGCCGCGGCAGCCGAGCTCGCTTACCGCTACAGCACCCAGGATGTCGAATTCCAGATCGAGAGCTACCTGCGCTACCAGGGCGACAAGTTCAGCGAGTACTTCGACGCCAACACCTACCTGCTCATCACCCGCGCGCTCGACTACTTCGATCCCGCCCGCGAACACGAAGGCAATCTGAGCGCGGCGCTGGCCCGAGCCAGGGCCAAGTTCCTGCTCGTGAGCTTCACCACCGACTGGCGCTTCTCGCCCGCGCGCAGCCGAGAGATCGTCAAGGCGCTGCTGGAGAACCGGCGCGAGGTGAGCTACGCCGAGATCGACGCGCCGCACGGCCACGACGCCTTCCTGCTGGACGACCCGCGCTACCACTCGGCGGTGCGGGCGTACTTTGAACAGACGGTCAGTGCCGATGTGAAAGGGGAGATGGCCCATGTCTGATCCCAACGTGATGCACAGCATCGCCCGCCTCGTGCCGCCCGGCTCGCGGGTGCTCGATCTCGGTTGCGGCGACGGCGCCTTGCTGGCCCACCTTCAAGCCACGCGCCAATGCACCGGCTACGGCGTGGAGATCGACGACGCCAAGCTGCTGGCCTGCGTGAAGCGTGGGGTCAACGTGCTCCAGCTCAACCTGGAGGGCGGGCTCACCATGTTCGGCGATGACGCTTTCGATGTCGTGCTGCAGATCGACACCCTGCAGCACCTGCGCAACGCCCAGACCATGCTGCGCGAAACCGCGCGCGTGGGGCGCATCGGCGTGGTGGCTTTCCCCAACTTCGCTCACTGGCCCAACCGCTTGGCGGTGTTGCAGGGCCACATGCCCGTGACCAAACGCCTGCCCTACGAGTGGTACGACACGCCCAACATCCGCGTCGGCACCTTCAACGACTTCGAGGTGCTCGCACGCCGCAACAGCCTCACCATTGAGGACAGCTTCGGCCTGCACGAGGGCCGCGAGGTGCGCGTCGCGCCCAACTTGCTGGCCAGCACCGCGGTATTCAAGTTCACGAGTGGATAGGTCCACCCCCGCCGCGCTGAGCGACACCTCCCTCCAGAGGGCGGCACCGGCCGTCCGGCAGAGCCGGTCCGACACCCTGGGTTAAGGCATGTCGCGCTGAAGCGTGTGCAGCGGCCGTGTTCGCGTTCTGCGTCCGCCGCGACATCAGTGTTGCCCGGCTCGGTGCTCGGTGACCACTGCAAATACATCTCGGCGAAGGGGTCCACGATCTGCGCCAACGGCAGGTCGTCAAAGCTGCCGCGTTCGGCCACGTGTCCACGTGGCCACCGCAGGGTGCACGCAGTCGATGGGTGGCGGTCAGGTGCGGGTTGTGCGCGTTCATGTTGCGAAATGACCTGAGCGGTCACCGGGTGCCCAACCCCTGCGAGACCCCCTACGGCACCCAAACAGTGCGAACAAGTTGGCAAAGGCACGTCTATTTCGCACTTTATTGATGCGGGTTTGGGCCGATATTTAACAGACGAGCCCTGTGTGTCCTCACCCCCACTGTGACCAATACAGATTTCTTGCTCACACCGTTTCGGGCCTTGCGCAAACCCGAATGGGCCACTTTTTCAAGCGCCAATTCTTAGAAGGTAAGACATCATGAATCCAGGATTCACGTTCGGCATTGCCCGGCGACTCTATGCGGTCAGCATAGCCATTTCGTTGGCACTGGCCGCTTTGGGCGTGTACGCCTACACCAGCCTCCACCAAGCCGCTGATCTGGCCGGTTTCACGGAAAGCACCCGTGTGCCTCAAGTCAGTGCCATGGCCGAAATGGAACTCAATGTGACCCAGGTCTCGCTGCAAATTCGCCATTCCATTCTGGCGCGCAACCCCCAGGAGCTGCAGGAGACACTGGCGTACATCACCGACAAGCGCAAGCACATGGACGAGGCGCTCTCTGCCTACGAAAAACGCCTGTTTTCAGCGGAAGGCAAAGCGCACTTCGCCACCTTGCCGCCATTGATGGCCAAGTTCTGGAAGGAGGGTGAAGCCAACATCGCCCTGATCCAGGCGGGCAAAAAGGAAGAGGCCTTTGTCTATCTGGTGGACGTGACGATCCCTGCGCGCAATCAGTTGCTCAAAGCCTTTCGCAGCGGCAGCGAGATCCAGACCCAGGGTCTGAGCACCGACATCCAGCAGATCCAGAAAGACGCGCTGACCACCGCCAACCTGGTTGCCGTGCTGGCGGCGGTCATCCTGGTGGTCCTGATGGTGTTCTCGACGTATGTGGGCTCGGTGCTGCGTCGCCGTGTCGCCTTCACACAGAGCGTGGCCGAACGTGTGCGCGACGGCGACCTGACCACATCGGTGAACGACAACGCACGCGACGAATTCACGCCCCTGTTGGCCACGATGAAAGACATGCAGGCTTCGCTCACCCGTGTGGTGACCGAGGTGCGCCAGGGTGCCGACAGCGTGGCCACCGCCAGCGCCCAGATTGCCCAGGGCAACTCCGATCTGTCCAGCCGCACCGAGCAGCAGGCCTCGGCGCTGGAAGAGACCTCGGCTTCGATGGAGCAGATGGGGTCGACCGCCAGCCAGAACGCCGACAACGCGCGCCAGGCCAGCCAGCTCGCGGCCAGCGCCAGCACGGTGGCAATGCAGGGCGGCGAGGTCGTGAGCCAGGTGGTGCAGACCATGAAGGACATCAACGATAGCAGCAAGAAGATCAGCGACATCATCGGCGTGATCGACGGCATTGCGTTCCAGACCAACATCCTCGCGCTCAACGCGGCGGTGGAAGCGGCCCGCGCCGGTGAACAGGGCCGGGGCTTTGCGGTGGTGGCGGCCGAGGTGCGAAGCCTGGCGCAGCGCAGTGCCGAAGCCGCCAAAGAGATCAAGGGCCTGATCAACGCCAGCGTGGAGCGCGTGGAGCAAGGGACCACGCTGGTGGACCAGGCCGGCAACACGATGCAGGAAATCGTGAGCTCGATCCGGCGCGTGACCGACATCGTGGGCGAGATCAGCAGCGCGAGCAACGAACAAAACGCGGGTGTGAACCAGGTGAGCGAGGCCGTGAGCCAGATGGACCAGGCCACGCAGCAAAACGCCGCGCTGGTGGAAGAAAGTGCTGCCGCTGCATCGAGCTTGCAGTCGCAGGCCCAGCAACTGGTGCAAGCCGTGAGCGTGTTCAAGCTCTCGGGCACTGTAGCGACCAGGGCGGTTTCTGCGCCGGCCAGCACGGCGTTCGTGCCGGCGGCGCGCAAGCAGGCAGCGAAACCGCTGGCGCAACACGTCAATGTGCCGCACCCCAAGATCAAAACCACCCCATCACCCAAAGCCACCGGACCCGCCCCGGTGCCTGCGCGCAGCAACGGCGCCAGCGACGATTGGGAAAGCTTCTGACCAACACCTTGACCGAAAGACACACCATGGACACGCAACCCCTCTCCGGCCAGCCGGGCCATCCGCACAGCGCGCGAGCCGTGGCAGGCCAGAAGGCCACGGCGGCCGAGTTCCTGACCTTCCGCCTGGGCGCGGAGGAATACGGCATCGACATCCTGCGCGTGCAGGAGATCCGCTCCTACGAAGAGCCCACGCGCATCGCCAACGCGCCGAACTTCATCAAGGGCGTGGTGAACCTGCGCGGGGTGATCGTTCCGGTGGTGGACCTGCGCATCAAGCTGGGGTGCGAGAAGGTGGAATACAACGGTTTCACGGTGGTGATCGTGCTCAACGTGCACGGGCGCGTGGTGGGGGCGGTGGTCGACTCGGTGTCGGACGTGCTGGAGCTCAGCGGCGACCTGATCAAGCCGGCGCCGGAGATGAACACCACGGTGGACACCAGCTTCATCACCGGCATCGCCAGCGTGGGTGAACGCATGCTGATCCTGATGGACATCGAAGCGCTGATGTCCAGTGCCGACATGGGCCTCATGGACCACAACGCCCAGCGCCTGCAATAGACACCCGGCCCTGTCACTTGCTGACATCCCGCCCCGGGACGCCTTGACCGAGTTCAAGAACCACCGGCCAGAACGCCGACAACGCGCGCCAGGCCGTGGTGTCCAGCCTGCCCTGGTGCCGCTGGACGTGTCCAAACCGACCGACCAACACCGTCTCACCCGCATCGGCGAAGTGATTGCCACCATCGCCGGCCTCACCGTGGCCGCGGTGACCCTGGGGGAGCGCACGCCTTGCCACAGTACCCCGCTGACCCCGCTGATGGGACGCAGGGGGTCAGACCGCGTACTTCCGTATGCAGACCGGCCCCAAGCGGCAGGTTTGCCGGGGCTTTGTCGTTCTATTTCTGACTTCAGCCAACGCCACGCCGGTCGATAGTTCTTAGACCTCTCCCGTCATTCAAGGACCGACCACCATGGACACGCAACCCCTCACCGGCCAGCCGGGCCATCCGCACAGCGCGCGAGCCGTGGCAGGCCAGAAGGCCACGGCGGCCGAGTTCCTGACCTTCCGCCTGGGCGCGGAGGAATACGGCATCGACATCCTGCGGGTGCAGGAGATCCGCTCCTACGAAGAGCCCACGCGCATCGCCAACGCGCCGAACTTCATCAAGGGCGTGGTGAACCTGCGCGGGGTGATCGTGCCGGTGGTGGACCTGCGCATCAAGCTGGGGTGCGAGAAGGTGGAATACAACGGCTTCACGGTGGTGATCGTGCTCAACGTGCACGGGCGCGTGGTGGGGGCGGTGGTCGACTCGGTGTCGGACGTGCTGGAGCTCAGCGGCGACCTGATCAAGCCGGCGCCGGAGATGAACACCACGGTGGACACCAGCTTCATCACCGGCATCGCCAGCGTGGGTGAACGCATGCTGATCCTGATGGACATCGAAGCGCTGATGTCCAGTGCCGACATGGGCCTCATGGACCACAACGCCCAGCGCCTGCAGTGACCTTGCCGGTGCTCGCTTCAAAGGAATTCAACATGCAACTGACCAACTTGAAGATCGGCCACCGACTGGCCCTGGGCTTTTGCCTCGTCCTGCTGATGCCCGTGCTACTGAGCGTGCTGGGCATCACGCGTGTCAATCAGATCAACGACAGTCTGACCACGATCGGCGACGTCAACAGCGTCAAGCAGCGCTACGCCATCAACTTCCGAGGCAGCGTGCACGACCGCGCCATCGCCCTGCGTGACGTGGTTCTGGAGGCTGAATTGGCCACCGTGGACAAGCAGGTGAGCCTGATCAACAAGCTGGCCGATGATTACCAGCACTCCGCAGCGCCGTTGGACGAGATTTACGCCAAGCCCGGCGCGGTGGATGCGGCAGAGCAGCAGGCGTTGGCGGACATCAAGCGCATCGAGTCTCTGGCCATGCCGCTATCGGCCAAGGTGGTTTCGCTGCGCCGCGAAGGCACCACCGACCAGGCCCTGGCCCTGTTGCTGGGCGAGGTGCGGCCGCTCTATGTACAGTGGCTCGCCGCGATCAATGTGCTGATCGATATGGAGGAGGCCAAAAACAAGGCCGAGTCGGCCACTGCCCGTTCGGTGGGCAGTGGCTTCGGGCTGCTGATGGTATTGAGTTCGGCGCTGGTCGTGGCCCTGGGGGCGTTCATCGCCTGGTTGATCACCCGCTCTGTCACGCAGCCGGTGCAGACGGCGCTGCAGGTGGCGCTGCAGGTGGCGCAGGGTGACCTCACCGGTGACATCAAGACCGATCGGCGCGACGAGCTCGGCGACCTGTTGCGCGCGCTCGGGCAGATGAAGGCGTCCTTGATGGGCACCGTGACCCAGGTGCGCCAGGCGACCGACAGCATCGGCACGGCGAGCGCGGAGATTGCCTCGGGCAACCAGGACCTCTCCAGCCGCACCGAGCAGGCCGCCAGTAGCCTGGAACAAACGGCGGCCAGCATGGAAGAGCTCACCGCCACCGTGCGCCAGAGCGCCGACGCGGCCCGCCAGGCCAACCAGCTCGCGGCCAGCGCCTCGGAGATCGCCGTGCGCGGCGGCCAGGTGGTGGGCCAAGTGGTCACCACCATGGAAGAGATCAACCACAGCAGCAAGAAGATCAGCGACATCATCGGCGTGATCGATGGCATTGCGTTCCAGACCAACATCCTCGCGCTCAATGCGGCGGTCGAAGCCGCTCGGGCGGGCGAACAGGGCCGGGGCTTTGCCGTGGTGGCGGCCGAGGTGCGCAGCCTGGCGCAGCGCAGCGCCGAAGCGGCGAAAGAGATCAAAGGCCTGATCGGCGCGAGCGTGGACCGGGTCGAGGCGGGCACGCGGTTGGTGGCCGACGCGGGGCAGACCATGAGCGAGATCGTGGGCTCGGTGCGGCGGGTGAGCGACATCATTGGCGAGATCACGGCGGCGTCGGGCGAACAGAGTGATGGCATCGGTCAGGTCAATGTGGCGGTCACGCAGCTGGACCAGATGACGCAGCAGAACGCGGCGCTGGTCGAAGAGAGCGCGGCCGCGGCCGAGAGCCTCCAAGAGCAGGCCGCCCGGCTCGCCCAGGTGGTGCAGATCTTCCGCATCGACGGCGCTGCCAGCGCCGCCCCCGCAGCCCTGGACCGCCGACCGGCGCCGCGTGCGGCGAAGTCAGCCGCCTTGGCCTCGCGCCCGGTCACCGCCGCGGTGGCCAAGTCGCCCCGTGTGGCCACTGGTCCGTCCCCTGCCGCTCGCCCCGCCAAGGCCCCTGTGGCCGCTGGCGCGGAGGGTGACTGGGAAAGCTTCTGAGTTTGTGACTCCGTGTCCGCTTCCCCCAACCCTTCCCCTTCATTCCAGGAGATTTCCATGAAAAACGTTCGCCACCTGCTGGGTGCCTGCACCACCGCCGCCTTGCTGATGACCTCTTTCGCCGCCCACGCGGACGCCACCCCCGATGACGCGATCGCGATGGTCAAGAAGGGTGTGGTCTTCATGAAGGCCAATGGCAAGGAGAAAGGTCACGCAGAGATCAGCAGCAAGACCAGCCAGTTCAAGAAGGACGACCTCTACCTGGTGGTCTACGGCCTGGACGGCACGGTGTTCGCCCACGGTGCCAACGAAAAAATGATCGGCAAGAACCTGATCGAACTCAAGGACATCGACGGCAAGCTCTTCGTCAAGGAGCGTGTGGAGCTGGCCAAGACCAAGGCCACCTTCTGGCAGGACTACAAGTTCACCAACCCCGAGACCAAGAAGATCGAACCCAAGTCGATGTACTGCGAGAAGCTGGACGACGCGGTGGTGTGCGGCGGCATCTACAAGTGATTCCGTTCCTCTCAGCACCTCCCCGAAAATCTCCTAGGACACCTCATGAAACTGGGTCACAAGCTCCTTCTGGCGCCCGTGGTCACGGCCGTCGTCGTGCTGGCCGCTGGACAGCTGGACTCCTACTCGCTGAGCCGTTCCAGCGCGCAAGCGGCGGTCAGCTTTGGTGAAAACATCGAGGAGGTTCGCATCCTCGGCGGGCTGCAGGCCGATGTGAACCAGGTGCATGTGGAGGTCTACCGCATGATGACCATCATCAGCTCGTTGGACGAGGCGACGATCTCGGCCAAGCGCAAGGATGTGGCGGCCAAAAGCGAGGCCGTGAAGGGCGTGCTGGAGGCGCAAATCGCCAAGGAAGACGCCGGCAGCGCCTTGCGCCCCGACATGGAAGCGGCGCAAGCCCAGCTGGCCAGCTACGCCAAAAAGACCGACATGGCCATCGATCTGGCATCGGTCGATGCCAACACCGGTGTGGCGGCCATGCAGGGGGCCGATGAAGCCTACGCGGCCTTGACCCAGTCGCTCAAGGCGACGCAGGTCCGCCTTGTGGAGCACGCTGCGCAGACCACCCAGGCCGAGGCCGCCTCGTCCACCCGCATGCACTGGTTGCTGAGCCTGTTGTCGCTGGTCGCCGCAGGCGTGGTGGTCGGCTTGTCGTGGCTGATGTTGCGCAAGGTGGCCTCCTCGCTGGCCCAGGCATCGAAGGTGGCCCGCAGCGTGGCCGAAGGTGACTTGATGCAGGTGGTGAGCACGGATCGAAAAGACGAACTGGGCGAACTGCTCAATGCGCTGGGCGCGATGAAAGACTCGCTGCTCAAGACGGTGGTGCAGGTGCGCCAGGCGACCGACAGCATCGGCACGGCGAGCGCGGAGATTGCCTCGGGCAACCAGGACCTCTCCAGCCGCACCGAGCAGGCCGCCAGCAGCCTGGAGCAGACGGCGGCCAGCATGGAAGAGCTCACCGCCACCGTGCGCCAGAGCGCCGACGCGGCCCGCCAGGCCAACCAGCTCGCGGCCAGCGCCTCGGAGATCGCCGTGCGCGGCGGCCAAGTGGTCGGCCAGGTGGTCACCACCATGGAACAGATCAACCACAGCAGCAAGAAGATCAGCGACATCATCGGCGTGATCGACGGCATTGCGTTCCAGACCAACATCCTCGCGCTCAACGCGGCGGTCGAAGCCGCTCGGGCGGGCGAACAGGGTCGGGGCTTTGCCGTGGTGGCGGCCGAGGTGCGCAGCCTGGCGCAGCGCAGCGCCGAAGCGGCGAAAGAGATCAAAGGCCTGATCGGCGCGAGCGTGGACCGGGTCGAGGCGGGAACGCGGCTGGTGGCCGACGCGGGGCAGACCATGAGCGAGATCGTGGGCTCGGTGCGGCGGGTGAGCGACATCATTGGCGAGATCACGGCGGCGTCGGGCGAACAGAGCGACGGCATCGGTCAGGTCAATGTGGCGGTCACGCAGCTGGACCAGATGACGCAGCAGAACGCGGCGCTGGTCGAAGAGAGCGCGGCCGCGGCCGAGAGCCTCCAAGAGCAGGCCGCCCGGCTCGCCCAGGTGGTGCAGATCTTCCGCATCGACGGCGCTGCTCACCGTGTTCAGGCCGTGTCCCAAGGTTTCTGATCCCGCGCTCCCGCTGCATTCCGAATTCACATGACTTTTTCAGGCTACCTCCATGTCGCTTCAACCTCTCATGCGTCAGTTTTCCATTCGCGTTCGAATGATCGGTGCGATCGGTGTTGTGTTGGCCTTGCTGCTCCTGGTGGGCAGCGCCGGGCTCTGGGGCATGCAGCGTTTGCATGTGCTCAGCCAGCACTTCGTTGACCACGCCTACCAGGAAACCATCGAACTCTCCCGCCTGCGTCTGGCGCTGGCCGATCTGCGCCGGCATGAGAAAGACATGGTGATCCAGTACGAATCGCCCGAACAACTCTCCCTGGCCAACATGCAATGGGAAAGATCGCGCGCCGAAATCGGCAAGCACATCGCCGCGATGCTGGAAGGCGATGAAGACGAAGACAACGCCATCCTGCGCGAGATGGAAGCCAAACTCAAAGACTATTCGGCGGCGGTGGAGCCCGTGGTGACCAACATCAAGGCCGGTGGCTACGACAGCGCCACCGTGGCCAACCGCATGCTGGCCCGGGCCCACGAACGCTTCGACCTTTTGCAGGCCGACATCAAGAAGATCGAGGCCGTCGTGGCCGCCGAAGCTGCCTCGCTGCTGGCCGAGGAAAAGGCCGCCAGCGACCAGACCAAGATGGGGTTCGCGCTCGCGCTCGCCGTCGCGGTGCTGGTGGTGGTGCCCACCACCCTGGCCAACATGCAAAGCATCTGCCAGCCGCTGAGCGAAGCCCAGCGGCTGGCCACCGCCATCACCGAAGGCGACCTGACGCAGCGCATTCACGCCCGCGGCAAAGACGAACTGACGCGGCTCACCAATGCCCTGGCCGGCATGCAAGACAGTCTGTCGCGCATCGTGGGCGAAGTGCGCAGCAGCTCCGACAGCATCAGCACCGCCAGCGCGGAGATCGCGTCGGGCAATCAAGACCTGTCCACCCGCACCGAGCAGACCGCGGGCAGCCTGCAGCAGACCGCGGGCAGCCTCGAGCAGATCAACAGCACCGTGCGCCAGAGCGCCGACGCCGCCAGTCAGGCCAGCCGCATGGCGGTGACCAACGCCGAGGTGGCCGAACGCGGCGGCCGCGTGGTGGGCCAGGTGGTCACCACGATGGAAGAGATCAACCACAGCAGCCGAAAAATCGCCGACATCATCGGCGTGATCGACGGCATCGCGTTCCAGACCAACATCCTCGCGCTCAACGCGGCGGTCGAAGCCGCTCGGGCGGGCGAACAGGGCCGGGGCTTTGCCGTGGTGGCGGCCGAGGTGCGCAGCCTGGCGCAGCGCAGCGCCGAGGCGGCGAAAGAAATCAAGGGCCTGATCGGCGCCAGCGTGGACCGCGTCGAAGCCGGCAGCCGGTTGGTGGCCGAGGCGGGCAGCACCATTGGCGAGATCGTGGCCAATGCCGACAAGGTGGCGGCCTTCATCAGCGACATCACCACCGCCGCGAACGAGCAATCACAAGGCATCGGCCAGGTCAACACGGCGGTCAGCAAGCTCGATCAGATGACGCAGCAGAACGCGGCGCTGGTCGAAGAGAGCGCGGCCGCGGCGGAGAGTTTGAAGGACCAGGCCGTCAAGCTTGCCAGCGTGGTCGCCACGTTCAGACTGTAAAACCCAGGGGACCCATGTATGAATTCGCTCGTCAATGCCATGCGCCGTTTCCGCATCCGCACCCGCCTGATCGGCATGCTGGTGCTCATGCTTGCACTGGTGTGCCTTGTGGGGGCGACCGGGGTGCTCTCGATGTGGCAGCAGAGCCAGCGCACCGATGAGTTCATCACCCGGTCGCTGCAGCGGGCGCACGGGCTGAGCCACGTCAACCGCCAGGTCGGGGATGTGAACCGGGCGGAAAAGGACATGATCATTTACTACGACGACCGCATCACGCTCAATAAGCACCGGGACCGCTGGACCGCGGCGGTGGCGGCGGCGCAGAAGCAGCTGGAAGCGATGCGCGCCGACGCCAACAACCGGGAAGCACCGCTGCTCGACGAGGCGCTGGCGAGCCTGACGGCCTATGCCAAGTCGACCCTGCAGATCGTGCTGCAGGTGGAGGACGGCGCGTACGACAACAGCCACACAGCCGACAAGATGATGGGCAATGCCAAGGCGCACATGCGCGCGCTCGAGGCCACGCTGCTCAAGACCGCCGAGGTGCTCGACGCGGACGCCGCCGAGGCGCGCACCGCGCGCGAGGACGGCGCGACCCAGGCGACCCTGCTCAACCTGGGCGTGCTCGCCGGGGTGGCGCTGCTGCTGGTGCCGTTCACCTGGCTCAACCTGCGCAGCATCTGCAACCCCCTGGATCGAGCGCGCGAGCTGGCCTCGGCCATCGCCGCAGGCGACCTGACGCGCCGCATCGACATCGAGGGACGCGACGAAACCGCGTCGATGATGGAGGCGCTGCGCTCGATGCAGTCGTCGCTGCAGCACACCGTGGGCCAGGTGCGCAGCGCCACCGACAGCATCAACACGGCGTCGGCGGAAATTGCCTCGGGCAACATGGACCTGAGCGCGCGCACCGAACAGGCTGCGAGCAACCTGCAGGAAACGGCGGCCAGCATGGAGCAGCTCAACAGCACCATGCGCCAGAGCGCCGACGCCGCCCGCCAGGCCAGCCAGATGGCCGTGGCCAACGCCGAAGTGGCCGCACGCGGCGGCCAAGTGGTGGGCCAGGTGGTGGCCACCATGGACCAGATCAACCACAGCAGCAAAAAAATCGCCGACATCATCGGCGTGATCGACGGCATTGCGTTCCAGACCAACATCCTCGCGCTCAATGCGGCGGTGGAAGC
>NZ_MUNZ01000048.1 GCF_002001205.1 Hydrogenophaga sp. A37
CTTCTGCCCCCGTCGCACGACTTCGACACCGCCCTGCTGCCCAGTGGCACGCTGTGGCAGCCGCGCGCGTCGCTCATGGCCTGCGTGCGCGGTGCCATGGTGCGCAGCACCGTGGGCGCCACGCTGAGCGACGAGCAGCGCATCAACCACTTTCCCGCCACGCCGCTGTGCAGCCTGAGCTGGTGGTTCGAGGGCAGCAGCGTGGTGCTCCAGGGCGCTCGGCCCGACCACCCCGGCGCCCTGACGGACACCCGCGGCCCCATGCCCGGCCGCTGGGTGCTGACCGGGCCGCAGACCCGACCCGGCGCGAGCTGGTGCCCGGGGCCGGTGCACGCCATGATGGTGATGCTCATGCCCGACGCGCTGCACCTGATGACGGGGCTGGAACCTACGGACCTGATCGACCGCTTCGTCGATGCCAGCACGGTGCTGCCGCCTGCGTGGATCGCCATGTGCCAGCAGGTACAAGCCGCATCGGACGACGCGCAGCGCATGGAACGGCTGGAAGACTTTCTGGAGCCGCGCTGGCAGGCCTGCCGGCCCGTGTTGCCGTTGCAAGGGCACCGCTACGCCGACTGGTCCTTGCACCTCGCGCAACGCGCCGCCGCCTCGGCGCCAGGCCGCAGCCTGCGGCAGCTGGAGCGGCGCATCAAGCGGTGGTCTGGTCTGCCGTTGCGAGAACTGCGGGGCATGGGACGCGCCGAGCAGGCCTTTTTCCGGGTCGTGCAGGCCCAGACAGAAGGCGTGGTGCATTGGGCCCACATCGCTGCCGACAGCGGCTACGCCGACCAGTCCCACCTGTGCCGCGAAACCCGGCGCATCACCGGGTTCAGCCCAGAAGTCCTGCGCGACGGCATCGCGCGCCACGAGAGCTTCTGGGCCTACCGGCTGTGGATGTGAGCGTCGCCGCGCAACGCTGGCTCAGCGCATCGCGTCCAGCACGCGTGCGATCTCGCCTTTGCAGGCCGTGCGGTTGCGCGCATATTCCTGCGGCGTGTCGATCTCCCGGTGCAGTTGCAGCGTGTGGTCCATCTGGGCCCTGACCCAGGGCAGCCACTCGTCGCGGATGTGCCGGGTGAAGCGCTCTTCGAGCTCGGCAGGCGTGCCGTAGTACACCTTGTTCCCGAAGGACGACAGCAACCCCTGGCGCATGCGCGCGGCCGTGTCGTCCAGCGTGTGCTGGTTCACCTTCACATGGCGCATCTCGTGCTCGGTGATGTGGCCGTGGGCGCAACTGCCCTCGGGGAATTCGCTGGCGACCGACACCACGTGCGGGTCGAGGCTGAGCGTGACGACGATGTGGGGGCGGGCGCAGGCCAGCGGCTCGTTCGGGTGGGTCAGCGAGGGGCTGCGGTAGTTGATGGCGGTGCCCAGCCGCATCTCGGTCAGCCCCAGCGTACGGGATTCTTTGTGCGGTAGCTTTTGCACGCTGGTGAGTTCAGCGATGCTGCGGTGGTTGGTGAAGCGGAGGGGCGCAGGTGCCGTCTTCACCTCTATGGCCGTGGGCGGCAGGCGGGACTCGCAGGTGGCTTTCCAAGAGGGCGATTGGGCCTGGGCGAACGGGGCCAGGGCGCACAGGCTGAGCAGGCCGGCGATGGATCGGGAAACGTGCATGCGGCGATTACACCCGACAACGGAACGGCGCCCGAAGGCGCCGTTGTGCAGAGTGGGTGGCTCGCGAAGAGCCCTCACCACTGCCCTCTCTCAGAGGGAGAGGGGGAAATGCGGGATCTCAGGCTGCCGCTTTGACTTTCAGGCGCCACGCATGCAGCAGCGGCTCGGTGTAGCCGCTGGGCTGGGCCAGGCCCTTGAACACCAGGTCGCAGGCGGCCTGGTAGGCCATGCTGGTCTTGAAGTTGCCGGCCATCTTTTGGTAGAGCGGATCGCCCGCGTTCTGCTGGTCCACCACAGCGGCCATGCGTTCAAACGTCTCGCGCACCTGGGCCTCGGTCACCACGCCGTGACGCAGCCAGTTGGCCATGTGCTGGCTGCTGATGCGCAGCGTGGCGCGGTCTTCCATGAGGCCCACGTTGTGGATGTCGGGCACCTTGGAGCAGCCCACGCCCTGGTCGACCCAGCGCACCACGTAACCCAGGATGCCCTGGGCGTTGTTGTCGAGTTCCTGCTGCTTCTCGGCGTCGGTCCAGTTCGGATTGCCGGTCACGGGGATGGTGAGCAGGCCGGTCAAAATGTTGTCGCGCTCTTTGGCGGCGTCGATTTTTTCCAGGTCCTTTTGCACGTCGCTCACCAGCACCTGGTGGTAGTGCAGGGCGTGCAGCGTGGCGCCGGTGGGGCTGGGCACCCAGGCGGTGTTGGCGCCGGCCTTGGGGTGGGCGATCTTCTGCTCCATCATGGCCTTCATCAGGTCGGGCATGGCCCACATGCCCTTGCCGATCTGCGCCTTGCCGCGCAGGCCGCAGGAGAGGCCCACCAGCACGTTGTTGCGCTCGTAGCTCTGGATCCAGGCGCTGGCTTTCATGTCGCCCTTGCGCACCATGGGGCCGGCCAGCATGGCGCTGTGCATCTCGTCGCCGGTGCGGTCGAGGAAGCCGGTGTTGATGAAGGCGACGCGGCTGGCGGCGGCTTCGATGCAGGCCTTGAGGTTGACCGAGGTGCGGCGCTCTTCGTCCATGATGCCGAGCTTGACGGTGCTCTCGGGCAGGCCCAGCACCTTCTCGACACGGCCAAACAGTTCGCCGGCAAACGCCACTTCGCGCGGACCGTGCATCTTGGGTTTGACGATGTAGACCGAGCCCTTGCGCGAGTTGCGGATCGCGTCCTTCTTCGTGCGCTTGAGGTCGTGCATGGCGATGGTGGTGGTGACCATCGCGTCCAGGATGCCTTCGGGGACTTCCTTGCCTTCCGCGCCCCACAACACGGCCGGGTTGGTCATCAGGTGGCCGACGTTGCGCACGAACATCAGCGAACGGCCGTGCAGGCGCACGCCCTTCTTGCCGTTGGGTGCGGTGTATTCGCGGTCGGCGTTGAGGCCGCGTGTGAAGCTCTTGCCGCCCTTGCTCACCTCTTCGGTCAGCGTGCCCTGCAGGATGCCGAGCCAGTTGCGGTAGGCCAGCACCTTGTCTTCTGCGTCCACGGCGGCCACGGAGTCTTCCAGGTCGAGGATGGTGGAGAGTGCGGCTTCGACCACCAGGTCGCTCACGCCAGCGGCGTCGCTCGCGCCGATGGCGGTGGTGCGGTTGATCTGGATCTCCAAGTGCAGGCCGTTGTGCTTGAGCAGCACGGCGCTGGGTGCCTTGGCATCGCCCTGGTAACCGATGAACTGGTGCTTGTGTTCGAGCTTGCTGGTGCCGCCTTCGGCCAGACCCACGACGAGCTCACCGTCCTTGTTGACCTTGTAGCCGGTGGAGCCGACGTGCGAACCCTTCTTCAGCGGGGCGCAACGGTCGAGCACGTAGCGCGCGTATTCGATGACCTTGGCGCCGCGTTTGGGGTTGTAGCCGCCTTTCTTGCCCTTGGCCACTTTGCCGCAGCCCTTGTCTTCGCTCAGCACGTCGGTGCCGTAGAGCGCGTCGTACAGGCTGCCCCAGCGCGCGTTGGCGGCGTTGAGCGCGTAGCGCGCGTTCAGGATCGGCACCACCAGCTGCGGGCCGGCCTGCGTGGCCAGCTCCTCGTCCACGTTCTTGGTCGTGGCCTTGACCTTCTTGGGCACGGGCACGAGGTAGCCGATGGTCTCCAGGAACTTGCGGTAGGCCACCATGTCGCGGATGGGGCCAGGGTTGGCGCTGTGCCAGGTGTCCAGCTCGGCTTGCAGGCGGTCGCGCTCGCCCAGCAGGGCGGCGTTCTTCGGGGCCAGGTCGGCCACGATGGCGTCAAAGCCTTTCCAGAAGGTGTCGCGCTCCACGCCGGTGCCGGGCAGCACGTTGGCGTTGATGAACTCGTACAGCTCGGTGGCGACCTGCAGGCTGTGGATGGTGGTGCGTTGCGTCATGGTGGGCTCCGTCGGGAAAAAGAAAAGGAAATCAGTTGAAAAAAGAGAGCACGTCGCGCAGGTTCTGCGCCGTGCGCGTGGGCTGTGTGCTCAGTTCTTCGAACGGCAGATTCTGCCGGTTCACCCACAGCGTCTGGTAGCCAAACCAGGTGGCGGCCAGCGCATCCCAGGCGTTGCTGCTGACGAACACGATCTGGCCGCGCGGCAGGCCGGTGGCGGTTTCGCCCAGCGCGTAAGCATCGGGGTGGGTCTTGTACTTGCGGATGCCGTCCACGCTGATCACGTGGTCCAGCAAACCATCGAGCCCGGCGCTGCGCACGGCAATGCCCAGCATCTCGGGTTCGCCGTTGCTCAGGATGCCGGTGACGATGCCGCGTTCGCGCAAGCCCTGCAGCACGGCGCGGTTCTCGGGAAAGGCGCTCAGGCTGCGGTACTGGTTCATCAACTGCGTCGCACGGGCTTCATACGCCGGCCAGTCGGCGCGCGCCGCCGGCTCGATCAGCTTGATGGCGTAGGTGAGGGCGCTTTGCGTGAGGGCCCAGAACGGCCGGTAGTGCGCGCCGTGGTCGCTGGTGGTCACCAGGCGGGTGTACTCGATCTGCTTGTCGCGCCACACCGTGGCCAGCCGCGCGCCCTGGCCGGGAAACAGCTGTTCCGCGAGCAAGCCCACGCTGTACACATCGAACAGCGTGCCATAGGCGTCAAACAGGACCGCGCGAGGTTTTTGCATGCCTGAACTGTATTCGGAACTTTGCAGTTGATTTGTTGACCGTATGGCGATTGATCAGTGACTTTTAAGGTGGTAATTGGCGAGGTGCACGGCCCCCCGTCAGCACGGACAATCACGGCATGCCTGTGTCCCATCCCCCTTCCGACCTCCCGTCCCATTTGCCGCTGACCGGCCTGCGCGTGGTCGAGTTCAGCCACATGGTCATGGGCCCGACCTGCGGCATGGTGTTGGCCGACATGGGTGCCGAGACGATCAAGGTCGAGCCCATCGAGGGCGACCGCACCCGCCACCTGCTGGGCTCGGGCGCGGGCTTTTTCCCGCTGTTCAACCGCAACAAGAAAAGCATCGCCATCGACCTGCGCCAGCCCGACGGGGCTGAGGTGGCGCGCCGGCTGGCCGCCAGCGCCGACGTGGTGGCCGAGAACTTCAAGCCCGGCACCATGGTCAAGTACGGACTGGACTATGCCGCGCTCAGCCAGGTCAACCCGCGCTGCATCTACATCAGCCTCAAGGGCTTTCTGCCCGGCCCCTACGACCACCGCACCGCGCTCGACGAGGTGGTGCAAATGATGGGCGGCCTGGCCTACATGACCGGGCGCCCCGGCGACCCGCTGCGCGCGGGCACCAGCGTGAACGACATCATGGGCGGCATGTTCGGCGCCATCGGCGCGCTGGGTGCGCTGATCCAGCGCGGCATCACGGGCAAGGGCCAGGAGGTGCAGAGCGCGCTGTTCGAGAACAACGTGTTCCTGGTCGGCCAGCACATGCTGCAGTACGCGATCACCGGCCAGGCCGCCGCGCCCATGCCCGAGCGCATCTCGGCCTGGGCGGTGTACGACGTGTTCACCGTGAAAGACGGCGAACAGATCTTTCTGGCGGCGGTGAGCGATACGCAGTGGGCCACCTTCTGCGACGCGCTGGGGTTTGCCGACCTCAAGGCCGATCCGCGGTACCCCGACAACAACGCCCGGGTGAAGGCGAGACCCCAGTTGCTGCCGGTGCTGCGCGAGCGGCTGGCCCACCGCAGCGCCGCCGATCTGGCCGCGTTGTTTGAACGGGTGGGCCTGCCCTTCGCCCCCATCCGGAAGCCAGAAGAGCTGTACGAGGACGAGCACCTGCTGGCCACTGGCGGCCTGGCCGACATCACCTTGCCGGACGGCGCGCGCGCCGGCCAGACCGCCAAAACCACACTCTTCCCCTTCACCATGGACGGCCAGCGCCTGGGCGTGCGTCTGGACCCGCCGACCATGGGCGCGCACACCACCGAGTTGCTGCACGGGCTGGGTTATGCGGCGTCCGATGTCGAGCGCCTGCGCGCGCTCGCGGCGGTGGCCTGAACCCGAGGTCTTCCACCATGAGCACCACCCCCGACGTTCACATCAGCGAGGTCGGCCCGCGCGACGGCCTGCAATCCGTCAAGGCGGTCATGCCCACGGCGGACAAGTGCCGCTGGATCAGCGCGCTTGCTTCGGCCGGTCTGCGCGAGATCGAGGTCGGTTCGTTCGTGCCCGCGCACCTGCTGCCGCAGATGGCCGACGTGGCCGGGGTCGTGCGGCACGCGCTGACGCTGCCGGGCCTGCGCGTGATGGCACTGGTGCCCAACCGGCGCGGGGCGGAAGCCGCGCTCGCCGCCGGCGTGCACAAGCTCACCCTGCCCGTGTCCGCCAGCGAAGCGCACTCGCTCGCCAACGTGCGCAAGACGCGCGAGCAGATGGTCGAAGAGCTGCGCAGCGTGGTGGCGTTGCGCAACGAGGCCGCGCCCGGCGTGCCGGTGGAGGTGGGCCTGTCCACCGCCTTTGGCTGCACGCTGCAGGGCTCGGTGGACGAAGACGAGGTGATCGCGCTGGCGGTGGCCTGCGTGCGGGCGGGTGTGGACGAGGTCGGCCTGTCCGACACCACGGGCATGGCGCACCCGACGCAGGTGCGGCGCCTGTTCACCCGGCTGCGTGCCGAGCTCGGCGAGCGCGCCGGCGCGGCCCACATGCACAACACGCGCGGCCTGGGCCTGGCCAACTGCCTGGCCGCTTTTGACGTGGGCGTGCGCAGTTTTGACAGCTCGCTCGGCGGTCTCGGTGGCTGCCCCTACGCGCCGGGCGCCAGCGGCAACGTGGTCACCGAAGACCTGGTCTTCATGTTCGAGGCCATGGGCGTGAGCACCGGCGTGGACATCTCGACGCTGATCGCCGCGCGCGAACCGCTCAAGGCCGGCCTGCCCGGTGAGCCGGTCTACGGCATGACGCCTGAGGCCGGTCTGCCCAGGGGCTGGCGGGGCTGAACAGCGGCGAGGGCTGGTGCGGCCTTGCTTTTGGGGGTGGAAATACCCTCTGGGCTGGAATAGACTCTTTCCAGCGGGCGCGTGTTGCGCTCTCATCAGTGACATTTTTTAAGGGGTAGGGAATGAAAGCATCTCGATGGATGGCGTGTGGTGCAGCGGTTTTGGCATCGCTGTTGGTGGCCGCGTGCGGTGGTGGTGGTGAAAGCGACGGGTACGGGGCGATTGCGGTGAGCAACTCCACCGGCCGAGTCGCCATGGCTTCAGAAGCCCTGACGCAGTCAATCGCCAATGACGAAGCCCGCGACGAGTGCGATGCCGGCGACTGCACCGTGGTGCTGCAGTTCGAAGAATGCGGCGCGATCTCCTCGGGGCGCACCAGTGGCGGTGGGTTTGTATACGGCGTGGCGGCCAGTGGCACGGCGTTTGACGCGCAGTCTGCCGCCAACAACGCATGCACCGCCAAGGGCGGCGTGGGGTGTGCCACGATCCCCAACCTGCCGGCGCTCTGCAACTGAGCGTCGACCCACAGCGGCAGCGCGGCCACCCGCTCGCGTTGCCGTCTTCCGATTCGCCCGGTTCCTCCGAGTTCGAATCGGGAATGAGGCGGTTTTGGTCAAAAATCTCCCCATGAACGCCGTTGATTGCCTTCTTTTGTTGAGGTAATCTGCGGCCCCATGGACAAGCTCAAGCAGCTCGAAACCTTTGCTTCCGTTGCCACCCGGGGCAGCCTCACCGCCGCCGCCAAGGCCGAGGGCGTGGCCCCGGCCATCATTGGCCGCCGGCTCGATGCGCTCGAAACCCGCCTGGGTGTGAAGCTCCTGGTGCGCACCACGCGGCGCATCACCCTCACCCACGAAGGCAGTGCCTTTCTCGAAGACTGCCAGCGCCTGCTGACGGACCTGTCCAACGCCGAGGCCAGCGTCAGCGCCGGCGGTGTCAAGGCCAGCGGACACCTGCGCATCACCGCGCCCGCCGGCTTCGGCCGCCGCCATGTGGCGCCATTGATCCCTCACTTTCGCGAACTCCACCCCGAGGTGACGATGTCGCTCAACCTCAGCGACCGGGTGGTCGATGTGGCGGGCGAGGGCTACGACTGCGCGGTGCGCGTGGGTGACCTGCCCGACTCATCGCTGGTGAGCGTTCGACTGGCCGACAACCGGCGCCTGTGCGTGGCCACGCCAAAGTACCTGCAACAGCACGGCCGCCCCCAGACCCCGGCCGATCTCACGCGGTTTGATTGTCTGGTGCTCAGCAGCGATGCCTCGCAGACCCGGGGCTGGGCGTTTTCCATGCCGGCCCGCGCCTCGACCGCTGAAGGCGCCGAACGCGAGATCGTTCACCTGCGCCCGGGCGGCCCGCTCGACTGCAGCGATGGGCAGGTGCTGCACGAGTGGTGTCTGGCCGGTTATGGCATCGCCTGGCGCAGCACCTGGGAGGTTGAGGCCGACATCGCCGCTGGCCGCCTGGAGGCCGTGCTCGAAGAGCACGCCGCGCCGCCCAATGGCATCTATGCCCTGTTTCCTCAGCGCAAACACCTTGCGCTCCGGGTGCGGCTGTGGATCGATTTCCTGAAACACCACTATGGCCAGGCCGACTTCTGGGCCGGCGTGGGCCGACCGCAACAGTGTGACCGTGGCGTGTGAGCTGGCGTCCTTGCCCCTCAAGGCGCCACACATTTGGCGGTACATTGCCAACTTGGCAGGGACGCCACCGTGTTTGTGGAACCGTCCCGTTGCTTTCACAACAGGGGTAGACATGAACCGAATGAGCAGGTGGCTGCTGGTGTTGACGGCAGCGGTGGTGGTCGCCGCTTGTGGCGGTGGTGACGATGAGGAGACGCTTCCCAGCGCGGCCGCGCTGTGCGGCAGCATCGGGCTCACGCCCAAGGTGCTCAATGGCGCCGACTGTGGCCAACCCGAGTTGTCGCCGGTGATCTTGCTCAACGTGATCGGCAGTTCGGGCGGTGCGACGGTCTGTTCCGGCACGCTCATCGCCCCCAACAAGATCCTGACCGCGGCCCATTGTTTGCCCGCAGGCACCAGCCGGGTGCTCGCCGGCCTCTGGAGTGCGGACGGCACCGTCGTGGGCATCCGCGCCAGCAGCTGGGCGGTGCACCCGCAGTACACACGGGGCGCGGCGGTGCTGGTGAACGACGCGGCCGTGGTGGTGTTGCCCCGAGGGCTGCCCAACCCGACCATGGGCGTGCTGGTGAGCGAGAACTCGGCGCCGGGGCAGTCGGTGTTCGTCTCTGGCTGGGGCGCACCTGGCTTTGAGCTGGCGGTGGGCTACGCCCGGCTGACCAAGGTCAATGACATGAGCGTGGGCTACACCTACGAGGGCAAGTTGAGCAACACCTGCAACGGCGACTCCGGCGGGCCGGCCTACCGCGCGATCGGCGGGCGCCAGGGCGTCGTGGGCATCACCTCGTCCGGCACGGTGACCGACTGCGGCAAGGGCGATGACTCGCTGTTCACCAACGTTCAAAGCCCGGCGGTGATCAACTTCATCCGCACCCAGGCGCCCGAAGCGGCCTACTTCTGAGCGGTCATCGATTCAACAACAACAGGGAAGTTTCCATGCGAAGAGTGAACAAGTACGGCGTTCGGGCCGTCGGGGTGGTGGCTGCGTCGCTCGCGGCGGTGCTCGCGGGCTGTGGGGGTGGTGGAGGCCCCGAGCCGGTGAACCTGGACCCCACGGCGCTGTGCAACAGCGCGGGCGCTCAGCCCAAGGTGGTCAACGGTGCCTCGTGCGTCTCATACACGAGCACGCCCGTGGTGTTCTTGCTGATCGTCCGTAAGGGAGGCACACAGGTGGCGTGCTCGGGTACCCGCATATCGCCCACCCACGTGCTCACGGCGGCCCATTGCCTCAGCGGGCAGCCGGTGGGGGTTGCCGTGGCCAATTTCAAGTCAGACACCAGCGTCAAGGGGCTCTCCGCCAGAGGATGGGTGCTGCACCCGGCCTACGACGGCTCGAAAGGGCCGTTCCCGAACGACGTGGCCGTGGTCACTTTTCCCGCGGGCCTGCCCAACCCCACCATGCCCATTCTGGCCAGCCAGCCGGCAGCGGCCGGGCAGGCGGTGTCGTTTGCGGGTTGGGGCCAGCCCACAGGTGACCTGGCGGTGGGCGCTGCCAACCTGGCGGAGGTCAACGCGCAGAGCCTGAGCATCAAGTTTGACGGCAGCCAAAGCACCACCTGCCCTGGCGACTCGGGCGGGCCGATGTACCGGATGCTGGAGGGGGGTGCGGCGGTGATCGGGGTGGCGTCCAGCGGCCCTTCAACCGCCTGCGGGCAAGCCTCCACAGTGAACGCCTATTTCACCAACCTCCAGACGCCCACGGTGCTCGAGTTCATCCGGGCGAACGCGCCGGGAGCGGTCATTCTTTGAGGGTGAGCGGCTGGTAGAGCGCTGGTCGGCGGTGCGGCAGCTGGCTGTGCCGCCGGGCCGACTCCAGATGGTCCTGCGAAAGGGCGACCACGAGCAAGGCTTCATTCCGCCCGGCCGTCACCAGGGGTTCGCCTTGAGCGTTGGCCACCAGACTCAGGCCCCCATAACGGGTCGGGCCTTCACTGCCACAGGCGTTTGCATACCCCACATACAGCCGGTTCTCGCAGGCGCGGGCGGGAACGAGGGTGTTCTGCACCTCGTCGAAGCCCACCATGTTGGCCGTGGGCACGAGCACCGCGTCGGCGCCCTGCAGCGCGAGCCCGCGCACGGCTTCGGGGAATTCCACGTCGTAGCAGATCAGCAGGCCCAGTTTCCAGCCTCGCCATTCGAAGACCTGTGACGCGGCATCGCCCGCGCTGAACTGCGCGCGGTCCATGTCGCCGAAGAGGTGGGTCTTGCGGTAGTTCATCGGTCGTGAGCCGTCGGGGGCGATGAACTGAGTGGCGTTGAAGGGCTTGCCGGCAGGGTTCTGCTCGGGGTAGCCAAAGACGATGGCGATGCCGTGGCGCTGCGCGATGGCGGCCACGGCTTGCGCCAGCGGGCCGTCGCTCGGCTCCGCCAGTGCGGCCACTCGCTCGGGGCCGATGGCGTAGCCCGTGAGGCCCATCTCGGGCGCGATCAGCAGGTGGGCGCCTTGCGCGCTTGCCTGTGCAGCGGTGACGCCCAGCCGTTGCAGCGCCTCGGCTTTGGTGGGTGTATAGCCGGTCTGCCAGAGGGCGAGGGTCAGGTCGTCTTGCATGCCGCGATCTTGTGCCCGAAGGCTTCAGTCCGGCAAGGTCACCGGGCCGATGGCCGGGAACAGCTCGCCCGGCCCGGGGTTGTCCGCCGGGCACTGGCCACCCAGTTGGTGAACGATGCCCCACACCGCGTTGAGCGAGGTCTGCACCGCGCCCTCCACCCAGGCGGGCGTGAACGACACGTCGTCGCCCGCGAGGAAGATGCCGCGCTCGGCGGGCGGCAGCGCGTCCTGCATGAAGTGGCCGTACATGCGCTGGTTGTAGCGGTAGTGGCCGGGCAGGGCGCCCTTGAACGCGCCGAGGAAATACGGGTCGGCCTCCCACGAGATGGTGATCGGGTCACCGACGATGTGGCTGGCGATGTCCACGGTGGGATAGATCTTCTTCAGCGCGTCCAGCGCCAGCTGCACGCGCCGCGCGGGCGGGTGCGGCAGCATCTTGAGCGCGTCGCTCATCCAGGCGTAGCTGAGGCAGATCACCGCCGGTTGGTCCGGCCCGTTGTCGAACAAATAGGTGCCGCGCGTGAGGCGGTCGGTGAGCGTCATGCTCATCGTGTCGCGGCCGGTCGCGGGGTCCACGTCTTTCCAGAACGGGCGGTCCACCATCACGAAGGTCTTGCTCGACTGCATGTAGCGCGTGCGGTCCAGCGCCATCCAGAGCTTCTGCGAAAACAGGCTTTCTTCCACCGCGATCTGCGTGGTGAGCAGCCAGCTCTGGCAGGTCACGAGCACGGCCGGGTGGTCGCGTTGTGTGCCCCAGGCATCGGTGATGGTGAGCTGGCCGTTGGCGGCTCGCGCGATGGCTGTGACACCAGGTCGCGTGGCGCCGCCGTGCAGGCTGGCGAGCGAGGTGCCCTGTGGCCAGTGGGTGATCTGCTCGGGTGCGTGCGCCCACAGCCCCAGCGGCACCTGCTGCACACCGCCCACGATCAGGTGTTGGTCTTCGTCACAACCTGTGAGCACCACGCGCAGGATCTCCAGCATG
This sequence comes from Hydrogenophaga sp. A37, assembly GCF_002001205.1. Classification (GTDB taxonomy): domain Bacteria; phylum Pseudomonadota; class Gammaproteobacteria; order Burkholderiales; family Burkholderiaceae_C; genus Hydrogenophaga. The sequence goes on from NZ_MUNZ01000048.1 coordinate 12,125, forward strand.
GTGTTGGGGAAGTCCGAGTCCCAGCCGCCGGTGCCGAAGCCCACCTGGCCGAACACCTCGCGGTGGCGGAACGAGAGCTTCGAAAAAGCTTCGGACTGCGCGATGAAGTCGTAAAACGTGCGGTCGTCCCACAGCGGCACCAACCGGTCCCACAGGGCTTTCAGGCGCGGCACGTCACGCTCGCGCAGCGCCTGCTGCAGGTCACCGAAGCCGACTTCGGCGAGCGCCTCGCTCCAGGCGTCGGCCACCTCGGTGAACAGCGGCGGCAGCTCGGCCAGCGAGCGCGCGTAGTGCGTCTGGCCTTCGAGGTCGATCACGGTGCTGCCCGCGGCGGGCGTGAGCGGGTTGGGAAAGGGCTGGGTCTGGAGGCCGAGCAGGTTTACGTAGTGGTAGAAGGCCGTGCCCGACGCCGGGAAGCGCATGCCGCCCAGCTCGGCGATCACGCCTTGGCCACCCTCGAAGGGTTGCGAACGCAAGCGACCGCCTATGCGCGAAGCCTCGTAGACCACGGGCTTGAGGCCCAGCCTCATCAGTTCATAGGCCGCCACCAGCCCGGCGATGCCCGCGCCGACGATGGCCACCTCGGTGCCGTGCGCGCTGGCCGGCAACGTGGCCAGGCCCTGCG
>NZ_MUNZ01000163.1 GCF_002001205.1 Hydrogenophaga sp. A37
GGCTTTATTTGCGGCTGAAGCTGGCGGCGTCTTCCACGTTGCCGCTGCCCTTGTAGGTGGCAACGGTGGGGTAGGCGCACAGAGGGCGGCTGCGGTTGGGAGCCCACTCGGCGGGCACTTCCGCGTTTGCGCCGCCGGGGTTGCCGACGCCGCGCGCCGTGGCCACCACGGCCTGCGGTGCCTGGCCTTGTTCGACCCATTTCACCAGCGGCGAGAGCAGGTCGAACTGGTCGGTGGACAGACCGCCGCTGCAGTGCGCCATGCCGGGCACGGGGAAGAAGCGCACGAAGCTGTCGGCTTTGCCGCCCATGGCCTTGTCCAGGCGCAGCATCCACTGGCGCGTGTCTTCGGCGGAGAAGATCGCGTCGGCCACGCCGTGGTAGATCACCATCTTCACGCCACGGTCCTTGAGCTTTGCGACGTTGACCGGGTTGTCATTGCCGGGCGGGGTCATGAGCGACAGGCCCGACTCGCGGTACACGTCGTTGGTGGCGCTGAACATGGGCAGGCGGGCCGAGATGTCGACCTTGAGCGGGTCGAACATGCCCGGTGGCACGCTGAACACGGTGCCGACCGACAGCGGGTCGAGCGCGACCGAGTTGGCAAACTTCCACAGGCCCCAGTTGTCACCGACCAGGCCGGGATCGACCGGGAAGGCCGAGTAGATGGCCTGGCCGTCGGTGGTGCGGCCACCGGCGAACACGTTGGCGATCACCGTCTTCTGCGCCGCGCTCAGGCACTGGCCGTTGCGGTCACCGGTGCAGGTGGGCACATCGGTGGCCAGCTTGAAGCTGGTCTGGCAGGCCTGTGTGGCCTGCACCAGGCCGTCCTTCGCGCCGTCGAGTGCGTCGCACTTGGCGAGCAAGGCGTCGGCCACCAGCTTGCGCTCGGCCTTGGTGAAGGCGCCACTCAGGTCGGGGATCTTGGCGGTCGGGTTGAGCGGGTGCTGGGTGGTGGCACCGGGCACCGCCAGCGGCGCCCATTGCTGCGCGCCCCAGAGCTGGGCCAGCGCCGCGTTGGGCAGGCGGTAGCCGGGGGCGCCGATCAGGTAGCCGTCGTAGGCCTGGCCGCGCGCGGCCTCGACCATGGCGTGGCGGCCGCCGTTGGAGCAGCCGCCGAGGTAAGAGCGGTCGGGGCCCTTGCCGTAGGCGGTGGCGATCAGCGCCTTGGCCATGGGGGTGAGCTTGGCGACCGCCTGGTAACCGTAATCCAGCCGCGACTGTGCTTCGAGGCCGAAGTAGGGTGTCTGCGGGCCACTGTGGCCTGCGTCCGAGCTGATGACGGCAAAGCCCTGCATCAGCGCGCTGGTCAGCGGACCGCCGCCCAGCGCGCCTTCGGCCGGACGCACCGCGCCATCCAACCCGCCGTTGCCCTGGTAATAGAAGCGCCCGTTCCAGGCCTTGGGCAGGCGCATCTCGAAGCCGATGGCGTAGTCGCGCCCGTCGCTGCCCTTGCGCTTGTGCATCGCGCCTTTGACGAGGCAGTGCTCGGCCACCGGGTTGCCGCCGGTGGGCTGCGCCGGTGCGGCACCCTGTGGCAGCGGACGCGAGTGTTCGTGCCCGCCCAGCCGCAGCGTGCCGGAGGCCACCACGGTCGCTGAGTCGATGGCGGTCTGGTCGTGCCGGAAGCTGGCTGCCAGGGTTTCACACTGCTGCAGGGCGGCGCCTTTGGCGACACCGGTCGGGCCTCCAGCGGGCGCCGGGCCCATCTGGGAGCAGGCGCTCAGGGCCAGGGCCGGCAAGGCGACCAGGGCCAGGCGTGCGGATGCGTTCGGATGCTTCATGGGGATGCCTCGTGCAAGGGGGATGGACGCGCGACGCTGCGATCAGGACTCGGCGGTGAAACCGATCTTCTTGACCAGCGGGCCCCACAAGTCGAAGTAGTACTTCATGCTCTTGGCCATCTCTTCCGGCGAGCCGCCGACCGGCACCATGGCGGAGATGGCCAGGCTGTCGATGACGCTCTTTTCCTTGAGTGCGGCGTTGATGGCCTGGTTGGCGCTGGTGACCACGGCGGCGGGCGTCTTGGCCGGCGCATAGAAACCGAACCACTCCTCCACCACCAGGTCGGGGAAGCCTTGCTCAGCGAAGGTGGGCACCTCCGGCACGAAGAGCGAGCGCTGCTTGCCCGAGGTGGCGATGATGCGCAGCTTGCCGGCCTTGTGGTTGGGCAGGAAGTCGCCGTGGGGCGTGAACATGCTGGCGAGCTGGCCGCCGATCACGTCGGTGATGCCGGGGATGGAGCCGCGGTAGGGCACGTGCTTGAGATCCACGTTGGCCTCCAGGCCCAGCAGCGCGCCCAGGAAGTGCGGCGTGGAGCCGGCGGCGGGCGAGCCGTAGTTCGCCAGCGAGGGGTTGGCCTTGCACCAGGCCAGGTAGTCCTTCACCGTCTTCACCGTGGCCGGCACCATGGGGCCGACGGCCAGGCCGTGCGCGAGCATCGAGGCCATGGCCACGGGCATCAGGTCTTTGAAGGGGTCGTAGCTCAGCTGTTTGTAGATGTGCGGGTAGATCGACATCATCGAATACGGCGTGAGCAGCAGCGTGGCGCCATCGGGCGCGGCGTTCTTGACGGTCTCGACGGCGATGCGACCCGCCGCGCCGGTCTTGTTCTCGACCACGGCGGCGTTCTTGGTGTAGGCGGTGCCGCCCAGCTTTTCACCGATGCGGCGGCTGGTGACGTCGGCGCTGCCGCCGGCGGGAAAACCGTTGACGATCTTGACCTGCTCCAGCCCCTGGGCAAAGGCGTTCTGCAGACCGAGGCCGCCCAGCAAAGCGGAGCCGGCGGTGGCCTGGATGAGGTGACGGCGATGGATGTTCATGGGGTTGTCTCCTGTTGAGGTGGGTTGAAAAATGAGGGTTCTTCTCTGAGAACTTCAGCTGCACAGGGCCTGGATGTCGGCCGGGATCGGAATGGCTTTGATGCGGTCGGGTTCGCCGGGGGGGTGAACCACGAAGGCTCGGGTTTCGGTGCCTTCACAGAGCACCGTGTCATCGCGGCGGATGACGTGGTGGTGGGTAAAGACCTTGGCGCGCCATTCGCTCACATGCGTGTGGACGCGCAGACGGTCTCCGTACGAGGCGGGGTGGAAGAAGCGGCTGCGCACCTCCAGCAGCGGCGTGCCCACGATGCCGCGCGTGCGGATCAGTTCGCGCCAGGGCGGCACACCGCACTGGCGAAAAAAGTTCAACGACGAGGCGTCCATCCACTTCGAGAAGTTCGGGTAGAAGACGATGCCTGCCGGGTCGCAGTCACCGAACATCACCTCGACCTCGTAGACGACGACCTTGCTCATCAGCGTGGCGCCATTCGGAGCGCACCGTCCAGGCGGATCACTTCGCCGTTGAGGTGGCCGTTGGTCACGATGTGTGCGGCCAACTGCGCGAACTCTTCGGGTTTGCCCAGGCGCGATGGGAACGGGATCGACGCGGCCAGCGACTGCTGCACCGCCTCGGGCAACTGCTTCATCAACGGCGTGGCAAACAGGCCGGGCGCCACAGTGCACACGCGGATGCCGTGCTGTGCCAGATCGCGTGCCATGGGCAGCGTCATGCCGACCAGGCCACCCTTGGAGGCGCTGTAGGCCTGCTGACCCACCTGGCCGTCGAAGGCCGCCACCGAGGCGGTGAACATCATCACGCCGCGCTCGCCGTCTTCCATGGGGGCCAGCTTCACGCACTCGGCGGCAAACAGGCGGCTGATGTTGTAGCTGCCGATCAGGTTGACGTTGATCACCTTGGCGAAGTCTTCCAGCGGTGCGGCGTTGCCGTCTTTGCCGACGACGCGCTTGGCGGTGCCGATGCCGGCGATGTTCATCAGGATGCGCGCCGGGCCGTGGGCCGCGGCCGCTTTGGTGATGGCGGCGGTCACGCTCTCGGTGTTGGTGATGTCGCAGGCGCAGGCCACGCCGCCGATCTCGGCCGCCACTGTCTCGGCCAGCGCGGTGTTGACGTCGAGCACGGCGACCTTGGCGCCCTGGCGGGCGAGCTCGCGCGCGACGGCTTCGCCCAGGCCGGAGGCGCCGCCGGTGACGAGTGCTGCGTGTCCTTGGATGTTCATGGTGGTGTTCGCTTTCAGGCTTGGGGTTTGATGATGTTCGGAGCGGTGTCGGCGTGCAGGGCCTGCACCAGCGCATCGCGGTGCTTGAGCACCATGCGCTGGTTGATCGAACCCTTGTCGGTGATCTCACCCAGATCGATGGACGGTGGCTCGGCCAGCAAGATGGCGCGCGCGATGCGCGTGGCGCTGCCGGTGGCCGTCTTGGCCAGCTCGGTGATGAGGTGCTGGAAGTGTTCTTTCACGTAGGCGTTGTCCAGCACCTCGGCCATCGGCGCGCTGGCGGGCAGGCCGCTCAGGGTGCGCACGTGCTGGGTCGGGAAGATCATCGCGCCCACTTCCTTCAAGTTCAGGCCGGTGAGCACCACGTCCTGCACATAGGGGGCGCCAGCGGCGATCACCTTGGCGCGCATCGGGCCCACGCTGACGAAGGTGCCGGTGCTGAGCTTGAAGTCTTCGGCGATGCGGCCGTCAAAGCGCAGGCCCTTGTGCACGTTGTCAGGGTCGATCCAGGTCACGGCGTCGCCGCTGCAGAAGAAGCCTTCTTCGTCAAAGGCTTCTTGCGTCGCCTCGTCGCCGCGCCAGTAGCCCGGGGTCACGTTCGGCCCCTTGTAGCGCACCTCGATCTTGCCGTCCATGTCGACCAGCTTGATCTCCAACCCGGGCGTGGGCACGCCCAGGTCGCCGGCCTTAACGTCGGCGCTGTTGACGGAGAGCGCGAACGGGCCGGACTCGGTCATGCCCAGGCCGGTGCACATCACGATGCGCTCGCCGATCTCGCGCTCCTGGCATTCATGCAGCGCGTCCCAGATCGGTTGCGACAAAGCGGCCGCGGCGTAGAAGAACATGCGCACGCGGCTGAGCAGGTTCTTGCGCAGCACGTCGTCGGTCTTCATCACGTCGGCGATCACCTCGAAGCCGGTGGGCACGTTGAAGTACACGGTGGGCGCGATCTCGCGCAGGTTGCGCAGGGTCTCGCCCATGAGCGCGGGCACCGGCTTGCCGTCGTCGATGTAGAGCGTGCCGCCGTTGTAGACCACCATGCCGAAGTTGTGGTTGCCGCCGAAGGTGTGGTTCCAGGGCAGCCAGTCCACCAGCACCAGAGGGTCCAGCGTCAGCGGCGTCATGGACTGGCGCATCTGCTGCTGGTTGGCGCACCACATGCGGTGCGTGTTGATCACCGCCTTGGGCATCTTGGTCGAGCCCGAGGTGAACAGGAACTTGGCGATGGTGTCCGGGCTGACGCGGGCGTGAGCCTCGTCCACCGCGTCAGTGGGCTCGGTGGCCAGCAGCTGCTCGAACGACAGCAGTTCGCCCGCGGGCCGGCTGTAGCCGCCCAGGGAAGTGAGCACCACGGCGCAGTCGGCCGGCACCGCGGCGTTGAGCGCCTTGGCGTAGCGGGCGCCGTCGCTGGCGAACACCAGGCCCGGGGTGAGTGTGCTCATCACGTGCTTGAGCTTGCCGTGGTCGGTGCTGACGGTGGAGTAGGCCGGCGAGGTGGAGCAGTAGGGCACGCCCACGTACAGGCAGGCCAGCGAGAGCAGGGCGTGCTCCAGATCGTTTTCGCTCAGGATCACCACCGGGCGCTCGGCGTTGAGGCCGCGGTCCAGCAACGCCTGGCCGATGCGGCGAGCGCCGTCGAGCGCCTGAGCAAAACTCAGGTGCTGCCAGTCGCCGGTCGTGCCGTCGGCGTGGCGCACGCGGCGCGCGAACAGCGTGCGTTCGGGCACGGTTTTCGCCCAGTGCGCCAGGCGCTCGCCCATGGTGCGGGCGTAGGGCAGCAGTTCGGGTTCACCGCGCATGTAGCGCACGCCGCTGCTGCCTTCGCGCACCACCACGCGGGGCACGCCGAATTCCATGGGCCGGTACTTGTGCGGACGGGTCTCGGTGTTCATGTCTTGTCTCCGGATCGTTGTGGTGGCATGGGGCCCTCGTGGGCCTGGCCCGCTTGCGCAGGCGTTGGGGCGGGAGAGTGGAAAGGGGCAGGCTCAGCCTCGTTGCACCTTGTTGGCGCGGCCTTCCAGGAAGGCCTTCACGCGCTCCTTGGCCTCGGGCGCGGACTGGGCGATGGCGGCCATCAGTGCTTCGGTCATCAGGCCGTGGTCGGCGGTCTGGTCGGCAATGCGCGGCAGCACGTGGGTGAGCGCGAAGTTGGTGGTGGGCGCGTTCTGCGCGATCTTCTCCGCCAGCTCGATCGCCTTGTTCAGCGCCTGGCCCGCGGGGACGAGGTACTGCGCGAAGCCGGCGCGTTCGCCGTCTTGCGCGTTGTAGACGCGGCCGGTCAACATCATGTCGGTCATGCGCGCGACGCCCACCAGGCGCGGCACCCGCACCGAGCCGCCGCCGCCCACGAAGATGCCGCGCGAGCCTTCTGGCAGCGCATAGAAGGTGGACTCGTCGGCCACGCGGATGTGGGTCGCGCTGGCCAGCTCCAGGCCGCCGCCCACCACCGCGCCGTGCAGCGCAGCGACCACCGGCACCGGGCCGAACTGCACCGCTTCGAGCGCCTTGTGCCACATGCGCGAGTGGTGCATGCCTTGCACCGCGTCGCGCTCGCTGAGTTCGCTCAGGTCCAGCCCGGCGCAGAAGTGTTCGCCTTCGCCTTCGATCACGGCCGCCTTGACCTCAGGGCCAAAGCCCTCGAAGACGTTGCGCAGGCTCAGGACCAGGCCGTCGTTGATGGCGTTTCGCTTGGCTGGGCGGGTGAGCCGGATGATCGCCACGGCGCCCCGGATTTCAAGGGAAAGGTCGGCGGAAATGGCGGTGATCGACATGGAGGTTCCTTGCTCAAACGAAAATATCTGGTTATAGTTTATAACCAAATACCGGAAGCCACAACACGCAAACCGGTCGTTTTCCCCGGGACTAGGGTTTGTCCTAGGTCGTGGTTCAAGACCCGTTTTCAGCGGGCCATTTCTTTGACATCTTCACAGGAGACAAGCCGAATGCAAGCCTTCATTCCCTACGGTATCTATTGGTCCACGCCCTTCGCCAAGTGGCAGGGCTCGCTGGCCAACATGAATGCCCTGCCGCTGGCCGCAGCGGTCGGCAAACAGGCGCTGGCCACGCGCGGTTTCGACATGGCGCAGATCGACCTGGGTCTGCTGGGCATGACCAACCCGCAGAAGGGCAGCTTCTATGGCCTGCCCTACGTGACCGGCCTGATGGGCATCGACCGCGTGGCCGGCCCCACGGTGCAGCAGGCCTGCGCCACCAGTGTGCGCGCGCTGCAGATGGCCGCACAGGAAGTGGTGTGCGGCACCGCGCAATGCGCGCTGCTGGTGATGGCGGACCGCCAGTCCAACGGGCCGGTGGTGTACTACCCCGACCCCTCGGGCACGGGCGGCTACGGCATCACCGAACACTGGGTGCCCGACAACATGGGCAACGATCCCTATGCGAAAAACCCGATGCTGCAGACCGGCGAAAACGTGGCCGCGCGCTACGGCATCGGCACCGCCGAACAGCACGAACTCAAGCTGCACCGCTACCACCAGTACCTGGACGCGCTGGCCAACGACCGCGCCTTCCAGAAGCGCTACATGGTGGACGCGCCGCTGTCGGACTCGAAGTTCCGCAAGCAGACCGGAGCGCTCGGGGTGGACGAGGGCATCTTCCCCACCACGGCCGAAGGCCTGGCCAAACTCAAGCCGGTGAAAGAGGGCGGCACCATCACCTTCGGTGGCCAGACCCACCCGGCCGACGGCAACGCCGGTGCCATCGTGACCACCCGCGAGCGGGCCCGTGAGGCCGCCACCGACAAGGGCATTGAGGTCGAGATCCTCGGCTTCGGCATGTCGCGGGTCGAGCCCGGTTTCATGCCCATGGCGCCGTCGCCCGCCGCGATCAACGCCATGAAGAACGCCGGCCTGGAGATCGGTGGCATCGACGTCATCAAGACCCACAACCCCTTTGCCGTGAACGACATCGCGCTGGCGCGCGACACCGGCTTTGCTTGGCAGAAGATGAACAACTACGGCAGCTCCATCATCTGGGGCCATCCGCAGGCGCCCACGGGCCTGCGCGCCATCATCGAGATGATCGAAGAGCTGGTGCTGCGCGGCGGCGGTGTGGGCCTGTTCACCGGCTGCGCCGCAGGCGACAGCGGCTACGCCACCGTGATCCGTGTGACCGACAGCCGAAAGGATTGATGCCATGAAACACTTCTCTGCCCGCTTCTCCAACGCCTGGCTGCTTGATGGCGTGCGCACGCCCTTGGTGGACTACTGCGGCGCCCTCGGGGCGATCTCGCCCACCGACATGGGCATCAAGGTCGCGCGCGCCGTGATTGAGCGCGCCGGCGTGGCCGCCAGCGACGTGGATTCGGTGGTCACCGGCTCCATGGCGCAGGCCGACTTCGACGCCTTCGTGCTGCCGCGCCACATCGGCCTGTACGCGGGCGTGCCCATGGCGGTGCCGGCGATCCTGGCGCAGCGCATCTGCGGCACCGGCTTCGAGCTGTTCCGCCAGGCGGCCGACCAGATCGCGCTGGGTTACTCCGAACTGGCGCTGGTGGTCGGCACCGAGTCCATGACGCGCAACCCCATTGCCGCCTACACCCACCGCAGCGGCTTCAAGCTGGGCGCGCCGGTGGAGTTCAAGGACTTCCTGGTCGAGGCGCTGAACGACACCGCCGGCCCGATCACCATGATCGAGACCGCCGAGAACCTGGCCAAGCAATACGGCATCAGCCGTGCCGACGTGGACGCCTTCGCCGCGCAGTCGTTCGAACGCGCGCTCAAGGCCCAGGCCGACGGTTTCCACGCGGGCGAGATCGTGCCCGTGGTCAACGAAGACTTTGCGCTGGACGGGTACCACACGCGCGGCATCCGCCTGCCGCGCAAGGTGGACCAGGTGGCCCACGACACCCACCCCCGGCCCTCGCCGGTGGAAGCCCTGGCCAAGCTGCGACCGGTGTACGCCGGTGGTGTGCAGACGGCGGGCAACAGCTCCGCGCTGGTGGACGGCGCCGTGGGCGCCCTGGTGGCCAGCGATGCCTACGTGAAGCGCAACGGCTTGAAGCCGCTGGCCCGCCTGGTGGGCGCCGCCGCAGTGGGTGTGCCGCCCGAGATCATGGGCATCGGCCCGGCGCCGGCCATCCGCGCGCTGCTGGAGCGCTGCGAGCTCACGCTGGACGACATCGGCCTGTTCGAGATCAACGAGGCCCAGGGCGCGCAGACGCTGGCGGTGGAGCGTGAGCTCGGGCTGGACCGCGACAAGCTCAACGTGAACGGCGGCGCCATTGCGCTGGGTCACCCGCTGGCCGCCACCGGCGTGCGCCTGACCGTGACGCTGGCGCGCGAGCTCAAGCGCCGTGGGCTGCGCTACGGCATTTCGTCGGCCTGTGTGGGCGGTGGCCAAGGCATGGCGCTGCTGATTGAGGTCTGAGCGGGCTCCCCCCGCCGCGCTTCGCGCGACCCCCCAAGGGGGCGCTGCCATTGGACCGGCGGAGCCGGATCTTTGGCAGCCCTGGGTTGGGGGCTGGCGCTCCGGCTTGTTTGTTTTTTTGAATCTGTTTTTTGGAGACACCCATGAAAGTCATCACCGCCGACGAAGCCGGCGCCCTCATTGCCGACGACGCCACGATTTTTCTGGGCGGCCTGGCTGTCACCAGCCTGCCGGAAGAGGTGTTGCAGGGCGTGGAGCGCACGTTCCTGAACACCGGGCATCCGCGCAACCTGACCACCTGGGCCTGTGGCGCGGTGGGCAATTCGGGCGAGGCGGGCATGAAGCACTTTGCGCACGCGGGCATGATCAAGCGCGTGATCGCGGGTCACTTCGGCCAGACCGGCAAGGAGATGATGAAGATGGTGTTCGACGGTGAGATCGAGGCCTACAACTTCCCGCAAGGCTCGCTCTCGCACCTCACGCGCCAGATCGCCAACCGCTCGCCCGGCCTGCTGACCCAGGTGGGCCTGGGCACCTTCGTGGACCCGCGGCTGGAAGGCGGCAAGATGAACAGCCGCTCCACCGAAGACCTGGTCAAGCTGGTGGAGTTCGAGGGGCAGGAGTGGCTGTACTACGCCCCGCCCAAGATCGACGTGGCCATCATCCGTGGCACGCTGGCCGACGAACGCGGCAACATCACGCTGGACAAGGAAGGCATGTTGCTGGAACAGCTCTCCATTGCGCAGGCGGCCAAGCGCTGGGGCGGCATCGTGATCTGCCAGGTGGAAGCGGTGGTCAAGGCCGGCAGCCTGCACCCCAAGGCGGTCAAGGTGCCGGGCCTGCTGGTGGACTACGTGGTGATCGGCAAGCCCGAGAACCACATGCAATCCATCGCCACCCAGTTCAACCCCGCGCTGTGCGGCGACATCCGCGTGCCCACCGGCAGCATGGCGCCCATGCCGCTGGACGAGCGCAAGGTGATCGCGCGGCGCGCGGCCATGGAGGTCACGCCCGGCGCCATCACCAACCTGGGCATCGGCATCCCCGCCGGCATCCCCACCGTGGCGGCGGAAGAGGGCGTGTCGGACCTGCTCACGCTGTCCATCGAATCGGGCGTGAACGGCGGCATTCCCGCGCAGCTGGGCGACTTCGGCCTGGCCTACAACGCCGAGTCCATCATCGAGCAGAGTGCCCAGTTCGATTTTTACGATGGTGGCGGCCTTGACGCCAGCTTCCTGGGCCTGGCTCAGACCGACCTGCATGGCAACGTCAACGTGAGCAAGTTCAATGGCCGGCCGGTGGGTTGCGGTGGTTTCGTCAACATCACGCGTTCGACGAAGAAACTGGTGTTCTGCGGCAGCTTCACCGCCGGCGGGCTGGATGTGACCGTGGGTGACGGCAAGCTCACCATCGTCAAGGAGGGCAAGGCCCGCAAGTTCATCGAGCAGGTGGAGCAGATCACCTTCAACGGCCACGACGCCGCATTGCGCGAACAGCAGGTGGTGTTCATCACCGAGCGCGCGGTGTTCCGCCTGCGCGAGGACGGCCTGGAGCTGACCGAGATCGCACCCGGCGTGGACCTGGAGCGCGACGTGCTGGCCCACATGGCCTTCAAACCCATCATCAAAGACTTGAAGACCATGGACCCGGGCATCTTCAGCGAGCAGTGGGGCGGGCTGCGCGGTTTTCTCCATGTGGCCTGAAACACCCCCGCGGCGCTTCGTTGTCTTCGTCTCAACTTAGGGGTAAGTCCTAGGCAGTCAGCACGCTTATTGTTATGGAAAATAACGATTGGCGGCATTCCTGAAAGGGTTGCCTTTCAGTCATCCGGCCCGCGAGCGGGCCCAACCGGACATATTCATGCAATCCTGGACATTCAAAGTGGCGGCGCTGGCCTTGGCGGTGTCGGCCAGTGCGGGCGCGTTCGCGCAAGAAGTCACCCTGCGCCTGCACCAGTTCCTGCCCCAGCAGGGCACGGTGCCTTCCAAGGCGCTGGCGCCCTGGGCCAAGAAGATCGAAGAAGAATCCAAGGGCCGCATCAAGATCCAGATGTACCCCTCGATGCAGCTGGGCGGCACGCCCCCGCAGCTGTTCGACCAGGCGCGCGATGGCGTGGTCGACATCGTCTGGACCTTGCAGGGCTACACCCCCGGGCGTTTCCCCAAGACGGAAGTGTTTGAGCTGCCCTTCATTGCCGGCCTGTCGGCCGAAAAGACCTCGCGCGCGCTATGGGACTATGTCCAGAAGAACGCGATGGACGAGTACAAGGACGTGCACGTGCTGGCCTTCCACACCCACGGCCCGGGCCTGTTCCACACCAAGCAGCCGGTGGTCGGCCTGGAAAGCCTGCGCGGCATGAAGATCCGCGGCGGCACGCGGGTGGTCAACAGCATGCTGGTCAAGCTGGGCGCCACGCCCGTGGGCATGCCCGTGCCGGCCGTGACCGATGCCTTGTCCAAAGGCACCATCGACGGCACCACCATTCCCTGGGAGGTGGCCCCGGCCCTGAAGGTGCAGGAGCTGGTGAAGAACCACACGACGTTCGCCGGTGACCGAGCCCTCTACGTGACGACCTTCGTGGTGGCCATGAACAAGGCCGCTTACAACAAGCTGCCGGCCGACCTGAAGAAGGTGATTGACGACAACTCGGGGGCCGAGTTCAGCGCCCAGATCGCGCGCACCCAGGACGTGGGCGACAACGTCGGGCGTGATCTGGCCGTCAAGGCCGGCAACAAGATCACCGAGCTGGAACTGGCCGAGGTTCAGCGCTGGAAACGCACCGCGAGCACGGTGGAATCCGACTGGATCAAGGACATGCAGGCCAAGAATGTCGACGGTGGCAAGCTGGTCTCCGAAGCCAAGGCCCTGATCGGCAAGTACGAGAAGTGATGATGAAGAAGACCGCCGAAAGGCGGTCTTTTTTTTTGGTGCGCCCAGCATGGGCGCACACCTGCGGGTGCAAGTCCCGCTGCGAGCTGGTCACAGTGAGCAAAGTGAAGCGCAACTGCGTGAGGGCGACCGAGCGTAGGAAGGAAGCGTGGAGCG
>NZ_MUNZ01000110.1 GCF_002001205.1 Hydrogenophaga sp. A37
GGGGTGGGCCATCACGGTCTCGGGAGGGGCAGACGGCACCGAGAGGCCGACCTCCGGCTTCAGCCGCAGCTCGCCCGCGCTCAGATCGCTGTCCTGGGCTGGCAGGGGCAGCGAGAGGGCCGCGAAGAAGGCGATCGCACCGAAGCGCAGCAGGGGAAGGCAGGTCATGGAGCCGCGATTATGGGCCGCAGACCCTCGCCGATAATGCCCCTCATGCCGTCTTTCCTGCGCCTGCTCGCCATCGACTCCAGCACCGACATCCTCTCGGTGGCGTTGGGCAGCGGTGCGCCGGGTGCGCCGATGTGGCAACACAGCGGGCCGGGTGCTGCGCAGTCCTCGGCCACGCTCTTGCCCACGGTGCAGTCCCTGCTGGGCCAGGCCGGCTGGACCTTGCACAGCCTGGACGCCATCGTGTTCGGGCGTGGCCCGGGCTCGTTCACCGGCTTGCGCACCGCCTGTGCCGTGGCCCAGGGTCTGGCGTACGGCGCTGGCGGTCTCCCGGTGCTGCCGGTGGACACCTTGCTGGCCCTGGCCGAAGCGGCGCGCGAACAGCGCCTGATCGCCGGCCAGCCGCAGCCCGCCGTGATCGCGGCCCTGCTCGACGCCCGCATGGACGAGACGTACGTGGCGCTCTACGCCTGCGGCCCGCAGGGCCTGGAAGCCACGCCGCTGCAGCCGCCGCGCCTGTGTGCGCCCGCCTTGCTCGGCGCGCACCTGCGCGAGAGCCTGCCGACGGGGCTGACGCTGGAGGCGGGTGATTGCCTGCTGGCGGGCAATGTGTTTGAGCCCTACGCCGCCGGGCTGGCCGACCTGCCCGGGCCGCGCGAGCGCGCGCTGCCCACGGCAATGGCCCTGCTGGCACTCGCGCCAGCGCTGCTGGCCGCCGGGCGGGCGGTGGCCGCGCAGGACGCCTTGCCGCTGTACGTGCGCGACCAGGTCGCGCGGACCACCGCCGAGCGCGAACGGCTGCGGCTGGAACAGGCCGCCCTGCGGCCCGCGCCGCAAGGGGCTTGAGGCGCAAGTCATGTCGCAGTCTCAGGCCACCGGTTCCTCAGGGGTTGTCATGCCCGGTGACGCCCTGCGCGACTGGCCGGCCGCGCCCGACGCCCACCCGCAGCGCCGCGTGGCCTTCGAACCCATGACCGACGCCGATCTGGACGCGGTGCACGAGGTCGAAAAGCTGGCCTACACCCACCCCTGGTCGCGACGGCACTTCGCCGACTCGCTCGCCTCGGGCTACCCGGCCGTGTTGCTGCTCGGCGAGGCGCTGCCCGGCGAGACACCGCACCCACGCCGCGCCGACGGGCGCGTGCTGCTCGGCTACCTGGTGGCGATGCCCGGCGTGGACGAGGTGCACCTGCTCAACATCACCGTCGCGCCCTCGCAGCAGCGCCAGGGCTGGGCCCGCTTCATGCTGGACGCGCTGGCGCTGTGGTCGCGCGGCCAGCGGGCGCAATGGCTCTGGCTGGAGGTACGCGCCAGCAACGCGCCGGCCCGGTCGCTGTACACGCGGTACGGCTTCCAGCAGGTTGGCCTGCGCCGCGCCTACTACCCGTCGGGTCCGTTGCAGCGCGAAGACGCCGTGGTGATGAGCCTGAACCTGGTCGCCGGTGGCGCTGGAGAAACCCGATGACCGACATGAACACCCCCACCGACGACGACCAGGCCGCCACCTCCTTCGTGCCCCAGCTCGACGCGCGCCAGCGCGCCATGCTGGCCGAGATGGGCGTCAAGGTCTGGGCACCCCGGGCCGTGGCGCCGGAGGCCGAGGTCCAGGCTCCCGTTGCCGCAGTGGCGGCTGCGCCGCCACCGCCCGCTCGCCCGCCGGTCGCCGTTGTGGCAGCGCCGGTGCGAGCGCCCGTTGCAGCGCCGGTGGTGCCCGCACCCGCCGCCGCACCCGTGGTGGCAACCGTCGAACGCCAGCGCCCGGCCGACGTCGGCGCCATGGACTGGGCCACGCTGCAGGCCACCGTGGCCAGTTGCGAGGCCTGCGGCCTGTGCAAGAGCCGGCGCAACACCGTGTTCGGCGTGGGCGACACGCAGGCCGACTGGATGATCGTGGGCGAAGCCCCGGGTGAAAACGAAGACCTGCAAGGCGAGCCCTTCGTGGGCGCTGCCGGCCAGCTGCTCGACAACATGCTGCGCGCCGTGGGCCGCAGCCGCGCGGGCGAGGGCGCCAAGGGCGCCTACATCGCCAACGTGCTCAAGTGCCGCCCGCCGGCCAACCGCAACCCGCAGCCGGCCGAGGTCGCGCAATGCGAGCCCTATCTGGCGCGGCAGGTGGCGCTGGTGCAACCGAAAGTCATCGTCGCCATGGGGCGTTTCGCGGTGCAGTCGCTGCTGCGGACCGACGAGCCCATCGGTCGCCTGCGCGGGCGCGTGCACCGCTACGAGGGCGTGCCGGTCATCGTCACCTACCACCCGGCCTACCTGCTGCGCACCCCGGCCGACAAGGCCAAGGCCTGGGCCGACCTGTGCCTGGCCATGGAGACGGTGGAGGGGTCCTGAAACCCAGGGGTTGCGGGTTGTTCCGGAGCAGACGAAGCCACTGGGCGGGTGCATCATGCGGCGACACACCACCCGAGGAGAACCCCCATGACCCATCTTTACGACGCTCCCCTCATCGGTCACGGCCCGCGCAAGGTGATCTGCCTGCACGGCTGGTTCGGCCACGCGCGCGGTTGGGGTCCGCTGGTCTACCACCTGGACAAAGAGGCCTTTAGCTACGCCTTTCTCGATCAGCGCGGCCACGGCCACCGCAAAGGCAGCGGCGGTCCTTACAACATCGCCCAGATTGCGCAGGACGCGCTGGCGCTGGCCGATTCGCTGGGCTGGGACCGCTTTGCGCTCGTGGGGCACTCGATGGGCGGCCTCGCGATCCAGCACGTGCTGGCCGACGCGCCACAGCGCGTGCAGGCGTTGGTGGGCGTGACCCCGGTGCCCGCCAGCGGTGTGCCGTTTGACGAGGCCGGCTGGGCCTTCTTTTCCGCGGCGGCGAAAGACGTGGGCACCCGCCGCGCCATCATCGACCTCACCACCGGCAACCGGCTCACCGGCGTCTGGCTGGACCGCATGGCCCAGGGCTCGGTGGCGCATTCCGTCGAAGCGGCCGTGGCCGACTACCTGATGGCCTGGGCCAAGACCACCTTCGTCGAGCGCATCCAGGGCCAGACCTTGCCGGTGCTGGTGATCGCGGGGGCCAACGACCCGGCGCTGGGCGAAGCGACCTGCCGGGCCACCTGGCTGCAGCACTACCCCAACGCGCGGCTGGAGGTGATGCCCAACGCCGGCCACTACCCGATGGACGAAACCCCGATCGCGCTGGCGACGGCCATCGAGCGCTTCCTGATGGCTGCGATGCCAGGCTGACGACTCTCGGTCCCGTCAGCGCCCGGGGTGGTCGGACTGATCGACCATGGTTTGCCATTTCTCCTGCCGGCGAACAGGATCCTTTTCTTCATGCACGTGACGCCATTTTTCATAGACGTCACTGCTGTATTTACCGTTGTCACGGAAGACGGCAGGCACGCGAGACGGGAAATGGCCGATCCACAGCATCATCAAAGGGCCCAGTACCGGAAGCAGTCCCAGCACGCTCAGGCTGACCTTGAAGAAGAGGTGCTCCTCTGAGCGCCAAAGACGCCAGATCAGAAAAACACTGACGCATCCGGAGAGCACCACCACCCACAGGCGCGCATCAAAGGGAGGCAAGTTCAGGTCCATGTGACAACTTGTGTGTTGAGGGTCAGGCCGGTTTGCGCACGGGCCACAACACCGTCGCGATGGCCAGCATCACCAGCGCCACGGCGGTCCAGTCCTGCCAGTGCAGCACCTCGTCCAGCCACCACGCGCCGCTGAACACACCGAGCACCGGGATGAACATCACCGACAAGGTGGACGCGATGGGCGGCAGGTCGCGTGCGAGCATCAGCCAGGCCACCTGCGCGAACGCGAACACGCCCAGCGCGTTGTAGACGATGGCCGCCCATTGCGTAGGGTTGGGTGCCATCCAGGCGTCGCGCTCGAACAGCAGCGCGATCACCGTGATCCACACGGCGGTGATCACCGTCATCCAGAACGAGATCGCCAGTGTGGGGTGGGCGATGCGCGTGCGCCGCATGTGCTGCGTGCCCAGCGCCCAGGTGGCGGCGGCCACCAGCATCATGGCGACGCCCAGCGGCTTGCCGGAGAGCGTGGTGATTTCGTGCCACAGCAGCAACAGCACCCCCAAGGCCGCGGCGGCCACGCCGAACCAGGCGCGGCCCGCCAGCCGCTGGCCGAACCAGGCCGCGCCGATCAGCGCTGAAAACACCGGCATGGTGTAGCCCAGGATGGCCGCGCGCCCGCTGGAGAGCGACTGGATCGCGAGGATCGCCAGCGTGTGCCAGAACAGCATGTTGAACACGGTGAGCACCGCCAGCTCGCGCCAGTGTTCGCGCCCGATGCGAAACGGCACTTTTCGCCACACCAGGAACAGCGCCAGCACCGGCAGGCCGAGCCACATGCAGATGCTGCGAAAGGTCAGCGGTGGAAAACCCGTGACGCCGAACTTCATGATCGGCCAGTTGATGCCCCAGACGATGGTGAGCAGGACGAGCAGGATCAGTTGCTGGCGGGACAGGGCATGCATCCGCGCGATCTTAGATGAGACCCCCACGCTCCGCCGCTGCGCGGGTCGCTGCCCCCCGAGGGGGCCTGCTGTGTTCGGCCTGGCCGTTCCGAAGCTGAAACGTAAAATCCGGGGCATGACCTTCCTCGACATGTTGCGCGGCGCCGAGCGCCAGAACCGTTCCCTGCTCTGCGTCGGCCTGGACCCGGATCCGGCCAAGTTTCCTGCCGGCATGAAGGGCGACGCCTCGCGCATCTACGACTTCTGCGCGGCCATCGTCGAGGCCACGGCAGACACCGTGATCGCCTTCAAGCCGCAGATTGCCTACTTCGCCGCGCACCGCGCCGAAGACCAGCTGGAGCGCCTGATGGCGCACATGAAGCGCGTGGCGCCGCAGGTGCCGGTGATCCTCGACGCCAAGCGCGGCGACATCGGCAGCACCGCCGAGCAGTACGCCATCGAGGCCTTCGAGCGCTACGGCGCCGACGCCGTGACGCTCTCGCCCTTCATGGGCTGGGACTCCGTGCAGCCCTACCTCAAGTACCACGGCAAGGGCGCCTTCCTGCTCTGCCGCACCTCCAACCCCGGCGGTGACGACCTGCAGAACCAGCGACTGGCGACGGTCGAGGGCCAGCCACGGCTGTACGAACACATCGCGAGCCTGGCGCAAGGCCCCTGGAACCTGAACGGCCAGCTCGGCCTGGTCGTGGGCGCCACCTACCCGGAAGAAATCGAGCGCGTGCGCGCGCTGGCCCCGACGTTGCCGCTGCTGATCCCCGGCGTGGGCGCGCAGGGCGGTGACGCCGTCGCGACCATCCGCGCGGGCCACCGCACACAGGATGGCGAGACCACCGGGCCGGTCATCGTGAACTCTTCGCGCGCCGTGCTGTACGCCTCGGGTGGCGAGGACTTTGCTGCGGCGGCACGCACCGAGGCGCTGCGCACGCGCGACCTGTTGAACGCCGCAAAAGCCTGACTCCCGGCGCTGCCCGCAGGCGACAGCCTTGGGGGGCCGGCCTGGCTACCATGCAGGCTTTGCCTGCGAGGAGCCGCCGCATGATCGATTTCTACACCGCCGCCACGCCCAACGGGCACAAGGTGTCCATCGCGCTCGAAGAACTGGGCCTGCCCTATGAGTTGAAGGTGCTGGACCTGTCGAAGCACGAGCAGAAGACGCCCGCCTTCCTCGCCATCAACCCCAACGGTCGCATCCCGGCCATCGTCGACCGGGAGGCCGATGACTTCGCGGTGTTCGAGTCGGGCGCCATCCTCATCTACCTGGCCGAGAAAACCGGGCGCCTCATGCCCACCGACGCCAAGGGCCGCTCGCGGGTGTTGCAGTGGCTGATGTTCCAGATGGGTGGCATCGGTCCCATGATGGGCCAGGCCAATGTGTTCTTCCGCTACTTCCCCGAGAAGATCCCGGCCGCCATCGACCGCTACCAGGGCGAATGCAAGCGCCTGTTCCGCGTGCTCGACGGTCACCTGGCAGACCACGAATACCTGGCGGGCGACTATTCCATCGCCGACATCGCCAACTGGGCCTGGGTGCGCACACACCGCTGGTCGGGCGTGGAGATGGACGACCTGCCGCACCTCAAGCGCTGGCGCGACGCGATCCGCCAGCGCCCGGCCGCGCAGCGCGGCATCGAGCGGCCGCCGTCCAAGGTGGACCTTTCTCGCGACGGCGACGCCGGCGCGCAGAAGTTCGCCGAAGAGGCGCGGCGCATCGTCGAGACCGGCCAGAGCCTCACCGGGGGCCGGGCATGAAGCTGTTTGTGGCACCCCGGGCGCCCAACCCGCGCCGCGTATTGATGTTTCTCGTGGAGAAAGGCGTCAACGGTCTGGACCTGGTGAACGTGGACCTCAACGCCGGAGAGCACAAGACAGAGGCCTTCCGTGCCAAGAGCCCGCTGGCCCGCATCCCGGCGCTGGAGCTGGACGACGGCCGCGTGCTCACCGAGACCCGGGCGATCTGCACCTACCTGGAAGGGCGCCACCCTGAGCCCAATCTCATGGGCGTGGACGCCACCGAGCGCGCCTTCATCGAGATGGCCGACCGGCGCATCGAGTGGTACTTCCTGCTGCCGGTGGGCAACTGCGTGCGCCACACCCACCCGGGCCTGGCAGCGCTGGAGCAGCCGCAGTTCCCGGAGTTCGGCCGCTCTCAAGGCGAGAAGCTCCTCGAAACCGCCACCTGGCTCGACGCCGAGCTGCAGCGCCAGCCCTGGGTCGCCGGGCAACGGTTCACCATTGCCGACATCACCGCCTTCTGCGCGCTGGAGTTCGCGCGCCTGATGCGCTTCAACGCGGGCGAGCAGGGGTTGGCCGCGCTCCAGGCCTGGCGCGACCGCGTGGCGCAACGGCCGAGCGCCCGGGTTTGACCCTGATACTGGTATTCCCGCCCGCAAGGCGGTCCAACGCGTCGGTATGATCCGCCGATGCCCACGATCTGCCGCCCCCTTCTTTGCCTCGCCTCACTCACCGGCGCCTTGTTCACGGCCAGCGCCTGGGCCGAAGACGCCTCGCGCGACAAGGAGGACGATTTCCTCATTGGAGCCTCCGTCGTCAACGGCAACTCGCACGTCGGGACCGCGCAAGGCTCGACCACCGATCTCAAGCCGTTGTGGGCGTTCCAACTGGGCCCGTTGAGGGTGTCGCGCTCGCGCGCCAGCGCCCTGATGAGCGTGGGGCGGGATGCGCTGGAAACCGGTCTGTCGACCGTGTTCAGACCCACAGAAGACCTCAGTCTCAATGTGTCGCTGCGGTTGGACAACGGCCGCAGTTTCGACAACGATCCGCTGTTGCGTGGCCTGCCCGACATTGGCACCACGGTGCGCGCCCGGCTGTCCGCCCGGCGCGCCCTCGGCCCCCGCTGGAGCTGGAGCATGAACACCGACCACGACCTGCTCGGTCGCGGCGGTGGCCTGCGGCTGGGCACCGGCGTCAACTACGCCTACCCCTACTCCGACGACACGCTGTGGGATGTGTCGCTCGGCGCCGGCCTGGGCAACGCCCGCTACATGCAGACCCACTACGGCATCACCCTCGAGGGTGCGCAGGCGACCGGTCGCGACACCTACCAGTTGGGTGGCGGTCTGGAAAACCTGCGTGGGGGCATCAACTTCTCCACCGCGCTGGGCGACAACTGGGTGGCCTTCGGCGGGCTGGAGATGTCACGCATCGTGGGCCGCGCCGCGCGCAGCCCGCTGGTGGGGCGCCTGGCCACGCACAGCGTGACCATCGGGATCGCGTACCGCAGCCGGTGAACCCGGGTTGCCCGGGGGTGCCCGAGCTGGGTTACCTTCGGTTGCGGTGCAGGCGCACACTACGGGCTTCCTTACCTGAGGTTCATCGCACCATGCCCACCTTGTCCACCTCCCTTCTTCGCGCCCTGATCCTGGGCCTGACGCTCGGCACCGCGCTGCATGGCGCCCATGCCGCCAAACCCGACTGGGTGGAAGGGGGCCAGAACGGCAAGGGCCATGGCAAGCAGGACAAGGGTGACAAGCCGCCGAAGATCCGGCAAGCACCGGTGGCGCGCATCGCCGCGCCGACGGTCACGATACAGATCGGCGGCTATTTCAGCGAACCCCAGCGCCAGGCCACCCGGGCCTACTACGAGCCGCGCGTGCGCAGCGGCAAATGCCCGCCCGGCTTGGCCAAGAAGCAGAACGGCTGCATGCCCCCGGGCCAGGCCCGGCAGTGGCGCCGCGGCGAGGTGCTGTCCCCCTCGATCGTGTACTACCCAGTGCCGGCTGCGGTGCAGGTGCAACTGGGACTGCCGCCCTCCGGGCACAAGTTCGTGCGCGTGGCCACCGACATCCTGCTGATCGCCGTGGGGACCGGCATGGTGATCGACGCCATCGAGGATCTGGGCGGCCTTTGAACCCGGCCAATCGCTGCCCCTGAGGCGGGCGAAGACCCGGTGTCGCTCAGCGGTTCAGCAGCCGCGCCAGATAGCGCCCGGTGTGGCTTTCGCCGTTGGCGGCGATGTCTTCCGGCGTGCCCACCCCCACCACGGTGCCGCCGCCTGAGCCGCCTTCGGGGCCCATGTCGATCAGCCAGTCGGCGGTCTTGATGACGTCGAGGTTGTGTTCGATCACCACGATGGTGTTGCCCGCGTCGCGCAGCTGGTGCAGCACCTTGAGCAGCAGCTCGATGTCGGCGAAGTGCAGGCCGGTGGTGGGCTCGTCCAGGATGTAGAGCGTGCGGCCGGTGTCGCGTTTGCTCAGTTCCAGTGCGAGCTTCACGCGCTGCGCCTCGCCGCCCGAGAGCGTGGTCGCGCTCTGACCGAGCTGGATGTAGGTCAGGCCCACGTCCATCAGCGTCTGCAGCTTGCGGTGCAGCGTGGGCACGGCGGTGAAGAAGGCGTGCGCCTGTTCGACCGTCATGTCCAGGATCTGCGCGATGTTCTTGCCCTTGTACTGCACGTCCAGCGTTTCGCGGTTGTAGCGCTGGCCGTGGCAGACCTCGCAAGGCACGTAGACGTCGGGCAAAAAGTGCATCTCCACCTTGACCACGCCGTCGCCCTGGCAGGCCTCGCAGCGGCCACCGGCCACGTTGAAGCTGAAGCGGCCCGGGCCGTAGCCGCGTTCTTTCGCGGTGGGCATTTCGGCCATCAGTTCGCGGATGCCGGTGAACAGCCCGGTGTAGGTGGCCGGGTTGCTGCGCGGCGTGCGGCCGATGGGGCTCTGGTCGACGTTGATGACCTTGTCGAAATGTTCGATGCCCTCGATGGCATCGTGTTCGGCCGGTTCTTCGTGTGAGCGGTAGAGCGTGCGTGCGACGGCGGCGTAGAGCGTGTCGTTCACCAGGGTCGATTTGCCCGAGCCCGAGACACCGGTCACGCAGGTGAGCAGGCCCACGGGAAAGGCCACGCTCACGCCCTGGAGGTTGTGGCCGGTGGCGTTGACCACGCGGATCTCCTGCAGCTCGCCCAGCGTGGCCAGGTGCAGGGCTTCGCGTGCGCTGCGGCGCTCGGCGGCCGGGCTCATGGGGAAGCGCGACTTGATCGGCGCGGCCTTGGCCGCAGCGGCGGCTTTGTTCACTGGCAGCCAGGGCGTGCGCCGCGCGGGCACGGCGATCGCGCGCGCGCCGCTCAGGTACTGGCCGGTGAGCGAGCCGGGCGTGGCCATCACTTCAGCGCAGGTGCCTTGTGCCATCACATGGCCGCCGTGCACGCCCGCGCCCGGGCCCATGTCGATCACGTGGTCGGCGCAGCGGATCATGTCCTCGTCATGCTCCACCACCAGCACCGTGTTGCCGAGGTCGCGCAGGTGCTGCAGGGTGGCGATGAGGCGGTCGTTGTCGCGCTGGTGCAGGCCGATGCTGGGTTCGTCGAGCACGTACATCACTCCGGTCAGGCCGCTGCCGATCTGGCTCGCCAGGCGGATGCGCTGCGCCTCGCCACCGGAGAGCGTGTCGGCGCTGCGGTCCAAGCTCAGGTAGTTCAGGCCCACGTCGTTCAGGAACTTCAGGCGCTGACGGATCTCGTTGATCACGCGCGCGGCGATGTCGCCCTTGGCGCCCGGCAGCTGCAGTTGGCTGAAGTAGGCCAGCGACTCACCGAGCGTGATGTGGCTGATCTTGTAGATGGGTTGTTTCTGCTCGCCTTCACCCACGAACACGTGGCGCGCTTCCAGGCGCAGCCGGGTGCCGTCGCACGCGGGGCAGGGTTGGGTGGCGCGGTAGCGGGCCAGCTCTTCGCGCACGTTGGCGCTGTCGGTCTCGCGGTAGCGGCGCTCGAAGTTGCGGATGATGCCTTCGAAGGGGTGTTTTTTGCTGATCTTCTTGCCCGCACGCTCGCCCGATTCGAGCGCGTAACTGAATTTGATCTCTTCTTCGCCCGAGCCGTATAGCAGCACCTGCTGCACCGCTTCAGGCAGCGATTCCCAGGCCGCTTCGGCGTCGAATTTGTAGTGCGCCGCCAGGCTTTCGATCATGGCGAAGTAGTAGCCGTTGCGCCGGTCCCAGCCCTTGATGGCGCCGCTGGCCAGGCTGAGCGTGGGGAAGGCCACCACGCGCTCGGGGTCGAACACCTCGGTGTGGCCCAGGCCGTCGCAGCTGGGGCAGGCGCCCATGGGCGAGTTGAAGGAAAACAGGCGCGGCTCCAGCTCACCCACGGTGTAGCTGCAGACCGGGCAGGCGAACTTGGCCGAGAAGCCGTGTTCGGCGCCGCTGTCCATCTCCACCGCGATCGCTTTGCCTTCGGCCAGGCGCAGCGCGGCCTCGAAGCTTTCGGCGAGGCGCTGGCGCAGTGGATTCACGGCCTCGTCGGCCGCGTCGGTGCGCACCTTGATGCGGTCGATCACCACGTCGATGTTGTGTTTCTCGGTCTTCTTGAGCGTGGGCAGGGCTTCGGCTTCCAACACCTCACCGTTGATGCGGAAGCGCACGTAGCCCTGGGCCTGCATGTCGGCGAACAGCTCCAGGAACTCGCCTTTTTTCTCGCGCGCCACCGGCGCCAGGATCATGAGGCGCGTGTCCTGAGGCAGGGCCAGCACCGTGTCCACCATCTGGGCCACGCTCTGCGAGGCCAGCGGCAGGTCGTGCTCGGGGCAGTGCGGCGTGCCGGCGCGGGCGTACAAGAGGCGCAGGTAGTCGTGGATTTCGGTCACCGTGCCCACGGTGGAGCGCGGGTTGTGGCTGGTGGCCTTCTGCTCGATGGCAATCGCCGGCGACAGACCCTCGATCAGGTCCACGTCGGGCTTGTCCATCAGTTGCAGAAACTGCCGCGCGTAGGCCGAGAGGCTCTCCACGTAGCGGCGCTGGCCTTCGGCGTACAGGGTGTCAAACGCCAGGCTGGATTTGCCCGAGCCTGAGAGCCCCGTGATCACCACCAGCGCGTGCTTGGGGATGTCGAGGTCGATGTTCTTCAGATTGTGCGTGCGCGCGCCGCGCACCGACAGCACGGCCGCCGTGCGCAGGGCGGCGGCGTGGGCGGGGCTCAGTGGAGCGGCGGGCATGTCCGGCGCGGGGCCGGGCAGCGGGGTCGTGTTCTGGGTCAAGGCGGTGCACCAGGGGCGGGTTCTGGCG
>NZ_MUNZ01000127.1 GCF_002001205.1 Hydrogenophaga sp. A37
ACTCTCTGCCACCCCCCGTTCGGCCCCGTCCACCGCCCCGGGCCGCCGTGTCACCGACGCGCCCACGCGCATGTTCCACTGGCTGTTCGCGCTGAGCTTTCTCGGCGCCTACCTGACGGCCGACGGCGAGCGCTGGCGCATGCTGCACGTCACCCTGGGCTACACCATGGCGGGCCTGCTGGCCTTTCGGGTGCTCTACGGTGTCTTCGGCCCGCGCCAGGCCGGCCTGGGCCTGCTCTGGCGCAAGCTGGGCAGTGCGCCCGCGTGGCTGAGGTCGCTGCGCACCGCGTCATCGCTGGCCACGATCAACTGGCGCCAAGGGCAAAACCTGCTGATGGCGCTGGCCGTCATGGCCCTGCTGGTGCTGGTGTTGCCGCTGGCGCTGAGTGGCTACGCCACCTTCAACGAATGGGGCGTGTTCCCCGGCGAAGACTGGCTCGGCGAACTGCACGAGTTCTTCGGCGAGGCGATGCTGTTCGTGGTGCTGGCGCACCTGGCGCTGATCGGGGGCTTGAGCGTGCTGCGCCGCAAGAACCAGGCGGCACCCATGCTGACCGGCTGGGTCGCTGGCCCCGGGCCGAACCTCGTGCCGCACAACCGGGGCTGGCTGGCCGCCCTCTTGCTCGTGGCCGTGCTGGCCTACGGCGGCTGGGAATGGCAGCAATCGCCCCGAGGCCTGATTCCGGCCAACGCCTGGAGCCAGGTGTCGCAAGGCGACGGCGCTGGCGATGACGACTGATCAACCTCTTCTTGAGAAAGTGTGTGACGCCATGAAAGTCTGGATGTGTGTGGTGTGCGGCTGGGTCTACGACGAAGCCGCCGGGCTCCCCGATCACGGCATTGCGCCCGGCACGCTCTGGGCCGATGTGCCGGAAGACTGGCGCTGCCCGGAGTGCAGCGTGGGCAAGGCCGACTTCGTGCTTTGTGTGGTTTGACGCTGGTGAGAAATTGCCCAGACCGCTGTGGTGGCGTCCGGGGGTGTACCAACCTTCAATGCAGATGAAAGCGGTTGCCCGTGAAGACGGGGACTCTGGACCACGAAGCGACCACTCACCTCACGGGTGAAGGGCCACCGACCCGATAAGGGCGCCTGGGGGCGCTCTGGCTGCCCCATCGGATTCATCCTACGGCTCCGCGGGCGGTTGATGCAACTCGGCGCCTACCCCTGGCATGCCTCAGAACTCGCAGGAGTTTGGGCGAATCTGGCGGAGGCGTTCGGTCACCACCACCTCAACCCGTTCAGTCACTCGCTGGATGCGCAGCGCCACACCACCGCTGAGCGCGAGCCCGTCAGATTTGAAAAACGGGTTTCCAAACTCTTCTATATCCAGCATCCGCGACTGTCCGTAGCATGCATTGCTGCAACGCAACATAAAAGGGAGTTGATATGGTTAATTGTGGAATAGTGGTGGGTGACTGTTTCTCGGGATTTTCATCCGTCGAGGGCGTCTTCACCGTCAGTGAATTGGCGAAGCACCTGCGCCAACTTGGAGGAACGGACAGATTTCGAAGCAAATCCGCATTGCCCGAACACTTGGTCTGGGGCCAGGGAATTTCGGAGAATGACCGCGCCTACATAGCGCAATTGATTGACCATGCGCCAAGCCACATCGCCCTTTCTCTGGCGGACTGGCCGCCAACCGTTTCGGCGACACGAGGGCATGTCCACAAGCACGCTCCACAAAATGTACTCATCAGTGTTCCGAAGCGCATTGATGAAAACTGCTTCTTGGCGGATCTGCAAATTGATGCGCGCAATGAACTGCTTCTGGATCACGTCACTGGCCTGCATGTTCAGGGCATGGTACTGACAGAAGCCATACGGCAGATGTTCTTGGCAGTCTCTGAGGAACATCTATTTGATGAAAATACCCCGGCTGAAACCTATTTTGCGATCAAGTCGATGACTGTCGATTACAAGTCCTTTGTATTTCCGGTGGGTGCCAGCTTGCTGTTTAAAACAGAACAACTCAAACGCAGTGATGATGGCCGCCTGTCTGTGACGGCATCGATTGGCGTATGGCAAGGCGAAGTCGAGTGCGCAACATCGAAGGTTTCATTTTCCGTGTTTGATGCGCATCGCCTCAAGACACGAGAAATCGAACTTGCCGATGACTGCGTTCGAAAATTTCTCAGAGTGCACCATGTATCAAGCACCGTGACGCACAAGGTTCACAGCCACAGCCACAGCCACAGCGAACGGGTGACTGCATGACGGGGCCGATCTTGGTTGCTGGAGCGGGTCCCACGGGGCTGGCCCTGGCCTTGATGGTGAAACGGGCGGGGCTGGATGTTGCCGTCTATGAAGCGGCGCCGAATGTTGATGTCCGCCCTCGTGCCGTGATGGTGCATGCACGGGTTCTGGAAATACTGGACCGAATGGGATTGTCGGGGGAATTTTTGGAGGAAGGGCTCATACAGCCGGCCATCGCATTCGAGAGGTCTGATGGGCTCCGACTGGCGATAGATTTCAGAGACTTGCCGACACGGTTCCCGTGCGTTCTTAACCTTCGCCAACCGGACATTGAGCGAATTCTGACCAGAGCGCTGCTGGAAATGGGCGTGCGCGTTCATCGTGGTGTTGCGGTCGAAGGGTTCACGCAATCAACCGACCGCGTGCAAGTCAAATTGCGCCTTGCCGATGGTGGACCCCAGATCATCGAGGCAGCCTGGCTGATCGGATGCGACGGTGCCCGATCAACCATACGAACCCAACTCGGGGCCAAGTTTGAGGGGGAAACGCTGCCCATCCCCTACCTGCTCGGCGAAGGCCAGCCGGCGGCCAAACCCGCGCCTGACAGCGTCAGCACGATGCTCATCACGGCGCACGGCGTCATTTCGTGGCTTCCGTTTCGGGACGGAAGCGTCCGTGTTGCAGGCCCTGGCTCCTACACGGGAACACCCGGCGCGCTCCAGAATGCCGACCAGCCATGCCTGACGAAGGCCGAGTTTCTGGTTGAACAATCCCGGCTCGTGGCGGATCCAGACCGACGCATTTGCCACATCGATCGGACAGCGACATACCGGGTCCATGCCCGCCTGGCCAGCCACTGGGGTGATCGGCGGGTGTGGCTGGCTGGCGATGCTGCGCACGTACATCCACCCGCTGGCGGACAGGCACTCAATTTGGGGATCAGCGACGCTGAGGCCATCGCACTTCGACTGGCCGGGGACCTCAACTTCGCCCCGAAGTTCGACAGCTACGAGGCCGAACGCAGGGCCATTGCCGAGGCGACATTGGCGCAGGTCGCCATGATGCCCCTCGTCAATGCGCTGCGCGACGCCAGAACCGATGCGGAGGTGGAGGCGCTTCGGAGTGCCTTTGCAAACATGGCGATTCGTTTGAGCCACATCGCCACCGACTACGCAGCCTCGGGCCCAGATCGACTCGGTAGTACCGACACAAAGGTGCGACAGGCTCTGCAGATCGGTCGCCGCGTTGACAAACGATGTGGCTTGGTCCCAGAGAAAGCCGAAGCAGGGTGCTGGACCGTTGCGGATGCCCCCCGAACCCGCTTGTGGATGACGCCGGACCGGCATGTGCGCAGGCTGCAAAGTCACCCGAACCACGGCCCGGGGAGTGCCCAATGACCGGGCTATCCATTCTTGATCTGGCTGTCGAACTGCCTGCGTCAAGGACATCCATCAACGACATTGAAGCCGCGTGGCCACACGAAGTTGATCGACTGTCACGCATGGGATATGAACAACTGGCCGTTGAAACCGAGCGAACGGCGGGGCAACTGGCTATCGCGGCCTGTAGGAACCTAACGCTACCGGCAGGACCACCGCTGACGCTGGTTGTTCATGCATCGACCCATGCACAAGGCATGGGCGTGTTCTGGAACCCAGCAACGGCCGTGCAAGCCGCTCTGGAGGCAGACCACGCACTGCCGATCGCATTGAGACAAGGGTGCGACGGCCTGCTCGTTGG
Source organism: Hydrogenophaga sp. A37 (assembly GCF_002001205.1). Classification (GTDB taxonomy): domain Bacteria; phylum Pseudomonadota; class Gammaproteobacteria; order Burkholderiales; family Burkholderiaceae_C; genus Hydrogenophaga. The sequence continues at coordinate 3,935 of NZ_MUNZ01000127.1, forward strand.
ACTTCAGGTGGCCTGCACCCATCTTGGCCAACATGCGACGGGGCGGGCGCTGCTGGTTGGCAGCGACTGCTTTGGCACAGGCGGATTCTGCCGGGTCACCGCCGACTACAGCATCCTGTATGGCGACGGGGCCGCAGCGATGGTGATCGGCGTCGGAAGAGGCATTGCACACATCCTCGCCATTGAAACCGTGACCGACCCCGGTCTGAACGCATTGCACGACGGAACGGGGTTGCGCAGTGAAGACGTGCGCGCCGCCAAACGGCGGTTTCTGAGCCGCCATGGCCGTGAGCGCCTTCAGCACGGCACACGGAATGCGATGTCAAAAATCAAAAACCGAATGGCGCCTGACGCAGCATCAGACCGCGCCATCCGCCACATCCTGTTCCCGCATCTGGGGCTGGATATTCTGCGTGAAAACTACTTTCCCGCATTCGATCAGGGCGAGAAGCGCAGCTTGGTGGGCTTCGGTGCGCATCTCGGGCACATGGGAACAATCGACCAAATCGTCGCGCTTCAGGCCTTGGTCCGCACGGGCCACTTGGAGCCCGGTGACCGGGTGCTGTTGATTGGCGCTGGTGCAGGGTTCACGTGGACAGCTGTCCTGCTGGAGATAGCGCCATGACCCATTCCGCCATGGCCTTCTTCGATGTGGACGAGACGCTCATCGCCACGAAAAGCATGTTCGATGTGATGCGCTTTTTCCTGGAAAAAACAGAGGGGGAAGCGGGCTTGACGCGCTACGCGAAACGCCTGCGCCTGTTTCGTCGACTCGCCAGGGTGGGCGTGCCGCGCGTTGCAATCAACCGCCTCTACTATCTCTTTTGGCGAGGAACATCAGCTGATGCCGTTGCGGCAATCGCAACCGAATGGGTTGAGCAACGCAAGGGAGAACCGGCTTTCTTCCTGGCTCCAGCGGTCGCAGCGTTGACGGCACACCGCCAGCGCGGGGACCGAATTGTTCTCGTCTCGGGTTCCTTCCCGGCCGTACTGGAGCCATTGTCTGCCCAGCTGGGTGCCGACGAATTGCTTTGTACTCGCCCTCGGGTGGCCGACGGCCGTTTCACGGGTGGGGTTGAACAACCCATGATCGGTATCCACAAAACCCACGCAGCGCGTCAACTGATGGCGCGGGCCGGAATTTCCCCGGCCGAATGTGCCGCCTATGGCGATCACCTGTCCGACCTATCCCTGCTGGAACTCGTCGGGCATCCCGGCGTGGTTCCCAACGACCCCTCACTCTTGGCCATCGCCCGGACCCGCAACTGGAGAATACTGACATGAATCAAACGTCCTTGGGTGTACCCAATATCTACCTTGAAAAACCCTGGTATGACCGATTTCTCGCTTTTTTGATTGTTGCGCTTGCCCCCATTGGGCAAATGGCCATCGACATCTTCGTGCCATCGCTTCCATTGATATCGGCGGAGTTCGCCACCGATCGTCAAACCGTCCAGTTGAGCGTCACGCTGTACCTTGCCGCATTTGCCATTGGGCAGCTCATCTACGGGCCGGCTTCAGACAGCTTTGGGCGCCGTCGCGCATTGATGGCCGGATTTCTGATATTCCTCGTCGGGTCGGTGATGGCCATCTTTGCTCCCACCGTGACATGGTTTATTGCCGGACGCATGGTGCAGGGGATCGGCATCACTGCCGCATCGGTACTGATGCGAGCGATCGCCACCGATCGCTTCCAAGGCCCCAAGCTCGCACAAGTTCTGACCTATATGGTGATCGGCTGGGGCATCGGTCCCGTGATTGCACCTGTGCTGGGTGCAGCATTCCAAACGACCATCGGATGGCGTTATTCACTCGTTTTTCTGGTGCTCTATGGGCTTGGTCTGCTCGGACTCATCGTGGGGGTCATGAAGGAAACGAACCGACGCTTGGTGCCGTTCAGTGCGAAGGCCATCGGTCGCGGCATCGTTGAAATCTATGGCACCTTGCGCTTTGTTCTGGTCTTCTTCGCCATGGGCTTTTGCTATGGCGTGTTGCTGGCCTTCAACCTCGTTGGGCCGTTCACAGTTCAGACCGTCATGGGGTATGGACCGGAAGTATTTGGCGCGGTCGCCCTGACACTCGGGGCCGTGTACTTCGGTGGCGTTTATTCCAACCGCCTGCTTCCCAAAAGTGTCACCGTTTCACGCAAATTCTCTGTCGCATCCACGCTGGCGTTGACGGCTGCTGTGGTCCAGGTGCTGGGGGCCATGGGTTTTGACCTGACGCTCTGGGCGTTGGCACCCTTCGCATTTGTGGTGTTTTTCAGCGGTGTCATGTACCCCAATCTCATGGCTTTGGGTGTCTCCGCCTTCCCGCACATCGCCGGACTGGCAAGCTCCATTCTTGGGTTTTCGTTGATGTTGATTGCAGCGGGCATCATGGGCTTGGCCTCGCTCTTGGACGTGCACTCTCTGCTCCCATTCGCGCTGTTGACACTCGCGCTGATGGGCGCTGTTTTCCTGCTGGTGCGTTTGATCCGCCCCTGACCGACATGAACAAGGTTCCTATGCCATTTGAATCCACATCGGCGCTACCCATGCGCTGCGCCCGCGTTGGCGGCCTGTCCGTTTCTGCCATCGGCTTGGGCTGCATGGGCATGTCCGAGTTTTACGGCCCAAAGGACGATGCTGTATCCATTGCAACGCTGGATACAGCCATGGAAGCGGGCATCCGGTTTTTGGATACCGCCGATGTCTACGGTCATGGCCACAACGAGCGCCTGCTCGGCCGGTATCTGCGCAACCACCCTCAACGCGACCAGATCGTGCTGGCGACCAAAGGGGGCATCTTGCGCGACCTCCATGATCCAACCCGGCGTGGAGTCGATACCTCCGCGACCTACATCCGGGATGCCGCCCGGCGCTCACAAGACCGCCTGCAAACCCCGATCGACCTCTACTACCTGCACCGGGTGGCTGAGGGGGGCGTGCACATAGAGGCGAGCATGGAGGCCATGGCCGCGTTGATCGCCGAAGGGGTCATCCGTTCGGTCGGGTTGAGCGAGGTCGATGTGCCCACCATTCGCCAAGCGGATGCCGCACTGCGGCACTGCACCAACGGACGGTTGGGGCTGACGGCCGTGCAAACGGAATACTCCCTCATGACGCGGGTGGTGGAGACGAGTGGCGTCCTCGACGTGTGCCGCGAACTGGGCATCCTGCTCGTGGCCTACAGTCCGGTTGGCAGGGGTCTGTTGGCCGACCCCGTCCTGAATCCTGCGACGCTCGATGCCGACGACTTTCGCCGCTCCTTGCCGCGGTTCACGGGGGACAACCTGGAAAAAAATCGCCCACTCGTTGCCACGGTGGCCCAGATCGCCTCCGAGATCGGTGCGACACCGGCACAAGTCGCCTTGGCCTGGGTGCTTTCACGTGGACCTCATGTCGTTCCGATTCCCGGAACCCGCAGTCCCGCGCGCCTGCGGGAAAACGCGGCCGCCTGTGCCGTGGTGCTCAGTGAACACGCGTTGGCGAGGCTCAACACCGTGTTCCACCCTGGCGCAGTGGCAGGTGAACGCTACACACCGGCAGCAATGGCCGCCTATCAGCTCAAGGAATAGCCGGCTTGGTTCAAACACGCTCGCACAAACCAGAGGTGGGGCTTGCTTCGCCGAGAAGGCGCGGCGCAGCGGCGCGCAAGGTGTCAATGATGAAGTCGGCAACAACGCGCACACGTCGCGTCTCGATCATGTCGTTGTGCAGCACCAGATAGATGCTCTGTGACAACAAACCATCGGGACCATCGACGCGCACCAGTTCGCCGGAAGAATCGCCAACAAAGCAGGGCAGATAGGCCAAGCCGAGTCCCGCGCGCGCTGCTGCGACGTGCCCCTGCAAGGTGTTGAGCCGAAGCCTTGGCCCACGCCAGCAGCGGTGCACAGTCGCCGCACGGGTGATGGGCAGATCGGAGAAATCGTCGGACCACCCCACGATACCGGTCTCTGCATGGTGGGGATCGTTCGCCAGTGCCTGGCTGGCGTACAGCGCATGGGCCTGGCAACCCACCACCCGGGCCTTGAAGTTTCCCGCAGTGGGCAGAGACAGTCGAAGGGCAATATCAGCCGCACGCCCGTGCAATGCAATTTGCTGCACACCGGTACGAAACTCAATATCAATCTGAGGGTAAGCCAGCCGGAAATGCGCCAACGCCGGTAACAAGATGAGATGGGCCAGGTTTTCACTGGTCGCCACAAGGACTTGGCCCGACACCTCTTCCTTGGACCCTGGCAAAGACTGCTCCAACGCCAAGAAGGCCTCTTCGATGGAGAGACCCCGCGCCAGCAAGGCTTCACCATCGCGGGTCAACCCGTATCCCGCGTGAGTTCGGGTAAAGAGCGCTGCGCCGCAGTCTTTTTCCAGTGCGGCGAGTCTGCGCGACAGTGTCGCTGGGCTGGTGTGCAAGTCATGGGCCGCTACGGTCAGCGATCCGGCGCGCGCGGTGGCAATGAAATACTTGAGGTTGTCCCAGTGAATGTTCATTTTCAAGATTCAGTGCGCCTGTTTCGGTTCTCAGTTGGCGGTCCATGGACGTGTCGGCTGGGTCGTGGGGTTGCTGGTGGCCGCGCACAGCCTTGAACCACTGAGACAACAAAGCGACTAATGACGCAGATGATGATCTCAGAAACCAAAAGAGATGGGCACCATCCCGGCCCGGCCAACCGAATCAGAGGGAAGCACACCTCCTGAGGTCTCCGCGCGATTGGGTGCGCTCAAAAAAGGCGTTCCTCGGCGAAGACCGGCTGGCCGCCCTCTTGCTGGTGGCCGTGCTGGCCTACGGCGCCTGGGAATGGCAGCAATCGCCCAAGGGCCTGATCCCGGCCAACGCCTGGAGCCAGGTGTCGTCCGGGGCCGGTGATGGCGATGACGACTGACCCACAACCCCTCTTGAGAGAAAGCGAGTGACGCCATGAACGTCTGGGTGTGTGCGGTGTGCGGCTGGGTCTGCGACGAAGCCGCTGGACTCCCCGATCACGGCACTCCACCCGGAACGCCCTGGGCCGATGTGCCGGAAGACTGGCACTGCCCGGAGTGCAGCGTGGGCAAAGCCGACTTCGTGCTCAGTGTGGTTTGAGGTCGGTGCCTGCCTCCGACAGCCCCATCGCTTGCGGTTGTGAGGCCGCCGACGTGGGCGGAGCCACGCGGGTCAGGCGCACGGTTTCGCCGGTGACGGGGTGACGGTAGGCCTCCACCACGGTGCCGTCTTTTTCCACCGCGTAGAACTCGTGGCAGTTGCCCCGCGAGATCTTGAAGCGCACCAGCAGGTACCGGGGCGCGTCGAACGCGGCCCGGGCCTGCTGTTCCGACATCCACTGCGAGCGCGGCAGCTGGGTGCAGACCACTTTTTCGGTGGGCGTGCTGGCCACGGCTTGGCCGCCCCAGCAGGTCAGGAGCGCGAAGAGCCAGACGGTTGTGGAGCGTATGGGCGTTGTGTTCATGATCTCGGCCATCTGTTTCAAGCGTTGGGTGACACCGGCGTGGCGGCTCAGCCGCGCGAGGGCAACATGCGCAGCAAGGTGTTGTCCTTGATCACATGGTGGTGGAACAGGGCGGCCGCCGCGTGCAGTCCGATGAACCAGTAGCCGGCCACACCCACCGTTTCGTGCACTTCCTTGATCCACGCGGCGGCCTCGGGGTCGGTGCCCATCAGGGCCGGCAGCTCCAGGCCGAAGAACGGGACGGGTTTGCCTTTGGCGCTCAGGTACAGCCAGCCCGCCAGCGGCATGCCGACCATGAACACATAGAGCGCGGCGTGCATCAGCTTGGACAGGATCTGCTGACTGCGGGGTGGTGTGGGTTCGATGCGCGGTGCGGGGGCCGAGAAGCGCAGGGCCACGCGCAGCGCCACGAACGCCAGGACCGTGAGACCCAGCATGAAGTGCAGGGCCTTGAGGGTTTCGCGCGGATCGCTGCCTTTGGGGAACAGCTCGCGCAGCTCGATGCAGGCGTAGACCGCCACCAGCAACAGCAGCATGATCCAGTGCAGGGCGATGGACGGGGTGCGGTAGCGCTCGGTGTGGGCGGTGGATGGCATGGGGAACCTCCTGAAAAGTTGGGGAAACAAAGACATTCACAAAGACCGATGGGTCGGGGGTCCATGCTGGGTTGTGAATATTTGTGCCCGCTTAAGTCCGGGGGTTTTCCTGGGGTGTCGCTCGCGATAAGCGCCACATAAGCTGGACCGCGTCAGGTCCTGACGGCGCACCAACGGAGGTGGAGATCTTCCCCATCGCTGTTCCCTGGTTCAACCTGTCGCCGTCGGTGAACCCAACCGCGCGGCGGCAGTGCCTACAATTTGCGTTTCGCACCTGCGCTCCCGCATCCCGCAGCACCGCTGCCCGCTCAAGGCGTCCTCATGCAATTCATCCGCTTCTCCGATCTCTGTGCCCAAGGCAAAGCCCAGGGCCAACGCGTCTTCATCCGCGCCGACCTCAACGTGCCGCAGGACGATGCCGGCCGCATCACCGAAGACACCCGCATCCGCGCCAGCATCCCGGCCATCCAGATGGCGCTGGACGCCGGGGCCGCCGTCATGGTGACCAGCCACCTGGGCCGACCCACCGAAGGCGAGTTCAAGCCAGAAGATTCGCTGGCGCCCGTGGCCGCGCGCATGGGCCAGCTCATGGACCGCAACATCCGCGTCGTGGCCAACTGGGTGGACGGCGACTTCTCGGTGTCTCCCGGTGAGGTGGTCATGCTGGAGAACTGCCGCCTCAACGTCGGCGAGAAGAAGAACAAGCCCGAGCTCGCCGCCAAGCTCGGCAAGCTCTGCGACATCTTCGTGCACGACGCCTTCGGCACCGCGCACCGCGCCGAAGGCACCACCTACGGCATCGCCGAGACGGCGCCCATCGCCTCGGCCGGCCCGCTGCTCGCGGCCGAGATGGACGCCATCGGCAAGGCCTTGGCCAACCCGAAGCGCCCGCTGGTGGCCATCGTCGCCGGCAGCAAGGTGTCGACCAAGCTCACCATCCTGCAGGCCCTGGCGAAAAACGTGGACGGCCTGATCGTCGGCGGCGGCATCGCCAACACCTTCATGCTCGCGGCCGGTCTGAAGATCGGTAAGAGCTTGGCCGAGCCCGACCTGCTGGGCGAAGCCACCGCCGTGATCTCGGCCATGAAAGCGCGCGGCGCGGCCGTGCCGA
>NZ_MUNZ01000042.1 GCF_002001205.1 Hydrogenophaga sp. A37
CCCCCCCCCCCCCCCCGGAAAACGACAATTCCGGACGAGTCGCCGTTGTCCCTCGTGGACGTCATCCCCGACCATCCGTGGGTGGACAGCGCCAATGGTGCAGCGGTGCGCATCGCCATGACCGTGGCCGCGAGAGGCGCCGGGCTGGAAGGGCGCTTGCGGCGCGTGACCGATGAACGCAGCGGCGCGGACGGCGAGGTGGAGGTCGCGCTCGACGAGCGCCAGGGGTTGATCCATGCGGACCTCAGCCTTGGCGCGAACGTGGCGGCGGCGGGACCGCTGCGGGCCAACACGGGCGTCTCGTCACCGGGCGTAAAGCTGCATGGCGGTGGTTTCATCGTCACACGCGAAGAGGCTGCAGCCTTGCTCCCTCTCCCCCTGGGAGAGGGCGGGGGTGAGGGCTCGCCCGCCAAGGTGCCCCTCATCCGCGAATACCGCAACGGCCGCGACCTCATGGCCAAGTCGCGCGACGTGCAGGTGATCGACGCATTCGGCCTGAACGCCGAACAACTGCGCGAGCGCTTCCCGGCGGTTTTCCAATGGTTGTTGGAGCGCGTGAAGCCAGAGCGCGATGCCAAAAGCGATTCCAAAGACGGCGCCGGATACGCTGCGCTCTGGTGGCAGTTTGGCAAGCCACGGCAAGAAATGCGGCGCCAGCTTGTCGGTCTGCCGTGTTACATCGCCACGGTCGAAACGGCGAAACACCGCACGTTCCAGTTCCTCGATGCGAGTGTGCTGCCGGACAACATGCTGATCGCCATCGCATCGAACGATGCGGCTTGGTTGGGCGTGCTGTCCAGCCAGATCCACGTCGAATGGGCACTGGCCGCAGGCGGTCGCCTCGGCGTTGGCAACGATCCGCGCTACAACAAGTCGCGCTGCTTCGAAACCTTCCCCTTCCCCAGCGACGACACCGGCCTCACGCCCGCGCTCACCGAGCGCATCCGCCAGCTCGCCGAGCAGTTGGACGCGCACCGCAAGGCGCGGCAGGCGGCGTTTGAAACTGTCACGCTCACGGGGCTCTACAACGTGCTCGACAAGCTGCGCCGCGGCGAACCACTCAACGCCAAAGACAAGGCGCTGCACGAGCAGGGCCTGGTGAGCGTGCTGCAGAGCCTGCACGACGAACTGGACGCCGCCGTGCTGCAGGCCTACGGCTGGAACGACCTGGGCGCCGTGCCGTGGAGCGACGAAGCCGCGCGCGCCGCCTGGACCGAAGCGTTGCTGGAGCGGCTGGTGGCGCTGAACGCGAAACGCGCCGCCGAAGAAGCCGCCGGCACGGTGCGCTGGCTGCGCCCCGAGTTCCAAGACCCGGCGCGGCGAGCGGCGGCAGCAACCCCGGCACCGCAGCCCGAGCAAGCGGGCATCGCCGGTGTGGAAACCGAAGCCGAGGCCGAAGCCCTCGCCGACGTGACGGCGGACAACGCAGAAACACTTGCCGAAACCTCTGCCACAGCACCCGCTGCCACCCTCACCCAGCCCTGGCCGTCCACCCTGCCTGAGCAGGTGCGCGCAGTGGCGCAGTTGCTCAGCGCCAGCCCCGCGCCGCTGCCGCTACCGGCTATCGAGGCCAGCTTCAAAGGCAAAGGCCCGTGGAAAAAGGGCCTGCCCCGCATCCTTGAAACCCTCGAAGCCCTGGGCCGCGCGCAGCGGGTGGGCGGCGGCTGGCGGGGTTGACGCGGCAGGGAGGTGGTCGCTGCCTGCGACCACGCGAAGAGGTGTCTCACACCCCCGCGTCCCGAAACGCGTCGGGGCATCGTGCTCAGTCCGTGCGCCGGGCCTTGGGCGGTTTGGCAGCGCCCTTGTCCTCGGGTGGCACGAAGCCGATGGGCCGCTTGGGCGGATCGGGCGGCACCGTGAGTTCGCGCAATGCATCGAGCACCTGCCGCAGTTGGACGCGGGTATTGCGACTGAAGCTGTCGTGGTCCATGGCAAGGGCTTCGGTTTTCTCTTCTAGAGCATCCAGCCGTTTCGCCAGATCGCGGTGTTCGATGGCTGCTTCGCGCAGCTTGACGAAGGCGCGCACGACGTAGATGCCCATCTCCACCGCTTGGGCCGACGCCAGCACGTTGGCGGCCTGGATGGCGCCGTGTTCGGTGAAGGCGTAGGGCAGCGTTCTGGAGAATTTGAGCTTGGCGAGGTGGTCGCAGTTTGCGACCACCTCGCCTTTTTCTGCATCCGTCAGCTGGAACAGAAAATCGGGCGGAAAGCGCTCGATGTTGCGTTTGACCTGCTCGTTCAGGCGTTTGGTGGGCACGCCATACAGCTCCGCCAGATCGGCGTCGATGATGACTTTGATGCCGCGCACCAACTGGATGCGCGGTTCGATGCGGTTCACGGTGACCGTGTTCATGTGTGGAATCCTCCCTGGCTGCGTACCGCTGCTGTGCGGTACGGCGTGCATGGTAAGGCCGCCCGCCCGCTGTGGCCGCGGGGACCGGCGCCACCTCTGCGACAGACTAGACTCGCTCACTCCCCCGCCCAGCCCATGAAGAACCACCTGCCCACCCACCCGGCCGCCGTGCTGGCCCTGGCGTTTCTGGCCACCATCGTGCTGGGCACGGCGCTGCTGATGTTGCCCTGGGCCAGCGCCAGCGGCGAGAGCGCGCCGTGGCTGACGGCGCTGTTCACCGCCACCTCGGCGGTGTGCGTGACCGGGCTGGTGGTGGTGGACACGGGCACTTACTGGAGCCCGCTGGGCCAGGGGCTGGTGATGGCGCTGTTTCAGCTCGGGGGCTTCGGCATGATGACCTCGGCCACGCTGATGGGCCTCTTGATCGGCGGCCACATGAAGCTGCGCACGCGGCTGTTGCTGCAGTCGGAAACGCACGCGCTGTCGCTGGGCGACGTGCGCTCGGTGGCGCGCATGGTGCTGGTGGTGACGGTGGTGGTGGAGGGCGTGGTGGCGTTGTGGCTGGCGGCGCGCTTCGCCATGACGATGGGTCTGGGCTGGCGCGAGGCGCTGTGGCAGGGCGCGTTTCACTCGGTCTCGGCCTACAACAACGCGGGTTTTTCCACCTGGCCCGACAACGTGATGCGCCACGTGACGGACGGCTGGGTGCTGGGTCCGCTGATGCTGGCCATTGTGGTGGGCGGGCTGGGGTTTCCGGTCATCACCGAGCTCTGGGCCAACCGCCGCAAGCGGCACGCGCGTTGGTCGGTGCACACCACGCTGACGGTCTGGGGCTCGGCGGCGCTGGTGCTGCTGGGCACGCTGGCGCTGTGGCTGGTGGAGCACAACAACCCCAAGACGCTGGGGCCCCTGGGCTTGGCCGATCAGTGGCTGGCGGCGATGTTCACCTCGGTCTCGGCGCGCACGGCGGGGTTCAACGCGGTGGACATCGGCGCGCTGAAGATGGAGTCGCTGGTGCTGCACTGTGTGCTGATGTTCATCGGCGGCGGCAGCGCGGGCACGGCCGGCGGCGTGAAGGTGACCACGGTGTTCCTGCTGCTGCTGATCGTGTGGGCCGAGATCCGCGGCCGCGCCGACGTGGAGCTGCGCGGGCGGCGCATCGGCACCCAGGTGCAGCGCCAGGCGCTGTCGATCCTGGTGCTCAGCGGCGCGGCGGTGTCGCTCGGGCTGTTGCTCATCATTCCGCTGGCGGATCATTTGCCGCTGGAGAAGCTGATGTTCGAGGTGGTGTCGGCCTTTGCCACGGTGGGCCTGTCCGCCGGCATCACGGCCGAACTGCCGCCCGGCGCGCAGGGCGTGATCATTGCGCTGATGTACGCCGGCCGCGTGGGCGTGGTCACGCTGGCGCTGGCACTGGCGATCAACCAGGTACCCAGGGCGTACCGATATCCCGAGGAGAAACCGATTGTTGGCTAAATCAAACTCAAAACGGGGCGACAGCGTGGTCGTCATCGGGCTGGGGCGCTTTGGCGCCAGCGTGGCGCGTGCGCTGGTGGCGGCGGGGCACGAGGTGCTGGCCATGGACACCGACGAGGAGGTGGTGCAGGACCTGGCGCACGAGTTGCCGCACGTCGTCAAGGCGGACGCCACCGAGCTGCAGGCGCTCCAGCAGCTGTCGGTGACCGACTTCTCGCACGCGGTGGTGAGCATCGGCGCCAACCTGGAGGCGAGCGTGCTGACCGTGCTGAACCTGGCGCAGATGGGCATGAAGGACATCTGGGCCAAGGCCAACAGCCCGCAACACGGGCGCATTGCCGAGCGGGTGGGCGCGCACCACGTGATCTACCCCGAGGCCGACATGGGCGAGCGGGTGGCGCACCTGGTGACGGGCAAGATGATGGAGTTCATCGAGTTCGACGACGGTTTTGCCATCGCCAAGACCCGCGCGCCGATGGAGACGCACAACAAGACACTGGCGGTGTCGAACGTGCGCAAGAAGCACGGCATCACGGTGGTGGGCATCAAGCGCCGCCACCAGGACTTCATCTACGCCCAGCCCGAGACCGAAATCAAGCCCGGGGATCACCTGATCCTGGCCGGGCCGACGCCCCTGGTCGAGCAGTTTGCCGCACTGTACTGAGCGGCTGATCGGCGGCTGTACCGGGGCTCAATGCGAGCCGATTTCCACCGATATACCCGGACAACAGGGTTTTGTTTCTGGACTCACCGCATGGCACTTCACGACTTCATCCGCCTCAGCCTGGCCCCGCTGGATCTTTGCCGGAGTGAACCTTTCGCAACCCGATTCAGCATGGAGACCTTCCTTTGAACCACCGCATGCGTTCCTTTGTGGCGCTGGTGATCGTGTTCGCCGGCTTGGCCGCGGGCGTGTTGTGGTGGCAGTCGCTGCACGCGCAGGCACAGCTGCGCGAGCAGGTGCTGCTGCAGGCCGAGCAGCGCAGCCTGCACGTGGCCGATGCGATGGCCGGGCAGGTGCAGGCGCAACTCAACACGATGGACGTCACGCTCCGGACGCTGCGCGACCACTGGAGGCGCGAGCCGCGGGAGCGTTTCGACGTGCTGGCGAAGGACGCACTGGCCAGCTTGCCGCCGGGCCTGGTCTCGCACGTTTCGGTGGCCGACGCCAGTGGCCATCTGGCCTACAACAGTCTGGGGCTGGAAACCGGGCGCTATGTGGGCGACCGCGACAGCTTTCAGGTGGCGCGCCAGGGCGCCGATGCGATGCGGGTGTCGGCGACGGTGCGTTCGCGCCTGACCGAGCGCTGGGTGTTTGTGGTGGATCGACCGCTGCTGCGCCAGGGGCGTTTCGACGGGGTGATCTACATGGTGGTGGAGTCGGCTTACATCGCCCGCGAACTGGGCCAGCTGGAGCTGTCGGACCAGGACGTGGTGTCGCTGCTGCACCCGGGTGGCCACTACCTGGCGCGCAGCAGGAGCAACGAGGCGTCGATGGGCCAGCTGGTGCCGGGGGACCACCCGTTCCGGACCGATCTGGCCCTGGTGCGCGGCACCTACCGCGGGAACGACGTGGTCGACCACGCGCCACGCACCTACGGCTGGCACCGTTTGGCCGGTGCGGGGCTGGTGGTGTCGGTCGGCCTGGCCGACGACTCGGTGCTGGCGCCGCTGGCGCCGGCGCTGCGGCGCAACCTGCTGGTCACCGGGGTCCTGTCCCTGCTGTTGATGGGCTTTGGCGGCGTGATCGTGCGGGACCAGCTGCGCATGGCGCGCAGCCAGCGGGCGCTGGCGCGCAGTGAGGCGGGGCTGAATGAGGCGCAGCAGCTGGCGGGCCTGGGCAGCTGGGAGTACGACCTGGGCTCGGGCCGGCTGTGGTGGTCCGACGAGGTGTACCGCATCTTCGAGGTCGATCCGGCGCTGTCGCAACCTTCGTTCGAGCGCTTCCTCGCGTCGGTGCATCCGGAAGACAAGGCCCTGGTGCAGCAGGCCTTTGACGCCTCGGTCCGCGATCGCCGCACCTACAACGTGGTGCACCGGCTGCTGCTGCCCGGCGGGCGGGTGAAGTACGTGCGCGAGCGGGGCGTGACCGAGTACGACGGCGACCGGCCGGTGCGCAGCATGGGCACGGTGCTGGACATCACCGAGGTGCGCACGGCGCAGCTGGCGCTGAAGCAGCTCAACGACGAACTGGAGTTGCGCGTGGCCGAGCGCACGCGCGAACTGGCGCTGGTCAACCGCGAACTGGAGGCGTTTGCCTACAGCGTGTCGCACGACCTGCGCACGCCGCTGCGCAGCATCAACGGCTTTGCCTGCGTGCTGGAAGAGGGCGAGGCCGGGGCGATGTCCGACATCGGTCGCCGCCACCTGCGGCGCATCCAGGACGGCTCGCGCCGCATGGGGCAGTTGATCACCGACCTGCTGTCGCTGGCGCACCTGAGCCGCACGGAGGTGCGCCAGGTGCCGGTGGACCTGAGCGAGCTGGCGTGGTCGGTCGTGCGGGATCTGCAGATCGCCGAGCCACAGCGTGTGGTGGACTGGCACATGGAGGCCGGGATGATGGCCACGGCCGACCCCGGACTGATGCTGGTGGTGTTGCAAAACCTGCTGGGCAACGCCTGGAAATACACCAGCGAGACGCCCAACGCCCGCATATCGTTCACGCAGGAGCGCCACGAGGCGGAGGGCGTGACCGTTTTCTGCGTGCGCGACAACGGCGCGGGCTTTGACATGGCCTACGCGGCCCAGCTGTTCCAGCCCTTCAAGCGGCTGCATGCCCACGACGAGTTCGAGGGCTCGGGCGTGGGGCTGGCGACGGTGAGCCGTGTGATCCGCCGCCATGGCGGCGAGGTGCGCGGCGAGGGCGCGGTGGGCCAGGGTGCGGCGTTCTATTTCACGTTGCCTGACGAGCAGCTGGCGGTGGACATGGTCGAGAGCTGAGTGAGTCCGGGAGCAGCCGAGGTTGCTGAAACGAGGGGCCTGGCGCCGCCCTGAGGCTCACGCCATGGCGCGCTGTGGCGCCTCGCGTTGCGGGGCGCTGACCTGTGTCCGTTCCCCGGTCTGCTCGCGCGCCTGCGTCTGGGCCACCGCATGGGCGCGCTCCAGGTGCTGGTCGGCGCTCTGGCTCTGCGCGGCCTTCACGCTGAACTCGCTGACGGGCGCGCTCTCCTGCACCACCGCCACGCGCTCGCCGTCCTTGCTCAGGTGAAACGCCCGCACGTCGCCCCGGTGCGCGTGTTGCTGGGCGTGGCCCACGGCGGCCGCGCTGACGCGTTCGATCTGTTCAGGGCTGTGGCCCCGCGCGCTCAGGGCCGGGCCGAGCTGGGCCTGTGCGAGCTGGTGGTGTCGCTCCTGCTGCGGCGAGCGCTCGGCCCGGGGGCTCGTTGATGTCGTCGTTGAAGTCGCCTTGGGGCTCAGTTCGGCCGGCAGCTCGGGCAGCTTCATGCCGCGCTCTTGCATGCTTTCGCGGATCGCGCCCAGGTGGCCGGTGTCGCGCCACAGTTCGTTCAGCCCGTCCTTCACCCGCCCAGCCTGTCGCTCCTGCGCCAGGGCTTTGGGCCAGCCCTGGTCGACGTTGTTGTGCGGGTCCTTGTTGGCCGCCAGCGCCAAAACGGCTTGGCGGCCCTGTGCCACCTCGCCCACGTACTGGCCGTGTTTCTCGGCCAACTGCTGGTTGCTCAGTGCCCGGTAGTTCTCCACCGGCTGGTGGGGCAGGGCGCGCGGGTACCGCTCGTGCACGGCGTCGCTCAGCGCGCCGCGAGCGGCATCGGCGGGGCGCTTGCCCGCGTCGACGTGTTTCGCCAGCGCGTCGTTGACATCGTCCTTGTCCACCTTGGGGTATTTCGCGTGGGTCTGCTCCCAGGCCTTGTCGATGCCGGCACGGGCTTCGAAGCTGCGGCCGTTGCGCTCGGCTTCCGTGCTGAATGTTTCGCTGGTCTCGTTCAGGCGGGTCTGCAGCTGGGCGCGTTGGGCGGGGTCGGTTTCGCTCTGCAGGTCTTGCTTCAGGCTGTTGACCTGGCCGAGCAAGCGGCCTTCCTTGGACACGTGGTCGTAGCCCAGTTCGCCCACCTCGCGGCCCAGTGCCTTGCTCCACCGCTGCAGGCGCGAGTCTTCGTAGAGCTTCTCAGCGCCGTAGGCCGCGGCACCGCCGGTGGCCAGGCCACCCACCACGGGGCCGACCGGGCCGGTGACGGGGCTGGTGAGCGTGCCGGCGGCAGCACCGGGGATCGCGCCCACGGTGGCCGCGGTGCCGGTGAGCACGGCCTTGGTGCCCTGGTTGGCCGCTTCCTCGCTGCCGCGCACCCACTGCTCGCGGTTGGAGCGCGCGGTGTCGATGGCGGCGTCGATCTGCTGCTTGCCCTCAAAGGCGCCATACGCCGTGCCCAGAACGCCGGCCGCCTTGATCGTGGGCCGGACGGCTCGGTGACCACCGACCTCGTTGTGCAGCCGCTGCACGCCGGGTTCGACCGCCAGCGCGCGGCGTTCGTCGAGCAGGTGGCTGGCGGTGTCGGCGTTCACGCGCTCGTTGGGCACGCGCTCTGGCAAGGTGCGGTGCCATTGGCGTTGCGCGTCGGTTGACTGGTGCAGGTCGTTGAGGCGTTCCTGCGTCAACCGGCCGCTGCGGGCCGTCTCCAGCGCCTGACCTGGCGAAGCCTTGGGGGATGTGCGTGAATCGAAATGCAGCCGGCCTTCGCGGTCGTAGACCTGGACCGGGACGCCGGTCTGCTTCGCCACGTCGTCGAGGGCGCCGGGGAGTTGTTGATACACCGCCGAACGAACCTCCTGGGGGACGTAGCGGCCGTGGCCTCGACGATCCAGGTCATCGGTGAACCGTTTGTCAACACCCAGCTCGCTCTCGAGTCGGTGGGCTGCGACAGCGCGTATCTCTACGTCGTAGCCCTTGGCTTGGAGGTCTTTGATGACATCGGCTCTGGGCATGGTGGTGTCCAGAACCAGGTTCTTGCGCTGGGCCACTGCGTCAGCTCGAAGCTCCTGCGCCCAGCGGCTGGCATCGCTGTGTGTTTCTCCAGACCAGGTGTATGGCTTCAGGCCGCGCAGGGTGCGTGCGTCGGGATGAGCGCTGCGCAGATCGTCCGGATCGATCACCGCCGCATTTCCGTCCATCTCTGAAAGTGCTGTGCGTGCCAGACCGCCCTTGCCGGCACCAGGTTGTCCCGCCAGGATGATGGCTTTCGGACGGGCGTGTCCCCCAGTGACCTGTGTGTACTTTGCGTCCTGAAGGATCTGATTCTTGAGGATCCGGTCGTGCTGGTCGGCTGGAATGGCGGGGTAGTCGTGTGCCATGGCCCGCTCCCTCAATCCTGGTCCCAAGCGAAGAACTTCATCAGTTCTTCTCCGCCATCGCGTCGGTGCAGTTGCAGGAGGCGCAATTTCTTTCGCGCGTTGGCAGCTTTGTCGGTATCCCCTGCCGCGTCGGCAGCGGCCACTTCATCACTGGCGCTTTCGACGAAGCTGTCCATGTCGCCTTCCAATCGCCAAAACGCTCGCTCCAGTTGATCGGTTCGTTGCGCCTTGCTCATGTCTGGCCTGAGACCGACGGCTGTCAGTCCCTCTTCCAGTCTCGCAATCAGCTCAGGATGGTCCTTGAGTGCTTCCTGCAGCACTTCGGGCACGGGCGGGTGTTCGGTGAAAGTCGTCATGTCATGTCCCTGAAAAGCAGAAAAGCATCGGCTGAACCGAATGCCGTTGAATATTGGCACAGGCGCGCTGCTGCTTCGCCTGCATCCCTGTCAGAACCGGAGCAGCCATCAGCCCGTGTACACCTCCGGCAGCGCATACGTCGAGCGCTGGCCGAGGTGCTTGCCGTGTTCGTGCAGCCAGTCGTCGGCCGCGCGCCGGCCAATGCCATGCAGCTGGGAGAGAAAGGACCAGCCGGTCTCGGTCTTGCTCGATGCGCCGAACGGCGAGAGCTCTGCTTCGGCGCTGATCTTGTGCAGGCGCAGGTCGTCCACGCGGCGGAACAGCGGTCGCTGGAAGCTGGTGTCGGGCCGGCCGGCGTCGTTCAGCAGCTCCTTGATGAGGCCGATGGTGCGCAGTTCTTTGAGCAGGCTGGCGTTGAAGGTGACCTCGCTGGCGCGGTCGAGGATGTCGCTGGCCTGGGTGGGAATCCGGTCCCGCCGGTCGGGGTTGATCTGCACCAGCATCAGGTCGTCTGCGGGCGTTTCGCTGATCAGCGGCATCAGCGTGGGGTTGCCGGCGTAGCCGCCGTCCCAGTAGGCCTCGCCCTTCACCATCACCGCCTGGAACAGCAACGGCATGCAGGCCGAGGCGAGCACCATGTCGGCGGTGAGCTCGTCCTGGCGGAACACGTGCAGCTCACCGGTGGCGACGTGCGTGGCCGCGATGAACAGCTGGGTGCGGTGGCAGGCGCGCACATGCTCGAAATTCACCGTGTCTTCCAGGATTTTGCGCAGCGGGTTGAGGTTGAGCGGGTTGAACTGGTAGGGCGAGAACTGGCCGCCGACGTATTTCGCGGCCGTTTGCCAAGGGGCCATGGCCGCCTGAAGCCAGGGGTTTTGCGTGCCGAACAGCGCGCCGAGCGGGCCGGTCTCCAGGTGGTGAAAGGACGAGGATTCGGCCACGCTTTTCCAGAAGCGGGCGAGGCAGGCCTGCGCGCCCACGCGGCCGCCTTCCATCAGGCCCGCGGCCAGGGCCACGGCGTTCATGGCGCCGGCGCTGGTGCCGCTGATGCCTGAGATCTCCAGCCGCTCGTCGTCCAGCAGGCGGTCGAGTACGCCCCAGGTGAAGGCGCCGTGCGAACCGCCGCCTTGCAGGGCGAGGTCGATGAGCAGGTGGGTGCCGGGCGCGCGCTTCGGTGGGCGGGCGGAGGCGCGGGGTGGTGTGGCCATGGGATGCGGTCCTCTCAGCGTTCTGGAGCGGAGATTGTGCTGTGCAGCATGGTGCTTGTGCCATTCTGCTCGGGGCCCTGTGCTC
>NZ_MUNZ01000095.1 GCF_002001205.1 Hydrogenophaga sp. A37
GTCGCGGTCATAGCTTGAAGGGAGGGTGGGCGCTGGCATGGGTGCATGGTGCGCAACACCACCACGCTCGACAAACGGTATTCCTGCGCGGTACGCGTGAGAAAATCGCACGCATGTTGCCCCGCCTGCCTCCGTTGAACGCGGTCCGTGCTTTTGCGGCGGCCGCGCGCCATCTGAGCTTCACCCGGGCCGCGCTGGAACTGCACGTCACGCACAGCGCGATCAGCCGCCAGATTCAGGTGTTGGAGGCCCACCTGGGCGTGGCCCTGTTCGAACGCAGAACCCGGCAGGTGCTGCTCACGGCCGCCGGCCACCAGTTCCATACGCAGATCGGCCCCGCCTTGGAGCAGATTGGCGCGGCCGCCGAATCGCTCAGGGGCAGCGCGCCACCGCGCACCGTGAAGATCAACGTCCGGCCCACGTTCGCGGTGCGTTGGCTGATCCCGAGGTTGCCGGGGTTTGTGGCCCTGCACCCGGACATCGAGCCGCAGGTGATGACCAGCACCCTGCCGCCCGACAAGGCGCAGGATCCTTTCGACCTGGCCATCCGGCGTGGCACCCGCGGGTGGCCGCCCGCGATGCAGATCCACCCGTGCCTGGAAGACGAGGCCCTTGTCGTGGGATCGCCCGCGCTGTTTGCCCGGTCTCCGGTCACTGACCCCGCGTCGCTGGCGTCCCATGTGCTGCTGCTGTCCAGATCGCGCAGCAACGACTGGGCGCACTGGACACAGCGGGCGAACCTGCCCGCGTTGAAGCCCGCCGGTTGCCTGCAGTTCGAGCACCTGCACTTTGTGCTGCAGGCCGCCGTGGATGGGCTGGGCTTCGCCTTGGCGCCGACATCCCTGATCGCCCATGACGTGGCGTCGGGGCGCCTGGTCTGCCCTTTGCCCGATGTGCGGATGGCACTGAGCAGCCACTGCGTCGGTGTGGCCCCGAACGCGAGCCCGCAGACCCAGCGGTTTGTCCAGTGGCTTTTGAACGAGATGAAGACCCCATCGGGATGAGCTGAGAGGCCGAAAGTCTTTCGCTCATGCCCACGCAAAGGCGTTGAGTGCGTGGCACAGGTGGAGGATGATCGCCTCCATGAATCTGCGATTTGTCGAAGCCTTTCACTGGGCGGTCTCGCTGAGCAGCGTGACGCGCGCCGCCCAGAAGCTGCACATCACCCAGTCCGCTCTCTCGGCGCGGATTTCAGCGCTGGAAGAAGAGCTCGGCACGGTGCTGGTCGACCGGCGCGACAAGCAGTTTCGCCTCACGATTGCCGGGCAGCGCTTTCACGTCATGGCCCAGCAGCTGCTGTCCGTGCAGCGCCAGATCAAGGAAGCCATGGGCCACAACAGCAGTGGCCTGGTCACCGTGCGCATTGGTGCCATCGAGTCCGTGGTGCACAGCTGGCTGCCCGGGTGGCTGGTGCGCATGCGCTCGGAACAACCCGACTTTGCCTTCGAACTGACGGTGGAAACCTCGCCCGTGCTCGTGGACCAGGTCAAGCGTGGCGCGCTGGACCTGGTGTTTGCGGCCATCCCGGCCACCGACGCCGGCCTGCGCACCGTGGCGCTGCCGTCCATGGCCTTGTCCTTCGTCGGGCGCGTCGACATTCATCAGGCCAGCCGCTACCGGCTCAACGACCTGGCCTGTTTCGAGCTGATGACCTTCCAGCGCGGATCGCAGCCCCACCAGGCCTTGCTCGAACTCTTCCAGGGCGAACACACCTCACCGCCCCGGGTGCACAACATCTCGTCAATATCGGCCATGGTGCAGCTGGTCGAAGCGGGATTCGGGGTCGCCACCCTGCCCTCCGAGGTGATCGACGACCTGGCCCAGCGCTCGCCCCTCAAGCGGCTGCCGGGCACACCGGCGCTGGCCCCGCTGCCCATCCATGCGAGCTACCGGGAAGACCCGACCAGCAGCCTCACCGAGTCGCTTCTGAGCTCGGCCATGAACCACCTGAAGACCTCCGCCGCGTCCCGACGACGGCGCTCGCACCCTTCTGGTGCCTAGGGTTTACCTTATCAGGGTAAACGCGCACTCGATCAGGTCATCAATTTTTTCGATGACCCTGCGCGCAAATTTCTCGTTGGATGGATCGGGGCAACGTGCTCAGAATTCGCGGCATTCGCCAATGACCGCCCGCATCCAGCATGACCACCAACCCACCCATCCCATTGCACACCGGCTCCAGCGCACTCGAGGTGCGCCGTGCCGCACGGCTCGGTCAACTGACCGGCCACACCAGCGGACTGGCTCGCCACCACGTGCAGGCCAATCTGGCCATCCTGCCCAAATCACTGGCCGATGATTTCCTGCGCTACTGCCAGCGCAACCCCAAGCCCTGCCCCCTGCTGTCGGTCAGCGAGCCAGGCCAATACCGCCTGACCGATCTGGGCCAGGACCTGGACGTCCGCACCGATGTGCCCCGCTACCGCGTGTGGCAAGGCGGTGAGTTGGTCGACGAGCCGACCGACCTGACGGCCCTGTGGCAGGACAACTTCGTGACCTTTGCGCTGGGCTGCTCCTTCTCGTTTGAGCACGGCCTGCTGGCCGGTGGCATCCGCCTGCGGCACGTGGAACAGGGGCTCAACGTGGCCATGTTCCGAACCAACATCGCCACCCGCAGAGCCGGCCCGTTTCACGGCCCGCTCGTCGTCACGATGCGCCCCATGAAGGCGGCCGATGCGATCCGCGCCGTGCAAATCACCTCGCGGGTTCCCGAGGTGCATGGCGCACCCATCCACATCGGAGACCCCTCACTCATCGGCATCAACGACCTGCAACGGCCCGACTACGGCGACGCCGTGCAGGTCATGCCCGACGAGCTGCCGGTGTTCTGGGCCTGTGGCGTCACACCACAGGCCGCGATCGCCGTTGCCAAGCCCCCGTTCTGCATCACCCACGCCCCGGGGTGCATGTTGGTCACGGACCGGCTGAACGACCAACTGGGTCTGGGCTGACCCTTTTTTCCTCTCTTCCTTCCTTGTTCCAACCACCCCCAGGAGCTGACATGCACACCACCAAACGACTTTTCCTGACGGCCGCAAGCGCCGCCGCCTTCCTGACCTGCGCCGGCGCACCGGCGCTGGCACAGACGCCGGTCAAGTGGGACATGCCCACGGCCTACCCGGTCAGCAGCTTTCAGACCGAGAACCTGCAGACCTTCGTCAATGACGTCGACAAGGCCACGGGCGGCAAGCTCAAGATCACCCTGCACCCCGGCGCGTCGCTCTACAAGGCCAACGAGATCAAGCGCGCGGTGCAGACTGGCCAGGTGCAGGCCGGTGAATTCATCCTCTCGGGTCACAGCAACGAGAACCCGCTGTTCGGCGCCGACTCCTTGCCGTTCCTGGCCGACAGCTACGCCGAGGCCCGCAAGCTGGCACAGGTGGAGCGCCCCCACCTGGAAAAACTCCTGGCCGCTCAGGGCATGAAGCTGCTGTACACGGTGCCATGGCCAGGCCAGAGCCTGTACAGCGCCAAACCGGTCGAGTCGCTGAACGACCTCAAGGGCACCAAGATGCGCGCCTACAACCCCGCCACCTCGCGCATCGCGCAACTGGCCGGCGCACAACCCACGACGATCCAGCTGGCCGAGCTGGGGCAGGCGCTGGCCACCGGCGCCGTGCAGAACTTTCTCACCAGTAGCGCCAGCGGTGTCGAGAACAAGCTGTATGAGAGCGTGAAGCACTTCTACCGGGTCAACGCCTGGTTGCCCAAGAACGCCGTCGTGGTCTCGCAAAAGGCCTTCGACGCGCTGGACAAACCCACCCAGGAAGCGATGAGCAAGGCGGCCATGGTGGCCCAAGACCGCGGCTGGCGCCTGAGCGAAGCCAAGGACGCCGAGTACCAGAAGGAGCTCGCCGCCAAGGGCATGAAGGTGGCCGACCCGAGCCCGGCGCTCAAGCAGGAACTCAAGGCCATCGGCGACAAGCTGACCGGTGAGTGGCTGGTCAGCGCGGGCGCGGACGGCCAAGCGATCGTTGACGGCTTCCGCAAGCCCTGAGGCCATGAGAACCCTTCTGGACCTGATCTACCGCGCCATGGCCTGGCTCTCCATGCTGGGCATGGCCGCCGCCTTTGCCGTGGTCGCCCTGGGCGTGCTCGCGAGGCAAATGGACTGGGACGTCCCAGGGCTGGACGGTTATGCGGGCTATGCCATCGCAGCCGCCCTGTTCCTGGCCTTGCCCGCCACCTTTCAACGCAACGAGCACATCCGCGTCACCCTGCTGATGGAAAAAGCTTCGATGCGCTGGCGCGGGGTGCTTCAGGTCTGGAGCCTGCTGTCGGCCAGTGCCTTGTGCGCTTTCCTGGCCTGGTACTGCGTCCGAATGGTGTGGATGTCGTACACCACGCACGACATCTCCCAGTCGATGGACGCGACCCCGCTGTGGATCCCGCAGCTGACCATGGCGGTGGGGGCCACCGGCCTGGCACTGGCCTGCGTGGACGCCACGCTGAGCCACCTGCTGGGTCGGCCCTTCTTCCAGCATGCGCCCGCCGGTGAAGCGGCACGGGTCGAATAACGGAGAACCCCATGGACGCACTCATCGCACTGTCTCTGATTCTTTTCATGCTGCTGGTCCTGGGCTCCGGCCTGTGGATCGGCCTGTCCCTGTTGGGCGTGGCAATGATCGCCATGCAGCTGCTCACCGAGCGGCCCGTGGGCGACGCCATGGTGCTCACCATCTGGGGCAGCACCACCAGCTGGACCTTGACCGCGCTGCCGCTGTTCCTCTGGATGGGCGAGATCCTGTTCCGGTCCAAGCTGGCCGAGGGCATGTTTCGCGGCCTGGCACCGTGGCTCAACAAGCTGCCCGGACGCCTCCTGCACGTCAACGTGATCGGCTGCGCAATCTTTGCCGCCGTCTCTGGCTCATCGGCCGCGACCTGCGCCACGATCGGCAAGATCACGCTGCCCGAGCTCGACAAACGGGGCTACCCCGTGCCCCTGTCCGTCGGCACCCTGTCGGGCGCCGCCACACTGGGCCTGCTGATCCCGCCCTCGATCATCATGATCGTCTACGGGGTGGCGGCCAACGTGTCCATCGCCAAGCTGTTCATGGCCGGCGTGATCCCGGGCATCCTGCTGGCGCTCGTCTTCATGGGCTACATCGTGGTGTGGTCCCTGCGCCATCCCGACCAGATCCCCGCCGCCGATGCGTCGATGACCCTGCGCCAGAAGCTGTACGAGGGCCGTCACCTGCTGCCGGTGGTTGCCCTGATCGCGCTGGTGCTCGGGTCGATCTACTCCGGCGTGGCCACGGCCACCGAGGCGGCGGCGCTGGGGGTGGCGGGCTCGCTGCTCCTGTCGGTCGTCGAAGGCTCCATGACCCGCGAGCGGCTCTTTGACGGGCTGGCCTCGGCGACCCGGGTGTACTGCATGATCGGCCTGATCCTGGCCGGCGCCTCGTTCCTGACGCTGTCCATGGGCTTCATCGGCCTGCCGCGCCACCTCGCCGAACTGATCGGCGGTCTGGGCCTGTCGCCCTTTGCCCTGATGGTGATGCTGGTGATGTTCTTCATCGTGCTCGGCTGCTTCCTCGACGGCATCTCGATGGTCGTGCTCACCATGGCCGTGCTCTTGCCCACCGTGGAGGCCGCCGGCTTCGACCTCATCTGGTTCGGCATCTTCATCGTGCTGGTGGTGGAGATGGCCCAGATCACGCCACCGGTGGGCTTCAACCTGTTCGTCATCCAGGGGCTGACCAAACGCGAGATCACCTGGATCGCCAAGGTCTCGATGCCCTTGTTCTGGCTGATGTGCGCCTTTGTTCTCTTTGTCTACTTCGTGCCAGGGGTCGTGACCTGGCTGCCCAGCGTCATGCAGTAGCCGTCGCTGGCCCTTCGCGCCAGCGCCGACAAAGGAGTAACCCATGCACCGTCGACATGTGCCGGTGGCCCTCGCGGCCACCCTGGCAGGACTTTCTGTCGCCCGCCCCCTGTTCGCCGCGCCCACCCAGTGGACCGTGGCCACCGGCTACCGCAGCGACGGCTTCCACGCCGCCACGCTGCGCTGGCTGGGGCAGGCCCTCTCCGAAGCGACCCAGGGCGCCCTCAGCTGGCAGGTGGTGGCCGACGGCAAGCTGGCGCCGCTGGCCAAGATCCCGGAAGCGGTGACCACGGGCCAACCGGAGGTGGGCGAATGCATCATGACCACCATGGCCGGCGCCTGGCCCGTCTGCGGGGCCGATGCCATTCCCTTCATGACCCGGCACGGCGCCGACGCCCTGCGGCTGTGGAAGGTGCAGCGCCCGGTGGTGGACCGCGCGCTGCGTGCCTCGGGCCTGGTCCCTCTGTACGCCGTGCCCTGGCCGGGTCAGGGCCTCTACAGCGTCGAACCGGTGCGCTCCGCGGCGGACTTCCGGGGCCGTCGCATGCGCACCTACAACCCGACCACCCGCCGCATCGCGGAAATGCTGGAGGCCACGCCGGTCGAGGTGGCGATGGCCGACGTCGGCAAGGCCCTGGAGACCGGCCGCATCGACAGCATGATCACCTCGTCGGTCACCGGGGTCGAGCAGCAGGCCTGGCGGTGGATGCACCACTTCTACGACCTCAACGCCTGGATGCCCAAGAACCTGGTGATGGTCAATGCCGCCGCGCTGGAGCGCCTCGACCCGAAGGCGCGCACCGCCCTGACCGAGCTCAGTGCCCAGGCCGAACAACGGGGTTGGGCGGCCGCCGAACAGGCCGCGCTGCAGTCCCGCGAAACCCTCGCCAAAGAGGGCATGCAGGTCGAGTCCACACCGCCCTACCTGCGCGGCACCCTGGTGCGCATGGGTGAGCGCTTCGCCCGCGAGTGGGTGCGAGAGGTGGGCCCCCAGGCCAACCAGATTTTCATTCCCTATTTCAGTCAACAGTGAGCTTCCAGTCATGAACCCGATTCCCTCTCCACAACCTCCCCGACCTCCTCTCTGGCAGTTCTGGATCGACCGGGGCGGCACCTTCACCGACCTGGTCGGGCGCTCGCCCGACGGCACGCTGCACACGCTCAAACTGCTGTCGGAAAACCCCGAGCAGTACAAGGACGCGGCGGTCGAAGGCATTCGGCGCCTGCTCGGCCTGCGCGCGGACCAACGCATCACGCCCGAGCTCGTCGACTGCGTCAAGATGGGCACCACCGTGGCGACCAACGCCCTGCTCGAACGCAAGGGCGACCGCACGGTGCTCGTGACCACACGCGGGTTCCGCGATGCGTTGCGCATCGCCACCCAGGCCCGTCCCCGCCTGTTCGAGCGCCACATCGTGCTGCCCGAACTGCTGTACGAACGGGTGATCGAGGCCGACGAGCGCATGTCGGCCGACGGTGAGCTGATCAGGCCCCTGGACGAGGCCAGCCTGCGCCAGGCGCTGCTGGCGGCGCACGCCGATGGCATCCGTTCCTGCGCGATCGTGTTTCTGCACGGCTGGCAATCGCCCGAGCACGAACGGGCTGCACAAGGCATCGCCCAAGAGGTGGGCTTCAGCCAGATCTCGGTGTCGCATGCGGTCAGCCCCTTGATGAAGTTCGTGCCGCGCGGCGACACCACGGTGGTCGACGCCTACCTCAGCCCGATCCTTCGGCGCTATGTTGCGCAGGTGGCCGACCAGATGCCCGGGGTTCCGCTGCTGTTCATGCAAAGCTCCGGCGGGCTCACGCAGGCCGATCACTTTCAGGGCAAGGACGCCATCCTCAGCGGCCCGGCGGGCGGGATCGTCGGCATGGTGCGCACGGCCGAGGCCGCCGGCATGGCCAAGGTCATCGGCTTCGACATGGGCGGCACCTCGACCGACGTGAGCCACTACGCGGGCGAGTTCGAGCGCGCGTTCGACACCGAGGTGGCCGGGGTGCGCATGCGCGCGCCCATGATGAGCATTCACACGGTGGCCGCCGGTGGCGGCTCCATCATCCGCTTCGATGGCCACCGCCTGCGCGTGGGGCCGGAGTCGGCCGGCGCCAACCCCGGCCCCGCCAGCTACCGGCGCGGAGGCCCCCTGGCCACCACCGACGCCAACGTCATGCTCGGCCGGATCCAGCCCGACCATTTCCCCACGGTGTTTGGCCCGGCGGCCGACCAGCCGCTGGACCGCGAGGTGGTGATCGACCGGTTCGCCGACTTGGCCGTTGCCATGAACGCAGCACGGTTGGACCCGCAAGCGCCGGCGGTCACCGCTGAGGAGGTGGCGGCCGGCGCGCTGCAGATCGCCGTGGCGAGCATGGCCAATGCAGTCAAGAAGATCTCGGTGGCGCGCGGCTACGACCTGGCCGACTACGCGCTGCAGTGTTTTGGCGGCGCGGGCGGCCAGGCGGCCTGCCTGGTGGCGGACGCGCTGGGCATGACGCGCATCCTGGCCCATCCCTTTGCGGGCGTGCTCAGCGCCTACGGCATGGGCCTGGCCGACCAGACGGTGATGCGCGAATGCTCCGTCGAACAGACCCTGGACGAACACGGCCTGGCAGCGGCCCGCGGCAGGCTGCTGGCGCTCAAGGAAGATGCGCTCGACGAGATGCGCGCCCAGGGCATCGACACCGAGGCGGTGGAGTCACTGTTCCGTGTGCTCGTCCGCTACGAGGGCACCGACACCGCGTTGTCGTGCACGGTGTCGGTGGCGAGCACGCCGGCGCACGAAATCGCGGCCCTGCGCGACGGTTTTGAGTCCACGTACCGGCAGCGTTTTTCGTTCCTGATGGCGGACCGGAACCTGATCATCGAATCCGTGAACGTGGAGTGCCGTCTGGCCGGGGAGGCCCTGAGCCAACCGGCGCCGGTGGCGCCGGGCAAGCCGCATGTGCCACCGCCCAAGGCCATCGTCAACATGTACTGCCTGGCCGACGGATCGCCGGCCGGCTGGCGGGCGGCCCAGCTGCACCAGCGCGACGCGCTGCAGGCCGGCGCCACCGTCGACGGACCGGCGGTGATCGCCGAACGCAATGCCACCACCGTGATCGACCCCGGCTGGCGCGCCCGGATGACCGAGCTGGGTGACCTGGTGCTGGAGCGGG
Source organism: Hydrogenophaga sp. A37 (assembly GCF_002001205.1). Classification (GTDB taxonomy): domain Bacteria; phylum Pseudomonadota; class Gammaproteobacteria; order Burkholderiales; family Burkholderiaceae_C; genus Hydrogenophaga. Next base: position 8,978 of record NZ_MUNZ01000095.1, read on the forward strand.
TCCGCCCGCGCGTACAGGCCGCCGCCGTGGGAACGCAGGTCGACCCGGTGATGCTGGAGGTGTTCAACAACCTGTTCATGAACATCGCCGAGCAGATGGGGCTGCGCCTGCAAAACACCTCGCAGTCGGTGAACATCAAGGAGCGGCTCGACTTCTCTTGCGCCGTGTTCGACGGCCAGGGGCAGCTCATCGCCAACGCCCCCCACATTCCGGTGCACCTGGGCTCCATGAGCGAGTCCATCCGCTCCATCATCGACCGCAACGCCCGCATCAACCAGGGCGACGTGTTCGTGCTCAACGACCCGTACCACGGCGGCACCCACCTGCCGGACATCACGGTGGTCACACCGGTGTTTCTGGGGACGGGTGAGGAACGCCCGGCGTTCTACGTGGCCAGCCGCGGCCACCACGCGGATGTCGGCGGCATCACCCCCGGCTCGATGCCGCCGTTCTCGACCGGCATCGGTGACGAAGGCATCCTGATCGACAACTTCAAACTGATGCAGCGCGGAGAGCTTCGTGACGGCGCCATGCTGTCGCTGCTGCGTTCAGGGCCCTACCCGAGCCGCAACCCGGAGCAGAACCTGGCCGATCTGCGCGCGCAGATCGCCGCCAACAAAAAAGGGCAGCAAGAGTTGCTCGCCATGGTGGGCCAGTACGGGAAGGGCACGGTGCTGGCCTACATGCAGCACGTGCAGGACAACGCGGAGGAGTGCGTGCGGCGCGCCATCACCGCCCTGCGCAACGGTTCGTTTGAGCTCCCGATGGACAACGGCGCCTGCATCCGGGTGGCGGTGCGTGTCGACGCCGAGCGCCGTTCGGCGGTGGTCGATTTCACCGGCACCAGCGCCCAACTGCCGAGCAACTTCAACGCGCCCCGCTCCATCACCATGGCGGCCGTGCTGTACGTCTTCCGCACCCTGGTCGACGACGCCATTCCGCTCAACGCCGGCTGCCTCAAGCCCATCGAGGTGATCGTGCCCGAGGGCTCGCTGCTCAACCCGCGCCACCCGGCCGCGGTGGTGGCGGGCAACGTGGAGGTGTCGTCCTGCGTCACCAACGCCCTCTACGGTGCGCTGGGGGTGGTGGCCGCCAGCCAGTGCACGATGAACAACTTCACCTTCGGGGACGACACGCGGCAGTACTACGAGACCATTGCCGGCGGCTCCGGCGCCGGCCAGGGCTTCGCCGGCACCTCGGTGGTTCAGACCCACATGACCAACTCGCGCATGACCGACCCCGAGGTGCTGGAGTGGCGCTTCCCGGTGCGGGTGGACAGCTTCGAGATCGCGAGCGGCACTGGCGGTCGGGGGCGGTGGAACGGCGGCGACGGCGGGGAGCGGCGCATCCGCTTCCTGGCGCCGATGACGGCCTCGATTCTCAGCAACGGCCGCCTGCACGGGGCTTTCGGTGCGGCGGGCGGGCGGGCCGGCCAGCCCGGCGCCAACCGGGTCGAGCGCGCCGACGGCCGCCTGGAGCACCTGTCACACATCGGCGAGGTCAGCATGCAGCCCGACGACGTGTTCGTGATTCGAACCCCGGGCGGCGGCGGATGGGGCCAACCGGTGGCAGACCTGGTCGCCGAGACCCCATGACGGACACCCCAGCGTCAAAAAACCAAGCGGCATGACACCCACCGCCGAACAGCGCCTGCAGGCGCTGGGCCTCACCC
>NZ_MUNZ01000041.1 GCF_002001205.1 Hydrogenophaga sp. A37
GTGTAGGGCGGGTAGGCGTTGAGCATGCGCGCGCAGGCGGCGGTCACGGAGGCCGAGCTCACCATGCCCGCGTTCTGCTGGCGGTTGACCGCGTTGTACATGGCCATGCCCAGCGTCTCGACCATCACCGTGTCCAGCATGGCAAAGGCATTCGCGGGTGACTGTCCAGAGATCAGCGTGGTGACACTGTTCACGCTGTCCACCACCTGATCGTTGACGGTACCGGGGTCGTTCATTTGGGATTCGCTCCAAGTTTGATGATCAAGACGAGGGTCTGGGTGACGGCGGCTGTCGCCGTCACCTGCCCGCGCTGCTGGTTGGACACCGCGTTCTGCATGGCCAGGCTGATGCTGTCCGCCATGGCCAGATAGGTCATGCCCATCGCCATGGCGGGCGCTTGCGCCAGGCTCAGGGGGGCACTACGCGCCATGGCGCCAGAACCCGGTGTCGCCCATCACCGCGCCAAGGCTTCAGTGCAGGCCCAGCACCTTGCCCGTGGCCACGCCGGTGCTGGCCGTGTCCACCGACAACATGGTGGCCACGCTCTGGGTGGTGGAGGCCTGCATGGTCACGTAGGACTGTTGCTGGTTGTTGGTGGCGTTGTGCGCGGCGTTGGACAGCGCTTGGCCGGTGGCCACAAACAGGTTGCCCATGGCCACGGCCGGGGCATCGCCCAGCACCTTGGTGTTGACCTGGGAAACAGAGTCGGTGATCTGACTGTTGACTGCGGTTGGGAAAGCCATGTGAACTACTCCTTAAAGGGTTGCTGTTGACAAGGAAGGGACGAAGACAAAACAAAAAACGCGCACAGCGCGTGCTCAGGCGCTGAAGATGGCCTTGGTCGCCATGGCATCGGCGGCCGTGTCCAACGAGTACAGCAAAGACACGCCCATGGTGGTGGCGGCTTGCGCCGTCACATACATCTGCTGCTGTGCATTGGTGGCGTTGTGCGCCGCGTTGGCCAAAGCTTGCGCCGTGGCCTGGTACAGGTTGCCCATTGCGACGGCGGGCGCGGTGCCCAGAACCTGCAGGTTGCTTTGAGTCACCGAATCGGTGATCTGGCTGTTGACAGCGGTAGGAAAGGCCATGTTCTTTACTCCTGTTGGCTTGTGGCGCGGTGGCTCGGTGAATCAAGGCACCAACGGCGACTGGCAGCGATCAGCTGCTCAGAATGGTTTTGGTGGCCACGCCCGTGCTGGCGGTGTCCACCGAGTACAGGGTGGCGACACCCATGGTGGTGGCCGCCTGCGCCGTCACATAGCTTTGCTGCTGCGCGTTGGTGGCGTTGTGAGCGGCATTGGCCAGGGCCTGGGCGGTGGCCTGAAACAGGTTGCCCATGGCAATGGCCGGGGCGTCACCCAACACCTTGGTGTTGGCCTGCGTGACGGAGTCCGTGATCTGGTCGTTGACTGCGGTGGGAAAGGCCATGAAATCCTCCGATGAAAGCTAGATGGGAAAGGGTTGAAACACAGCGCCGCCAATGTGCTGGACACTGACGGAAAGTGAAAGGCGAGGAGAGCGATCAGGTGCGATCAGGTGCCCAGGCCCCGAACGCCAGAGCTGGGGGTCAGGATCGTTTTGGTGGCCATGCCGGTGCTGGCGGTGTCCAGCGAATACAGAGTGGCCACGCCCATGGTCGTGGCGGACTGCGAGGTCACATAGCTTTGCTGCTGCGCATTGGTGGCGTTGTGTGCTGCGTTGGCCAGCGCCTGCGCCGTGGCCTGGTACAGGTTGCCCATCGCAATGGCGGGCGCATCGCCCAACACCTTGGTGTTGGCCTGGGTGACGGAATCGGTGATTTGATCGTTGACGGCTGTCGGAAAGGCCATGGTGCGTTCCTCGTAGGTTGGACCAATTGCTGGTCAGGTTGACGGTTTGAAAACTGCGGTTCGGCCATTTGTCTTGCCGTGAGCCGCAGGCAAATAGTAGTGACACGCACCCTCGCTCGAAGTGGGGCAGACGACGGAAAAACTGGGCCAGACGATGGTGTTGGCGCTGCGCAGCTTTTGCCCATGTGGTGACGCTGCCTCCCATCGCAGAATCGTGCGACCGAGGTCCGATCAGCGGTCCGATGGCAAGTGGGTAACTGGTATGGGCCGATAAAAAAATGACGGCCAAGAAAAGGGAGACGTACTTTGATTCAAGCGCGATACGCCGTGACCAACGCCGTGCACCAGTGCATCCTCCGACAGCCGAGAGAGCCATTGCGACGCAGCTCCAAAGCGCTGCGGTGACGCAGTAAAACCTGCCTCGCAGGCCCCACTTGATCTGTACGGAAGCCGCGGACAGCGAGCCCAGCCGGGCCTCGCATCGCGCGGGCGTGTCCTACCTGAACGAGCTTGCCGAAATCCGGCGGCTGCTGGATCGCAGCGCGTGCCGCCATTGGTGGGAAGTGGCCAGCCTGGAGCTCTTCGGGCAGCAACCCCTGCTGGTGGACGGCGCCGTGGGCCGCAGCGCTCCGCATGTTCCACACAGCGTGGTGCTGGCGCTGGAATTTTCCCGCCGGCCACTCGGCGAATTGCGGTTGCAGCTGTCGCCCCACCTGTTCATGGGGCCTGCGCACGAGTCGGCACTGACCGAGCTCGCTGCTCAGTGCGCCGGCACTGTCCAACGCTTGGCCAGCCAGCGCTGGGTGGTGCAGGCGCAGTGGGGTGCACCGTGCCTGATCGGCTCCAGCCCGGCCATGTTGGCGCTCGATCGCCACATTGAAGAAAGCTGCGTCGACGCGCGCCCGGTCGCGCTGCTGGGCACCAGCTGCAACGAAGCCCTGCAAACAGCGGCGGCCATCCACCACGGCGGCGCCGGGGCAGGGCGGACCTTCGTCAAGGTGGACTGCGCGACCACCTTGGAGCCACCCTGGCGCTGGGTGGACCGCGCGCGCGGTGGAACCCTGTTCTTGTGCAACGCAGACCACGGCACCCACGCTGACCAGGAACACCTGTGGCTGCAACTGGAGCAGGCCATGGGCCTCTCCACTCAGTTGGGCAGCCACTGGGCCTGCCGACTGGTGGTTGCGCTGAAGGCACCGCACCTGCCCGATCCAAGCAGCAGCCCCATTCCGCATGGGGCCTGGAGCCAGTGCGACTGGAAGGTGATCACCCTGCCGCCACTCGCGCAACACCCGGAAGACATTCCCGTGCTGGTGCGCGCTGTGCTGGACTACCACGGTCACAGCGCGGAACACCGCATGACCGACGCCTTGCGACACTGGTGCACCAACTACGCATGGCCCGGCAACGCCGCGCAACTGGAGTGGACCGTGGCGCGCATGGCGCTGCTGACCGCCAACACGCCCATTGGTGCCAGCGACATCAGCCTGCTGTCTCCCCGCTTGCTGGGAGATGCCGGCCCGGCATACACCCTGGCGGAGCCGCAAGCGCCGCGCTATGAAAACCGCGAGACAGCCCCGCCACAGGCCAACCTTCCCACGGTGGCACAGCCCGTCGAGCACTGGGTGCGCTGCGTGCTGGAACACGACACACCAGCGTTCGCGCAGCTGCATGCGGGGCTGGCTCGGGCTTTGCAGTACCTGTGCAAGCAATTCCATGAACCGATCTCCACCGAACAGCTGGCCGACCAGGCCCATGTGAGCGTCTCGCATCTGCGCTTCCTGTTTCGCGACAGCCTGGGCCTGCCGTTCAAGCTGTTTTTGCAGCACGTGCGCATTGCGCATGCCCAGCGCCTGCTGCTGGCGTCACCGCAACGCCGCATCACCGACGTGGCGCTCAGCGTGGGCTTCAGCGACTTCAGCCACTTCCAGAAATGCTTTCGCCAGATCGTGGGTCAAACGCCCGGCGACCTGCGCCGCGCGCGGGCTTTGGCGCGGGGGTGAACGGCAAGGGACTTCTTCGTCTCTGCTCGCGCGGTTGACGCGGCGCTCTGCGGCTGCGCTGAGGCTGGTGCCAGGTCAGCCGGTGTGGGCGCAGATCAAGGCGGTGGCGTTGATCGGGTAGCCGCGTGGAGTGGGGCGCTGCAGGGGATCAGGTTGAAACGTGCTTCGGGCGAGCGAAGCGGTTTTCCGCATGAGTGACATGGGGAGGCCGTAACGCTGGGCCGCTGGCCTCCTAACTGCGCCAAGGGCGAGACACGTCCAACACCACAGCCTTGGCCCGCCGTTCAGTACGACTGGGACCGGCTGCCGAGATAGCCTGAAACGATCTTGTGGCTCACGCCGTCCTTCTTGAAAGTCAACTGCAATGTGGCGGGGCGGCGAGTATCGTGGTTGGCCTCCCAAGTGAGGACTTCGGCGTTGGCGCCATCGGGCTCACGCCGCAGCGGCTCGACACCAATCACAGCCTTCACCTGAGCCTCACTCATGCCGCCCTCAATCACCTCGTAGGTGCTATAGAGGTCTGTCGCAGGCGTGTTCTCGAAGTCGCCCCCACAAGCGGTCAACGCAGCCAAACCCAGCGCCAGGACAAACGCCAAGCTCAGCGTCCTGAAAGCCAGCGCCAAACGGACAAAAGAGAGACGCCCGGCAAGGGGGGATTGCAGCAACATTTTTTAAACCCTTATCAACACCAAAGCGAAAAAGGCATACACGTCGCAGCGCAAACACCGCCCACGCTGTTTGTTCAAGGCCTCACCCTTGCCCAATCAACTGAAGTGACGCTCAGCGTGGGCTTCAGCGACTTCAGCCACTTTCAGAAATGCTTTCGCCAGATCGTGGGTCAAACGCCCGGCGACCTGCGCCGCGCGCGGGCTTTGGTGTGATGGACCAACTGGCCTACGACGGCCGCTTGGCGCTGTAGCGTCCGGGGTTTCACAAAAGACCCCACCGCAGGCTTGGTGTCGTTCAGCTGGCCCGGAGCGACAGGACTTTGGCCACGGCGTCTGGCAAGGCGCCGAACTTTCGTTCCATTTGGGGACGAAGCCAAGCCACCATCAGGTACTTGAACGCGCCTGGAGTGCACTCTTTTTCGATGTTTGTTTCTGCCTCATCCTTGGCCGGGCTGTCTTCGAGAATGACGGTTGCCAACTGTCTGATGCGGTTTGTTGCCGTGGTGGACATCCAATCGTAGTAGCCCTGTGGCGGGTGGTTCTTGTAGGCGCGAATGATCGCGTAACTGAGGTCGTCCAGCACCTCCACGACCATGCAGTCCGTATCAGACCGCAGCCGCTCAAGCACCTCCTGATGGGATGCAAAGACATTGGTCTTGGTTCTGCCTCGCATTGGCATCCGATGGCCCGCTCTCATCTTCATCCCCAATGACTCGTTGTTTGCACGCCTAAGCGGTCGCCGTGCTCGATCAACTCACCCAATTGCTCCCGCAGATCGATCGTGGCCGATACATCGGAAGCCGATCCCACCGCAAGACGAATGACTTCATCACAGGTGGAGGCCACCAGATCCGCAACGCGCCCGGCGGCCATCTCGGTTCCATCCGCCTCGTCAGCGAGACCAGCAAAACTGCGGGCCGCCAACCAGGTAAATATCGAATTGTTCAGCCGCAGCAAAGTCGGAGCGATTACCCAGGGAACGCCCATCAAATTGCAGGGTTTAATTCCCGCGGAGCTGATCAGTCGATGGACCTCGTTCAGCAATCGAGCGTAACGAACACGCAGTAAGCGATCCTCTTGCAATGTCTTGCCACCAGAAATCAGCAAAAGACCCCGACCCAAGTCGCGCAATATGCGGCCGTATTGCAGGCCGAGTCGGTTTCCACACCACTGCACGTCATACTTCGACTGTTCAAACAAGGTCGCCCACCGCGCAATTTTCGGGCCACTGCTCAAATACAAACGAGGTGCCGCCGGGCACAACTTTGGGTTCAGGGCATTGACGGACACCCCACAGTTCCATTCAAGACTGGGGGCCGCCAGGTTCACCCATGCCAGACGCCGGACACCGCCCACCATGAAGACCGCGGGCGTCTGAGGGCCAATGAAGTGTTCCAAGAGACTTGCAACCTCTACGGTGCCGGACGACGACCAGCCAAACAAGACCAAGCCGTACTCGGAGCGGATGGCTCCCCCCATCAAAGCGATCGATTGAAGATCCGAGACCGTTTCCGCTTGAAAAACGCTAACGCCGGTGGATTGCAGGGCCATTCCCAGTCGCACAGCGCTGGGGTCAGTGCCAACCACCAATACTTTTTTATTCGGATTTCCCATCGGCTAGAGCACCTTGAACACAATGCTGCCATTGCGCTCTGAGGCGGATACTTTCTTGCCAGGCTGGACGGTGGTGGTGGCCGACACAAACGTTCCGCCCGAGCCCAGGATGGTGACCTTGGTACTGACTGCGGTGCTTCCCGAGTTGGTCAGCACACAGGTGTTGGACAGGCCGCCCGTGACCGCTTGCACGGTGCCCGCGCCCACCACGCTGGCATAGGCGCGCAGTGTGTGGACCACCGTTTTTTGCAGATCCTGCGACAGCGTGGCGACGCCTGTGCTGCCGGTGATCTGCGATGCCACCGGCAAAATCGGTGCGCCTTCGTTGGTGGTCAGCTCGATGGAGGAATCCCAGTCGCCATCAAAGTTGCTGGCCACCAGGAAGCGGTAGTTGCGCTCGTCCTGAACGATGGAGGCGGACCATCCAAACCCCACCGGGGGACGCAACACATTTGCGCTCAACTGAGCGGTTTGTGCGGCCGTCTGGTTGGTCGCAGCCACCACCACCTTGTCGGAAATGACTTCATTGGCCGCAGCAGGCTTGGAGCCTGTGAAATACGAACCATACATGCGCGAACTGGTGGCGCCGGCCTGTATGCCCTTGGATCCAAAGTTGAAGCCCTTGCCACCCTTGACCACCACGCCCAGCTTGCCATCCACATTCATCCAGTCGCCTGTGAACGCGGTGAACTGCGTGGGCATGCTCGAGGTACCCGAGGCGGAATACACGGTGCGCGCCGCGCCCGACATGGCATCGCGCTCAAAGTCAAACGCCCCGCCATATTCCTGAACAATGGTGACGGCAGCGTTCGCCACGACCCTGTCCATGTAGACCACCAGGTTGTTGTCTGGCAAAGAAGTGAAGGACAGGAAGCGGGTCAGCTTGCCATCATTCTCCGACAGCACCCCACTCGTGGTGAACCAGGTGGCCGCGGTCTGATTGGTGTGTGTGATGTGGGTCGCATTGGTGGCCACGTCCTTGAGGTTGTAGTACCCCACGAACGACTTTTGGTAAGGCACCAACACATAGGGTTCGTGCATGTAGGTGGAGGGGTTGGGGCCGATGTAGCCCATGAACTTGCTCTGCCACGAGAAAGACGAATACTTCTGCGCGTTGCGGTGCAGCAGTAGCTTGGTGTCCTTGAAGTCCGTCACGCCGCTTTGTGCGGTGACAAAGCTGCTGGGCGTGCTTGGCGTGGTGGAGCCAGGGCCAAAAAACTCGTGGTACAGATACGCATCGGCCAGGCGCTGTGCCGCCACGGATTCCCGGCGTGGGCCAATGTCGATCAGACTGCCAAAGTAGCTGCCGTTCGTTTGCAGGTTGGCACGCTCGCGCATGTACTCCAGCGTGCGGCTCTCCAGCATGGTGGCGTCTGCGTCCTTGAAGTAGGTGGCCAGAAAGCTGTAAGCGGGCAAGTGCTCGTAGTCATGCACCATCCAGTCCACGCCGTTGGGGTACATCCATTCGCCCTCCGGCAGCGCGATTTTCTTGAGCACCTTGTTCCACACGTTGAGCATGTTGTGCACCACCGCGGCGGGCGGGGTCAGGTTGCCCATCTTGTAGAAAACGGCGGAGGTGCCCAGCTCGTTGATGGGGACCATCTGGTAGATGGGGTGGAAGATGTCGTGGTTTTCCGACGTCAGGTCGGGGTGCAGGTTGGCACCGCGCACCCAGGTGCTCACAGGCTTGCCGTCGACCACCGTCGCGTCTGATTTGTCAGCCAGCGTGGAGTAGGTGTTCATCATGTAGCTCTTCGCCATGTCGTCCCACTTGGCCGCATTGGCGTGATTGGGCTGCATGCTGCGGGCCAGCGACAGGATGTTGGTGTCCCAGCCGTTTTCTTCTGCCTTGGTGTCACTCCACTCTTCGAAGGGGGGCAGGGTTGCGGCCTTGTAGTCGGCTTCGCCGCTGACCATCAGGTTCAGCTTGTGTTGCGTGTCGGCGTCCAGCAGCTGCGCCCACACCATCCAGCCGCCCATGGCCGCATACGAAGACCACATGCTGGACTCCCACACCTTGCCCCATCTGGTCCCCGATTTCGTGTTGTAGCTCCCCGACGATTTGTGGGTGTTCACGAGGTACTTCAGGTTGGCAACGAGGTGGGCCTCCACCGTTGCACGGGGGATGCCGTTGAAGGCGGTGTCGGTCGTGCGTGTCAGCAGCAATGCATACAGATAGGCGTAGTTGGCGGTGGTTCGGATGCCGTCTTCTGAGGCGGCACCCGAATGAAAGTAACCAGCACCGGGAATGCTGGCGGAGTGGTCGTGATAGATGCTCTCTGCATACTTCACGTGCTTCTTCAGCAGCTCCAGGGTGATCGATTTGATTTCAGACTCTTGCAAAGTCTGCGCAGAGATGCTCCCTGTGGGGTATGCATGTGCGGAAATTCCAACGCAGGCGAGTGCGGCGGCCAGTACCCATGTTGTTGCTTTCATCATGTCTCCTAAAAGTGATTCAAATTTGCGTAGCGGGGTGGTTGCGTCTATGTGTTGGAAGCGGACGCGGCACTTAAAAACTAAAGCGATCAATGTTGTTGATGTCAAAGGTCGTTGGCACACCCAGAATGACCTCGCCTTTTGATCCAACGATGTAATCGCCGAGGCGGCCCGCAGAAAAGCTGTCGCCTTTCTTGCCACTGATGTGCCCCTTTGTGAGACTGGCCGCCGCATAGGCCGCCAGGTAGCCCAGATCCACCGGGTTCCAGAGCTGGAAGGCCCGCACCGTGCCGTTCTTCACAAACGGGCGCATCTGGTTGGGCGTACCCAGTCCGGTCACGTGGACCTTGCCCTTGAATGGCGATGAGGCCACGTACTCTGCGCTGGCCAGAATGCCCACGGTTGTGGGGCAGATGATGCCGCGCAGGTTGGGGTTTTGAAGCAGCGATATGCACTGTTCGCGCGACTTCACGGGATCGTCGTTGCCATAGAGCACCTTGGTCATCTTCATGTTCTTGTAGGCAGGGCGACGCAGCTCCTGCAACATCCAGTAAATCCAGGCGTTCTGGTTGCTGGCCGTGACCGTGGCGGAAAGAATGGCGAATTCGCCTTGCCCGTCCATCAGCTGGGCCATCAGCTGCATTTGCGCGCGGCCCACGCCTTCCTGGCTGGCTTGGTTGATGAACAAATCGCGTGCGTCCGTGGCCAGATCCGCGTCCACCGCCACGATCTTGGTGCCCACGGCAATGAGCTCCCGCACTTTGGGCAACAGCGCCACCGCTTCGTTGGCGGCCAAGATGACAGCGTTCAAGCGCTCCGCAATCAGCTGATCAATGAATGGCTCCTGGGCCAGTGCCTGGGCGGTGGTGGGCCCCAGCATGCGTGCCTGTACCCCCATTTCGCGCGCCGCTTCCATCACGCCCTGACCCAGCATGGCGTGGTAGGGGTTGTTCACCTGCTTGGGCAGATAGGCCATCTTCAATGCACCGGATGGCCCAGCCGCAGCAGCCGCTCGATGGATGCCCAAGCCGTGGTAGAGGGCGGTCAATAAAGTGACTCGCCGAACCAAAGAGGGCACAGGGCCGGCTTTCGTGTTGGTCATGGTGCATTTGCTCCAGGTGGAATGTCCTGAGCAATGGCACTCAGGACGACGGCGCAACTGTATGGAGTGAGTCCCATCAGCGCAAAGCTGGATCTCTTATGAATGTCATCAAGATCTCTGATGCATTGCTCGACGCAACTGCTGTGGTCGCCGCCCCAGAAAGGCCCAAAAAAATGGAGGTGTAGGAGGTGTTCTGCGCAGTGCTGTACCTGTTGCGAAGCGGCTGCCAGGCTCGCCAAGCGACCCTCCAAAATGGTGCGCGATGCACTCGAACTTTGCCAAATGGAGCGAGACCGACCCGCATGGCCCCAGCGTTCTGGAACGGCCTCTTTAGAAGGGGTAAGTCCTTAGACACCGTCAAATCGAACTGCAGGGCTGGCCTCCAAAAAACTGGGAAATCCCCGTCCATGGAATGCGCGACCCCGTTTTCCAGCCCATGTACCTGGCCATGGAGTTGTGTTCGACGCCGCAC
>NZ_MUNZ01000076.1 GCF_002001205.1 Hydrogenophaga sp. A37
GCGCAATGCTGGAGTTCGAGGGCAAGAGCTACCGACTCAAGGAGGCAGCGGCACGCATCGCCGTCACACCCGAGTCGTCATAATCCGGCCGTCCTGCCTGGGGGAATTTGGGGTGGCCAAGGGTGGGCGAATTTGACCTGGCCATCGGGGTTCCGGACGTGCACATCACGCTGGACCGCGCCGACCTCGCCCCCTGCAACGTGGTGGTCGGCACCTCGACCATGCTGCTCAACGACACGCTGGACGACATGCTCGAGGCCGCACCCCAGGCCACACGCTTCGCGGTGATCGGCCCCTCGGCCGGGCTGTGGCCCGACACGCTGTTCGAACGCGGCGTGACCCTGCTGGGCGGCACACGGGTGACCGATCCTCAGGCCTTTGCCAATGCGATGGCCGTGGGCGAGAGCTGGAGCAGCGCCACGCGAAAGTTCGCGATCCAGCGCGATGGCTGGTTGGGTTGGCGGGCGTTGGCTGGTCTGGCCTGACGCCCCCGGTCAGAAATTGCGGGATTCGTTCTGGCCACCAGCGGGGATCGACATGCCCCATTGCGCAAACGTGATCACGCCGGTCGACGAGCTCCCATTGAAACGCACGCCCAGCGCCTCCTGGCCCTCCACCCACAACACCTGGCTGGTACTCGCGCCCTGCGACGGCTTGAACGGCACGAGGTCGAGCACCTCCGCCTTGGTCATGCCCGGTGTGAGTGCCTTGTAGGCGTCGTGCAGGGTGTTGATGTCCGATCCGCCACCACCGCCACCACCACATCCCGACAAGAACGCCAGGGCAACGGTCAGAGACAAGGCGCCAACAGTGCGGCGACGGAGGGATTGAACGGGTCGGGTCATGAGATTTCCTTGTTTGAATTGACGAGCAGGCAAGGACCCACCACCCGTTGCCGAGCCTGCTTCGCCTCCCTGTCTGAATCGTAAAGGATCGGGTCCGCAACCCACATCCCACGCATGGGGGAGATCAGCGACAAGGCGCCCAGTAAAAAAGGCCCCGAAAGGCCGTTTCAACGTGTTCAGTGCTTGTTCGCAACTGACGGGACGGCTCAATCTGGCAACTGGCGAACAGCAAACAGTGCATTTTGCAACCGCAACATCCGCTGTGAGTCCTCGCCTGTCAGACCCTTCACGCGGGTCGTCTCTCGGGTTGCATCAATCAGGTGTTGCAATCGGTCAAGGAGATCGGCCTTAGGCACAGTTTGCGCTTGCTCCGGAGAAAGGCCGATGTCTGCCAGAACCAAGCTGATCGTTTTTTTCGCTTCGTTTCGCCGGTTGTTCTCATGATCTGCTGCATCAAGATCCCGATAACGCGCCAACAGCAGGGTCGACTGACGCAAAGCATCCGCCTTGCCTTGAACGGCTTGCACACGAACCAACGATGTGAGGCTTTCGACAAGCCGATATCGCCAGACTCGCAACACATCGCCGGAGCCTGTTTGTGACTCCTCTGCGAAGGCGGTCGCCCTTGCATACGCCGCCTCGGCTCTTCCTAGGTTTTCTTCGGACTCCTCCAGAAGGCCGAATTCCTGCTCGTTGAGCCACCGAGACTCCCGCCAAAGGTCTTCACCGGAGAACCGATGCCAGTGGTGGAGCACGAGATCTCTTGCCTGTGTCAACGCTGCACGCGCTTCAATGTGCGCCTTGAGCTGTAGGTGCATCCTCCCAACGTTGAACTGGTGAAGCCAGTGATCGTGCACGACTTCGAAGCTGGCATCGGAGGTAGCGCTCTTCCTGCCAGCCAGTGCAGCCGCTGCCTGTGAGTGCCGCAACGCCGACATCCAGTCCCGCCGATCACTGAAGATGCTCGCCAAGCGCGCGTGACTCCGAGTCGAATTCTCAATCCACTCGTCAGAATCTGGCTCCGCATGAAGTGCTTTCTGAGCGACGCTCAAAGCCACTTGGTGGGCCTGGAGGGCGGAAAGCCCGTCTCCCAAGCTGCTTCGGATGATCCCCAGCCTGTTCTCGATCAACCACCGGTCAATCAGAACAAACTGAACTGAAGGATTGAGGGCGTGACGATCTCTGGCCAGCCTGGCAGCAGCCTCGCTGTGTTTCAGGACGATCTGCTTGTCACCACGACGGATATCGATCGTGGCCAACTCCCAGAGACTCAGAAACACGTTTCGGCTCCAGTCGGAGTCGGCAGCAGACCCCTTGGCATTGCGTTGCGCGACCGCAAGCGACTCCTGGGCGGCGACGTACGCAGCGGACGCGTCGCCTGCATCATTCAGCACGTCGCCCAGCTCATGAAGACTGTCCCAATACCGGTCCTCCCAATCAGAGCGCCCGGGGTCGCGAACGAGCGCATTTCGCGCGAGCTCTGCGGCCCGTTTGCGGTGACGCAAACCCTGCTGCGAATCCTTGGTACCCACCAGCACCTCGGCCATGTCCACATGGGCACGCCAACCGGCGAACGCCCAGTCCAGCTCATCTGACACCTCTCCCAGATGTCGCTCTGTGACCGCCAGAGCGAGTTCGAGAGAAGCGAGCCCCTCGTCCTTCCTGCCAAGATTCGAGTAAGCCAATGCCCGGTTCGCATGCACTGCATAAAGCAATGGGTCCGACAAAGACGCCGTCCCCGTTCTTGATTTCAGTTCGATGGCCAGTTGTTCGACTGATTTCAAGATCGCCAACAACTCCCCCCAAGCCTTTTGCTGCACTTTGATGTCAGTCAATCCCGCCAAAGCAGACAACCGAATCTGCGACACCTCAGGGGAGACGGTGGTCAGCGCACCATACCTGTCCAGCGCGTTCAAACAGCTGAAAAGATGCTGCTCTGCTTGAGGCAGCTTGTCCGATGCCGCGGCCACAACACCCGACAGGAGCTCGCTGCCGGCAAGCGCCAGCCAAGCTTCTGATCTGGAGGAACTTGTGCGAGCGAAAGCCTTTGCAAACTCCAAAATCGAGTTATCCAGCTTGGACAGAACTTCTGGATTCATGCCACTGCTCAGAACGGCCGAATTGAACAGCGTCTGCCACACCATGAATTTGACGCCAGGGTCACGGACTGACCGGATGTCTGAGCTGTCGAGAAGACGATTCGCTTCTTCAAACTCCGTGAGTGCCCGTGCTTCATCCTGTCGACCCAGGTGTACCGCGGCGGTCAGTGCCCTGGACAACCATCGAATACGTTACCAATAGACGTCCGAAGGGGCAGCCTGCGACTTCTCTTCGGCCGTACCACGAAGACTGTGCAGCAAGCCAATGGACTGGTCGGGCTTGTTGGCCAAATGAGCTGAATCCACGGCCATCAAGAGCAAAGCCACCACGTTGGCGTCCCCGTCACCATGTCGCAGTTCCAATACCCGCTCCGTGTCCTTCAATAAATCTTGTTGAAGCCTGAGTTCCGCCATGAACGCCCGCAGCATCAACAAGCCTGCGAGGCGCCGTTGCAGCGGAAACCGCTCATCGGGTCTCGCAACAGGAAGGTCGATCTCGGACCGGTGAATTTCCGCATCGAGCAACCGCGCAAATTGAACCAAGTTGCCCGCGTGGAGTGCTGTGTTGGCGCGAACCAAACCGTCGTCAATGCCAAGTCGCTGGGCCACCAGCTCAGCACGAAGACGCTCAAACAGAACGGCAACACCCATCCACGTATCCAATTGCTGAACCCATTCAGCCTCAGATCGCTTTCGCTCCATCAAGGTGTTCATCCATTCGACGACCAGCGCATCGGGCACCGATGTGTGGCCGCCAGATGCCGCTTCCAACGAGGCCCGAACCTGCCGAACCAATGAACCTCGAAGTCTTTCCTGCTCCAAAGGCTCCGCAGCCAGAAACTGACGAACCTGATGTTCAGTGAGTCCGGAAGGTGCAGTGACTGCATTCAGAACCTGGAAGGCGCCGCCGGGCAGCTTCATGGGCTCGATCCGCGCACTGGCCGCCCCAGACCACAGCAGGAGGGCCCCCAGTACCCACGCAGCCAACCCCGATTGCCACACGCCCTTACACCCCATATGAATCACGCCGCCTCCCTGGTGAATGCCTTCGTTGCCAGATGATAGTGGGCAGATTGAAACAAAAGAAAACGGCCCCGAAGGGCCGTTTTCATGGACGCAGTGCGAGACCGCTCAAGCCGCCACGCCCTTGGCGTTTTCCACGTACTCGTCGATCTGGTTGAAGTTGAGGTACTTGTAGATCGCCGCGCCGTCTTTGTTCACGATGCCCATGGCATCAAAGTACTCGGCCGCCGTGGGGATGTGGCCCAACTTGGACGCAATGGCCGCGAGTTCGGCGGAGGCCAGGTACACGAACGTGTTCTTGCCCAGGCGGTTGGGGAAGTTGCGGGTCGAGGTGGAGACCACGGTCGCGCCTTCGCGCACCTGCGCCTGGTTGCCCATGCACAGTGAGCAGCCGGGCATTTCGGTGCGGGCACCGGCGGCGCCGAAGCTGGCGTAGTGGCCTTCCTTGATCAGCTCGCTCTCGTCCATCTTGGTCGGCGGCGCAACCCACAGCTTGACCGGGATGTCGCGCTGGCCGCCCAGCAGCTTGGCCGCGGCGCGGAAGTGGCCGATGTTGGTCATGCACGAACCGATGAAGGCTTCATCGATCTTGGTGCCGGCCACTTCGGACAAGGTCTTGGCGTCGTCCGGATCGTTCGGGCAGCACAGGATGGGTTCCTTGATGTCGGCCAGGTCGATCTCGATGACGTGCGCGTATTCGGCATCCTTGTCGGCTTCGAGCAAGCTGGGGTTGGCCAGCCATGCCTCGACCTTCTCGATGCGGCGGGCGAGCGTCTTGGCGTCGGCGTAGCCGTCGGCGATCATGTTCTTCATCAGCACGATGTTCGACTTCAGGTACTCCTGCACCGGCTCCTTGTTGAGCTTGATGGTGCAGCCCGCAGCAGAGCGCTCGGCCGAGGCGTCGGACAGCTCGAAGGCTTGCTCGACCTTCAGGTCTGGCAGGCCTTCGATTTCCAGGATGCGGCCCGAGAAGGCGTTGATCTTGCCGGCCTTGGCGACCGTCAGCAGACCGGCCTTGATGGCGTACAGCGGGATGGCATGCACAAGGTCGCGCAGCGTGACGCCAGGCTGCATTTCGCCCTTGAAGCGCACCAGCACCGACTCGGGCATGTCCAGCGGCATCACGCCGGTGGCGGCGCCGAAGGCCACGAGGCCGGAACCGGCAGGGAAGGAGATACCGATGGGGAAGCGGGTGTGCGAGTCACCGCCGGTGCCCACGGTGTCGGGCAGCAGCAGGCGGTTGAGCCAGCTGTGGATCACACCATCGCCCGGACGCAGCGCCACGCCGCCGCGGCTGCTCATGAAGGCGGGCAGTTCGCGGTGGGTCTTCACGTCCACGGGCTTGGGGTAGGCGGCGGTGTGACAGAAGGACTGCATCACCAGGTCGGCGCTGAAGCCCAGGCAGGCCAGGTCTTTCAGTTCGTCGCGCGTCATCGGGCCGGTGGTGTCTTGCGAACCCACGGTCGTCATGCGCGGCTCGCAGTAGGTGCCAGGACGAACGCCCTGCCCTTCGGGAAGGCCGACCGCGCGGCCGACCATCTTCTGCGCCAGCGTGAAGCCGGCTTTGGTGGCGGCGGGCACGCTGGGCAGGCGGAACAAGGTGGAAGCGGGCAGGCCCAGGAACTCACGCGCCTTGGCGGTGAGCGAGCGGCCGATGATCAGGTTGATGCGGCCGCCGGCGCGCACTTCGTCGAACAGCACGTCGCTCTTGAGCTTGAACTCGACCACGGTTTCACCGTTGCGCACGATCTTGCCGTCGTAGGGCAGCACGTCGACCACATCGCCCATTTCCAGCTTGGACACGTCCACTTCGATCGGCAGCGAACCGGAGTCTTCCTGCGTGTTGAAGAAGATCGGAGCGATCTTGCCGCCCAGCGTGACGCCGCCGAAGCGCTTGTTGGGCACGAAGGGAATGTCCTGGCCGGTGGCCCAGATCACGCTGTTGGTGGCGGACTTGCGCGAAGAACCGGTGCCGACCACGTCGCCCACGTAGGCCACGAGGTTGCCCTTTTTCTTCAGGTCTTCGATGAACTGCATCGGGCCGCGCTTGCCGTCTTCTTCGGGCTTGAAGGCCGCGTCGGGGCGGGTGTTCTTCAGCATCGCCAGGTAGTGCATCGGGATGTCCGGGCGCGTGGTCGCGTCCGGGGCGGGCGAGAGGTCGTCGGTGTTGGTTTCGCCGGGCACCTTGAACACGGTGACGGTGATCTTCTTCTCGACTTCGGGGCGGCTGGTGAACCACTCGGCGTCGGCCCAGCTCTGCATCACTTCCTTGGCCACGGCGTTGCCGGCCTTGGCCTTCTCGGCCATGTCGTTGAAGTAGTCGAACATCAGCAGCGTCTTCTTCAGCGCTGCGCCGGCCACGGCCGCGACTTCGGCGTCGTCCAGCAGCTCGATCAGGGGGTGAACGTTGTAGCCACCCACCATGGTGCCCAGCAGCTCGGTGGCCTTAGCCTTGGAGATCAGGCCGACCGCGATGTCGCCGTGCGCCACAGCGGCCAGGAACGAGGCCTTGACCTTGGCCGCATCGTCCACGCCCGGGGGCACACGGTGCGTGAGCAGGTCCATCAGGAACGCGTCTTCACCGGCGGGCGGCGCCTTGATGAGTTCGATCAGTGCGGCCACCTGCTTGGCGTCGAGCGCCAGCGGGGGAATGCCCAGGGCCGCGCGTTCGGCGGCGTGGGCGCGGTAATCGGTGAGGAAGGTCGACATGGTGTTCTCCAGAAGGGTGGGGAAGGAACTGTTATTGAAGGAAGCGGGGGTGCGTGGGCGGCAAGCAAGCTCAGTGCCGCACAACTTGAGCCGCCAAAGGTGGGGGCAAGGGTGCAGGCGCGAACCAGTGCCGCACGGATTCGGGCAGGGTGTGCCCGGTTTGGTGCGCCCTTTCGAGCACCTGCCAGTAGAAGCGGTAGCTGGCGCGGTCGTGCAGGCGGCCTTCAAACTGCACCGGCGCCCACTCGGCGGTGGCGGCACGTTCGATGATGCCGGCGGCGGTATGGATCTCGCGGTCTTCGGGCGCAAACGCGGCTAGGATGGGCCGGATCTGGTCCGGGTGGATGCTCCACATGCGGGTGTAGCCCAGTTCACGGGCGGCTTTGTGCGCGGCGGTCTGCAGCGCAGCCAGATCCTTGAACTCGGTGACCACATTGTGTGAAGGCACCTTGCCGTGCGCATGGCAAGCAGAGGCGATCTCCATCTTGGCACGCAGCACCAGCGGGTGGCTGAACTGCCCGGCCACACCCATGCCGTCGGCTGGAATCGCACCGCCATGGGCCGACACAAAATCCATCAGGCCAAAGCTGAGCGACTGCACACGCGGGTGCGCAGCCATGTCAAAGGCGCGGTGCACCGCTGCGGGCGATTCGATCAGCACGTGCAGGGGCAGCGCTGTCGCGCCAGCCGCGTCCATGGCCGCGACAGCGCGCTGCACATCGGCCACACACTCGACCTTGGGCACCATCAGGTGAGTGAGGCGCGAGGCGGCCTGCCCGGCGATGGTCGCCACGTCGGCATCAAACGCCGGGTGGTCCACCGGGTGCACCCGCACGGCCACACGGGCCTCAGGTGCGGCACCCAGCGCCAGCGCCGTGACCAGCGCCGCGTGGTCGGACTCGCCGCCCACAGGCGCGCCGTCTTCGCAATCCAGCGTGACGTCAAAGACGCAGGCACCGAACTCGACCGTCATCTCAACCTGCAACTGCAGGCTTTTTTTCATTCGCGCTTCCACCCCGCTGTAGTGGTCACAGACCGGCAACGCGAACGCGCCGGCCTGGGCACCGAGGAGGATGTCGCGCGGATGGATCACGCCGTGGTTACCAACGGGTTACAGCAAGTGCTTGACGCCATCCTGCTCGCCCTGCAGCTCGGCCAGGGTCTTGTTGATGCACTCTTGCGAGAAGGCGTCGATGTCCAGGCCTTCGACCACGGTGTACTCGCCGTTGGCGCAGGTGACCGGGAAGCCGAACATCACGTCCTTCGGAATGCCGTACCAGCCTTGCGACGGAATGCCCATCGTGACCCATTCGCCGTTGGTGCCCAGGGCCCAATCGCGCATGTGGTCGATGGCGGCATTGGCGGCCGAGGCAGCGCTGGACAGGCCACGCGCTTCAATGATGGCGGCGCCGCGCTTGCCGACGGTGGGCAGGAACACGTTGGCGTTCCATTCCTGGTCGTTGATCATGTCCTTGACCGAAGCGCCGTCGATGGTGGCAAAACGGTAGTCGGCGTACATGGTGGGCGAGTGGTTGCCCCACACGGCCAGCTTCTTGATGCTTGAGACGGCCTTGCCGGTCTTGGCGGCCAGTTGCGAAGCGGCGCGGTTGTGGTCCAGGCGCAGCATGGCGGTGAAGTTGCCCGGCTTCAGATCGGGTGCACTCTTCATGGCGATGTAGGCGTTGGTGTTGGCGGGGTTGCCGACCACCAGCACCTTGACGTCGCGGCTGGCCACGGCGTTCAGGGCCTTGCCCTGGGCAGTAAAGATGGCGCCATTGATGGCGAGCAGCTCAGCGCGCTCCATGCCGGGGCCACGTGGACGCGAACCGACCAGCAGCGCGTAATCGGTGTCTTTGAAGGCGGTCATTGGGTCGCTGTGGGCTTCCATGCCGGCCAGCAGCGGGAAGGCGCAGTCTTCGATTTCCATCATCACGCCCTTGAGCGCTTTCTGGGCCTTTTCATCCGGAATTTCCAGCAGTTGCAAGATCACGGGCTGGTCTTTGCCCAGCATTTCGCCCGAGGCGATGCGGAACAGCAGGGCGTAACCGATTTGACCTGCGGCGCCGGTGACGGCAACACGAACGGGCTTCTTGCTCATGGTGAAAACTCCAGAAAAGGACGGTGGGTAAAAGAGAAGACAACGAGGGCGCGCAGCCCAGAGATGGCAGCCACAAAGATGCGGGTAAACCCGAAATCCGTGGGTCAGACTCAGCCGGCGAGTGTACCCTCGCAAACCCTGACTCGTCAAATTGTCTTATGTCTTATATAAGATATGATTAAGGTCTTCGCCGCCCGCCAATGGCGACATCACCGCGACACAAAAAACATGGCCACCCCGCACGCCAATCCCAACGACAGCACTGCGCCAGACGCCCCCATCGGTGTCGACGCACCCCTGTCGCCTGCTGCAGACATGGCCAGCGGTGCGGTACTGGGCGCCCCGGCCTTCAGCCCGCTCTACCAACAGATCAAATCGCTGATCCTGCGCAGCCTGCAAGCGGGTGAGTGGAAACCAGGCGACATGATTCCCAGCGAGTTCGATCTGGCCGCGCGCTTTCGTGTCAGCCAAGGCACGGTGCGCAAGGCCATCGACGAACTCGCCACAGACAACCTGCTGGTGCGCCGCCAGGGCAAAGGCACCTTTGTCGCGACCCACGCCGAACAACACATCCAATACCGCTTCCTGCGACTGCTGCCCGACGCCGGCTCGCTGGAGGCACAGGGGCCGGCTGAGCGCCGCATCATCGAGTGTCGGCGCTTGCGCGCGCCCGCCGAGGTGGCGCGTCAGCTGGAACTGCGCACGGGTGATGCGCTGTTTCAAGTCAAACGTGTGCTCGCGTTTTCGGGCACGCCGGCGATCCTCGAAGACATCTGGTTGCCGGGCGTCACCTTCAAAGGCCTGAACCTGGAGACACTGTCCCACGACAAGGGGCCGATGTACGCGCTGTTCGAAGCCCAGTTCGGCGTGCGCATGGTGCGCGCGGTGGAAAAACTCAAAGCCGTCGCCGCCGACGCCGACGCGGCAGCACTGCTCGGCGTGGACGTGGGTCACCCCCTTTTGAGCGTCGAGCGACTCGCTTACACCTACAACGATGTGCCCATGGAGTTGCGCCGAGGGCTCTACCGCACGGAAACCCGGCATTACCACAATGAACTGAGTTGAAACCTTGACGCCACTTGCCTGGCGGGTGCAGGCCAAGCCCCACCGTCAGCCTCCGGTATGCTGCGTTGCAATAGAATTTGCAAGCCCGTGGTCTGAGTTACCAACGAGTTACAAGAAACCCTTCCATCCCGAACCCACCCCCCGGAAGAGAGCT
>NZ_MUNZ01000073.1 GCF_002001205.1 Hydrogenophaga sp. A37
CTCGTGGAGTCCAGCGATACCGCTTCGATCTTGATGCGCACGACCTGCGCGCGTTGCAACTCCTCGAACATGCGGTCAAGTACACCGGCCTTGGTCCAGCGGTTCATGCGCGTGTAGATGGTGTGCCAGTTGCCAAACCGCTTGGGCAGTCCGCGCCACTTGCAGCCATGCTCGGCCACATAGAGGATCGCATTGACCACTTGCAGGTTGCTCAGGCTGACGTTGCCACGCTGCCTGGGCAAGCAGTGCTCAATGGTGGCGAATTGTTCGGGCGTGATCTCCATGTCCGAGATTGTCCGATGCAATCGCCATAATCACAATTAGTGTTAACACGCCCTAGTTCAGCTTCCCTTGGGTGAGGGCACGAAAACCGAACACGATGCGGTCGCCCGCGAAGTCCACCAGCTCCACCGTGCGTTGTTGTCCGGGCTCGAAGCGCACGGCGGTGCCGGCTGCGATGTTCAGGCGCATGCCTTTCGCCGCATCGCGGTCGAAACCGAGTGCGGCGTTGGTCTCGGCAAAGTGGTAGTGCGAGCCCACCTGAACCGGGCGGTTGGCGGTGTTCTGCACCACCAGCGTGAGCGTGCGGCGACCGGGGTTGAGGGCGTGTTCGCCCTCGTCGACAAAATATTCACCGGGGATCATGCTGACTTCCTCACTTCTTCGACAGCCAGACCGCCAGCGCGATCAGCCCACCGACCGCCACAAACCCCAAGGCATCGGTGGGGTGCCAGTGGCTGCCAAACAGGCCGTGCCCGTCGTGGGCGAAGGCGGGGAGAGATCCAAGGGCAGCGAACAACGTGAGCAGCGATTTCATGTCAAGGCTCCAAAATAAAAGCAGGCGGTCGGCGCGAAATGTCTGACACCAGGATGCGGTGGAACCGGCTCCGCCGGGCCACTCGCATCGCCCCCTGGGGGGTGACGCGCGCAGCGCGGCGCGGGGGGTTACGGTATGGGATCGTGCACCGTCACCAGCTTGGTGCCATCGGGAAATGTGGCCTCGACCTGGATGTCGGGAATCATCTCGGCAATGCCCTCCATCACGTCGGCGCGCGTGAGCACGTTGCGGCCTTCGCTCATGAGCTGGGCCACGGTCTTGCCGTCGCGCGCGCCCTCCATCACGGCGGCGGAGATCAGGGCCACGGCTTCGGGGTAGTTGAGCTTCAGGCCGCGCGCCTTGCGCCGCTCGGCCAGCAGGGCGGCGGTGAAGATCAGCAGCTTGTCTTTCTCGCGGGGGGTGAGTTCCATGGCACGTTCGAGGTTCGGTTGGGAGGATCTGTCAGCAAATTCCGTGCCCTGAGCCTCAGAGGCGGGCCAGCAGCTCCGCCTTCTTGGTGCTGAATTCGCTGTCGGTCAACATGCCCTTGGCGTGCAGGCCGGCCAGGCGCTCGATGGCGGCAAAGATGTCTGGCGAACCGGTGTCGGGCGGGTTGTCGGGCTGAAAAGCCCCGGGCATCGGGGACGGGGCTGACACGGCCATGCCGTCGCGGGAGACCACAGGCAGGCTGGCCACATCGATCAGGCCGTACTGGCTCGAAAACGACAGCGTGCCGCCCACCGATTGCTGCTGCGAGAAGCCGCCGATCTGGTGGTCCAGCGTGTCGTAGACCGTGACCGATCCGTTGACCTCGATCGCCAGGCGCCGCGCCTGCGCGAAGTAGGCGTAGCGCACGTTGTTCTGTGCGCCGGTGCTGTTGGGCCAGCGCAGGTCGGCGGGCCACCAGTCGCCACTGGTGCCGGGCGCGGGCGGAACGAACAGGCTGTTGGCGCCGAAGCCTTTGTCACTTTGGCTTTGCCCGCCGTCGCCAGCATGGTTCGCCTGAATCTGGTTGTGGTGGCTGCCGCCCTGGCGCTGGCTTTGAAAGCTGCCGCTGCGCAGCAGGTCGGGCTGGTGGGCGATCAGGTTGGACAGCTCGCTGCAGAGGTTGTCGACCCGGCCCTTGAGGTGGTTGTTGAACATGTCCGACACCATGGTCATGCCGCCGCGCATCCACTGGCCCGAGCCGCTGAATTCGGGGTGGTTGAACTGGGCCATGCTGCCGTTGCCGTTGATCACGGATTCGAGCATGGAGAGCGTGGCGTCGAAACTGAAGCCATGGCGCTGTGCGATGTCGTTGAGGGTCTGCTGACCCTGGGGGGAGAGTTGTCGCATGCTGGGGGTGTCTGGTGTGTGGCCTTGCAGTTTCGCAGAACCCCATGAAAAACACAGCCGTGGCACGAATGCTGCACAAAGCTCAGAGTGAACCTTGAACCCACCGTCCCAGCCAGCGCACCACCTTTGGGCGAGGCTCCCCAACGCATCATCAAGGTGCGCCGCGACTACAACAGCTGGGTCGGCAGCGAGACCATGGAAGACTACGCGCTGCGCTACACGCCGCAGCGCTTTCGCAAGTGGAGCGAATGGCGCGTGGCCAACACCGCGTTCGGCGCGGCCTCGTTTCTGATCCTCGAAGCCGTGGGTGCCACGCTGCTGGTGCAGTACGGCTTTGTCAACGCCGCGCTCGCCATCCTGGTCACCGGGCTCATCATCTTCCTGGCCGGCCTGCCCATCAGCATCTACGCCGCGCGCTACGGCGTCGACATGGACCTGCTCACGCGCGGCGCGGGCTTCGGCTACATCGGCTCGACCATCACCTCGCTGATCTACGCCTCGTTCACCTTCATCTTCTTCGCGCTCGAAGCAGCGGTGATGGCCTACGCGCTGGAGCTCGCACTGGACATCCCACCGGCCTGGGGTTACCTGATCTGCGCGCTGGTGGTGATCCCGCTCGTGACCTACGGCGTGTCGGTCATCAGCCGCTTCCAGGTCTGGACCCAGCCGCTCTGGCTGGTGATGATGCTCGTGCCCTTCGCGGCGGTGTGGACGCTCGATCCCGGTGCATTCTCCAATGTGGTGCATTACGGTGGCGAATCTGGTGCGGGTGTGGACTTTGATTGGCACTTGTTTGGTGCTGCTTTGACCGTCGGCATCGCGCTCATCACACAGATGGGCGAGCAGGCCGACTACCTGCGCTTCATGCCGGCGCCCGAAAAAGGCCGGGCATGGCGCTGGTGGGCCGGCGTGCTGGCCGGCGGGCCGGGCTGGGTGATCCTGGGCGTGCTCAAGATGCTGGGCGGCGCGCTGCTCGCCTACCTGGCCATCAGCCACATGGTGCCGCCCGACCGCGCGGTGGACCCGAACCAGATGTACCTCGCGGCCTACGAGTACGTGTTCCCGAACTACGGCTGGGCGGTGGCGGCCACGGCGCTGTTCGTGGTGGTGTCGCAGCTCAAGATCAACGTCACCAACGCCTACGCCGGCTCGCTGGCCTGGAGCAATTTCTTCTCGCGCCTCACCCACAGCCACCCGGGCCGCGTGGTCTGGGTGGTGTTCAACACGCTGATCGCCTTCATGCTGATGGAGATGAACGTGTTCCGAGCGCTGGGCGAGGTGCTGGGCCTGTACAGCAACCTCGCCATCGCCTGGATCATGGCCGTGGTGGCCGACCTGGTGATCAACAAACCCATGGGCTGGAGCCCTCCGGGCATCGAGTTCAAACGCGCCCACCTGTACGACATCAACCCCGTGGGCGTGGGTGCCATGGGCCTGGCGTCGGCGCTGTCGATCACGGCCCACATGGGCCTGATGGGCGACACCGCGCAGGCGTTTTCGGCGGTGATCGCGATGGTCACTGCGCTGGTGGCGTCGCCGCTGATCGCTTGGGCGACGCGGGGGCGCTACTACATCGCGCGCACCTCGCAATCCTGCAGCAAGGGCACTTGCGAGGGTTGTGCCGGAAGCGGGGCAGCCCATCCAGAAACACCGCGGAACGGGCTTCGCCCGGCCGCTGGTGTTGCCCCCCTTCAGGGGGGTGACGCCGCAGGCGGCGCGGGGGGTGTTCTCAAGTGCGTGATTTGTGAGCGCGAATACGAAGCGCCGGACATGGCGCACTGCCCCGCGTACCAGGGCCACATCTGCTCGCTCTGCTGTACGCTCGACGCGCGTTGTGGCGACCTTTGCAAACCCCACGCCCGCCTCTCCGAACAGTGGCAGGGTGCGTTGCAAAAGGTGCTGCCGCAGCGCATGTGGCCCTACCTCGAAGCGGGCCTGGCGCATTACCTGCTGCTGATGCTGGTGGTGGCGCCGGTGCTCGCGGCCGTGCTCGGTCTCTTGTACCGGCAGCAGGTGCAGGGCCTGGGGCAGGGGCTCGAAGCGGTGGCCGACGCCAGCCTGCTCGACGCCGCGCTGCGCTCGGGTTTCCTGCGGGTTTACGCCGTGCTGCTGCTGATCGCGGCCACGGTGTCGTGGTGGCTGGTGCTGGCGCACAAGAGCCGCGAGGTGGCGCAGGAAGAGTCGAACCGGCAGACGCGCCTGCTCATGCAGGAGATCGACTCGCACCGCCAGACCGACGAGCAACTGCAGCGCGCGCGCCAGGTGGCCGACCAGGCCAACCAGGCCAAGAGCCGCTACATCAGCACCATCAGCCACGAGCTGCGCACGCCGCTCAACAGCATCCTCGGTTACGCCCAGCTGCTGCAGGAAGACAGCGACATGGCGCCGCACCGCGCGCAGGCCATCAAGGTCATCCACCGCGGCGGCGAGCACCTGCTCTCGCTGATCGAAGGCACGCTCGACATCGCGCGCATCGAGTCCGGCAAGCTCGCGCTCGACGTGAAGCCCATGGCCTTTGCCAACGCCATGCAAGAGGTGGCCAGCATGTTCGAGCTGCAGGCGGCGGCCAAAGGCCTGCGCTTCGTCTTCGAGACCGGCAACCGCCTGCCCGACGCCGTGCGTGCCGACGAAAAGCGCCTGCGCCAGATCCTCATCAACCTGCTGGGCAACGCGGTGAAATTCACGCGCGAAGGCGAGGTGCGGCTGCGCGTGACGCACGCACGCGAAATGGCCGTGTTCGAGGTGCACGACACCGGACCGGGCATGGCCGAGCAGGAGCTCGACCGGGTGTTCGAGCCCTTCGCCCGCGGCCAGGCTGAGGCGGCCGCAACCTCCGGTGTGGGCAGCACCGGCACCGGCCTGGGCCTGACCATCGCCAAGATGTTGACCGACCTCATGGGCGGCGAAATGACCGTGCGCAGCACCCTGGGCGAAGGCGCGGTGTTCAGCGTGCGCCTGTTCCTGCCCGAGCTGCACGGCGCCGTGGTGCGGCGCGAGACGGTGGCGCCGTCGATCACGGCCTACGAGGGCGAGCGCCGTCGCGTGCTGGTGGTGGACAACGAAGAGAGCGACCGCGAGCTCATCGCGCGCTGGCTGCAGCCGCTGGGCTTCGAGGTGTTGCTCGCCACCAGCGGCCACGACGCGCTGGCCATCGTCGACGCGCTGAACCCGGCGGGCGATGGCGCGCCCCACGCCATCTTCATGGACCTCGCCATGCCCGGCATCGACGGCTGGGAAACGCTGCGCCGCCTGCGCGCGCGCGGCTGGGGCCATGTGCCGCTGGCCATCGTCTCGGCCAACGCGTTTGACAAGGGCCTGGACAACGACCTCGGCCACAGCCCGCAAGACTTCTTCGTCAAACCCGTGCGGCGCGAAGACCTGCTGACCTGGCTGGGCCAGCGCCTGGGCCTGCAATGGACCCGGGGCGACACCGTGACGCCGACCGGGCCACGTGCGCTGCCCCAGGCGCCCGCCGCCAGCAGCGCGGCCGAGCTGGCGCCGCTGCTGGAGCTGGTGCGCCTGGGTTACTACAAGGGCATCGTCAACTGGCTCGACGACTGGGTGCGCCAGCGCCCCGAGCAGGCCGACTTCGCCCAGGGCCTGCGCACGCTCGCGCGCGAGTTCCGGTTTGAGGTGATCGAGCAGCGCTTGATGGCGCACGGCGCGGCGCCTGCTGTGCCCGGCGTGCCATGAACCTGATCCCTACCTTGACCCCATGAGCCCTGCATGAACCGCCTCTCCCTGCCCGAGCCACCCCGCGAGCACCTGAGCGCCGCGCTGGTGGTGCTGATCGTGGACGACGTGCCCGACAACGTCGCGCCGCTGCACGACGCGCTCGACGAAGCGGGCTACACCGTGCTGGTGGCGCTCGACGGCGAGGCCGCGATCCGCCGCG
This sequence comes from Hydrogenophaga sp. A37, assembly GCF_002001205.1. GTDB lineage: Bacteria > Pseudomonadota > Gammaproteobacteria > Burkholderiales > Burkholderiaceae_C > Hydrogenophaga. The sequence continues at coordinate 6,048 of NZ_MUNZ01000073.1, forward strand.
CCACGCAGGCCCTGCCCGACGTGATCCTGCTCGACGCGGTGATGCCCGGCATCGACGGCTTCGAGGTGGCGCGCCGCCTCAAGGCCGACCCGGCCACCGCCCAGATTCCCATCATCTTCATGACCGGCCTCACCGAGACCGAACACCTGGTGGCCGCGCTCGACGCGGGCGGCGCGGACTACGTGACCAAACCCATCAAGCCGCGCGAGGTGATGGCCCGCATGGGCGTGCACCTGCGTTCGGCGCGCCACGCGCGCCAGGGCGCGGTGGAGCGCCGGCAGGCACGCTACGCGCTCGACGCCTTCGGCTACGCCACGATCACCGTGCGCGAGCGCGACGGTCGCCTCATGTGGCAGACCCCGCTGGCGCGCGACCTGCTGCAGCGCTACTGCGGCACGGTGGCGCCCGACACGCCGCCCGAGGTTTTGCAATGGCTGCGCCGCCACCTGGGCGACGCCCAGGCCCAGCGCGAGCCGCCGCGGCTCACGCTGGAGCAGGGCCCGCGCCGCCTCACCTTCCGCCTGCACCAGCGCGTGGGCGACCAGGACGGCGCCGAGGCGGTGGAAGCCCCGGGCGAGGGCGGCGACTGGCTGATCGTGATGCAGGAAACCTCGGACGCGGCCGTTCTCGAAGCCCTGGCTCAGTCCTTCGGCCTGACCGCGCGCGAGGCCGAGGTCTTGTACTGGGTGGTCAAAGGCAAGATCAACCGCGACATCGGCGACATCCTCGGATCCAGTCCGGCCACGGTCAAGAAACACCTGGAGCGCATCCACGCCAAGCTGGGCGTGGAGACGCGCACAGCGGCCGCGGCGATGGCGATCAACCGCGTGCCGCTGCTGCAGCCCTCACACGGCGCCTGAGCGCCGATGTGCCGAGGGCTACCGGTGGTGGTCGGAATCCGGCCGGGGTCCCGCGTGTGGCGGCCGGCAGACGAAGCTGCTGGCCACTTCCAGGCTGCCTTTGCCCTTGTAGTGGGCGACCTTCGGATAGGGGCAGAGCGGACGCGTGCGGTCCGCGGCCCAGTCGGTGGGCACTTCGGTGTTCACGCCACCGGCATTGCCGACGCCGCGCGCAGAGGCCACGATCGCGTCGGGTTCCTTCCCCCGCTCCACCCAGTCGACCAGCCGGGTCAGCATGTCGAACTGGTCGGTGGCCGGGCCGCCCGCGCAGTGACCCATGCCAGGCACGCGGTAGAAGCGTGCGAAGTTGTCGCCCGTGTTCCGCAGCACGCCCTTGTACCAGGTCTCGCTGTCATTGACCGAGAAGATCGGGTCGCCCACGCCGTGATAGACCATGACCTTGCCGCCACGGTTGCGCAGACCCTGCATGTTGGTGGGGTCGGGCGGGGTCATGAAAGACATGGCCGACTCGGTGTAGGTGCCGTTGCTGCTGAACAGGTTGGCGTAGAGCGCGTCGATGTCGGTGTTCAGCGCGTAGTTCACACCACTGAAGCCGACCGGGTTGGCCGGTGGGATCTGCCAGATGAAGCCCAAGGCGCCGCTGTCCCGGTCCATGGCTGCCACATACTCCCAGGCAGGCACGCCGGAAGCCCCAAAACCGGTGTCGTATGGGAAGCTGGAGTAGATCAGCTTGCCATCACTGGTCTTGGGGCCGTCAAAGATCGTCTTCAACACGGTCTTCTGATCCGTGGTCAGACAGGTGCCGTCGCGCGCACCGCTGCAGGTGGGCACATCGTCGGCCAGGTTGAACACCTTCTGGCAGGCGTCCACGTCCTGCACGAGGCCGTCGCTGGCGAGGTCCAGTGCATCGCACTTGGCCAGCACCCGGCTGGCAACCAGTGCGCGCTCGGTGTTGGTCACTGCGGTGGCGAGTTCGGTGCTGTTGGTCACGGGCGACACCGTGGCCACCTTGGCGTATTCGCGGGCACCGGCCAGGTTGGCGGTGGCGGCCAGGGGCAGGTTGTAGCCGGGGGCCCCCGCCAAGATGCCGTCGTAGTCGTTGAAGTAGCGCGCCGCCGCGACCATGGCGTGGCGACCGCCGTTGGAGCAGCCCGCGAAGTAGGAGCGGTCAGGTGTTTTGCCGTAAGTGAGCTCGATGGCCTGCTTGGCCATGGGGGTCAGCTTGCCGACGGCCTGATAGCCGTAGTCCAGGCGGGCCTGTGGATCAATGCCGAAGAAGGGTGCGCCGCCACTGTGGCCGCCATCCGAACTCAATACGGCAAAACCCTGCGCCAGGGCATGGGTCAGCGGTCCACCGCCGGTGGCGCCCAGCGCGTCTCTCACCGAACCGTCGATGCCGCCATTGCCTTGGTGCAGGAAGCGACCGTTCCAGTTCTTGGGCATGCGCATTTCAAAGCCGACCGCATAAGTGTTCCCATCCACCGCGCTGACGCGCTCGTGCACCTTGCCAGTGACCCGGCAGTGTTCCGGCACGGGTTGGGCGCCCACGGTCAGGGCGCCGGCTGCCACCGTCACCGCGGCCGTGATCTGGGTGTTGGCCAGTCCCGCCAGGGAGGTTGGCAGGCTGGCGCAGTCACCGGTGAATTGCGCGCCGGTCGCTGCGGCCAGTTGGGGGGGGGCTTGGCGGCGGTGCGGGGGAGGGCCTTGTCATCAGCGGGCGTGCTTTCGCCGCCTCCGCAGGCCGTCAACAAGGTGGCAACCGCCATGGCGGCGCTGGTGCACGCCGGGTATCTGGAACGTCGGGGCATGGAGTCTCCTCGGGAGGAAAGGGGTTTCGAGGCCGTTTTTGGACGGTGCTTTGATGGCATAAGTAGTTTATGTAATTAACTAAATTGCGCGATCAGGGTTAATCCGAATCCCCAGCGACCCGTCCGCTGTACCGAACCGGTGGCGGCGCCGGTTTCATAATGGCCCGATGAAACATGTTGAGCAGCACGCCACCAGCAAAGACAGCCAGACTCCCAGAGCACGACTGGACGAAGGCGCGCTGCGCCAGTTGCTGGGCTACCAGCTGGCGCAGGCCAGCATCGTGACGAACAGCGCGTTCAGCCACGCGACGGGAGAACCGCTGGCCTTGGGCCAGGTGGAGTTCACTTTGCTTTACTTGATTAGGCAAAACACGTCGGTGACCGCGTCCCGTCTGGCGCGTGCCCTGGCGGTCAGCATGCCGGCGATCACCGTGTGGATGTCCAAGCTGGAGCAGCGTGGACTGGTGTCCCGTCAACGCAGTGCGACGGACAAGCGCTCACAGCACTTCGGTGTCACCGACGAGGGGGAGGCACTGGTTGCGCGCGCGATGACGGCGCTGCTGGAGGCCGATGCCCGGTTGCTGGCCCATCTGTCCCAGGCGGAGCGCGCCATGCTGCTGGAGTTGCTGCACAAGGTGGCCTTGCACCGTCCCGGTTGAGCCCGGGGTACGACCGGATGCTGCAAACCCGTTCGTGGCGGGCAGGGCTCATTGGGTGCCCGGTTCACCACATCCGAAGCGGTAGACCGTGCGCGCCCGGTACGGCCGCCCGACCGCCACCCGATTGAGCGGAAACGCCGGGCAGTTCATCGCGTTGGGGTACTGCTGCGGCTCCAGGCAGATGCCCGCGCGTGGGCGGTGGACCACGCCCTGTTTGCCCACGTCGGGCAGCGCGCCGGTGCCCAGCGGGTCGGCGGTGTAGACCTGCAGCACCGGCTCGGTGCTCCAGACCTGCAGCGTGCGGCCGCTGGCCTCGCTGCTCAGCGTGGCGCAAAGCCGCTCCTTGTCGGGGCGGCCCATGTTCAGCCGGTAGGCGTGGTCGATCACCAGCGGTGGCTCGCCGGGCGCCGAGCCACCCAGCCGGCGCGGTGAACGCAGGTCCAGCGGGTGGCCTTCCAGTGGCGCGAGGGCTCCCATGGCCACGTTGTCGGCGTCGGTCGTCAGCCACTCGGCAGCGTTCACCTGCAGGCGGTGGCCGTCAATGGTGGGGTCGCCCGGGCCTTCGAGGTTGAAGAAGATGTGGGGCGTGAAGCTGGCGGGAGAAGGTGAGCTGGCGTTGCAGACCGCGACCGCCTCGTGTTCGATCACCAGGGCGTGGTCGTCGGTGAGGCGGTAGCTCAGCGTCAGGTCCAGCGTGCCCGGGTGGCCGTCGGTCGATGGATCGAAGCGCAGGCGCAACGTGAGCCGGTCGGGCGCGTCCTGGTGCGCCGCAAACACGCGGTGGCGCGAACCGTTCGGTCCTCCGTGGATGGCGTGTGGACCGGCGTTGGCTTCCAGTGGGTAGCGGGAGCCCTCCAGGGTGTAGCGCGCCTGCGCGATGCGGCCGGCGTAGCGGCCGATGAAAGCGCCCATGGACGGTGTGCCGGCCTGCAGCGCGGCCAGACTGTCATAGCCCAAGGCCACGTCGCCCAGCACACCGTCGCGGTCGGGCGCCAGGATCTGCAGCACCTTGGCGCCGAGGTTGCAGACGGCGACCTCCATGCCATTCGCATGGCGCAGGCGGAACAGGGCGACCGGCTCGCCGTCGATTTCGCCGACGAAGCGCTGCGGGTCCAGCCGGATGTCCATGTCCGTGTGGAACCTGGTCGTCAGACCCGCGCACCCACTTCAACACGCTCGCGCGTCCAGCCACGCGCCTGCTCGCTCAGCGTGAGGCCAAGGCCCGGGCGCGTGGGCACGAGCATGCGGCCGTTCGCGATGTCAATGCGCTCGTTGAACAGCGGCTCCAGCCACTCGAAGTGCTCGACCCAGGGCTCGGTCGGGTAGGCCGCGGCCAGGTGCACGTGCAGCTCCATCGCGAAGTGCGGAGCCAGCATGAGGCCCGCGTGCTGCGCCAGGCCGGCCACCTTGAGGAAGGGCGTGATGCCGCCGACGCGCGGGCCGTCGGGCATCAGGTAGTCGGCCGCTCGGTGGCGGATCAGGTCCCAGTGTTCGCCGGCGCTGGTCAGCATCTCGCCGGTGGCGATGGGGGTGTCGAACTGCAGCGCCAGCGCGGCGTGGCCCTCGTGGTCGTAGGCGTCCAGCGGCTCTTCGATCCACACCAGGTTGAAGCCTTCGAGCGCGCGGCACATGCGCTGCGCGGTCGGGCGGTCCCACTGCTGGTTGGCGTCCACCATCAACGGCACGCCGTCGCCCAGGTGCTCGCGCACGGCTTGCACGCGCTGCATGTCGATGCGCCCGTCGGGCTGGCCCACCTTGAGCTTGATACCGCCGATGCCGCGCGCCACGGAGGCCGCGGCGTTGACCTTGAGCTGGTCGATGGGCGTGTGCAGGAAGCCGCCCGAGGTGTTGTAGCAGCGCACGGAATCGCGGTGCGCGCCCAGCAGCTTGGCCAGCGACAGGTTCGCGCGCCGCGCCTTCACATCCCACAGTGCCACGTCGAACGCGCCGATGGCCTGGGTGGCGAGGCCGCTGCGCCCCGCCGACGCACCGGCCCAGCACAGCTTGTCCCACAGGCGCGCGATGTCGTTCGGGTCTTCGCCGATCAGGTTGGGCGCGATCTCCTGCGCGTGCGCAAACTGGCCCGGCCCGCCCGCCAGCTTGCTGTAGCTCAGGCCCAGGCCTTCATGGCCCTGTTCGGTCTGCAGTTCGACGAACAGCATCGCGATCTCGGTCATCGGCTTCTGGCGCCCGGTCAGCACCTTGGCGTCGCTGATCGGGTTGGCCAGCGGCAGGTAACACGAAGAGATGCGCATCCAGGCGATGCGGTCGGCGGGCTGGCTCATGGGCGTTCGATGCCTGGGCTTATTGCGGCTTGATGCCGGCGGTCTTGATCACCTTGGTCCAGCGCGGCAGTTCGCTGGCGACGAAGTCCGAGTAGGGCTTCACGCCCTGCACCGGCACCACGAAGCCGTTGCCTTCCATCTTCTGTTTGATGGCGGGCATGGCCATGACTTCCTTGAACGCGGCTTCGAGCTTGGCCACGATGGGCGCGGGCGTGCCCTTGGGCACCGACATGCCCGACCAGCTCAGCGCTTCGAAGCCCGGGTAGCCGGATTCGGCCACGGTGGGCACGTCCGGATACAGCACATTGCGCTGCAGGCTGGAGACCGCCAGCGGGCGCAGCTTGCCGGCCTTGATGTGCGGCAGGGCCACGTCCTGGTTGATGAACATCATCGGGATTTCGTTGCCGAGCAGCGCGGTCATCATCGGGCCGCCGCCGCGGTAGGGAATGCCGGTCATGAAGATGCCGGCCGTCTGCTTGAACAGCTCCATCGCCATGTGGCCCGAGGCCGCGTGGGTGTAGCCGTAGTCGAGCTTGCCGGGGTTGGCCTTGGCGGCCTTCACCAGGTCGGCCAGGGTCTTGTAGGGCTGGCTGGCGTTGACCACCAGCACGTTGGGGCCGCTGTGCACGTGGCTGATGTGGATGAAGTCCTTGATCGAGTCGTACTTGAGGTTGGGGTCCAGGCCGTGGGCCACGGCGTTCTGGCCCACGCCGGTCTGAATGATCGTGTAGCCGTCGGGCGCGGCCTTGGAACCGCGCTCGGTGCCGATCACGCCACCGGCGCCGCCCACGTTCTCGACCACGACCGGCTGGCCCAGCACCTTGGCCAGTGGCTCGGCCACCATGCGGCCCATCACGTCGCTGGTGCCACCGGGCGGGAAGGCCACGATGATCTTGATGGGTTTGTTGGGGTAGTCGCTCTGGGCCAGGGCGACCTGGGGCAGGGCCGCGCTCAGAGCGGCCAGTGCGGATGCGGCGATCAGTTGTCGGCGGTGGTTCATGGTGTATCTCCGTGGTGGATGGAAAAAGTCGCCGGTCTTGCCGTCGGCTTCAGGGGAAAACGGGGATCGGTTGTCATGGGGCCGGCGCGTGTGAAACGATGCCCCCCAGGGCACCGCCGGGCCGGCTCCGCCGGACGGCCAGTGCCGCCCCCCTTGGGGGGTGACGCGAAGCGGCGCGGGGGGGTCATGTCACCGGCGCCGGGTTGAACAGCACCAGCGCGTTGTGCAGCTTCCAGTGCTCGGCCCAGGTTTTCTGGCCGCTGGCGACCGCGAGCATCAGTTCGAAGAGTTCCTGGCCCACGCTTTCAATCGTGGCATCGCCGCTGGCGATCTGTCCGGCGTTCAGGTCCATCAGGTCGTGCCAGCGCCGGGCGAGGTCGTCGCGCGTGGCCACCTTGATCACCGGGCATTCGGCCAGGCCGTAGGGCGTGCCCCGGCCGGTGGTGAAGATGTGCAGGTTCATGCCGGCGGCGAGCTGCAGCGTGCCGCAGATGAAGTCGCTCGCGGGCGTGGCGGCGAAGATCAGGCCCTTCTGCTTCACCTTCTCGCCGGGCGCGATCACGCCGTGGATCGGGCCGTTGCCGCTCTTGACGATGGAGCCCATGGCCTTCTCGACGATGTTCGAGAGGCCACCCTTCTTGTTGCCGGGTGTGGTGTTGGCGCTGCGGTCGGCCTGGCCGCGCGCCAGGTAGGCGTCGTACCAGCCGAGCTCGCGCACGATGGCGTCGGCCACGTCCTGCGTCGCCGCGCGGCGCGTGAGCTGGTCCACCGCGTCGCGCACCTCGGTGTTCTCGCTGAACATCACGGTCGCGCCGGCGCGCACCAGAAGGTCGGTGGCGTGGCCCACCGCCGGGTTGGCCGTGACGCCGGAAAACGCGTCGCTGCCGCCGCACTGCACGCCCACCACCAGGTCGGACGCGGGGCAGGTGGTGCGCTGGCGGCGGTTCAGGCGCTCCAGGTGCACGCGGGCCTGCCGGAGGATGCTGTCGATCATGGACATGAAGCCCACATGGGCCTCGTCCTGCAGCACGACCACGTCGAGTTCGCTGCCGCGCTGGTCGCTGATCGGGATGGCTCCCGGCGGCAACAGCCGCTCGGGCTGCAGCTTCTCGCAGCCCAGGCTCAGCACCATGACCTCGCCGCCGAAGTTGGGGTTGCTCGCGATGTTGCGCAGGGTGCGGATGGGGATGATGGCGTCGGGCGCGTCGATGGCGACGCCGCAGCCGTAGGTGTGCTCCAGGCCCACCACGCCGTCCACGTGGGGGTAGAGCGGCAGCAGCTCGGTCTTGATGCGTTCGACCGCCACGTCCAGCACACCCGCCACGCACTGCACGGTGGTGGTGATGGCCAGCAGGTTGCGTGTGCCCACGCTGCCGTCGGCGTTGCGGTAGCCCTCAAAGGTGTATCCGCCCAGCGGCGGCAGATCGGCGGGCGGTGTGGGCGCGGGCAAGCCCTGCAGCGACACCGCGGCGGGCATCACCAGCCGCTGTTCGTTGACCCAGCCGCCGGCGGGAATGTCCACCGCCGTGTGGCCGATCACCACGTTGTAGCGGCGCACGGCGCTGCCGGCGGGCAGGTCGGTCAGCGCGACCTTGTGGCCCTGCGGCACGGCGTGCACCAGCGTGGGACCGCCGGGCAAGGCGGTGCCGGCGGGCAGGCCGCCGTCGTTGACCACCACGGCCACGTTGTCGGCCGGGTGGATAAGGATGGTGCGGGGGGCTGAGGGACTCATGGCGGTGTTTCCGGCGTGCAAGGCTTTAGCGGGGATGCCGTGGGACCGGCTTCGCCGGGCCACAGGCATCGCCCTCTGGGGGGTGACGCGAAGCGGCGCGGGGGGTCATCTCACTAAGCACGGTCGCTTGTTGTCGAAGGTCCAGCCGGGGATCAGGTACTGCATGGCCATGGCGTCGTCGCGCGCACCCAGGCCGTGCTGCAGGTAGAGCTGGTGGGCTTTCTCGACCTCGGCCATGTCGATCTCGATGCCCAGGCCGGGTTTCTTCGGTACCTGCACGTAGCCGCCTTCGATCTTCATCGGGTCTTTCGTCAGGCGCTGGCCGTCCTGCCAGATCCAGTGCGTGTCGATGGCGGTCACCTTGCCCGGCGCAGCCGCGCCCACGTGGGTGAACATGGCCAGCGAGATGTCGAAGTGGTTGTTGGAGTGCGAACCCCAGGTCAGGCCCCAGTCGCGGCAGGTCTGCGCCACGCGCACGCTGCCGGCCATGGTCCAGAAGTGCGGGTCGGCCAGGGGGATGTCCACGCTCTGCAGCGCCAGAGAATGGGCCAGCTGGCGCCAGTCGGTGGCGACCATGTTGGTCGCGGTGGGCAGGCCGGTGGCGCGGCGGAACTCGGCCATCACCTCGCGGCCGCTGAAACCGTCTTCGGCGCCACACGGGTCTTCGGCGTAGGCCACCACGCCGCGCATTTTTTCGCCCAGGCGGATCGCGTCTTTCAGCAGCCAGCCGCCGTTCGGGTCCAGCGTCACGCGGGCTTCGGGGAAACGCTGGTGCAAGGCCGTCACGGCTTCCACTTCTTCGTCGCCGCTCAGCACGCCGCCCTTGAGCTTGAAGTCCTGGAAGCCATAGCGCTTTTGCGCGGCCTCGGCCAGGCGCACCACGGCCTCGGGCGTCATCGCCTTCTCGTGGCGCAGGCGGCACCAGTCGTCGGCGTTGTCCGGTTCGCTGGCCGAATCGACATATGGCAAGTCTGTCTTGGTGCGATCACCCACGAAGAACAGGTAACCCAGCATCTGCACCGCGTCGCGCTGCTGGCCTTCGCCGAGCAGGGCCGCGACCGGCACGCCCAAGTGCTGGCCCATCAGGTCCAGCAGGGCCGACTCCACGGCCGTCACGGCGTGGATGGTGGTGCGCAGGTCAAAGGTCTGAAGGCCGCGCCCGCCGCTGTCGCGGTCGGCAAACTGGGTGCGCATGGCGTTGAGGATCGCCTGCAGGTTGCCGACGGTCTGGCCTTCAACCAGCGCTCGCGCGTCCTCCAGCGTCTGGCGGATCTTCTCGCCACCCGGCACCTCGCCCAGGCCGGTGTGGCCCGCGTTGTCGGTGACGATGACGATGTTGCGCGTGAAGAAGGGCGCGTGTGCGCCCGAGAGGTTGAGCAGCATGCCGTCACGCCCCGCCACCGGGATCACACGCATGGACGAAACAACAGGGGCGGTAGAAGCGGTCATAGGAAAAAAGAGAAAAACGGAGGAGCGACGGGAAGCAAACCGAGGGCGCCGCGGAACCGGCTTTGCCGGGCCGCCAGCGCCGCCCCCTGGGGGGTGACGCCGCAGGCGGCGCGGGGGGGCACCATCACTGAGGTCCGAGCGCGTCGATCAGCGCCTTGAGTTCGTCCATCTCGCTGGGCTTGAGGTCCGACAGCGGGGCGCGCACCGGGCCGGCGTCGTGGCCGACCAGCTTGGCGCCCGCTTTGATGATGCTCACGCCATAGCCTTCGACGCGGTTGCGGATCTTCAGATAGGGCATGAAGAATGCTTTCAGCAGGCGGTGCTGCGTGGCCATGTCGTCAGTGCGCACGGCTTCGTAGAACTGCATCGCGGTCTTCGGGATGAAGTTGAAGACGGCGGACGAATACACCGGCGTGCCCAGCGCCTTGTAGGCGGCGGCGTAGACCTCGGCCGTGGGCAGGCCGCCCAGGTAGGCGAAGCGGTCGCCCATCGCCATGTAGACGGATGACATCAACTCGATGTTGCCCAGGCCGTCCTTGAAGCCGATCAGGTTGGGGCAGCGCTCGGCCAGGATGGCCAGCGATTCGGGCGTGAACTTGGTGCGGTCGCGGTTGTAGACGATGACGCCGAACTGCACGCTCTTGCAGATCTGTTCCACGTGGGCGATCAGGCCTTCCTGGCCGGCTTCTGTCAGGTAGTGGGGCAGCAGCAGGATGCCGTGGGCGCCCAGGCGCTCGGCTTCCTGCGCATGGGCGATGGCCGTGCGGGTGGGGCCGCCCGCGCCGGCAATGATCGGCACCTTGCCGTGGCAGGTGTCCACGGCGGTCTTGATGATCTGGCCGTATTCATCGCCGTAGAGCGAGAAGTACTCGCCCGTGCCGCCTGCGGCGAACAGCGCGCTGGCACCGTAGGGGGCCAGCCACTCCAGGCGGGCGGCGTAGGAGGCGGCGTTGAAGTTGCCCTGGGCGTCGAAGTCCGTCACGGGGAAGGACAGCAGGCCGGTGGACATGACTTGCTTGAGGTCTTGCGGGGTGTATTGCATGGAAGTTCTGCCTGGGTGGGTGGAGAAGGTGGATCTTGGTGGCCTAGTTATAGGATGTCAGACAACTGGCGCTATTGTGGAGAAACGATGAGGAGGGCGTCAAGGGCTTCCATTCATATATGTGGAAACCCCTTATCCCTCGTCAGAACCGCGGCTGGTGACCGGTGAAGCCGGGGTCGTACTTGCGCATCTGCCCCAGGTCGTCCCGGTTGCGAATGCCCGTGTTCAGGTAGTTGTCATACAACTGGGCCAGGGCCTCGCGGTCGATCTGGACGCCCAGGCCGGGCGAGGTCGGCACGCGCAGGCTTCCGTCTTCAAACCTCAGGCGGCCGCCCTGCACCACCTCGTCGTCCTGCCAGGGGTAGTGGGTGTCGCAGGCGTACGAGAGTTGGGGCACCGAGGCCGCCAGGTGCGTCATCGCGGTGAGGCTGATGCCGAGGTGCGAGTTCGAGTGCATCGACAGGCCCAGGCCGAAGGTCTCGCACATCAGCGCCAGGCGCTGCGTGGCGCGCAGGCCGCCCCAGTAGTGGTGGTCGCTCAGCACGATCTTCACCGGGCAGCCCATCTCGGCGTTGCGGCGGAATTCCTTCAGGTCGGTCACCACCATGTTGGTGGCCAGCGGCACCTCGCACGCGGCGGCCACGGCGGCAATGCCGTCCAGGCCCGGGGCCGGGTCTTCGTAGTACTCCAGCACGCCGCGCAGCTGCTCCACCACCTTGAGGCTGGTGGGCACGGTCCAGTTGCCGTTCGGGTCGATGCGCAGCGGCGCGCCCGGGAAAGCCTTGGCCAGCGCCAGCATGGCGGCCACTTCTTGCTCCGGCGGCAGCGCGCCGGCCTTGAGCTTGATGCTCTTGAAGCCGTACTGATCGATCATGCGGCGCGCCTGCGCCACCAGCTGTTCGGGCGTGATGCCCTCGCCCCAGGGGTCGGGCGCGTAGGGCTGGTCGATGTGCTCGGCGTACTTGAAGAACAGGTAGGCGCTGAAGGGCACGGCGGGGCGCGCCGCGCCACCCAGCAGATCGACCACCGGCGCGTTCGCCAGCTGGCCCTGCAGGTCCATCATCGCCACTTCAAACGCGCTGATCACCTTGGCCACGGTCTTGGACACGTGGGTGCCCGGCGCCAGGGAGACCTGTGTGCCGAGAAACTCCGACGCGGTCTGCTGGGGTGTCACGAGCGCGGCGACGCGGGTCTCCATGTCGTTGAGCGCCCAGGGCGATAGCCCCGTGAGCGCGGGCGCCGCCTTGGCCATGGCGTCGAGCATCGGCAGGTCGCCGTAGCTCTCGTTGATGCCGACCAGGCCCGAGTGGGTCTCGATCTCGATGATCGAGCGCAGGGCCCAGGGCTCGTGGATGCCGGCCGCGTTGAGCAGCGGCGGATCGCGAAACGCGATGGGCGTGACGCGGACATGGCGGATGGTGTGGGAAGTCATTTCAGTTTTCCATGGCGACGGAGCGCCACACGCAACGCATGAAGCAACGCCACCCAGGGGCACCGCCGGGCTGGCTTTGCCAGACGGCCAGTGCCGCCCCCCTTGAGGGGGGTGACGCGAAGCGGCGCGGGGGGTGTGTCATTTGGCGAGCAGCAAGCCTGGCAGCCACAGCGACAGCGCGGGGACGTAGGTGACCGCGATCAGCACCAGCAGCATGGCGCCAAAGAAAGGCATGAGCGCTTTGACCACCTGTTCCATCGGCAGCTTGGCGATGGCGGCGCCGACAAACAGCACACCACCGACGGGAGGCGTCAGCAGGCCGATGCCCAGGTTCACCATCATGATCATCCCGAAGTGCACCGGGTCCACGCCGATGCTGGTGATCACCGGCAGCAGGATGGGCGTGAGGATCAGGATCAACGGCGCCATGTCCATCAGCGTGCCCAGCACCAGCAGCAGCACGTTGATGAGCCCGAGGATCACGTAGCGGTTGTCCGACAGCGCGGTCAGCGCGGTGGTGATCTGCAGCGGGATCTGCATCAGCGTCATGATGTAGCCGAAGCTCGCGGCGAAGGCGATCAGGATCATCACGATGGACAGCGTCTTCACCGTGCGGTGCACCAGCTTGGGCAGCTCGTTCCACTTGTAGTCGCGGTAGATGAACATCGTGACGAAGAAGGCCCAGACCACGGCGACGGAGGCCGACTCGGTGGCGGTGAACACGCCGGAGAGGATGCCGCCCAGGATGATCACCATGGTCATCAGGCCCCACAGCGCGTCGACGCAGATCTTGAGCGCCTCGCGCAAAGGGATCACGTCGCCCTTGGGGTAGTTGCGCTTGCGCGCCATGTAGAGGCACATGACGGCCAGCGTCAGCCCCAGCAGCAGGCCCGGCAGCACACCGGCGATGAACAGCGACGCGATCGACACCGTGCCACCCGCCGCCAGCGAGTAGATCACCGCGTTGTGGCTGGGCGGGATCAGGATCGCCTGCACCGAGCCGCTCACCGTGACGGCGGTGGCGAAGTCGCGCGGATAACCCTTGCGCTCCATCTCGGGAATCAGCACCGCGCCGACCGAGGCCGTGTCGGCCATGGACGAACCCGAGATCGCACCAAAGAAGGTGGAGGCGAGGATGTTCACCAGCGACAGCCCGCCGCGGATGAAGCCGACCAGCACGTTGGCGAACGCGACCAGGCGCCGCGCCATGCCGCCCTCGGCCATGATGGCGCCGGCCAGCACGAAGAAGGGAATGGCCAGCAGCGAGAACTTGTTGACGCCGTTGGCGATGGCGATCATCACCGCGTCCAGCGGGATGTCGATGTACCAGGCGCCGATCAGCGCCGCCATGCCCATGGCGTAGGCCACGGGGGTGCCGATCAGGATCAGCACGAAGAAACTGCCGAGCAGGACATAGGGTTCCATCACGCGGCTCCTGTTTCTGCAGATTCGTGGTCGAAGGTGACCACGGCGCGCCGGCTCTGGTCACCCAGGAACATGTGTTCCAGCACGAAGAGGGCGGTCACGGCGCCGCCGATGGGCACCGGCAGGTAGGTGAAACCCACGGGCATCCAGGGCAGCTCGGGGATCGACTGACCCCAGGTGCCCATGCACAGCTTCACGCCGTACCAGAGCGTGAAGAGGCTGATGGTCAGCATCAGCGCGTGCACCACGCCGCGCAGCGGGTGGCGCACGCTGTCGGGCAGGCGGTCGGTGATCATCGCGACCGCGATGTGGCCGCCCGCGCGGTAGCTCACCGCCGCACCCAGGAAGGTGAACACCACCATCAACAGGATGGAGATCGGCTCCGGCCACTGCGAACCGGTGCCCAACACATAGCGCGAAAAAATGCCCCAGGGAATGAAGAGCGACATCGCAACGATGCAAGCCCCCGCGACCCAGATGCAGGCCAGGTAGACCGCGTCCAGCGCGCGTGAGACGGGGTGTCCGCCCGGTTGGTGGTGACTCATGGAAATGGTTTTGGTTGATCAATGCGAGGTAACGAGCGCCCCTGTGGAACCGGCCCCGCCGGGGCCACAGGGCACACCCACAATGCAGGAGGAAGCGATGACCCCTTCCCAGAGCACCCGTGGAACCGGCTTTGCCGGGCCACCAGGTGCGTCCCCCCACCGGGGGGAAGACGCGAAGCGGCGCAGGGGGGGTTACTTCACCGCGGCGATGCGGTTCATCAGGTCCACATGCTTGGCGCCGTACTTGGCGCGCACCGGGGCGGTGGCGTCAAAGAAGGGCTTGTTGTCGATGGCGATGAACTCGACACCGGCGGCCTTGAGCTTGCCGGAGTACTCCTCCACGCTCTTGTCCCACAGCACGCGCTGCTCCATCTGCGCTTCGCGGGCCAGCTTCTTCACCAGCGTCTGGTCGGCCGGGGTCAGCTTGTCCCAGGTGACCTTGGACATCACCAGGATCTCGGGAATGATCAGGTGGTTGGTCTGGCTGTAGTACTTGGCCGGGGTGGTGTAGTGGTTGGCGGTGAAGTAGCTCGGTGGGTTGTTTTCCGCGCCGTCGATCACACCGGTCTGCAGCGAAGTGAAGACCTCGCCGTAGGCCATGGCGATGCCGTTGCCGCCCATGGCGTTCATGGTGTCGACAAACAGCGGGTTGCCCATCATGCGGACCTTCTGACCCTTGAGGTCTTCGGGCTTGCGCACCGGCTTCTTGGTGTAGAGGCTGCGGGCGCCGCCGTCCATCCAGCCCAGGCCGACCAGGCGCGCCGGGCTGGCCGTCACCTTGGCCAGCAGCTCGTCGCCCACCGGGCCGTCGATCACGGCGCGCATGTGGGCGATGTCGCGGAACACGAAGGGCATGTTGAACACGTCCACCTCGGGCACCACAGGGCCGATCACACCCAGCGAGATGCGGGCCATCTGGATCGCGCCCAGCTGCACCTGTTCAACGGCTTCTTTTTCCTGGCCCAGCACGGCGCCGGGGAACATCTGCACTTTGATGCGGCCTTGGGTGGCGGCATCGAGCTTCTTGCCCATGTTGTCCACGGCGACCACGGTCGGGTAGCCGGCGGGGTGGGTGTCGTGCGACTTCAGCACCATCTGGGCATGGGCGGTCAGGGGCAGCAGGGTGGCCAGGACCATGCTGGCAATCAGTCGGCGTTGCAGTTTCATTGATGTCTCCGTTGGTGGTGGTTGAGGTGAAAAAAACCGTGCTGCCGCATCAGGCGATGCAGCGCGGCTCGTCCAGGCCCCTCACGCCTGGACGCAGTGCAAAAACGCCACCGGCCAGCGGCTGATCACTCAGATCACCGCCGGGCCGGATGGACGTGACAAACAGGGTGTCAAGGCCGGCGCCGCCGAAGGCGCACATGGCCGGCTTCTTCATCGGCACGGGCAGCGAGCGGTCGAGCCGGCCGTCGGGCGTGAAGCGGTGCACCAGGCCGGCGTCGTTGCCGCAGATCCAGTAGCCGCCGTCGGCGTCCACCGCAGCGCCGTCGGGCCGGCCGGACAGGGGCTTGAAGTCGATGAGCACACGCCGGTGGTGCGGCGTGCCGGTCTCGGTGTCGTAGTCGAAGGCCCAGACGGTCTGTACGTTGGGGTGTGAGTCCGAGAGGTACATGGTCCGGCCGTCGGGGCTGAAGGCCATGCCGTTGGGGGTGACGAAGCCGGCCTGCAGGCTGCGCAGTGAGTGGCCGTCCAGCGCGTACAGGCTTCCCGAGGCGCGCGCCAGCGACATGTCCATCACCATGGTGCCGGCGCGCAGCCGGCCCTGGCGGTCGCAGCGGCCGTCGTTGAAGCGCATGCCCGGCTCGGGTTGGTCGATGCGGGCGACCCAGGTGCGGTCCAGCGTGCCGTCGGTCTGGGGCGTCAGGCGGGCCACACCGCTTTCCATGGCTGCCATCCACTGGCCGTGGGGCAGGGCGTCGCTGCCGGCGGCCAGCGCGATGCAACCGGTCTGCTCGGGCGTGGGCCACTGCCGCGCCTCGCCGCTGGCGCTGTGCCAGCACCACAGCGCCTTGCCCGGGATGTCCACCCACCAGAGGCACTGGCGCACACTGTCCCAGACCGGGCTTTCGCCCACGCCGTTGCGCGCGTCGAGCACGAGTTCGGCTTGCATGCTGGTCATGTCACTTCTTGAGAGGATCAGCGGCCACAAAACCGCCGCCCTGGTAGATGGCGGCGGGGTCGTTCAGGTCGGGCGCCGGGGTGCGCGCGAACACCGCGTCGCGGAACACGTCCGAGCTGTCCTGCGGCACGTAGCCGATGTGGCGTGCGCGGCTGTTGTCCCACCAGGTGACGGCGTTGTCCGACATGCCGAACACGATGCTGTGGCCCAGCACCGGGGTTGTGAGGCAGGCGCTGATCAGGCGGTGCAGGTCGTCAAAGCTCAGCCAGGTGGCGAGCATGCGGCGGTCGCGCGGCTCGGGGAACGAGGAGCCGATGCGCACGCAGGCGGTCTCGATGCCATGGCGGTCGAAATAGAAGCGCGAGAAGTCTTCGCCAAACGCTTTGCTCACGCCGTAGAAGCTGTCGGGCCGGGGCGGGTGGTCGGCGGTGATGGTCTCGCCCTGCTTGTAGTAGCCCACCACATGGTTGGAACTGGCGAACACCACGCGCTTCACGCCGTGCTTGCGGGCCGCTTCGTACAGGTGGTAGACGCCCAAAATGTTGGCCTGCAAGATGGCCTCGAACGGCGCCTCGACCGAGATGCCGCCCAGGTGCACGATGGCGTCGCAGCCGGCCACCATGGCGTCGACCTCGGCCGCGTTGGCCAGGTCGGCCAGCACCACCTCCTCGCCGGTCCCGGCCTCGCTCACCGCCGACTTGTCAGACAACCTAAGCACATCGCAGTTGGCGGTCAGCCGTGAACGCAAAGCGGTGCCGAGGCCGCCGGCGGCGCCGGTCAACAACAATCGCCGGTGCATTTTGATAGGGTTAACCATGACCATGAACGCTTTTTCGAATGGGGTTGCACAGAAGTCCGGGGCTTTGCTACAGTTCGCTCATGCCGTTGATGTCTGTTGTGTGTTGTCAGACAACTGGAGCGGATTGTGTGAATCCCCACGCAGGCTGTCAAGGAAAAAACCATGGACCCCGTGAAAACCCTAGTTGAGGAGGCCGTTGCCACCGTCGCCGCGCCGGACCGTCCCCGCCGCGCGCGCGGGCTGGTGTCTGAAATCGTGGCCGCGCTGGAGGGTGACATTCGAGAAGCCCGCCTGCTGGCCGGGCAGAAGCTGCCGACCGAGTCCGAGCTGGTGGGGCGCTTCGACGTCAGCCGCACCGTGGTGCGCGAGGCCATCTCTCGCCTGCAGGCTTCAGGCCTGGTGGAGACGCGCCACGGCATCGGCACCTTTGTCATGGCGCCGCGCGCCGTCCCGGCCACCTTCCGCATCGCACTTGAAGACGTGGCGACCGCCGCCGACGTGATCGAACTGCTGGAACTGCGGATCAGCCTGGAGAGCGAGGCGGCCGCGCTGGCGGCGCAGCGCCGCTCGCCCGAGAACCTCTTGACGATGGCGGCCGCGCTGACCGCGTTCACGGTGGCGATCCACGCCGATTCCGACGCCGTGCCCTCGGACTTCCAGTTCCATGTGGAGGTCGCGCGCGCCACCGGCAACCGCCACTTTGCCGAGCTGATGACCTACCTGGGTACCATGATCATCCCGCGCACCCGGCTCAACACGGCGGCCCGGGCGCCCGAGGGCCGGCTGGCGTATCTGGAGCGGGTGCACCGCGAACACGAAGACATCCTGGAGGCGATCCGGCGCCAGGAGCCCGAGACCGCTCGCGCCGCGATGCGCACCCACCTCTCCAACAGCCGCGAACGCCTGCGCCGCGCCCAGCCTGAAGATGCGGAGCCCGCACTCCCCGCCGCTGCGCGGGTCGCCTGACCCTGATCACCATTCCTTTCCACTCTCCGTACACACACCCACCTACATGAGCACCCTGCAATCCATCAACGCCCGCACCGGCGAAGCCCACGGCACCGCCCTGACCCCCTCCACCGAACAGGACATTCAACACGCCGCCACCGCGGCGCACGCCGCCTTCGGTGACTGGGCCCGCAGCAGCGGCGAACAGCGCGCCGCGCTGCTGCGCGCGCTGGCCGACGGCCTGGAGGCCGAGCGCGAGAAGCTCGTCGCCTGGGCCGACCTCGAAACCGCGCTGGGCCCGGTGCGCCTGAACGGTGAGCTCGACCGCACCACCTTCCAGCTGCGCCGCTTTGCCGACATCGCGCAGCGCGGTGAACCCTTTGCCGTGCTGGACGATCCCGCCGTCGCCGGTGGCCCGCCCGCCGGTCACCCGGCCATGGTGCGCCAGCGCATGCCGCTGGGCCCAGTGGCCATGTTCGCGGCCAGCAACTTCCCGTTCGCCTTCTCGGTGCTCGGTGGCGACACCGCGTCCGCGCTGGCCGCGGGCTGCCCGGTGGTGGTCAAGGCCCACCCCGGCCACCCCGGCCTGTCGCAGAAGGTGCACGCCATCATCCAGCGCGTGCTCCAGGCGCAAGGCCTGCCCGCCGGACTGATCGGCTTCGTGCAGGGCGCCGGCATCGAGGTCGGCGTCGGCCTGATCCGCCACCCGCTGATCGCCGCCGGTGCCTTCACCGGCTCCACCCGCGGCGGCGCCGCGCTGCAGGCCGAAGCCAACGCCCGCCCGCGCCCGATTCCGTTCTACGGCGAACTCGGCTCCATCAACCCGCTGATCGCGCTGCCCGCCGTGCTCGCGGCCAAGGGCGCCGAACTCGCGACCACGCTGGCCGGCTCCATCACCCTGGGTTGTGGGCAGTTCTGCACCAACCCCGGCCTGCTGGTGCTGGTCGACGGCGCCGAGACCGACGCCTTCGTCGCGCAACTGGTGCAGGCGCTGTCCAAGCAGCAGCCGCACGCCATGCTGACCGCCGGCATGCGCAAGGCTTTTGATGCCGGCATCAAGGGTTTCATGGACGCTGGCGCGCTCGCGCTGCTGCAGAGCCAGGGCGTGGCGCCCGCGCCCGGCCCGCAGTTGCTGCAGGTCAGCGCGCAGCGCTTCATTGAGCGCGCCGAGCTGCGCGAGGAAGTGTTCGGCCCGAGCAGCCTGATCGTGCGCTGCACCAGCCTGGCCGAGGTGTCCGAGGTGCTGGCCGCTGTGGGCGGCAGCCTCACGGTCACCGTCTGGGGTGCCGACGAAGACACGCCCGAGAACCGCGCCATCGTGCGCAGCGCCACGGAGATCGCCGGCCGCGTGCTGTTTGCCGGCGTGCCCACCGGCGTGGCCGTCACGGCGGCGCAGCAGCACGGCGGCCCCTGGCCCGCCAGCACCGCGCCCATGTCTACCTCGGTGGGCGACGCCGCGCTGGAGCGCTTCCTGCGCCCGGTGTGCCTGCAGGACGCACCGGCCTGGCTGCTGGCGCGCCAAGGTGTGCCCTGCTGAGCCCCTGCTGAGCCCCCACGCCGCGCCGACGCGGCCGCCGGGTTCAATGCAAGGAATGCACCGGCTCCACGACCGGTAACGCGTACTCCCAGCCAATGAGGGCGCGGGCGCCCAGGTACGCGTTCTTCACGCGCTCGGAAAGGTCATCGAGGTGCACTTCGCCGCGGGCGTCACACGGCACGCAAACGGCGCAGCCGGGATGGCACAACGATGCAAAGAGCAACTGGTGTTTGCATGAGCTGGATGGGGATGTCATCTCGGTCTCCTGTACTGAGCGGCGATCCTTGATCTCCGGGGTCCGTGCCCATGGTCACGGGCCCCGTTTGCCTTCAGCCGCTCGGTCAAGGCACAACTGAATTTTCAGCCTCCGCGCGCGCAGCCAAACCGCAGAAAGCGGCATGCAATTCGGGCTTTTCTTCCGTTCTCGCGCAGCCTGCGCGACGGGCGGTTTGCCGCGCGCTCCGAGCGTGTGTCTGTCAGCGCACAGACGCCTGTGAACCGGGCCGGTAACGTCGTTGCATGCTGAAAAACAAAGTGGTGCTCGTCACCGGTGCCGCCTCCGGAATCGGTCGGGCCATTGCCATCATTGCCGCCCGAGAAGGCGCACTCCTGGTGCTGGCCGACCTGGACGCCCACGCGGGCAACGAAACCCTCCAACAGGTGCGCGAGCTGGGCGCCGAGGGGCTGTTTGCGACCTCTGACGCCGGCAAGCCTGAGGACGCCCAGGCGCTGGTCGACCAGACCATGGCGCACTTCGGCCGCCTCGATGTGGCCTGCAACAACGCCGGCATCGGCGGCGCCACCGCGCTGCTGGCCGACTACCCGCTCGACGCCTGGGCCGAGGTGATCAACGTCAACCTGTCGGGTGTGTTCTACGGCATGAAGCACCAGATACCCGCCATGCTGCTCAACGGCGGCGGCGCCATCGTCAACACCGCGTCCATCCTCGGCATGGTGGGCATGGCCACGGCGCCCGCCTACACCGCCGCGAAACACGGCGTGCTCGGCCTCACGCAGGCGGCCGCCGTCGCCTACAGCGGCCAGGGCGTGCGCGTCAATGCGGTCGGCCCGGGCTTCATCCACACACCCATGATCAGCGGCCTCGAAGACGACCCCAACGTCAAGGCCGCGCTGATCGCAGAACACCCCATCGGGCGCCTCGGCCAGCCCGAAGAGGTGGCCGAGCTCGTGGTCTGGCTCGCCTCCACGCGGGCCTCCTTCGTGACCGGCGCGTACTACCCGGTCGATGGTGGTTATCTGGCCCGCTGAACTTCCCTTTTTTCTGGAGCACCCTTATGACCCTTCGCCATCCTCTGCGCACCGCCTTTCTCGCCATCAGCCTGAGCGCCCTGGCCCTGATCGGCGCCTGCAACAAAGCCCCCGACACCGAGACCGTTGCCCCGGCCCCGGCAGCGCCGCCCATCACCGTGGGCACCCAGGTGGACGACACCGTGATCACCTCCAACATCAAGTCGAAGTTGGTGGCCGACGACCTGGTGAAAGCCTTTGACCTGCAGGTCGAGACCCGCAAAGGCGTCGTGCAGCTCAGCGGCTTCGTGGACAACCAGGCCCAGATCGACCAGGCCGTGTCCATTGCCCGCTCCGTGGACGGCGTGACCGACGTCCAGAACAGCGTGACCTTGAAGGGCGCACCGACCACCGTCGGCGCCAAGATCGACGACGCCACCGTGACCGGCCGCGTCAAGACCGTGCTGCTGGCCGACCCGGACATCAAGAGCTTCGACATCAGTGTGCTCACCCACAAGGGCGAGGTGCAGCTCACCGGCTTCGTCAACAGCCAGAACCAGATCGACCTGGCCACCCGGCTGGCCAGCGAGACGGAAGGCGCGACCAGCGTGAAAAACGAACTCATGATCAAGAAGTGAACACCATGAACACCCCCCACGAACTCACCTCCATCCCAGACCTGCGCCGCCAGGCGCGTGAACACATCGAACAAGGCGCCGTGACCGCCGGCTACGACGCCGACCGCCCGAAGGTCTTGCAACTGCTCAATGAAGCGCTGGCCACCGAGATCGTCTGTGTGCTGCGCTACCGGCGCCACCACTTCATGGCCAGCGGCATCCACGGCCAGAGCGTGGGCGCCGAGTTCCTGGTGCACTCCAACGAAGAGCAGGCCCACGCCGACTTGCTCGCTGCGCGCATCGTGCAGCTCGGCGGCGAGCCCGATTTCTCGCCCGAAACCTTGAGCGCACGCAGCCACGCGGAGTACGTGCCAGCCGAGACGCTGCCCGACATGATTCGAGAGAACCTCGTTGCCGAACGCATCGCCATCGACAGCTACCGCGACATGGTGCGTTACCTCGGCGACCAAGACCCGACCACCAGCGTGCTGCTCAAGCAGATCCTGGCGGTGGAAGAGGAACACGCGGACGAGCTGGCCGATTTGCTGGAAGGCATGCCGGCGGGCGAGCACTGACTTTTCTGAGTAAATGGACTCCGTTGGGGGCCTTGCGGCAGCGCAGGGCCCCTTTTTCATGTCAAACAAGTCAGATGCTTCGCTCGACCACAGGGCCGCGCTGGCAGACGGGCTGGCGTTGAGCCGCACTCGACCGCGATCCATCTTCCTTGTGATATTTTCAGAAGCGATTCATCAACAAGGATTGGATATGACGCGCAGACGTTGGAGCGGGTGGTGCTTGGGTGGGATTTTCTGTGTTCTGGTGTCGGGCTGCGCAGCGCCGTCAGACGTCAGGCACAAGCCCCTTGCGGCCGAGGTGACGGTTTCCGTGTCCGATGAGGGCGTATCTGCGCTGACCGAATTGCCGGCTCCGTCGACGTACCTGCGTGAGCCCAATTTCATCGTGCGGGGAAGAGACAGGTCGGGTGTGTTTGCGCCCAATGGGTTGCTGGAAAGCGCTCTGGATGCCGACCAGATTGCTGCCAAGAGAATGCAAGGTGCCGCCCTGGCGCTCGCCCCTCGCCTTGTGGATGCGATCGAGCGTGAGCGCTCTGCGCTCAACCCCGCACTGGTTCGTGTGACGCTCGACAGCCGGCTTCGATCGGAAGCCGATATTCAGATGACCCCCGTGGTCGTGCTGGAGCTGGTCGGGGAAGGCAAAGTGGCGTTCTGGAGTCGCCTGTACACCACGTATGTGGACCAGAAAGGTCAGCCGCAGCGACGTATCTACACATACAACTCCCGATTCGCATTGCCCTGGGTCGGCGAGTCCGCTGGTACGTGGTCGGCGAACGATCACCTCTTGCTCAGACGTCAGATCGACTGGAGTTTGCGTTCGCTGACCCAGGTGGTCTTGCGCGACGTTCGTGGCGATTTTTATGCCGCCTCTCAAGCGCCACAACCGAACATCGTGGCGACGACCAAGGGCCTCGTGGATGTGCACACCGTTGCACTGGCCGAGTTTGATGGGTTGAAAGTGTCGTACCAGATGTTTGGTTCCCGTCGAGGGTTGGAAGCCCTTTTGGTGTCCGACTCATCTCCCCCGGATCGGGTGTTCGGTCCGTAGTCCTGGCCTCCGACCCGACGCATACGCCACCCGGCGTACATACGCCCTCCAGGCTTCTCCCTAGCATCCCCTCTGTCCGCTGTGGCTCCCCTTCCAAGGGCGGTTCGGCGGCCAGAGTCACCCCACCAACGGATGTTATTTAGAACCCCTGGAGAAGCGCCATGATGCAACGTCGATTCACCCTCAAAGCCCTGACGGTCGCCACCGCCCTGGGCGCTTTCGGCCTCTCGGCCCACGCTGCGGACACGATCAAGGTCGGTGTGCTGCACAGCCTGTCGGGCACGATGGCCATTTCGGAAACCGTGCTGAAAGACGTGGCCCTGATGGCCATCGACGAGATCAACGCCAAGGGTGGCGTGCTCGGCAAGAAACTCGAACCCGTGGTGGTGGACCCGGCTTCCAACTGGCCGCTGTTCGCCGAAAAGGCCAAGCAGCTGATCGACCAGGACAAGGTCGCCGCCGTCTTCGGCTGCTGGACCTCGGTGTCTCGCAAGTCGGTGCTGCCGGTGTTCGAAGAAAAGAACAGCCTGCTGTTCTACCCGGTGCAGTACGAAGGCGAAGAGCTGTCCAAGAACGTGTTCTACACGGGTGCAGCGCCGAACCAGCAGGCCATTCCCGCCGTGGAATACCTGATGAGCAAAGACGGTGGCTCGGCCAAGCGCTGGGTGCTGCTGGGCACCGACTACGTGTACCCCCGCACCACCAACAAGATCTTGCGCGCCTTCCTGCACGCCAAGGGCGTGAAGGACGAGGACATCATGGAGGAGTACACCCCCTTCGGTCACTCCGACTACCAGACCATCATCGCCAACATCAAGAAGTTCGCGGCTGCGGGCAAGAAGACGGCCGTGGTCTCCACCATCAACGGCGACTCCAACGTGCCGTTCTACAAAGAGCTGGGCAACGCCGGCCTGTCCGCCAAGGACGTGCCTGTGGTCGCCTTCTCGGTGGGTGAAGAAGAGCTGCGCGGTGTGGACACCAAGCCGCTGGTGGGCCACCTGGCCGCCTGGAACTACTTCATGAGCGTGAAGAACCCGACCAACGCCGAGTTCACCAAGAAGTGGGCCGCCTACGCCAAGGCCAAGGGCATCGCCGGCCACAAGGACAAGCCGCTGACCAACGACCCGATGGAAGCCACCTACATCGGCATCAACATGTGGGCGCAAGCGGTTGCCAAGGCCAAGTCCACCGACACCGACAAGGTGATCGCCGCCATGGCCGGCCAGACCTTCAAGGCCCCGGGTGGTTTCACCTCCACGATGGACAAGGAAAACCACCACCTGCACAAGCCGGTGTTCATCGGCGAAGTGAAGGCCGACGGCCAGTTCAACGTGGTGTGGAAGACGCCGGGCCCGGTGGTGGCCGACCCATGGAGCGACTACATCACCGAGAACAAGGGCAAGGCCAACATGCCTGTGAAGAAGTGAGGGTCTGACGATGCGCTGGCTGCGTTCCTGCCTGGTGTTGCTGTGCCTCCTGGGCGCGGCCAGTGTGCAAGCCCTCACCCCTGCCGACGCGCTCGCGTTGGCGGCGGGTGAGAGCGATGCCCGCATCGCCACCCTCAACCGCCTCGCGGCGGCCCCCGATGAGAAGGCCGTGGCGCTGATGCAGGCGCTGGCCAACGGTGCCGTGAAGGTGCAGGGTGAGCAGGTGCTCATCCTGGCCGACGACGGCAGTGGCACCGACGCCGTGACCGGCGCTGCCGTCACCCCGGCAGACGATGCCGAAGACGCCATCGTGAACAACCGCATTCGCAGCGCGCTGGAAACGGCCCTCGCTGTGCGCGACCTGTTCCGCCCCGATCCCGGGCCGCAGCGCGAAGCTGCCGCCCTGCTGCAACGCAGCGCCTTCGATGAACCCGACGCCAGCCAGTTGCCGCTGGTGGAAAAAGCCCTGGCGGGTGAGCTCGACCCCGCCGCCCGCGACAGCCTCACGCTGACGCGCGCCGCCATGCAACTGGCCAGCGAAGACGAAGCGCAGCGCCTGGCCGCCGCGCAGACCTTCGCCGAGATGGGCCAGCCCGCGCTGCGCCCCTTGCTCGCCAAACAACTGGAAGCCGAATCCAGCGCCGCCGTGAAGGCCGCGCTCAGCGCCGCCCTGTCCTCGCTCGACCGCAGCCTGGCCGTGAGCAGCGCGCTCTCGCAGGCCTTCACCGGCATCAGCCTCGGTTCCATCTTGCTGCTGGCCGCGCTCGGCCTGGCCATCACCTACGGCCTCATGGGCGTGATCAACATGGCCCACGGCGAGCTGATCATGATCGGCGCCTACGCCACCTGGCTGGTGCAGGCCTTCTTCAAAGAAGCGCTGCCCGGCCTCTTCGACTGGTATTTGCTCGCGGCCCTGCCGGTGGCCTTCACCGCCTCGGCGCTGGTGGGCGCGGCCATGGAGCGCACGGTGATCCGCTTTCTCTACGGCCGCCCGCTAGAGACGCTGCTCGCCACCTGGGGCATATCGCTGGTGCTGATGCAGGGCGTGCGAACCCTGTTTGGCGCGCAGAACGTGGGCGTCGAAAACCCGAGCTGGATGAGCGGCAGCGTCACGCTGCTGGGCAACCTCACGCTGCCCTGGAACCGCATCATCATCATCGCCTTCGCGGCCGCCGTGCTGATCGGCGTCACGCTGCTGATCACCCGCACGCGCCTCGGCCTCTTCGTGCGCGGCGTGACGCAAAACCGGCCCATCGCCAGCTGCATGGGCGTGAACACCGCGCGCATCGACACCTATGCCTTCGCGCTCGGTTCGGGCATCGCCGGCCTGGCCGGCTGCGCGCTGAGCCAGATCGGCAACGTGGGGCCGGACCTGGGCCAGAACTACATCGTGGACTCGTTCATGGTGGTGGTGCTGGGTGGCGTGGGCCAGCTCGCCGGCACGGTGTACGCCGCGCTGGGCCTGGGCATTCTCAACAAGCTGCTCGAAGGCTGGGCCGGCGCGGTGCTGGCCAAGATCGCGGTGCTGGTCTTCATCATCGTCTTCATCCAGAAGCGGCCGCAGGGCATCTTCGCGATGAAGGGCCGCAGCGCCGAGGCATGAACACCATGACGACACCCACCATGTCCCTCCCCGTCATCCTGCCGCAGGCCGGCCCCTTGCTCACCCGCACCGGCTGGAGCGGTGCGCTGGTGGCGCTGCTCGTGGTCTGTGCCGTGGCGCCCGCGCTGAACCTGCTGGTGCCGGCGGACAGCGTGTTCCACCTCTCCGACTACATGGTCGGCCTGCTGGGCAAGATCATGTGTTACGCCATCTGCGCGCTGGCCATGGATTTGATCTGGGGCTACACCGGCATCCTGAGCCTGGGCCACGGCCTGTTCTTCGCGCTCGGTGGCTACGTGATGGGCATGTACCTCATGCGCCAGATCGGCACCGACGGCAACTACAAAAGTGATCTGCCCGACTTCATGGTCTTTCTGGACTGGAAGGAACTGCCCTGGCACTGGGCGCTGTCTGACAGCTTCATCGCCACGCTGCTGCTGATCGTGCTGGTGCCGGGCATCGTGGCCTTCGTGTTCGGCTACTTCGCCTTCCGCTCGCGCATCAAGGGCGTGTACTTCTCCATCATCACGCAGGCGCTCACCTTTGCCGCGCTGCTGCTGTTCTTCCGCAACGAGACCGGCATGGGCGGCAACAACGGCTTCACCGATTTCAAACGCATCCTCGGCATGCCGCTGGCCACGCAAGAGATGCGCATGACGCTGTTCGTCATCACCGGCCTGGTGCTGCTGGGCTTCTTCCTCTGGGCGCGCTGGCTGGTCAACAGCAAATTCGGCCGGGTGCTGCAGGCGGTGCGCGACGCCGAGAGCCGCGTCATGTTCTGCGGCTACAACCCGCTGCCCTACAAGCTCACCATCTGGACGATTTCGGCCGTGATGTGCGGCATCGCCGGGGCGCTGTACGTGCCGCAGGTCGGCATCATCAACCCCGGTGAGATGAGCACCGCCGCCAGCATCGAGATCGCGGTCTGGGCCGCGGTCGGTGGTCGTGCCACGCTGGTCGGCCCCATCATCGGCGCCTTCATCGTCAACGGCGCCAAGAGCTGGCTCACCGTGAGCTTCCCCGAGTACTGGCTGTACTTCCTGGGCGCGCTGTTCATCGCCGTCACGTTGTGGATGCCGCAAGGGGTGGTGGGGTTGGTCAAGAAGCTGCGCATGGGCAAAGGAGCGAAAGCATGACGCCCGACCTGATGGAAGAAGGCGCGCAACGCTTTCAGAAAATTCACGCGCTCGACACAACGCGTCAGACCGAGTCGGGTGGCCGCGCTGCGGCCTACGGCCGCATCGCCAGGGCCGGTGAGGTGGACACCACGCACGGCCGCATCCTCTACCTCGAAGACGTGCACGTGAGCTTCGACGGCTTCAAGGCCATCAACGGCCTGAGCCTGGACATCGCGCCCGGCGAGCTGCGCTGCATCATCGGCCCCAACGGCGCTGGCAAGACCACGATGATGGACATCATCACCGGCAAGACCCGGCCCGACAAGGGCACGGTGTTCTTCGGCAGCACCATCGACCTGCTGCGCTACCGCGAGCCCGAGATCGCCGCTTTAGGCATCGGCCGCAAGTTCCAGAAGCCCACGGTGTTCGAGCAACTCAGCGTGTTCGAGAACCTGGAGCTGGCGCTGGCGACCGACAAGCGCGTGCGCCACAGCATGGTGTTCCGCCCCACCGGCGAAGAGAAGGACCGCCTGGGCGAGGTGCTGACCACCATCCACCTGGCCGACAGCGCGGCGCGCCAGGCGGGCAACCTGAGCCATGGGCAGAAGCAGTGGCTGGAGATCGGCATGCTGCTGATGCAGGACCCGAAACTGCTGCTGCTGGATGAACCCGTGGCGGGCATGACCGACGAAGAAACGGAGCGCACGGCGCAGCTGTTCCTGACGCTGAAAGGCAAACACTCTTTGATGGTGGTGGAGCACGACATGAGCTTCATCCGCACCATCTCGGAGAAGGTCACGGTGTTGTGTGACGGGTCTGTGTTGGCCGAGGGCACGCTCGATGAGGTGCAGGCCGACGAACGGGTCATTGAGGTTTATCTGGGACGCTGAGGACACACCATGAACCTGCTCGAAGTCAAAGACGTCAACCAGTACTACGGCGGCAGCCACATCCTGCGCAACGTCAACCTCACCGCCGAACTCGGCAAGGTGACGGTGGTGCTCGGCCGCAACGGCGTGGGCAAGACCACGCTGCTGAAATCGCTCATGGGCCTGGTGCCCATCAAGAGCGGCAGCATCGCGCTCGATGGCGTGGCCATCGACAAATCCACCCCCTACGAACGCGCCCGCATGGGCGTGGGTTTCGTGCCGCAGGGGCGCGAGATCTTTGGCCGCCTGACGGTGCAGGAAAACCTGCTGATGGGCCTGGCCTACAAGAAGGGCAGTACGCCGATTCCGGCCGAGCTGTTCGAGCTGTTTCCGGTGTTGAAGCAGATGCTCGGTCGCCGTGGCGGTGACCTCTCGGGTGGGCAGCAACAGCAGCTGGCCATTGCCCGCGCGCTCGCGGCTGGGCCGAAACTGCTGATCCTCGACGAGCCCACCGAAGGCATCCAGCCCAACATCATCAAAGACATCGGCAAGGTGATCCGCATGCTCGCCGACCGCGGCAACATGGGCATCGTGTTGGTAGAGCAGTACTACGACTTCGCCGAAGAACTCGCCGACCAGTACGTGGTGATGGAGCGCGGCGAAGTGATCGCCAGCGGCCCGGGCAGCGAGATGCAGAGCAAAGGCATTCGCCAGCTCGTGGCGATTTGAGCCCCTACGCTCCACCGCTGCGCGGGTCGCTGCCCCCCGAGGGGGAGCGAATTCAGCTTGGGGCGGCCCGGCGCTGAATTCTTCAACCCACGCTCTGTCGCTTCAGGTCCCCATGGCGTTCATGCTGGCCAGCAGGCCTTCGTTTTTGGCGGGTGGCTTGTAGCCGGAGGGCAGCGAGAGTCCACCCGCAGCGCGGCCGGTGTGCGCCTGCTCGCCCAGCCCGGCGTGGATGTCGGCGGTGCGGTAGCGCTCGCGCAAGCCTTGCGCCTGAAGCCTGAGCGCTGCGTGATCGGGGATGCGTGCCTCGTAGCGCTGCAAGACCAGGTGGGCCGATTCGATCAGCTTGGCGTTGAGCGTCTGTTCGCCGGCTTCCAGGAGACTGATCACTGCCGCCTGCGGATCGCCCTTGAGGCTCAGGGTCATGGCCTGCTCGGTGAGCTTGAGGATCTGCGCATGGGCCGCGTGCACCCGATCGGTGAAGTCGCTGCGGCCCACCGCCGCGCAGGCCAGCAGCTCGGTGAGCGCGCGGCTGGTGCAGAAACGCATCGCCATGGTGTCCACCGCCGCGTCCACCTCGTAGAGCTGGATCGAGCGTGCCGCCAGCCGCGTCATCAGCGCCAGCAGGTTGCTCGCCGATTCAAAATCAAACGCGGGTTGTGCGATGGTCTTGGCCATGCGGCGCACCTCGTCGAGGGCGCGCGCGGTCTGGTAGTCCAGGATCGCCTGCAGGGCCTCGATCACCTCCAGCAGACGCTGGTTGCGGGCGCTAGGGTTCTTGTCCCGCAGGTGTTCAAGGTGGCCCCGACAGCGCAACAGGCCCCGTTGGTCGTTGTTGTCCAGCTTGGCGAAGGCGAGCAGCACCAGCGCCTGCGCGTCGTAGAGCTTGGAGTCCAGGCCGATGCGGGTGGCGCGATCGAGCAGCTCCACGCCCTCGTCGCGCTCGCCCGCGTACCAGGCCATCATGCCGTGCTTGAGCAGGCGGTTCACCGACGAGGGGGTGAGCTGGGTGGACATCTTGAAGGTGGCCAGCGCGTTCTTGAAGTTGCCCAGTTCGAACTGCGCGCGGCCCATGACGTCGTAGGCGTCGGTGTAGCCAGGCTCGGTTTCGATCAGGCCTTCCAGTGTGGTGGTCGCGCGTTGCGGGTAGCCGGCTTCGAGCTGTGCACGCGCCACGCCGAGCTTGGCCCAGGGCAGGGTCTTGGCCTCGACCACCGCTTCATAGAGCTTCTCGGCGTCGGCCATGTGGCCGTTGCGCAGCATCAACTCGGCGCCAATGCGCGCGGCGTACAGCCAATAGGGCTTGCGGGCCGCAAAGTGCTGTTTGCACAGCTCGCCGGCGTCGTCGAAGCGTTCGGCCTCAATGGCGGTGAAGATCTCTTTGAGCGCCTGCTTTCGGACGCGCGCCTGGCGGATGCGCTCGACCAGGCCGGCCGCCGTGTGGGGCTTGAGCAGGTAGGCGTCGAGCGCCGACTCGGCCGCTTCGGCCACCTTGCTGTACGAAGACTCCGAGGTCACCATCACGAACACCGTGTAGAACGGCAGCAACTGGTTGCGGCGCAGGTCGTCCAGCAGGTCCTGGCCCGTGATGTTTTCGCGCTCGAAGTACTGCTCGGAGATCACCACGTCGTAGGTGCCCATCTCCAGCTTGGTGCGTGCGTCGATCAGCCGCGTGCATTGCACGATGACCCCCACGCCGGCTTCGCGCAACTGGCCCACGATGATGGAGCGCGATTGCGGATTGCCGTCGATGACGAGCGCGCGGGCGTCGTAGAGATCGGGCTCCATGGGCAGATCGGGTGGGGCGGTCCGGAAAAAAGTGAAACGGGAGCGCGGAACGCTCGGGGGCCTGCCACCATTGTGTGACGCCCGTTCCGGGGCCTATGGGCAAAACAAGGCCGCAAAAGCGGCGCTTTTTGGCGCCGTATCAGACCCGCCAGATGCGTGGTGGGGTGTCCGCCAGGCCCCAGGCGGCCGGGCGCAGCGCCGCCCAGGCCCGCTGCAAGCCCAGCATCAACGGCTCCACCAGCGGCGCCATGGCGCGCAGCACCAGCATCTGCGGGTTCGGGCAGGTGGCCGCCGCCTGCACCCCTGCCGGCCACTCGGCGATGGTCGCGCGCACGGCCTCCAGCAGCAGCTCCTGCCGCGCGCGCCCGAGTGGGCTGCCGCAGGCCAGCAGCAGCGTGCCCATGCAGCGCTGCCCGCCCAGGCCGAGCGGCGATTCGAGCAAGCGGGTGTCGGCGGCGTCGATGCGGGCCTGCTCCAGCCAGAGGCCGGGCAGCTCCAGCCGCTGGCTGTAGCGGCCTTCGTTGAAGGGTTGGCCGGCGGTGGGCAGGCCCAGCGCGGTGACGTCCCAGGCCAGCAGCTCGGCGCCTTCGGCCAGCGTGGCGGTGAGCGTGTTGTGAGCCTGGCAGCCCGGGTAAGCAATGGCTTCGAGTGGCAGCCACTCCAGGCGTGCGCCCGCGTCGAGTGTCAGCGCCACCTGCTGGGTGGTCGGCAGGCCGTCGGACGCATAGAACCGCGTCGCGCCCGGGGTGCTGATGAGGCCGTGCGCGCCGCGGCCCACGTGCACCTTCACGTCCAGCACATCGCCACCCACCAAGCCACCGGGCGGGTGGATGATGACGTTGTGGCAGATCACGTCGCCCTCGGGGTACAGGCTCTTGAAGATGCGCAGCGGACCGTCGTGTTGATGGCGCAGCACGGTGCGCTGGGCGTCGAGGCGGTAGTCGAGATTCAGGTGGGCGTGCCAGGGCATGCCGCGAGTTTACGGGGGCACTCAGGCCGGTTCGGCGATGGCCGGACGCAGGGGCTGCAACCGTGGCGAGGCCGGTGCTTGGGTGAGCCGGGCGAAATCCGCACCGAAGGTCCGGGCGAACTTCTGAAAGGCGGCGCAGGTGGCGGCGTCCAGCGGTCGGTCGGTGCTGCCGGTGTCGACCCACCACAGGCCCTTGGGTTGACCGCCCACGTCCACCACGGCCAGGGCCAGCCCGCTGTCCAGCACCAGCGGTGCGAGCACGGCGGGCAGTTGCTGCCGGGCCGCGCCCGCCTGGGTGTCGCGAACCCACAGGAAGGCGGAGGCGCGCTGCATCATGCGATGGGGCAACTGCCCGTCCTCCAACGGGAAGCTCTGCCCGCGCACAACGGCGGTGCCGTCGAACCCGTGTGCGAAGACACAACCGAGGCGAACGCCGTCGTTGGCCCTCAGGAACAGCGCGCAGCGGCGCAAGCCCAGTGCCTGCGTGAGGGTCTGAAGGGTGTTCGAGAACAGCGCACGCAGGTCTTGGGGCTGGCCCTGGCGCGGGGGATCGAGGCCCGCGTGTGCAGCGGGCTCGATGCGGCCGGGGCTGCGCTGTCGGGGTGTCGCTGGGGCCACCGTGCGCGGTCCGACGGACACCGCGCGGGCGGCGCGGCGAGGGGGTGGGGGTGCCCACAGCAGTCGCGCCGCGGGCGCCACGAGGGATCGGGTGAAGCTGGTCTCCTGGCTGGCGTGCAGCGCCAGCTGCAGCAGGTCGGCCCGCAGGCGCGCCAGGGGTTGGTTCATGTGGACCGCCGCCACCGCCATCCAGGTGCGCGTGCGCGCACTGTACCAGCTGTCTTGCACCGACTGGGCCAGGCCCTGGGCGATGCCGCAGACGGCACCGGGCTGTTGCAGGGCCTGCAGGCAGGCGGCGGGCACCTCGGGCGCGACGGGCCCGGTCCAGGCCAAGCGGGCCGCTTCGGCCAGCAAGCGGGGCGGCAGCGGTGGCGCCACGGGTGGCAGGCCCAGCGCCTTCAGGTGCGCGGGGATCAGTTCGTCGAGCGTGATGCCGAGCAGCGCGCGTTCGGCGGTGGCGCGGTGTTGGCCGGCGGCCACCCAGCGCTCGATCTCGGCGGCTTCGTTCGGCGCGGCCAGCGGGAGCTTCCAGCGCGCCACGCCCAGCAAGGCCGTGTTCCAGATCAGGGGTTCGGGGTCGGTGCCTGAGTGCAGGGCGGTCCAGTGGTCGGTGAAGAGACAGGCCAGGCGGCTGGTGGCCATGGCCTGCAACACCGCCTGGTGCGCGGGATGGGCCAGGTCCAGTGGCCGGTCGCGCCGCGCCCGGATCAGGCCCTGGATGCGCTCGATGCCCAGCAGGTTGACCGCGTGTTGCAGGCCTTGCAGGGGTTTGCCGCTGGGGCGCAGGGCGTTGCAGGCGCCCACGATCACTTCAACCGCCAGGGGTGGGTCGGCCTCGATCCATTCCAGCAGATCGCGCACGCTGATGTTGGCGCCGAGCAAGCGCTGCAGCGTGTGGGGCGGGCTGAGCAGCGGCAGGCGCACCGCCGCCAGCCGCTCCAGCCAATGGGTCGTGCGCTGCAGCGCGGCCGGGCTGGGCACGGCAAGGTTCCGTTCGGGTGCGTTCATGGTGTGACACAGGGACAGCGTGTCCTTCTGTCCTTTCGACGGCACTGCCCTGAACTTGAGCTGGCCGGGGGCGTTCCCTCTCAGCGCACCGACCAGAAGTCGCGGTGTGGGGCCAGCATCTCGGCTTCCAGTTCGGGGACGGGGCCGATCACTTCGATGGCTTTCTGCCCGCGTGCAATCAGCTCGCGGCAGGGCAGGGACAGCGTGGGGTTTTCTTCGTGGCTGCCGGTGAGCGCGAGCAAAGCCGCTTCGCTCGCGCCGTAGACGATGCGGCCGATGTTGGCCCAGTAGGCCGTGCCGGTGCACATCGCGCAGGGCTCGAAAGTGGTCACCAGCGTGCAGCGCGCGAGGTAGGCGCCGGGCCAGTTGTCTGCCGCGATGCGCGCCAGCGTGGACTCGGCGTGGTTCACGGTGTCGATGTTGCCTTGCTCGGCCAGCACCGTCTCGCCATCGGGCGCGACCAGCAAGGCGCCAAACGGGTGGCGGCCCATGCTGGCGGCACGCAGGGCGACTTGATTGGCACGACGCAGATGACGAAGGACTTGATCGGAGTTCATGGCAAAACGAATGGATTCAGACCACCTGACCGGAGCGGAATGACCTCCCGCCCAGGACACCGCGGAACCGGCTTCGCCGGGCCGCCAGTGTCGCCCCCTGGGGGGTGACGCCGCAGGCGGCGCGGGGGGTTAGCCCTGTGATCCGCGGTGTGCCCAGCCTGTGGTGTGCTTTTCGACGAAGCTGAACAGCTCGTACATCGCCATCGCCATCGCGCCCACCACCAGCAGGCCGCTGAACGCCAGGCCCATCTGCATGGAGCTGCCGGCCGAGATCAGCAGGTAGCCGATGCCTTCGTTCGATGCTGTCATTTCCGACACCGTGGTGCCCACGAAGGCCAGCGTGATGGCGACCTTGAGCGAGCCGAAGAAGTAGGGCATGGAGCGTGGCAGGCCGACCTTGGTGAGCACGTCCCAGCGCTTGGCGCCGAGCACGCGCAACACGTCTTCGAGCTCGGGCTCCAGCGTGGCCAGACCCGTCGCGATGTTGACCATGATGGGGAAGAAGCTGATGAGGAACGCGGTCAGAATGGCCGGGCCCACACCGATGCCGAACCACACCACGAGGATGGGCACGAAAGCGGCTTTGGGCAGCGCGTTGAAGGCCGTCATGAGCGGGTAGATGGCGGCGTAGGCCAGGCGCGAGCTGCCGATGAGAAAGCCACCGAGCACACCCACCACGATGGCGATGCCAAAGCCCGCCATCGTCACCCAGAAGGTGCGCCAGGCGTGGCCGAGGATGGTGACCTTGTGCTCCATCGTCTGTTCCCAGATGCGCGAGGGGCTGGGGAAGATGAATTCGGACACACCAAAGCCGCTGCAGATCACCTCCCAGATCACGATGATCGCGAGCAGCAGCAAAAAGGGCGACCAGCGTTCGACTTGTTTTTTGTTCATGGTGAGAACTCCAAAACGGAAGAGAGAGAAAAAACGGCGAGCGAGGTGTCTTCAACCGAGGGCATCGCGGAACCGGCTTTGCCGGGCCGCCCATGCCGCCCCCTGGGGGGTGACGGCCGTCAGGCCGGCGCGGGGGGAGCTCCCCGCATGGCTCCAATGTGCCCGCGCAGCTCGTGCACGATGTCTGTGAACTGCGGCGTGTACGTCACCTCCAGGTCGCGCGTGCGCGGGATGTCGATTTCGCGCTGCACCACAAACCGCCCGGGGCTGCGGCTCATGCAGTACACGGTGTCGGCCAGGAACACGCTCTCGCGCAGGTCGTGGGTGACCAGGATCACGTTGAATCGCTGCGCCTCCCACAGGTCGCGCAGCGTGCACCAGAGCTCTTCGCGCGTGAAGGCGTCGAGTGCGCCGAAGGGCTCGTCGAGCAGCAGCATCTTGGGCTCGTGGATCAGCGCGCGGCAGATGCTGGCGCGCTGCTGCATGCCGCCCGAGAGCTCCCAGGGAAACTTCTTTTCCATGCCGCCCAGGCCCACGCTGGTCAGCAGGCGGCTGGCGCGCTCTTCAAACTCCTTGCGGCGGTCCTTGAACTGGCTGCGAAACGGCTCGACGATCTCCAGCGGCAGCAGCACGTTGTCCAGCGTGGTGCGCCAGGGCAACAGCGAAGGCGCCTGGAAGGCCATGCCCGAGATCTTCAGCGGGCCGGTGACCGGCTGGCCGTCGATGGTGATCTTGCCCATGCTCGGCATCTTCAGGCCGGTGGTGAGCTTCATGAAGGTGGACTTGCCGCAGCCCGATGGGCCGACGATGGCGATGAACTCGCCCTTCTTCACCTTGAGGTTGATGTCTTCGACCGCGAACGTGTTCTTGGCCAGCAGCTCGTCGTTGTAGGCCAGCCAGACCTGGTCGAAGTCGACGAAGGGTTTTTCTGCGGTGGGTGCGGGAGAAGCATCTGTCATGGGGCGGTCCTGAAAAAAAGGCCAGCTCCGTGAGGAACTGGCCCATCCAAAAAACGGGGGCGAGCCCGCTTATTTCTTGACGGGCGGCAGCACGTTGAGCTCGGCCGCCGTGGGCAGCATGGAGCCGTCCCAGACCGCCTTGGGGTCGACGCGGTTCTTGGTGCCGTAGGCGTCGGACACCTGCGAGGCCATCAGGCTCATGCGGCCCGGGTTGACCTGGCCGAAGCCTTCTTTGCGCGCGTCGGGGCTGGCGACCACCGAGTCCACGGCGAGTTGCAGGCGGCGGGTCTCCAGCGCCACGTTGATGATGCCGTCGCGCGCCTTCACGGTCTCGATGCCGGCGACCGGGTTGGCCATGACTTCCTTGGCGCCCTTGGCGAAAGAAGCGAGGAAGGCCTTGACGGCGGCCGGGTTCTCCTTGATCAGTTTGGGGCTGGCGATCACCACGTTGCCGTAGAGCTTCACGCCGAAATCGGCGTAGGGCAGGATCACCACGTCTTCGGCCTTCACGCCACGCGCTTCGAGGTTGAGCAGCGAGGTGAACGAGAAGCCGGTGATGGCCTCGATGTCGCCGCGCACCAGCATGGTTTCGCGCAGCGGCGGGTCCATCGAGGTCCAGGCCACGTTGCTGATGCCGTTGGCCTTCTGGAAGATTGGGAAGGCCTTGCGGCCGGCGTCGAACACCGGGGCGCCAAGCTTCTTGCCGTTCAGGTCGGCTGGCTTGGTGATGCCGCTCTTCTTGAGCGCCAGCACGGCCGCGGGCGTGTTGTTGTAGACCATCATCACGGCCACGGGCTTGTTGGGCGCGTCCGGGTTGTTGGCGTGGAATTCCATCAGCGCGGCCATGTCGGCGAAGCCCATGTCGTAGGTGCCCGAGGCCACGCGCGTCACGGTACCGCCCGAGCCGTTGCCCGAGTCGATGGTCACGTCCAGGCCGGCGGCCTTGTAGTAGCCCTTGGCGGCGGACTGCAGGAACAGCGCGGCCGGGCCTTCGAAGCGCCAGTCGAGCTGGAACTTGATGGGGGTTTGCGCATGGGCGCTGCCGAAAGCGGCTGCGGCGGCCACCGCGGCGGTGGTCTTGAGAAAAAAGCGCTTGTTCATGGGTTCTCCGGTCGGGTGCGTTGAGGACACAGGCAGACAGCCCATGCGCCCCATCCACACAGCAAAAACGGTGCCAGCGAACGAATGGGGCGAGCGAGCTGAACACAAAATGTGTATACAGATTCTTGGCGGTGCGGCGCCCGGCGTCATCCTGACTAACCCTGAAATGGTGCATGCCATCGCATGGCCGCACCAAAACAAGATGGGTGATGCACGAAAAAGGGCCCTGAGCGGCATGTCGCCACAGGGCCCTTGTGTTCGGGTGGGGGAGGCTGCTTCAGCCGCGCGGACTGGCCGCCGCCATGGCCGTCATGTTGAGCACGCGGCGCACCGTGGCCGCGGGCGTGAGGATGTGCGCCGTGCGCGCCACGCCCATCAGCATCGGGCCCACGGTCACACCGCTGCTGGTGGTGGTCTTGAGCACGTTGTAGAGGATGTTGGCGGCGTCCAGGTTCGGGCAGATCAGCAGGTTGGCCGAGCCGCTGAGCGTGGAGTCGGCCATGTAGGCGTTGCGGATCTCCGGGTTGAGTGCCGCGTCGCCGTGCAGCTCGCCGTCGCATTCGATGCCCGGGTGTTGCGCCACGAAGAGGTCGCGCGCAGCCCGCATCTTTTTCGCCGATGCGCGCTTGCTGGAGCCGAAGCTCGAATGCGACAGGAACGCCACCTTGGGTGGAATGCCGAAGCGCTGCACCTGCTGCGCCGCCATCCACGCGATCTCGGCCAGCTGTTCGGCACTCGGGTCTTCGTTGACGTAGGTGTCGGTGATGAAGAGCGGTCCACGGTCGGTCATGAGCGCGTTGACGGCGGCGTAGTTGGCCACGCCCGCTTGTTTGCCGAGGATGGCGTCGATGCGCTCCAGGTGCGTGGAATAGGTGCCGACCAGGCCGCAGATCAGCGCGTCCGCATCGCCCAGCGAGACCATCAGCGAACCGATGATGGTGTTGGAGCGGCGCACCGCGGCCTTGGCCACTTCGGGCGAGGCGCCGTTGCGGGCCATGAGCTTGTGGTACTGCTCCCAGTACTGGCGGAAGCGCGGGTCGTCTTCGGGGTTGACGTTCTCCACGTCCACGCCCAGGCGGATGCGCAGGCCGGCCTTCTCGATGCGCGCGGCGATCACGGCGGGACGGCCGATCAGGATCGGCACCGCCAGCTTCTCGTCGATCGCCATCTGCGCGGCACGCAGTGCGCGCTCGTCTTCACCGTCGGCGTAGGCCACGCGCTTGCGGTTGTCGGGCAGTGCCTTGGCGGCGTTGAAGATCGGCCGCATCAGGATGCCGGTCTGGTAGACGAAGCGGCTCAGGCTCTCCTTGTAGGCCTGCATGTCGGTGATGGGGCGCGTGGCCACGCCACTGTCGGCGGCGGCCTGGGCCACGGCCGGCGCGATCTTCAGGATCAGGCGGGTGTCGAAGGCCTTGGGGATGAGGTAGTCGGGGCCGAACACCAGCTCCTGGCCGGCGTAGGCGGCGGCCACCTCGTCGCTGATCTCGGCCTTGGTCAGGTCGGCGATCTGGCGCACGCAGGCCATCTTCATTTCTTCCGTGATCTTGGTCGCGCCGCAATCGAGTGCGCCGCGGAAGATGTACGGGAAACACAGCACGTTGTTGACCTGGTTCGGGTAGTCCGAACGGCCGGTGGCGATGATGCAGTCGGGCCGCGCGGCCTTGGCGATCTCGGGCCGGATCTCGGGCTCGGGGTTGGCCAGCGCCAGGATGATGGGCTGCCGGCCCATGCTGATCACCATGTCGGCGTCCACCACGCCCGCGGCGGAGCAGCCGAGGAACACGTCGGCCCCGTTCATGGCGTCGGCCAGCGTGCGCGCGGTGGTGCTTCGGCAGTAGCGCTGTTTGGACTCGTCGAGCTTGCCGGCGACAGCGTCGGCGCGCTCGGTGTGGATCACACCTTTGGAGTCGCAGACCAGGATGTTTTCAATGGCCACACCGAGGTTGACCATGAGGTCCAGGCAGGCGATGGCCGCAGCGCCCGCGCCCGACACCGCCATCTTGATCTGGCCGATGTCTTTGCCCACCAGCTCCAGGCCGTTGATCAGCGCCGAGCTGGAGATGATGGCCGTGCCGTGCTGGTCGTCGTGAAAGACCGGGATCTTCATGCGCTCGCGCAGCTTCTTCTCGATGTAGAAGCACTCGGGCGCCTTGATGTCTTCGAGGTTCACGCCGCCCAGCGTGGGCTCCAGCGCGGCAATGATGTCGACCAGCTTGTCCGGGTCGCGTTCGGCGAGTTCGATGTCGAACACGTCGATGCCGGCGAACTTCTTGAACAGGCAGCCCTTGCCCTCCATCACCGGCTTGCTCGCCAGCGGGCCGATGTCGCCGAGGCCCAGCACGGCGGTGCCGTTGGTGATCACGCCCACCAGGTTGCCGCGCGAGGTGTACTCGGCCGCCAGCGACGGGTCGGCCTCGATGGCCAGACAGGGGTAGGCCACACCGGGCGAATACGCCAGCGACAGGTCGCGCTGGTTGGACAGCGGCTTGGTGGGGTTGACGGAAATCTTGCCCCGGTTGGGCGAGCGGTGGTATTCAAACGCGGCGTCGCGCAGGGCTTCTTCGGCGGGGGTCATGGTGTCTCCAGATGCGGGCCGCCCGGCGTGGGCGGGCGGTCATTGTGGCACGGTGGCTTGTACGCGTTTATGCGGATTTCAGCAGGTCGTGAAGCGTGCGAGCGATCACCTTGGTGGCGCGCCGCAGGTCTTCCAGCACCAGGTTTTCATCGGCCCGTTTGGCATTGGACTCGCGCACCGTGCGCGGACCGGCGCCGTAGATCACGCCCGGAATGCCGTGTTCGCCATAGATGCGCACGTCGGTGTAAAGCGGTGTGCCCACCGCGGGGATGGATTCGCCGAACAGCTCGCTCCCGTGCCTCTGGATCGCTTCGACCAGCGGCTGGTTGCCGGGCAGGGGTTTGAGCGCGCGCGCCAGCAGGATGCGTTTGACGTCCACACTGATGGCGCGCCCGCCACGCGGTGGGTTGAAGCTGGCGGCGGCTTCGGCGATGGTGCGGCGGAGCGAAGCTTCCACCTCGGCCGGATCCTCTTCGGGGATCATGCGGCGGTCCACCTTGAGCACCACCTTGCCGGGGATCACATTGGTGTTGGTGCCGCCGCTGATCTGGCCCACGTTGAGGTAGGGGTGGGTGATGCCTTCGACGCTCGACGTGACCTTCAGGTAGTCGGCGTTGAGCGCGTAGAGCGCGTTGAGAATGTGCACCGCGCCCTGCAGCGCGTCGGTGCCGCTGTCGGGAATGGCGGCGTGCGCCATGTCGCCGTGCACCGTCACCTCCAGCTGCAGGCAGCCGTTGTGCGCCACCACCACCTGGTAGCTGAAACCGGCGGCGATCATCAGGTCGGGCTTGGTCAGGCCGTTCTTGAGCAGCCAGTCCGGGCCGACCTCGCCGCCGTATTCCTCGTCGTAGGTCACGTGCAGTTCCACGCCGCCCTGGAGTGGCGCGCCCAGCGATTCGAGGGCTCGGATCGCGAAGGTGAAATTGCTGATGTCGCCCTTGCTCACCGCGGTGGCACGGCCGTAGATCTTGCCGTCCACGATCTCACCGCCATAAGGGTCGTGCGTCCAGCCTTCGCCGGGCGGCACCACGTCGCCGTGGGCGTTGAGCGCGATGGTTTTGCCGCCGTCGCCGAAGCGGCGGCGCACGATCAGGTTGGTGATGGTCTCCAGGCCAGCGGCCTTCACCTCGGCCTCGGGCACGGCGTGTCTTTCGGCATTCAGGTCCATGGCGGCCAGCAGTTCGGCCGTGCGTTCGGCGTGCAGCGCGTTGTTGCCCGGTGGCGTGTCGGTGGGCACGCGCACGAGCTCTTGCAGGAAGGTCACTTGCTCGTCAAAGTGGGCGTCGATCCATTGATCGAGTTGTTGATAGGCGGTGGTCATGGGTGATTCAGCTTTGGTGTTCTGAGGCGAGTTGGCCGAGCAGGTGCGCAAAGGCGCGCACGCAGAGGTCCATGTCGTCGCTGGTGGTGGATTCAAGGGGGTTGTGGCTGATGCCGCTGTTCTGGCCGCGCACGAAGAGCATGGCCTGTGGCATCAGCTCGTGCAGCTTCATGGCGTCGTGGCCGGCGCCACTGGGCAGGCGGTGCAGCGGCACACCGAGCGCGGCCACGGCGGTTTCCCAGCGCGCCTGCCAGGCGGGGGCGCTCGGTGCGGCGGCGGCGCGCATGGTTTCTTCCAGCGTGTGGCGCAGGCCGCGGCGGTGGCAGATGTCGTCGAGCTTCGCCAGCACGTTTTTCGCCAGCGCGTCGCGCTGTGCGTCGCTGGGCGCGCGCAGGTCGAGGCTGAAGCTGCAGCGGCCCGGCACCACATTGATGGAGCCGTTGGGCACCTGCAGCATGCCGATGGTGGCGACCGAGTCGCCATCGGCGGCGGCGCGTTGTTCGGCGTAGAGCGCGAGTTCGGCCACGGCGCAGGCGGCGTCGCGGCGGCGGTCCATGGGCGTGGTGCCGGCGTGGCTGGCCATGCCGATCACGTCGCCCAGGTAGCGCACGCTGGCGTTGATGGAGGTGACGATGCCCAGCGGCAGATCGAGTTCGTTGAGCACCGGGCCCTGCTCGATGTGCACCTCGACGAAGCCGAGGTAGTTGGCCGGGTCTCGTTGCAGCGCGCTGATGGCGTCGAGTGTGGCGGGCAGCCCGGCGTGTTGCATGGCCGCGCGCATGGTGATGCCGTCGGCGTCCTGCTGGTCCAGCCAGGCCGGGTTGAAGTGGCCGGTGAGCGCGCCCGAGCCCAGGAAGGTGGCCTTGTAGCGCTGGCCTTCCTCTTCGGCAAAGCCCACCACCTCGATGGCGAAAGGCAGCCTGCGCCCTTCAGCGTGCAACTGTTGCACGCAGGCCATGGGCACAAAGATGCCGAGGCGCCCGTCGTACTTGCCACCGTTGCGCACGGTGTCGTAGTGGCTGCCCGTGAGCAGGGTTTTGGCCCCCACGCTCCGCCGCTGCGCGGGTCGCTGCCCCCCGAGGGGGTGTGTTTCGCCTTGGGGCGGCCCGGCGGCGAAACCGGTCTTCACTCCCTCTCCCTCTGGGAGAGGGTTGGGGTGAGGGCCGGCGTGGTACAGCCCGACCACATTGCCCACCGCGTCGATGCGCGCCTCGTCAAACCCCAGCGCGAGCATTTGCCGTTGCAGCTGCGCCGCACACGCGCGGTGGGCATCCGTCAGGTAGGTGACGGTGAGCTGACCGAGCTCGGCATAACCCGGGTCGGTGTGCTGGGCGAGGTCTTCATGCCGGTCCCACACCGCGTTGCCCAGCGTGGGTTCGAAGCCGAACTTGTCGTTCAACCGGATCTCGGCGATGCGGTGAATATTGCGCAGGCACTCGGCGCGCTCGAAGTGCACCGGGTGGTGCAGGCGGCGCTCGAAGGTGGCGATGATCTGTGCCTTGCTGAGGCCTGTGCCGCGCGGGCCGCGCACCGCGAGGATGAAGGGAAAGCCGAACTTCGCGTTGTAGTCGGCGTTGAGTTGCTGGATGTGCGCGAACTCTTCGGGCGTGCAGTTCGTCAGGCCCGCTTTCGACTGTTCGTTGGTGGACTCGGCCGTCAGCGTCTGGCTCACCATGGCCTTGCCTGCCAGCTCGGGGTGGGCGCGGATCAAGGCGAGTTGCGGCTCGACGCCCGCTTCGTTGAGCACGCACACCATGGCGTGTTTGAGGGCGGCGAGCGAGGTGAACGGGCGCTGCTTCAGCGCGGCTTCGGCGATCCAGGGCGAGTGTTCGTACAGGCCGTCGAGCATCGTCACGGCCTCGGCCCGCGGCGCAGCGTTGAGTTGGTCCAGTGTGATCGGCATGGTGTTCATCTCAAACGGCCACGGGGTGCGTGGCCTTCCAGTGCCGCGCGATGTCGAGGCGGCGCGCCACCCACACCTGGTCGTGCGACTGGATGTGGTCCAGGAAACGCTGCAGCGCCGTGATGCGGCCCGGGCGGCCGAGCAGGCGGCAGTGCATGCCGATGCTCATCATCTTGGGCCGGTCCAGGCCCCCACGGTCGATGTCCGGGTCGCCTTCGGCATAGAGCGCGTCAAACGTGTCCTTCATGTACTGGAAGAACGGGTCGGCGTGCGAGTACCCCTGGGGCAGGGCGAAGCGCATGTCGTTGCAGTCCAGCGTGTACGGCACGATGAGCTGGTGCGCGTCGCTGCCGTCGGTCTTGCGGACTTTCATCCAGAACGGCAGGTCTTCGCCGTAGTAGTCGCTGTCGTACTCGAAGCCGCCGAAGTCGGCCACGAGGCGGCGCGTGTTCGGGCTGTCACGGCCGGTGTACCAGCCCAGCGGGCGCTCGCCCGTGAGCCGCTGGAGGATCGCCATGGCCTCGGCCATGTGGGCGCGCTCGGTGGCCTCGTCGATTTGCTGGTAATGGATCCACTTCAGCCCGTGGCAGGCGATGTCGTACCCGAGCTCTTTGAAGGCCGCGGTCAGCTCGGGGTGTTTTTCGAGCGCGGTGGCCACGCCAAACACCGTGAGCGGCAAGCCACGCTTTTCGAACTCGCGCAGCAGCCGCCAGACGCCGGCTCGCGAGCCGTATTCGTAGATGCCTTCCATGCTGATGTGGCGGTCTGGGAACGAGGCCGGGTTGAACATTTCAGAGAGGAATTGCTCTGAGCCCGCGTCGCCATGCAGCACCGAGTTCTCGCCGCCTTCTTCGTAGTTCAGCACGAACTGCACGGCAATGCGTGCGCCGTTGGGCCAGCGCGCATGGGGCACGTCGCGGCCGTAGCCGACCAGGTCGCGGGGGTAGGGCAGTGTGGAGTCGTAGACGGTCATGAGGAGAGCGCGAGGGAGATGTCGTT
This sequence comes from Hydrogenophaga sp. A37, assembly GCF_002001205.1. Classification (GTDB taxonomy): domain Bacteria; phylum Pseudomonadota; class Gammaproteobacteria; order Burkholderiales; family Burkholderiaceae_C; genus Hydrogenophaga. Next base: position 49,615 of record NZ_MUNZ01000073.1, read on the forward strand.
GCTCGGCAGCTTGCGGTCGAAGGTCAGGCCTTCTTCCACATGCATCAGGTGTTGATTCATCAGGCGCACGGCGCCTTCTTCGTCTTTCGCCGCCAGGGCCTTGACGATGGCGGCGTGCTCTTCGTTGGAGTGTTCGGCCGCGTTGGTGCTCTGGTACATCAGCGTGATGAGGGCGCAACGCGAGATCAGCTCACGCAAGAGTTCTGCCAGCACCTGGTTGCCCATGAGTTCGGCCAGACGAACGTGGAAGTCACCCAGCAACTCGGTGCGTCCCGACACGTCCTGTTGGTCCACCGCCCGTTTTTCCTGGGCCACATGGTCGCGCAAGGCCTTGATCTTGCTTGGCGTGACTTGTCTGACAAAGGCGCGCGTCATCTCGGTCTCCAGCATGCGGCGCACGGCAAAGACCTGCTGGGCTTCCTCAACCGAAGGCGCGGCCACGAAGGCGCCACGCGCCGGCTCCAGCCGGATCAGTCGGTTCTGCGAGAGCTGGAACAAGGCCTGGCGGACCAGGGTGCGTGAAACGCCGAAGTGGTCGGCCAGCTTCTGCTCGGCCAGCTTGGTGCCAGGGTGCAACCGGTGCTCCACGATGGCCTTGGTCAGGGACTCGACGATCAAGCGGGTGCTGGAGGTTTCCATGCGGGCATCATAGTCAGAAAAACAAAAAGTGTATACACTTTCAGTCGACTGAATTCAACCTGGAAAAGACAATGGGCCTCAGCACACATGTTCTGGACACGATGAATGGCTGCCCTGCGGCGGGCATGGCGGTCGAGCTCTACACCACCGACGGCGACGTGGCCACGCTGGTCAAACGCTTCGCGCTCAACGCCGACGGCCGCAACCCGGACGGGCCGCTGTACGACAACACGAACCTGAAAAAAGGCACCTACCGCCTGGTGTTCGACGTGAAGGGCTATTTCGCGGCCCAGGGCGTGGTCTTGCCCGAGCCCAATTTCCTCAACCGCGTGGCACTCGATTTCGGCGTGGCCCACACCGACCAGCACTACCACGTGCCGCTGCTGGTGAGCCCGTGGAGCTATTCAACATATAGAGGAAGTTAACCCCCCGCGCCGCTTCGCGTCACCCCCCAGGGGGCGATGCGAGTGGCCCGGCAAAGCCGGTTCCACCGCATCCTGGGTGAAGGCACGGTCTCCGGCGAGCGCTGTGTGAGCCCAGAACGCGGCGGAACCGGCTTTGCCGGGCCGCACCGCGTTGCCCCCTGGGGGGTGACGCCGCAGGCGGCGCGGGGGGAGCCTTATTTACTGCGTTGCCCTTCGGTCAGCGTGTCGAGCTGGAAGTTGCCGCTCTTGTCCCAGAGCCACACCTCGGTGTAGGTCACGCCGCCCAGGCGCACCGGGGCGGGGAAGGGAGAGGCTTCGTACACCGTGCGCTCGATTTCCAGCACCACATCGGGCGCATGGCTGGGCGCCCGCATCCAGTTGAGGCGCCGCACCAGGCCCCGGTTGTCGAGTTCGACCTGCAGCACGCCGACCGCGTGCATCAGGGGTGGCATCTTGCCTTTGAAGATGCGGTGGGCGTTCTTGCCGTAGAGGTGGCGGGCGCCGTCCTGGCGGTATTCGCGGGGCGTGATCGCCTCCGACACCAGCGTGGGCGGGGGAAGGGCGTCCGCGATCGGGGCATCGATCACCGGGGGCAGGTCGGGCACCGACATGTCGGCTGGGGGCTTGGGCGCGGCGCAGGCCACCAGCAGCATGGCGATGCAGACCCCCAGCAGGCCGGCCGTGCGCTGGAGAAGTGCGGGCCGGTGCGCTGAGAACGAGGGAGAGGTCGGTGATGTGCTCATGGCGGTCTTTGGGTGGTGCTTCCAGGCGGTTCGGTGGTGCCGGAGGGCCGCCCTGTGGCCGCTCCGGCCCGGGACCATACGGGCAGAGAGATGCAGTGTATGGGGCTTTGCCCGCCCGCCCAAGGGGGGTGCCGGGGGATACTGCACGCTCGCGCCCCAGTTGACGTTTTCTCCCGGATTTTTTTGGCTCGCACGCCACACACGCCCATGGAACTGGAGTCTTTTTTACTGCACCTGGCCCTGGAGCCCGCCGTTCTGGTGACGGTGGTGCAGGCGCGTGGCTCGGTGCCGCGCGAGGTGGGTGCGTGGATGGCGGTCTGGCCCCAGGGGCAGGTGGGCACCATCGGCGGCGGTCACCTGGAGTGGGACGCGGTGCGGCAGGCGCGCGAGCGTCTGGCCTCAGGCGAAGGCAGCACCTGGGAGCACAGCGTCACGCTCGGCCCCAGCCTGGGGCAATGCTGCGGCGGCGCGCTGCGGCTGCGTTTCGAGCCGGTGGGGCCCACGCAGGCCGATGCGCTGCGGAAGCGGCTGGCGCCGACACTGACCCCGCTGGCGTTGTTTGGCGGGGGGCACGTGGGGCGGGCGATTGTGCAGGCGCTGGCGCCTTTGCCGTTTGCCGTGCACTGGATCGACAGCCGCGACGGCGTGTTTCCGGAGCCGCCGCCCATGGGTGTTCAGGTCGAACACTCCGATCCGGTGCAGGCGGCGGTGCGCGAGCTCCCGGGCGGCTCGATGGTGCTGATCATGAGCTTCTCCCACGCCGAAGACCTGGACATCGTGGCGGCCTGCCTGCAGCGCCAGCGCGCGCAGGACGACCTGCCGTTCGTGGGCCTGATTGGCAGCCGCACCAAATGGGCGACGTTTCGAAGGCGGCTGTCGGAGCGCGGCTTCACCGCGGGCGAGCTGGACCGCATCACCTGCCCCATCGGGCTGCCGGGCATTGTGGACAAAGCCCCGGCCGTCATCGCCGCGGCGGTCGTGGCGCAGTTGTTGCTAGTTCGTGACACCGCCGCCCCGGCCTGAGCCCGTCGCGGGGGTGGGGATTTCACGGGCTGTTCTGTCTTCAAAAAGTGTATACACTTTGAGCTCAGGTCGCAGCGGAGCTGGGGTGTCTTTCTGGTGGAAAGCACGCCATCGCGGCCCTCAGTGAACTCAGAGCGCCCGCGGTGGTGAGTTGCAAACCCTGACGGCAGTTCCGTCATGTTGAGGTGCCATGGAAACCTACCTGCTCGATTGGGCCAACCTGCTGGTGCGCTGGCTGCACGTGATCGTCGCCATCGCCTGGATCGGCTCTTCCTTCTACTTCGTCTTTCTCGACAGCAGCCTCACGCCGCCCGAAGACGAACAGCTCAAAAAAGACGGCGTCAGCGGTGAACTCTGGGCCCTGCACGGTGGCGGCTTCTACCACCCGGTCAAGTTCTCGGGCGCACCGCCCAAGCTGCCCCAGCACCTGCACTGGTTCTACTGGGAGAGCTATTCCACCTGGCTCTCGGGCTTCGCGCTGTTCCTCATCTCCTACCTCTGGAGCCCCAGCGTCTACCTGATCGACCCGCGCATCATGGAATGGTCACCCGCCGGCGCCATTGCCGCCGCGCTGGCGTTTCTGGTGGTGTTCTGGCTGCTCTACGACGCGATCTGCCGCACGCTGGGCCAAAGCAAAAACGGCGACGCCAAGGTCGGTGCGCTGGTGCTGGTGCTGGTGTGCATTGCGGCCTACGCGGCCACGCAGATGTTCGCCGGGCGCGCCGCCTTCCTGATCGTGGGGGCCATGCTCGCCACGACCATGAGCGCCAACGTGTTCTTCTGGATCATCCCCGGGCAGCGCACCGTGGTAGCCGACATCCAGGCCGGGCGCCCGATCGATCCGATCCACGGCAAACGCGGCAAGCAGCGCAGCGTGCACAACACCTACTTCACGCTGCCGGTGCTCTTCGCCATGTTGAGCAACCACTACAGCTTCACCTACACCCACCCGCAGAACTGGCTGATCCTCATCAGCATGATGTTCGCCGGCGCCGCCATCCGCCAGTTCTTCGTCATGCGCCATGGTTTCAAGCTCGGCCGCAACGCCCACCCCTGGCCTTACGCCGCCGTGGGCGTGGTGGTGTTGCTCGCGCTCATCGTCTGGCTCAGGCCCGCGCCGGTGGCGAATGTGGCCATGCCTGAGACGGTGAGCTATGCACAGCTCAAGCCGGTGATCGAGCAGCGCTGTGTGATGTGCCACGGCGAGGCCCTGCAGTCCAAAGGGGTGCGGCTGGACCAGCCCGCCGCGGTCCAACAGCACGCGCAGATGATCTACCAGCAGGTGGTGCTTATGAAGGCCATGCCCCTGAACAACGCCACCGGCCTGACCGACGCAGAGCGTGCCCTGTTTGCGCAGTGGTTCCTGGCCGGCGGAAAAACCGAGTGAAGGCCCGGCCCGGCGGGCGTGTTTGATCTGCGTTAACCTCGGTGCCGCCGTCACAACACCGAGCCCAACACCATGAAAACCAAAGCCGCCGTCGCCTGGAAAGCAGGCCAGCCCCTGACCATCGAAACCGTGGATCTTGAAGGTCCGAAGTTCGGCGAAGTGCTGGTCGAGATCAAGGCCACCGGTATCTGCCACACCGACTACTACACCCTCTCGGGCGCCGACCCGGAAGGCATCTTCCCGGCCATCCTCGGCCATGAAGGCGCGGGCATCGTGGTGGACGTGGGCCCCGGCGTGACCTCGCTCAAGAAGGGCGACCACGTCATCCCGCTCTACACGCCCGAATGCCGCCAGTGCAAGTTCTGCCTGAGCCGCAAGACCAACCTGTGCCAACTGATCCGAGGCACCCAGGGCAAGGGCCTGATGCCCGACGCCACCAGCCGCTTCAGCATGGACGGCCAGCCCCTCTTTCACTACATGGGCACCAGCACCTTCAGCAACTACACGGTCGCCGCCGAGATCTCGCTGGCCAAGATCCGTGAAGACGCGCCGTTCGACAAGGTCTGCTACATCGGCTGCGGCGTCACCACCGGCATTGGCGCCGTGATCTTCACCGCCAAGGTGGAGGCGGGCGCCAACGTGGTGGTGTTTGGCCTCGGCGGCATCGGCCTCAACGTGATCCAGGGCGCCAAGATGGTGGGTGCCGACAAGATCATCGGCGTCGACCTGAACCCGGCGCGCGAAGCCATGGCGCGCAAGTTCGGCATGACGCACTTCATCAACCCCAAGGACCACGCCAACGTGGTCGATGCCATCGTGCAACTCACCGACGGCGGTGCCGACTACAGCTTCGAGTGCATCGGCAACACCAAGGTGATGCGCGACGCGCTGGAGTGCACGCACAAGGGCTGGGGCCGCAGCATCATCATCGGCGTGGCCGAGGCCGGCGCCGAGATCAGCACGCGCCCGTTCCAGCTTGTGACCGGTCGCAAATGGGAAGGCTCGGCCTTTGGCGGCGCCCGCGGCCGCACCGACGTGCCGAAGATCGTGGACTGGTACATGGAAGGCAAGATCAACATCGACGACCTGATCACGCACAAGCTCAAATTGGAAGACATCAACAAAGGCTTTGATCTGATGAAGAGCGGTGAGTCGATCCGCTCGGTGGTCGAGTTCTGACCATGGCCTTCGACCGCCTTGAACTGCTCAGCGAACACGGCAGCTTCGGCGGCGTGCAGCGCTTCTACAAACACGCGTCGAGCGAGATCGGCCTGCCCATGCGCTTTGCGCTGTTCCTGCCGCCGCAGGCGCTCGCCGGGCAAACCGTGCCGCTGCTCACCTTCCTCGCGGGCCTCACCTGCACCGAAGAGACCTTCACCATGAAGGCCGGCGCGCAGCGTGTGGCGGCGCAGCTTGGGCTGGCCTTGCTGATGCCCGACACCAGCCCGCGCAACACGGGCGTGGACAGCGAAGACCACCACTGGGACTTCGGGGTGGGCGCCGGTTTCTACCTGGACGCCACGCAGTCGCCCTGGTCGGGCCACTGGTGCATGGAGAGCTATTTGCTCAAGGAGCTGCTGCCAGCCGTGACGGCAGAGTTCAAGCTGAACAGCGGGCGCATGGGTCTGTTCGGCCACTCCATGGGCGGCCACGGTGCGCTCACGCTGGCGCTGCGCCACCCGGGTGTGTTCCAGAGCCTGTCGGCATTCGCGCCGATCTGTGCACCCACAAAGTGCCCGTGGGGCCACAAGGCTTTCACCGGCTATCTCGGGCAAGACGAAAGCACCTGGGTCGAACACGATGCGAGCCTGTTGATGGGCGCGCAGAAGGCGGCGCCGTACCCCGGCGGCATCCTGATCGACCAGGGCCTGGCCGACAAATTCCTCGCCGAGCAGCTGTACCCCGAAGCCTTTGAAGCCGCCTGCGCGCAGGTCGGCCAGCCGCTGACGCTGCGGCGCCACGCCGGCTACGACCATGGCTACTACTTCATCAGCAGCTTTGTCGAAGACCACCTGCGTCACCATGCCCAGGCCCTTCAAGCCTGAGCGGTGCGGTGATCAGGGGCGCAGTTGCCGGTGGCTCGCGTCGGCAAGCCGGGCCAGGGTCTCTCGCGGCAGGTTGCCGCTGAGCGCGTAGCCCAGCCGGTCTTCGATCCAGTAGAAGGTTTCGGTGTCACCCGAGCGGGTGAAGCGGAAGGCGGCGGCTTCGGGTGCGGTGGAGCCCCCCAGCGCTGACACATGCAGCGTGACCCGTTCACCGGCGCCGTTTTCGTACATGAACAGGGCCCGCGCCTCGCCGTTCTGGCCGGGCAGCAGCCGCCCGCCGACCAGCGAGTAGCCCTGGTCTTGCAGCAGCGGGGCCTTCAGCGGGGCGCCCAGGCGCTTGGAGAGCCACTGCACCAGATGGACCTGTTCATTGGCACCAACCTCCACCGGATGGCGTTTCTCCGGCAGGTAGACGACATGGGCCACCCGAGCCTCCTGCACAAACCCGGGCAGTGCCTGCGCCATCGGCACCGGCGAGCGGTCCAGCGACCCCCACCATGAACCGCCCGCAAACCCCAGGGCCAGCAACACGCTGGCGGCCAGCGCCTGCGCGGCGCTTCCCCAGCGTTTCGGGCGGGCGGCGCGCGCCAGCGCCAGCGGCACAGGGGCGTCGAGCACGTCCCGCTGCAGGGCCTGCAGGCCCAGGCGCTGCGCTTGCCAGGCCTGCGTGCGGCGAGCGTGCTCGGGGTGCGCCAGCAACCATTCGGCGACCGCGTCGGCGCGCTCGGGGGACAGCTGCCCGTCGACCCAGGCGTGCAGCTCGGCTTCGCTGACGGTGGCGGTGGCTTCGGTGTTCATGGCAGGTGGGTCAGGAGACGATTTTCAAACGGGGCGCCGGCGTCTGGGCGGTGGGTTCACCACTGGTCAGGCCGCGCAACTGTTCGCGTCCGCGAGAGAGGCGGGACATGACCGTGCCCACTGGCACGCCCAGCACCTGCGCCGCCTCGGCGTAGCCCAGTTCTTCCACGCAGACCAGCAGCACCGTCTCCCGCAGCACCGGGCTGAGCGCCGCCAATGCCTGTTCCAGGTCCAGGCGCTCAGGGGTGCGGGCAAAGGGGTCGTGGCTGGGCTCGTTGCCCTCGTCGAGCGCCACCGATTGGCGCTCGTGCACCTGGTCGCGCACCTGGTTGAGGTACAGGTTGTGCATCAAGGACAGCAGCCAGGCGCGCAGGCCCGAGCCGTCGGCACGCAGCCGCCACAAGGCCCACTTGTGGCACGCGCGCTCCAGTGTGTCCTGCACCAGGTCGTCGGCGCGGCTGGCGTCCCCCGTGAGCAGCCGGGCGTAGCGGCGCAGACGGGGGATGTGGGGCAGCGTGTCTTCGGGGCCCAAGATCGAGGGGTCAGGGCTTGGCCAGACGCCAGACGTTGTTGACGCCGTCGCCGGTCTTGTCGCCGGGCTTGGCGTCTTTGACCCAGTGGTACAAGGGCTTGCCCTTGTAGGCCAGCTGCTGGGTGCCGTCGTCGCGCGTGACCACGCTGTAGTCGCCGGCCGCCGCAGCGCCGCCGGCCATCAGCGGGGGCCAGTTGGTGGCGCAAGGGCCGTTGCAGGTGCTCTTGCCGCTGCCGGCGGTGTCTTTGTCGAAGGTGTAGAGCGTCATGCCGTTGGGGCCGGCGAGCACGCCGTCGCTCATCTTGACGCCGGCCGGGGCGGCCATGCCGCCACCACCGCTGGCACATCCGCCGATGAGGGCGGCACTGAGGGCAAGGACGAGGGCGGTGGTGCGGGGTGTCATGGAAGGCTCCTGAAAGAGGGAAGAAAAAAAGGGCTTGCCTGCGGTAAACACCGCCACAAGCCCTTTTATTCCCTTCCGCGCAAAAAACAATGCGGCGCTCAGCCGCTCAGTCGATCAGCCCTTTTCAAAGATGACGGTCTTGCCGCTGGCCTCCCAGGCCTCGTAGTGCCGGGCGTACAGGTCTTCGATGCGGTTGCGCTTGACCTTGAAGGTGGGCGTGATCACGTCGTTGTCCACGGTCCAGGCGGTGGTGGTCACCACCACGCACTGCAGCCGCTCGTGCGGGTCCAGCGTCGCGTTGATGGCCTTCACGTGTTGGGCGAGCGAGGCTTCGAGCTCGGCACGGCCTGCCGTGTCTTTGGCCTTGGCAGCGAAGTCGGCGTTGAGCATCACGATGCCCAGCGGCTGGCCCAGGTTGGCGCCGGTGACCACGCAGGCCTCCACCGCTTCGTGCATGACCAGCTTGTCTTCGATGGGCGAGGGCGCCACGTACTTGCCCTTGCCGGTCTTGAACAGGTCCTTCACCCGGCCGGTGATGCGCAGCAGGCCCTGCGCGTCGATGGCGCCCTTGTCGCCGGTCTTGAGCCAGCCGTCGGGGGTGAACACCTCGGCGGTCTTTTCGGGTTCTTTGTAGTAACCCATCATCAGCGCCTGGCTGCGCATCTGGATCTCACCGGTCTCGGGGTCGATGCGCTGCTCCACGCCCGGGTAGGCCGGCCCCACCGTGCCTTGCTGGTTCTGGCCTTGCACGGTGATGTGCGAGAGCGCGAGGTTCTCGGTCATGCCGTAGCCCTCGTTGATGCTCAGGCCCAGCTGGCTGTACCAGCTCAGCAGCGCGTGCGGCATGGGCGCCGCGCCGCCAGCCGCGAACGTGCACAGGTCCAGGCCCAGCGCCTTCTTCACCTTGCGCCGCACGAGGCCGCCGATCAGCGGGATGCCCAGCAGCCGCTTGAGCTTGGCCGGCGGCATCTTGTGGTGGATGCCCTGCTGGAACTTGACCCAGAGCCGTGGCACCGAGAAGAACACCGTGGGGCGCGCTCGCTGCAGGTCGGCGGCAAAGGTGTCGAGCGACTCGGCGAAAAAGACGTGCATGGCCGTGCGCAGCCAGCCGTGTTCCACCAGCATGCGTTCGACCACATGGGCCAGCGGCAGGTAGGACAGCATGCGGTCATCGCCGCTGAGCGGGATGCGCTGGATGCCCCGGTCCAGCGCCCACGCGAAGTTGCCGAAGGAGTGCATCACGCCCTTGGGCATGCCGGTCGTGCCCGAGGTGTAGATCAGCGTGGCGAGCTCGTCCTCGGCCCGCACGGGCGAACCCTGCAGCGGCGCGGTGCGCGCGATGATCGTGTCCCAGCCCTCGTGGGCGGCCACCGCGTCGTCCGGCGACAAGGGGTAGCTCATGCAGGGCAGGCCCGCGGGCACGCCAGGCTTCATGTGCGCCCAGCCGTCGAGCTTGCCGATGAAGCAGGCCTTGCTTTCGCTGTGCGTGAGGATCTGTGTGATGGTCTCGGGCGCGAGCGTGGGGTACAGCGGCACCGAGATATAACCCGCCATCCAGATGGCCAGGTCGCTCATCATCCACCAGGCGCAGTTTTTCGAGAGGATCGCCACCTTCGAACCGGGCGCCCAACCCTGCGCTTGCAGGTGGGCGGCCATGCGGCGACTCTGGTCGGCCACCTGGGCCCAGGTGAAGTCTTGCACGGCGCCGCCGCCCATGGGCTGGGTCAGGGCGATGCGTTGGGGGGCGGTCTTTTCCCAGTGGTACAGGCGTTGCAGGGCGAGGTAGTCGGGTGAAATCTTGGTCATGCGGGTCTCCAGGTGAATGCCGGAATCTACCGGGCCTGGCCGGTGTTCGGGCAGCGGGCTTTCCCGCGTGCTTTCTAGAGCGTGCACTCCAGTTTTGCGCGCGACCCTGATCTGGATCAACGGTGGCACGGGCCGTGTGCCGGCCAGAAGCTCAATGGCCTGGCGGGTTCGACAGGTACCGCTGGCAGACATGGCGGGCGGTCGCCACGTAGCGATGGCTGCGTTCCCCTGCGCCTTCTTCGCCCAGACGGGGCACGATCCAACCGACGTAGGTCACGGCCCGCAAGGCCAGGAACAGGTCGAGCGAGCCGGTGTCGATGGACCTGACGCTCAGGTAGCCCTGCAGCAGCGCCTCTTTCAGCTGGGGGAAACGAGGCAGGTCCAGAAACTTGAGCAGCGTGGTGGCGAGATCGAACACCCGATAGCCCCATCCCCCATCGTCGAAGTCCAGGATTCCCATCCGCCCATCGCTGATCAGCACGTTTTCGCGAACCAGGTCGGCATGGATCAGGCCGCGGTCGAGGCCGGCGTCCATCTGGCGCAGGTCTTGCGCCGCCTCGGCTCTGAACGCCTCAAACAAGGCCTTGTCTTCGGCGGACAGCCCGGGATGCGCCCAGAAGCGCCCCCAGAGTGGTGCCTCGCCCACCAGCCCTCCGGCGTCCCAGGCGACGCGCGAAAATTCGGCCGGTTTGACCCAGGCGTCGGAAGCCGCATGGAACAGCGCCATGTCCCGACCCAGGTGCTGGAACAGCACCTGCGCGTCGGCGTCGGAGCAGTCGGTCAGCAGCGTGCCCAGGGTCTGGCCGGGCAGCCAGGTCAGCAGGTCGACCAGATGGCCGTCCACCTGTTCGAGCAACCGCCCCTTGATCGAAGGAACCGGTCTCGGCACCAGAATCCCCGCTCGATCCAGTGCCGCCATCCACTGCAATTCGGATTCGAGTTCGATGCGGGTCCGGTAGCCGGGGCGCTTGAGGCGCAGGGCGTAATCACCGGCGTCATCGGTGACCCGGTAGACCTGGTTTTCCCGGCCGGCGATGAACCGCAGGCGCGCACCACCCAGGCCCCATTCGGCGGCCGCCGCCTTGGCGAGGTCCGTCATGGCTGTGGCGCCAGTTCGGCCAGCACCTCGTCCAGCGTCTGCACCAGCAGGCCCAGGTGTTCTTCCGAAAAGGTCATCGGCGGGCGGATCTTGAGGGTGTTCTTGTGCCGCCCCAGCTTGGACAGCAGCACGCCCCGCTCGCGCATCGCCTCCACCACCTGGTCGGCGAAACCGGAGGCGGGCTCCAGCGTGGTCTTGTCCTTGAGGAACTCGACGCCGAACACCATGCCGCTCTGGCGAACGTCGCCAATGACACCGTACTTGCTGGACAGTTCGGTCAGCGCCTGCGCGGCCAGGGCACCGATCTTGGCGGCATTCGCCTGCAGGTTGCGCTGCTCGATCTCTTCCAGCACGGCCATGGCGGCGGCGCAGGCCACGGGGTTGCCGCCAAAGGTGTTGAAGTACCGGTAGGAGCCGCGGAAACGGTCCATCACCTCCGGCCGCGTGACCAGACCCGCCACCGGGTAGCCGTTGCCCATCGGCTTGCCCATGGTGACCACGTCGGGCGTCACACCCTGCTTCTGGTGCGCCCAGAAATGGCTGCCGCTGCGCGCAAAGCCCGACTGCACCTCGTCGCAGATCAGGAGGCCGCCGGCCTCCCGAACCACCTGCTCTGTCGGGCGCAACCAGCCGGGAGCCTGGGTGGGGAAGCCTTCATTGAGGAACAACGGGCACACGATCAGCGCCGCGAAGCCGATGCCCGAGCGCTCGTGTTCGTCGATCTGCTCCTGCACCTTCGCCGCAAAGCGCAACCCCTGAGGGTCATCGATGCGCAAGCTGTCGGGCGCCTCGACATGGCGCACGTACTGGTTCAGCCCGTAGCCGTATTTCGGCGCATTGCCGGTCGACAGTTGGCTGACCAGGCTGGTGTTGCCGTGGTAAGTGGCGTCGGTGGCAATGACACCCCGCTTGCCGGTCATCGCTTCCGCCATGCGCAGTGCGATGTCGTTGGCCTCGGAGCCGGTGCAGGTCAGCAAGGCGTTGGTGAGTTCGCCGCCATAGGTGGACGTCAGCTTCTCGGCGTAGTTCACCAGGTTCTCGTGCAGGTAGCGGCTGTGCACGTTGAGCTGCGCGCTTTGCGAACAGATGGCCTCCACCACCCTGGGGTTGCAGTGCCCGACGTGGGGCACGTTGTTGTAGCAGTCGAGGTAACGACGACCTTCCGCATCCCACAGCCACACGTCCTCGCCCTTCACGATGTGCACCGGTCGCAGGTAGAAAGTGGAGACGTTCGGCCCGAGCAGGGCCCGCCGCTTCTCCAACAGTTCGGTTTGATTCATTTCAGTGTTCCATCAAGGCAGTCAACCAGAAAAAACAAGTGCTGGCGCCCCCGGCGCCAGAACTTCTTCAGCGAATGCGTCCAGACAAGGACGCCTTCAGGAGATCACGTCCTGGATCAGCTCTTTGTTTTCCTTGTGGCGTGCGATGGCAAAGAAGTAGCCCAGCACGAGCACACCAAAGGGCATCAGCGCCATGAACCAGCCCAGACCGTTCATGGCCCAGGAGGTCGTGGTCGGGTCCATGCCTTCGGCGACCGCCCCGGTCAACAGGCCAAACCGCGCCAGCAGGAGGTAGAGCCCGACCGACAGGCCGACGGTGGCCAACACCGGCGCAATCAGCGACTGGAAGATGTTCGCGTCACCGGGCACACGGCGGAACCAGGCGATCACCGCCAGACAGACCAGGATCTCGATCAGCAGGATCGAGACCACCGCCAGACCGGAGAACCAGAAGAACATGTTGAGGATCGGGTCCAGGCCTGCCACCGCAAAGAGCGCAATCACAGCAGCGGTGATCACCGAGACGATGATCGATCCGGCCGACGGCGCACCGCGCTGGTTGACCTTGGCCAGTGCGGCGGGCAAGGTGCCGCCGCGGCCCAGGGCAAACAGGTAGCGCGCGGCGGAGTTCTGGAACGCCAGCATGGCGGCAAACAGACTCGAGAGCACCAGGGCCTTCATCAGCGCAGACAGCCAGTCACCCACATACTGGCCCGCCAGCGTGAACAGCACATTGGCGGGATTGACCAGGGGCGCACCGTCGACCGACGACAGCTCGACCACACGGTCCATCACCTTGCCAGCGCCGAGACCGCTCACCACCGCAAACGAGGTGAAGGCGAACAGCACGGTGATCAGCACCACGGCGACATAGGTGGCCAGCGGCACGGTGCGCTTGGGGTCGATCGATTCTTCGCCGTAAATGGCGGTGGCTTCGAAGCCCACGAAAGAGGCGAACGCGAACGCCAGGGCGATGCCGGCGGAACCCGCAAGACCACCTGCCAGGATGTTGGCCGGGCTGAAGGACGCCGCAAAATTCCACCCCTCCGGCCCACCCTGCACGAAGATCGCCACCGAAGTGACCACCAGGCTCAGGAGCTCAAGCCCCATCAACAGACCCAGCACGTGCGCACCCACGTCGACGCTGCGCAGCGACAGCCAGGTCACGGCGGCCCACGCCACCAGTGACCATCCCCACCAGGGCAGCCCCCCGACCTGCTCGGCCATCAGCCCGCCGAAGAAGCCGAAGATCGACAGGTGAATGGCCAGGTAGGCCAGCAGGGACACGAAGGCAGAGCCCACCCCCAGGTGCAAACCCATGCCGCGACCGATGTACGCGAAGAACGCGCCGGAGTTCGTCACCTGGTGGCTCATGGCGGCGTAGCCCACGCTGAACAGCAGCAGGATCAGACCCGCCAGCAGGTAAGCACCCGGCGCGGCAGCGCCATTGCCCAGCAGGATGGCGGCGGGCAGTGCACCGGTCATGCCCACCAGCGGTGAGGCGGCGGCGACCACGAAGAAGACGATGCCGATCACCCCCAGCCGACCGGAACGCAGGGACTGCTCGGTGCCCGGGTCTGACCCGGACGGTGAAAGTGAAGTAGATGCGGTTTTCATGGCTGTTCCTCGTCGTTGTGTCTGTGTGATCCGTGCCACCGGCACGCAGCGCCAGGGGGTGGACGGATGCTAGGGACGCACTGCCAAACGGGTTATCAAAACTGCGCACGATGTGGCCCGGGTTTCTCCCAATCGGCCTTCCTGCTGCTACGCTGCGCGCCATGAGCGACCCCATTGACGAGGCCCAAGAAGACGCTGAAGCGCCTGGCTGGGCACACTCCCTGCTGACCTTCGACATGGACGCCCACGCCAGGGCCCAGGGCGACTGGGCCTTGCATTACGAACAGCTCTCCAGCGGCCGCTTTCGTGGCGAACTGTCCCTGGTGGAACTCGACGGGGTGCGCCTGACCGAAGAGAAGACCAGCCTCGCGCTGCGCCAGCGCGGGCGGCTGGGCGAGCAGGTCTACGGGTTTGCGATGTCGGTGGCGCCCACCGGGGATGTGTACTTCGATGGCCGCAAGGTCCACCCGGACGCCATCCTCTGCGGCAGCGGGCGCGAGATCGATTTCGTCACGCCGCCGCAGCATCACCTGATCGCCTTGACGGTCGAGCGCAGCCTGCTCAACGGGCTCTGGGAGCACATGTACCAGAAGCCGCTGGCCACTTGGCTGGAGCATCAGGTCGATCTGCTGCCCACGCCCGAGAGTGCCACCGCACTGCGCAGCAAGCACCAGCAAGCACTGAAAGAGGCGCTGGCGCTGGCACAGCATTTCACCGACGCATCGCACCTGAATCAGCTGCGCGACGACATCCTGATCGAATGGATCGAGGCGTTACCGCCGAGTGTGGACATCTCCGATCTGAATTCGCTGGCACGGCGCAAGCGCATGGTGGACAAGGCCTGCGAGCTGATGATGGCCAACCCCGACGAGCCGCCTTCGATCCTGGCCGTGTGCAGCCGTGTGGGGGCGAGCCGTCGCAAGCTCAATTACTGTTTTCAGGACGTGCTGGGCACCTCGCCCACGCAGTATTTGCGGGCGTTGCGGCTCAACGGCGTGCGGCGTGGCCTGCGCGAAGCCGGGACGGGCGCGACGGTGCAGGACGTGGCCGCGCGCTGGGGCTTCTGGCACCTGGGCCAGTTTTCGCTGGACTACAAGAAGCACTTTTTCGAGCTGCCGTCGGAGACGCTGGCGCGCGCCCGGAAGAGCAGGGGCTGATCGTTCGGGTTGTTCTTTTTGTTGGTGTGTGGGTGTTGTTTTCGCTGGGGAAGCACCTCGCGTGCTGCGGCAGGCGCTGTGCGGTGGGGGCTCATCCGGGGTGGTCGGCTGCGCCGACTTCGCTGCGTCCACCTGTCTGGGGCCGGCGCGGCCAAACTCGCTGCGTTCGCTTGCGCTCTCTTCGCTCAAACAGTGGCCGCGAGTCAGTTGACGAGGCGCGCACTTGCGCGCCCGGCCCCAGACAGGCGGACACAGCCACCCCGGAACATCGCCCCCACCGCACAGCGCCTGCCGCAGCATGAAGCGTTGGGTATTCCACCGGTTGCGCGCCAACACGTTGTTTGCCTAGGCGTGTGCGCTCAGGCCGCAGCGCGCCTTGTGAGGCGCCGAGAAGCGCAGTGGCCGTGGCCGCGCGCGCAGCGCGCTTCATCAACTGATTCGTCGCCATGTCTGAGCAGAGAGAGCGAAGCGAACGGAGCGAGTTTGGCGACGGGGCCACGACCGCGAGCATCGCAGGGCAGTCGGTGCGCAGCGCCGGCCGCCTCACTCAAGCGTTGCGGCCTGAGCGCACACGCCTTGGCCGCGAGGTTCCGCGAGCGAGACACACAGTGAGACAAAGAACCTGGGGTAAACCCGTAAGCCAAGTTTGCGCATTTCCGATCACGCCCAACAGGCGGTGACCGGCACAGTGCGCAGCATGACCTCTTCCTACCCTTCCCTGGCCCTGCACGTGGCCGGCCAGTGGCTCACACAAGCCTCCGGGGGCGAACGCCCCGTGATCAACCCCGCCGATGAGAGCGTGCTCGCCCGGCTGCCGCTGGCCGGCCCCACCGAGCTGGCGGCGGCCGCCGAATCGGCCCGGCGCGGCTTTGAACAATGGCGCCGTGTGCGCCCGCACGACCGCTACGTGGTCCTGCGCCGCGCGGCCGAGCTGCTGCGCCAGCGGGTGGACCAGATTGCCACCGTGCTCACGCTCGAACAAGGCAAGCCGCTCGCCGAAGCGAAGCGAGAGGTGCTGCTCTCGGCCGACATCATCGATGTGCAGGCCGAAGAGGGCAAACGTCTGTATGGCCGCACCGTGGCACCACGCGTCGACGGCATCCTCTCGCACACCGTCGCCCGCGTGCCGGTCGGTCCGGTGGCGGCGTTCACGCCCTGGAACTTCCCGGTCAACCTGCCCAGCCGCAAGCTCGGCAGTGCGCTGGCCGCAGGCTGCAGCGTCGTCATCAAACCGGCCGAAGAAACGCCGGCCAGCTGCATGCTGCTGGTGCGCTGTTTCCTCGACGCCGGCGTGCCCGGCGACGCGATCAACCTCGTCTGGGGTGACCCGGCGCTGGTGTCGTCGTTCCTGATCGAGCGGCCCGAGATCGCCAAGGTCTCGGTCACCGGCTCGGTGGCCGTGGGCAAGCTGCTGGGTGAGCAGGCCGCGCGCCATGTCAAGCGTTTCACCGGCGAGCTCGGCGGCCACGCGCCGGTGATCGTGTGCGAAGACATGGCCGAAGGCGCTGGGCTCGACTTCGTGCTCAAGCAGTCGGTCACCGCCAAGTACCGCAACGCCGGCCAGGTCTGTGCCTCGCCGATCCGCTTCTACGTGCCGCGCGCGCAGCTCGCCACCTTCAGCGAACGCTTCGCCGCCGCTGCGCAGAAGCTCGTGCTGGGCTCCGGCCTGGACGCCGCCACGCAGATGGGGCCGCTCTCGCACGCGCGCCGCATCGAGGACATGGAGCGCTTCGTCGACGACGCCGTGGGCCAGGGCGCACGTCTGCTCACCGGCGGCCACCGCGTGGCGCGCCCGGGCTTCTTCTTCGAACCCACCGTGTTCGCCGATGCGCCCGCCAGCAGCCGCGTGATGCAGCAGGAGCCCTTCGGCCCCATCGCTGTGATCCAGCCCTACGACACGCTGGACGCCGCCATCGAAGAGGCCAACGCGCTGCCTTACGCGCTCGGCGCCTACGCCTTCACGCGCGACCTGCACACCGCGCACCGGCTGGGCGAAGCGATTGAGGCCGGCATGGTCGGCATCAACCACTACGGCGTCTCGCAGCCCGAGCTGCCCTTTGGCGGCCACAAGGAAAGTGGCCTCGGCCAGGAGCAGGGCGCCGAGGGCATCACGCACTACACCGAGATCAAGACCATCACGGTCGGAAGACCTTTTTGAACAAGGAGACGCACATGAACACCATCGAACAACTCAAAGCAGACAACGGCCAGTTCCAGTGGCACCCCATGGCGCACCCGGCGGCGATGAAGAAGGCCAAGCCCGACATCGTGGCGCGCGGCGAGGGCTGCTGGATCTGGGACGTGGACGGCCACAAGATGCTCGACGGCGTGGGCGGCCTCTGGGCCAGCAACCTGGGCCACAGTGCCAAACCCGTGCGCGACGCCATCGTGGCCCAGCTTGACGAGCTGCCCTTCTACAACACGTTCCGCGGCACCTCACACCCGCGCGCCATCGAGCTCTCAGCCCGGCTGGTGAAGCTGATGGAGCCCGACGGCGTGTCGGCCGTGATGTTCTCCAGCGGCGGCTCCGACGCGGTGGAGACCGCGCTCAAGCTGGCGCGCCAGTACCACAAGCTGCGCGGCGAGAAAGACCGCTTCAAGTTCATCAGCCTGCGCCAGGGCTACCACGGCGTGCACTTTGGCGGTATGAGCGTCAACGGCAACACCAACTTCCGCCGGGCCTACGAGCCGCTGCTGCCTGGCTGCTTCCACATCGACACGCCCTGGCTCTACCGCAACCCCTACAGCGACGACCCGCTGGAGCTGGGCGAGATCTGCGCCGAGCTGCTGGAGCGCGAGATCGTGTTCCAGGGGCCGGACACCGTGGCCGCCTTCATTGCCGAGCCGGTGCAGGGCGCGGGCGGCGTGATCGTGCCGCCGGCCAACTACTGGCCGCTGGTGCGCAAGATTTGCGACAAACACGGCGTGCTGCTGATCGCCGACGAGGTGGTCACCGGCTTCGGCCGCACCGGCCATTTGTTCGGCACACGGATGTGGGGTGTGAACGCGGACATGTGGTGCCTGGCCAAGGGCATCAGCTCGGGCTATGTGCCGCTGGGCGCCACGGCCATCTCGGCCAAGGTGTCTCAGGTGTTCAACGACGACAAGACCGGCCAGGCCGCCGTGGGCCACGGCTACACCTACAGCGCCCACCCGGTGGGTGCCGCCGCCGCGCTCGCCACGCTGGACGAAATTCAACGGCTCGACGTGCCGGGCAACGCAGGGCGCGTGGGCGCGGTGTTGCAGGAGCGCCTGCGCAAGCTGGAGACCAGCTGCAGCTTCGTCGGCAACGTGCGTGGCGTGGGGCTGATGCTGGGCATCGAGATGGTCGACGACAAGGCGCTGCGCACGCCCATGCCGCGCAGCAGTGACATCCCGGCGCGCGTGGCCAAAGAGGCCTACCAGCGCGGCCTGATGGTGCGCATCTCTGGCCCCAACCTCATCCTCTCCCCGCCGCTCGTGATCTCGCTCGAAGAGATCAACCACCTGTGCGACACGCTGGAGGCCGCCTTCGCTGCGGTGGAGGCGACGTTGTGAGCCCGACAAAGGCGGACCGCGCGCCCGTCATCCTGCTGATCGGCACCGTCGACACCAAGAGCGACGAGATGGCCTTCCTGCGCGAGTCGGTCGAACACTGCGGCGGCACGGCCCTGGTGATGGACGTGGGCGTGCTGGGCAAGGGCGGCTTCACGCCCGACATCCTCAACACCGAGGTGGCGGCGGCCGCGGGAGTGACCCTGCAGCAGGTGATGGAGACCGGCGACGAAAACACCTCCATGAAGCTCATGGCCGACGGCGCCGCCCTGATCGCCAACCAGTGGTACCTCGAAGGCCGCTTCGACGGCCTGCTGGCCCTTGGCGGCACCATGGGCACCGACCTCGCGCTGGACGTGACCAACCGCCTGCCGTTGGGCGTGCCCAAGGTCGTGCTCTCGACCATCGCGTACTCGCCGCTGATCCCGCCCGACCGCATTCCGCCCGATCTCATCATGCGGCTCTGGGCTGGCGGCCTGTACGGCCTGAACCGCCTGTGCAAGTCGGCGTTGAGCCAGGCGGCGGGCGCTGTGGTGGGCGCTTGCCTGGCGCGCGGGGTCGAGCACGATCCGCGCCCCGTGGTGGGCATGACCTCGCTCGGCAGCAGTGCGCTCTCCTATATGAAGAAGCTCAGGCCCGCGCTGGAAGCGCGTGGCTATGAGCTCGCCGTGTTCCACACCACCGGCATGGGCGGCCGCGCCTTCGAAGACCTGGCGCAACGTGGCTACTTCGCCTGTGTGATGGACTTCAGCCTGCAGGAGCTGGTGAACGATCTGGCCGGCAGCTGCGTGAGCGCCGGAGCTGAGCGCCTGCTCGGCGCAGGCCGCGCCGGTGTGCCGCAGATCGTGGCGCCCGGTGCCACCGACATGGTGGACTTTGCGGCCTGGACGCGTTGCCCCGAGCGTTTCGCCGGGCGACCTGTGCACGACCACAACCGCCTGATCGCCTCGGTCTGTGTGGACCACGACATGCGCCGCAGCGTGGCGCGCGCCATCAGCGACCGCCTGGCCGAAGCCACTGGCCCCACCTGCCTGCTGCTGCCCACGGGCGGCGTGGAGCAGTGGGACCGCCCGGGTGAAGCCCTGCACGACCCCGAGGGCCTCAAGGCGTTTGTGGACGAGATGTGCCACGTGGTCTCGCCCGACACGGTGTTCCAGCCGGTGGACGCCCACATCAACGACGAGGCCTTCGTGCAGGCCGCACTCCAGGTGTTCGATGCCTGGGTGGCCGCCGGTCTGGTGCCGCCGGGGGTGATCGACGCCCAAGACGAGCGGAGGGCGGCATGAGCGAAGCATCAACGGCACAGGCACTGGTGCTCGACTTCGGCGGCGTCATCAGCCGCATGCTGTTCGAAACGCATCCCCTGACCGAACAGGCACTGGGCCTGCCGCCCGGCACGCTCACCTGGAAGGGCCCGTTCGACCCCTCCACCGACCCGCTCTGGCAGGCCATGCAGGCCGACCAGCTGAGCGAGCGCGACTACTGGATGGCCCGCACCCGCGAGGTCGGCCGTCTCGTTGGCGAAGAGTGGGACTCGATGGAGACCTTCGTGCAGCGCGCGCGCGGCGCCGATGTGGAAGCGGTGATCCGGCCCGAGGCGGTGGCCACCATCGAGGCAGCCAAGGCGGCCGGCAAGCGCCTGGCCATCCTCTCCAACGAGCTGGACCTGTTCTACGGCGCCGACTTCCGAAGCCGCCTGCCATTGCTTCAGCACTTCGAGCTGATCGTGGACGCCACCTACACCGGCATCCTCAAACCCGACCCGCGCGCCTACGCGGCGGTGACCGAAGCGCTGGGGCTGCCCGCCAGCGCCTGCGTGTTCGTGGACGACCAGAAACGCAATGCCGACGGCGGCGTGAAAGCCGGCATGCAGGTGGTGCACTTTGATGTGCTGCAACCCGCCGCGTCTTTTGCGAAGGCGCGGGAACTGTTGGGGCTGTAGGTGTTCCCAATGGGTCATCATTCCGCCTCGAACATGACCTCAGACCACAAACTTCCCCGCCGCGCGCTGGTGGCCGCCACCGGCGTCAGCGCTGCCTTGCTGACCCTGGGCGCCTGGTTGCGCCAGATCCCGAACGCCCAGGCCCAGACCCTGCCCAGCACCCTCCCGCTCATGACCGGCCCGGCCCCGGCCCTGTTCATCGGCCATGGCAGCCCGATGAACGCGATACAGAGCAACCGCTTCACGCAGACCCTGACCCAATGGGGCGAGGCGCTCGGCCGGCCCAAGGCCATCCTCATGGTCTCGGCGCACTGGCTGAGCGAGCGCGACACGCGCGTGTCCACGACCGCGAAGCCGCCGATGATTTACGACTTCGGTGGTTTTCCCAAACCGCTGTACGAGGTGCAATACCCCGCACCGGGTGCGCCGGCCGAGGCGCTGAGGGCCGCCGCCCGGCTGGCGCCGCGTCTGGTGGGGCAGGACGCCGCGCGCGGTTTCGACCACGGCACCTGGAGCGTGCTCAAGCACCTGTACCCGGCGGCCGACGTGCCGGTGTTCCAGCTCTCCATCGACATCACCCGCGATGGCGCGTTCCACCTCGCCCTGGGCCGTGCGCTGGCCGCGCTGCGCAGCGAGGGCGTGATGATCGTGGGCAGCGGCAACGTGGTGCACAACCTGCGCATCCTGAGCCGCGACGCCGGGGAAACCGACAGTGCGAGCCAACCCTGGGCGCAGGACTTTGACCTGGCCGTGAAGCTGGCCATGGACGCTGGCGACACGAAGGCCCTGGCCGGTTGGGAAGGCCTCACCGAAGGCGCCCGCACGGCGGTGCCGTTTCCGGACCACTATTTCCCCATGCTCTACGCGGCCGGCGCCGCGCAGTCGGGCGAGAAGCCGCGCCATGTCTTCGAAGGGTTCCACGAAGGCACGTTGTCGATGCGCTGCGTGCAGTGGGGCTGAGGCGCGCGTTCCGGGGGAACGACCCTGGACCCGGCGATGTACACCGAGCTCAAAGGCCAAGTCGACGAAGACATCTGGAACGAGGGCGGACGCCGCCGCTGAGCGGCTGCCGGCCCTGTGTCGCGTTATGCTGGCGCCATGAGCCCGAACCCCTCCATCCAGCTTCGCGAATTCGTCACCGGTGGTGACCCCGCCGCCCAGCCCGCGGCCAGCATCATCGTGCTGCATGGCCTGGGCGCCGACGGCAGCGACTTCGTGCCTATTGCGCAGGAGCTTGACCTCAGTGCCATCGGCCCGGTGCGCTTCGTGTTCCCCAACGCGCCGGTGCGGCCGGTCACGATCAATGGCGGGTACGAGATGCGTGCCTGGTACGACATCCATCCGCCCAGCACCGACCCCGCCATCCCACGCCATGAAGACGAGGCGGGCCTGCGCGGTGCCCAGGCCATCGTGCAGGCCCTGATCGACCGCGAGACCGGGCGCGGCGTGCCGCCCGAGCGCGTGGTGGTCATGGGCTTCTCTCAGGGCTGCGTCGTCACGCTCATGGCCGGGCTGCGCGCGCCTCAGCGGCTGGCCGGGCTGGTGGGGCTCTCAGGCTACCTCGCACTGGCCGAGCACACCGCCACCGAAGTCCACCCCGCGAACCGCGCCACGCCGATCTTTCTGGCCCACGGCGAAGAAGACGACGTGGTGGTCATGGAGCGCGGCACCGCGGCCCGCGACGCGCTGACATCGCTCGGTTACGCGGTGGAGTGGCACAGCTACCCGATGGGGCACTCGGTGTGCCCCGAAGAGGTGACCGACCTCAACGCCTGGTTGGTGGCCCGCCTGGGCGCCTGAGGCGCTTCAGTCCTGCACCAGAGATCGCAGCGCTTCCAGCGTCATTGGTGGCTGTTCCGAGTGCGCCAGACGGTGGCAATTGGCGCACAGCACCGCCACATCGGCCAGCGTGGTCACCCGTTCGCCGCCATCGGCCACAGGGTTCAGGTGGTGAACGTCGAGCTGGCTGTCCACCCTCGGCGTGAACCCGCAGGCCATGCAGCGGCGGCCATGGTGAGCCAGGGCCGCACGGCGCACCGCAGGGTCGCGCTCAGCGCGTGACAGCACCAGCTCCGAGCGCGCGCCTTCGGTGAAACCGATGCGCTGCTGCCATGCCGCGCGAAAGCGTTCTGGCACAAACCCCGCCACCTGCTTCCAGCGTTCATCGAGGATGTGGACCGTGCACACCGCGTCGGGGGACCGCAGCCCCCGGCCAATGACCTGCCGCATCCGGCGCACCGCCGTGTTGCGGGTGTCCACGTAGCGGCTCTCGGTGTGGCCGTCGATCACCACGGGCCTCTCAAACGGTATGCGTGGCACCACGATGTGTTGCCAGATCACCGGCGTGTCCAACCCTGCCCAGGCAGCGGTGGCCACCAGCGTGCGGCTCGGCCCCATGCGCGCTGCCGCCGCACTGACGGTTTCGTCTGCCTGGCGCACGGTGGCGCCGGGCAGCCGCTCACCCAGGGCCCGCGCCAGCGCGTGGCTGGGCGTGACCACCAGCACCGTGCCCGTGGCTTCGGCCTGGCGCACACACTGCGTCACCGCCTCCAGCCAGGCCTCCGTGTCCACCTGAAGGTCCGACACGCGGAAGGTCAGCGCGCCGTGGCGCGCGGGCTCCAGGCTGCCCGAGTGCGCGCTCTGTTCACCGATGCCCATGGCGCGCTTGAAATCGTCCATACGGCCCGCCACCGAAAGCGTGGCGCTGATGAAGGCCACCGCTGGCCGGTTCGCCAGCTTGCGCAGCAGGCGCCCGGGCAACTGGTGGTGCAGGGCAAGCCCCCCATCGTCCGTGAAACCCACCCGCTGGTACCAGGCGGGCTCGGCCAGCGCGTCCTGCATCAACAGGGCAGCGGCGCGCACCTCCGACTCGGCCCGCGTGTCGGCAACCACCGCCGCCAGCGCAGCTGCGGTGTCTGTGGCGTTGATGCCCAGCGCTTGCAGCGCAGCGGTCGTGATCTCTCGGTCGCTTTGCAGGGCGGCGGCGTCGGGCAGTTGGTCTGCCTCGTCAAAGATCAGGTAGTCCCGGGTGCTCGCGCCGTTGTAGGCGCCGCCCAGCCGCTGGTCGATGATCAGCGCCGCGCTGGTGCACACCATCACCCCGGCCGCCATCGCCTCCGCCCGGTGGGCCTTGTGGTCGGCGGGGCGTTCAAACCAGCGCGCTGGTCGAAAGGCCGCTACCGCCACCCCAGGCCGCCGGGTGGCGCTCATGTCGCTGGAGGCCATCAACTGATCGATGAGCTGGTGGCTCGGCAGCGCGATGGCAATGCGCTGGCCTTCTGACGCCGCGTGCATCGCGGCGGCCAGCACCGCGCGCGTCTTGCCCAGGCCGGTGCTGCCTTCCAGCAGCAAGGGGGCGTCGGGCGCCGCCATGTGGCGCGCGAGGACGGCGTGGAAGTTGGCCTGGTCGGCTGAGCGAAACAGGCTGTGGAGGTCGTTGGCTTGGGCTCGCATGGTGCCGAGTATCGCGAAACGCCGTGCGGTACAGGCTTGGGTAAGGGCGGTGGCATTGCTGATTCCCAGCGTCGTCGTTGGATTTTTAGCAGTTCGTTGCTACTCCTTGGCTTGTCCTCGGTACGTGCTCGCGCACAGAGAATCAATTTTCAGTAGCCGCCCGTTTACCGGTCGGCTTGGAGGTACACAGCATTCAAGCGCGGTGAGTACACCTTCTAGTCGCCACCCTTCTATAGGGCGGCTTGGACAGTGCCGGCATGCTTCTGCTCCGTCGTTCCCTTCTAGTAGCCACCCTTTTGCAGGGCGGCTTGGACAGGCAAAGACGGCACCAAGCGTTTCAGCCACTTCTAGTAGCCACCCTTTCCGCGGCTTGGACCAACAGGCTGATCATGGTGGCCGGCGACTACTTCTAGTAGCCACCCTTTTACAGGGCGGCTTGGACCGAGTTCGACACGATGTAGTCAGCGGTGTACTTCTAGTAGCCACCCTTTTACAGGGCGGCTTGGACCTCAATGGCGTGACTCTGAAGGGAAAAACCGCTTCTGTGCAGCTCAAAAACGGGTGACCTGCGCTGGCTGGAACCCTCCCACCGAGACCGTTTTCAACAACTTCCCCTCAGCGTCAAAAAACTGGAACAGGCCCGCGACCTCGCCGCAGCCCCGGGCGCTGTGCGCGCCGAGCAGAGGGCGCTGGCTCAGGGCGTCCAGTGCGTGGTCGAGCAGCTCCAGATCGCGCTCGCGCGCCGCGTCGATCACCAGCCGCCCGCTCAGGGGCAGGCCAGCGGGCAGGGCGTGGTGTTGCACGATGGTGCGGGTGCTGTTCTGCATGTCGCCCATGGCGTCCTTGAACTGGGCTTCTTCGGCCTTGGCCAGCGCCAGCGAGCGGGCGACGTCTTCGGGCACGGCTTCGCCCTTCTTATCCAGGCGCCTGACCTGTCCCTCCAGCTGTTTGACGAGCGCGGCCGCAGCGGCCCGCCGGTTGTTGTTGTCGCTCCGGCTGGCGAAGGCTTGCAGGTCGGCGGGGTCCATGAGGTCCAGCGCTTCTTCGGTGTCGTCCAGGTCTTTGCGAACGCCGGTGAAGGCCTCGGGCAACACGTTCACCGCTGGCATGAAGTGGCCGACTTTGAGCCGCGATTTGATGCCCAGCCCGCTGCCGAAGAGGTCGAGCACGGCGTTGGCCTCGCGCGCCTGCCGCAGGGCGAGCAGGTCGATGTCGCCCGCCTGCTTCTCGCTCTCGGCGTCCTGGCCGATCATTTCGCTGTAGATCTGCGGCAGCTTGTAAGGCTTGCCGGCTTCGGCGGCGGCGCGCATGTTGCGCAATGTCGCAGCGCGCCGCAGGAAGCCGCGCAGGGTGGTGGCGGGCAGGTAGCCCGTTTGCAGGCGGTTGCCGGTGTCGTCCACCCCGCGGGTCATGACGGGAAAGTTGTCAAAGGCGTTTTCGCGGCCGCCCTCGGACTTGGGCATGCGAATGGAGAGCGGCCCCACGGTGGTGAGGGTGGCGTTGATGACGATGCGTGGGTTCATGGTGTGTCCTCCTGTGTTGGCGAGATTCAGATTTCGAGCAGGCCCATGCCGAAGGCCTTGCCCACGCGGCCGATGCCGGTGGCCAGGGCCTGGGCGAGGAGCGCTGCGTCGGTGACTTTGAGCACCCCGGTGAAGTGGCTGGCGTCGATCCAGAAGCGCCTGCCCCCGGCGGCGCTGACCTGCAGGCGGTCTGCCGTCACGTGCACGGCCATGACGGCAAAGCCGTGTTTGACACCTTCGGTTTCCAGCCATTCGCGGCGGCTGCGCCAGTCGCCCAGCTCGGGGTAGATGTTTTTTCCGCCCTGGCGCCTGGCGGCACAGGCCTGGAGTTCAAAGGCCAGCAGGTCGCCACCGGCGGGGGCTTTCACGCGCTTGCCGTTCGCCGTGAGCGGTTTTTCGGTGCGCACCAGCAGGTGGTCGCCGTGGTCGGCAAACAGCGCGGGGCTGCCGTCCACCAGCTCGGCCACCAGCCGGTGCAATGGGTAGCCGGCGGTGCGCGCAGGCTTGGGAATGGTGTGGTCGATCATGCGGGGGTCCTCCGTTTCCAAAGGGCTTTCTGAATGCCGCCAGATTCCGGCGACGGGGCTTCGTTCCAGTTGAAGGTTTCAACGCCTGCGGGTGAACAGATGCGAACGGCGCGCTTGTCCACGGTGAGAAACAGGTGGGCAATGGGCACGGGCGCTTTGTCGAACATGAGGAAGATGCGGGGGCTCTTTTCGTCCCAGTGCGCCAGCTCGTCCAGAAAGGCCTCGACCCGGGTGCGTTCGTCGAAGTGCAGATGGGCGGCCGCGAGCTTGAGCTGCACGCTGGAGGTGCCGGGCCGCACGATGGCCCAGCCGGACGACAAGCGGCTTTCGCTGCCTTTGGCGAGCCGGTGGTTGCTGCTCAGGGCTCGCGCGGTGGCGTCGTGGGGCGATTCGTGGCCGATGGCGACGAGGTGGCGACCGAAGTGTTCGTTGAAGAATTCGAAGGTGTTCATGCCACCCCCTGTGGCACGAAGCACACGGCCCGGTTGGTGGGATGCCAGTAGGCCGGCCGCCAGGCGGCGTCGGCTTTGAGAGCGGTGCCGTTGCCTGCGAACAGGTCGATGGGCACAGGGCGCAGCGGGTCGCCGAAAGGGCCGACCACGCCGTCCAGTTCGTCGGGCTCGATGCGCATGCCGGTGACTTGACCGAACCCGCTGGCTCGGCGTTTGCCAATGAAGCTCACGCCGCTGAGCAGCCGTTCGACCTGGGCGCTATCGCCTTGGGCGTACCAGGTCACCTCGGGCGTGGCGATGGCGCGGTAGCTGTTCATCACCGCGCCAAACTCGCGGCGCCGGGTGAGGCCGAGTTTGGTGTGCGGTTGGCCTTGCTTGTTCTGCGCCACCAGATCGATGTCCAGATCGTGCGAGGCGCGCAGGTTGGCAACGAAACTCACCCGCTGCGTGTCCCATGGCTCGAAGATGGCCGCGCTGCCGTGCCACAGGCCCTGGGTGTTTTTCAGGGGTATCTGGCTGTGGGCCTGCTCCAGATCGTCGGTCGCCTCGTAGATCAGCGCCGCGAGCAAGGCGTCGAGCGTCATGTAGCCGCCATTGACGACCAGCGGGCTGCCCAAAGACAGGGTCAGTCGAAATCGATCCATCTGCTATGTCCTCCCTCTGTATGGCCTGACTGGCCCGTGCCATCCTAACCAATCGGGTGTCCGGCGCTGGTTGGGGTATTGCCGTCTCGGCCGCTTCCAGCACTTGAGATCAACGCGCTGGTAATCGTGGCCATGTGGCGTTTGTTTGTGAAATCTGCATCCGTGTGCAACCACAGGGCCGTTGATGGCCCGTTTCGTTTCATCGGTGGTCGGCGGGCGCTTATGCTGGGCCGATGTATGCGCCAGATTCATTGCCCCAGACCATCCAATTGCAGGAGTTCGTGACCGGACGCGATCCGTCCGCCACGCCCGTGGCCAGCCTCATCGTGTTGCACGGGCTGGGCACCGAGGGGAGTGACTTCGTGCCCCTGCTGCGCCACATGGACCTGTCGGCCGTGGGTCCGGTGCGCTGCGTGTTCCCCGATGCGCCCACGCGAACCATGAGCTTCAACGGCACCGACATGCACGCCTGGTACGACGCCGCGCCACCCGCGGCGTCGCGCCATGCGTCCCAGCCGGCGGACGAGGCGGGCCTGCGTGCCTCCCAGCGCTTGGTTCAGACCCTGATCGAGCGGGAACAGGCGCAGGGCATGCCGTCCGAGCGCATCGTGCTCATGGGCTTTTCGCAGGGCGCCGTGCTCGCCTTGCAGACCGGCCTGCGTGCGCACCAGCGCCTGGCCGCGATCGTGGCGCTCTCGGGCTACCTGCCCCTGGGCGCTCGCACCCTGCAGATGGAGTCGAACATCGCCAACCAGCGCCTGCCCATCTTCCTGGCGCATGGTCAGCAGGACGAGGTGGTCGCCATCGACCGCGCCCGTGCCGCACGCACCGTGCTGCAGGTCATGGGCCACCTCGTGGACTGGCACCTCTACGACATGGGCCACGAGGTGAGCGACGCCGAGCTGGCCGACATCAGCGCCTGGCTCACGGGCGTGCTGAGCGTGGTCTGAAATCGTTTTCAGGGCGCCGGAGCGTCACATCGAAGCGAGCAGGGGAGGCAGCCCAGGGCACCGCCGGGCCGGCTCCGCCGGACGGCCAGTGCCGCCCCCTCGGGGGGTAGCGCGAAGCGCTGCAGGGGGGTCACCTCTCTGCGATGTAGTGCGACATGTGCGCGCTTTCGCCCGGTGCCAGAAACTCGCGCACCTCGGCCTCGAGCGCGTGGTCGGCCACGGTGGCGCGGGCGCGCTGGTGCAGGTAGTCGGCCCATGAGGTGACGATGAAGCGCTCCACATAGCGCGAGGGCTCGCCCAGGTCTTTGTAGATGCGCCAGAAGGTGGCGCCGTCGCGCCGTCGGGGCGCCTTCATGCGGCTGATGGTGTCGAGGAAGACTTTGTCGTCCCCCGCGCGGATGCGGTAGCCCACTTCCACGGCCACCGGGCCGGCCTCGGGGCTGGGTTCGTCGTTCACAAACAGCTCGTCCCACGGGGTGCCCTGGGTCACTTCGTGCGCCTCGCCCACGCGCAGCGGGAACGGGCGCGCCAGCAGCAGGCCCGCGGCCATGAGGGCACCGGCGGCCACCAGCGCCGTGGTGAGGCCGGCGATGTCGGACACCGCGCCCCAGAACGCCGAGCCGATGGCGAACGCACCGAGCGAGGCCACGATGTGCAGCGCCACCGCGCGCGAGCGCACCCAGGGCGGGGCGCTGGCCTGGGTGGCTGTGTTGAAGGTGGACATGGCCGCCATCCAGGCCGCGCCGCCCACCGCCATGGCGGCGTACACCAGTGCCGGCACGCGCACCCAGGCCGCCAGCAGCATGACGGTGGCAAACGCCACGCAGGCCGCGGCAATGATGGCGTCGAGCCCGAAGCGGCTGCGCAGGCGCCCGATCACCAGGCCCGAGGCCACCGCGCCCGTGCCCATGCAGCCCATCAGCAGGCCGAAGCCCTGCGCGCCGGTGCCGAGTTGGCGCTGCGCGATCACCGGCAGCAGCGCCCACAGCGCCGAGCCGGCCGAGCTGTACGCCATCACGCGCACCAGCTGCGCGAGGATGATGCGCGAGTGCCAGGCGAAGCGCAGGCCGCTCAGCGTGCCGCCCCAGAGGCGTTCGGCCGGCAGGCGCGAAGGCGGGTGCGCCTTCGGCGGCCAGCGGCGGATCGACTCCCACATCACCCCCGTGGTGAACACCGTGACCACGAACACCCAGCCCGCGCCCAGCGCGGCAAACAGCAGGCCGGCCAGCGTGGGGCCGATGGCGCGCGCCGCGTTGTAGGCGATGCCGATGGCGGTGATTGCCTGCGGCCACTCGTCGCGCGGCACCGGGTCGACCACCGACGAGTTCCACGCCGGCGTCAACACGGCGGTGCAGCAGCCGCACACGAACACCAGGAACAGCACCGTGGCCGGCCCGCCCCAGCCGCCCAGCACCAGCAGCGCCAGCAGCACGCAGGCGGCCACCTGCGCGATCAGCGCACCCGAGATCAGGCGGCGGCGGTCGGTGGTGTCGGCCAGCACCCCGGCGGGCAGCGCCAGCAGGAACATGGGCAGGAAGACCGCGGTCTGCACCAGCGCGGCGAGAAAGGACGAACCGGTGAGCTCGATCATCAGCCAGGCCGCCGCCATGGTCTGCATGCCCGCGCCGATGAAAAAGACGGCGCCACAAAGCCACAGCCCGCGGAAAGCGGGCTGTCGCAGGGGGCTCCAGATGGAGGGGGAAGGGGTCATCGGGCCATTGTCCCGCAGGGGCTCAGGCTTTGCGCGCCGCCTCGGCCAAAGCCCGGTGTCCTGTCCCGCCAATAGCTTGCATATGAAACCGCGTCTTCACACCCATGGCGGCGTTGCAAATCCTCGCGATAGCACAAGCTATCGCTGCGGTTTGCGCCTTGCCCTGGGCGCGAATCCATCGGTTTCATTTCATACAACTATTGGCGGGACAGGACACCGGCCAGCCGGTTGTGCCGCTCCACCAGCGGCCCCAGGTCCACGCTGGTGAGCTGGCCCTCGCGCACCACCACCCGGCCGTTGACCACGGTGTAGGCCGCGGGCGGACTGGCGCAGAGCAACAGGCTGGCCACCGGGTCGTGCACCGCGCCGCCGGCAAAGCCCAGCGTGCGCAGGTCGAACAGCGCGAGGTCGGCGCACATGCCCACGGCCAGGTGCCCGATGTCCTGGCGCCCCAGCACCTGGGCGCCGCCGCGCGTGGCGATGTGCAGGGTGTCGCGTGCCGTCATCTCGGCCGGGCCGAGGTCGCAGCCGAAGAAGGTTTTTCCATTCCGGGTTTCCGGTGGCATCAACGCGCGGCCCACGCGCGCCAGCAGCATCGCCTGGCGCGCTTCGTTCACCATGTGCGCCGCGTCGTTGCTCGCGCTGCCGTCCACGCCCAGGCCCACCGGCACGCCCGCGTTCAGCATGCGGCGGATGGGGGCGATGCCGCTGGCCAGGCGCATGTTGCTGCAGGGGCAGTGCGCCACGCCGGTGCGGCTGGCGGCAAAGAGCGAAATGCCTTCGTCGTCGAGCTTCACGCAGTGCGCGTGCCACACGTCCTCGCCCAGCCAGCCCAGCTCCTGCGCGTACTGCGCGGGCGTCTTGTTGAACTTCTCGCGGCTGTAGGCGATGTCGTGGTCGTTTTCGGCCAGGTGGGTGTGCAGGCGCACGCCCTGGCCCTGGAAGCTGCGGGCGAGCAGGGCGCTCTGGCGCATCAGATCGGGGCTGACCGAAAACGGGGAACAAGGCGCCAGCGCCACCTGCACCATGGCGCCGTGCGCCGCGCTGTGCCAGGTTTCGATCAGGCGCTGGCTGTCCTTCAGGATCGCGTCTTCTTTTTCCACCACGCGGTCGGGCGGCAAACCACCTTGCGATTGCCCCACGCTCATGCTGCCGCGCGTGGCCACGAATCGCATGCCGATCTGCTGCGCGGCTTCGATGCTGTCTTCCAGCCGCACGCCGTTGGGGTAGATATACAGGTGGTCGCTGCTGGTGGTGCAGCCGCTCAGCAGCAGTTCGGCCATCGCCACCTGGGTCGAGACCTGCACCATCTCGGGCGTGAGCCCGGCCCAGATCGGGTAGAGCCCGCGCAGCCAGCTGAACAGCTCGGCGTCCTGCACGCCCGGGATGGCCCGCGTGAGCGACTGGTACATGTGGTGGTGGGTGTTCACCAGCCCGGGCGTGACGAGGTGGCCGCGCGCGTCGATGGTGTCATCAGCCGCTTCGCGCAGCACCGGCGGCAGCTCTGCGGCGGGGCCGATCCACTCGATCACGTGGTCGCGAACGAAGAGGCTCGCGTCCTTCAACTCCCGTCCTTTGGAGGGCTCGGCGTGGTCGAAGGTGGCGATGCAGCCGGCGTGTTGGATCAGCAGGTTGGGCATGGTCTGCGGTGTGAAGGGCTGCGCGACAATGCGCCGCATGCGGGCATTTTGTGCCAAGCCCACCCCACGCGCCGCCGGCCCGCTCGGTCGAACACACAGCAAGACAGGAGACGCGCATGACCAGCCCTTCCCTTCACGAACCGCGCGCCGTTCTGCGCCATCTGTACGACGTGGCGGTGCAGCGCGCGCTGCCGTTGCGCAACACCGCCGCCCACCTGCCGCCGCCCCCGAAAGGCCGCACCCTGGTGCTCGGCGCCGGCAAGGCTGGTGGCGCCATGGCGCAGGCGGTGGAAGCGCTGTGGCCGACCGACGCGCCGCTTTCGGGCCTGGTCGTCACGCGCTACCACCACACGCCACCGCGCCCCGCCGGCTTGCCCGAGCGCATTGAGGTGGTCGAAGCGTCGCACCCTGTGCCCGACGCCGCCGGCCTGCAGGCCGCGCAGCGAATCCTGAAACTCACCGAAGGTCTGACCGCCGACGACCTCGTGCTCTGTCTCATCTCGGGCGGCGGTTCAGCCCTGCTCACGCTGCCCTGCGACGGCCTCACGCTCGAAGACAAGCAGCGCATCAACCGCCAGCTGCTGGAGAGCGGCGCGCACATCGGCGAGATGAACACCGTGCGCAAGCACCTCTCGGCCATCAAGGGCGGGCGCCTCGCGGCGGCCTGCGCGCCGGCCCGCGTGGTCACGCTCACCATCAGCGACGTGCCGGGCGACGACGTGAGCGTGATCGCCAGCGGCCCCACCGTGGCCGACGCGTCCACCTGCGACGAGGCGCTGGACATCCTGGGCCGATACGGCATTGAGG
The DNA here is from genome assembly GCF_002001205.1 of Hydrogenophaga sp. A37. Classification (GTDB taxonomy): domain Bacteria; phylum Pseudomonadota; class Gammaproteobacteria; order Burkholderiales; family Burkholderiaceae_C; genus Hydrogenophaga. The sequence continues at coordinate 81,752 of NZ_MUNZ01000073.1, forward strand.
TGCCTGAAGCTGTCCGGCAACAGCTGGAGGCCGGCGCACTCGAAACCCCCAAGCCTGGCGATGCGCGACTCGCCAGCATTCAAACCCACCTCATCGCCACGCCCCAACAAAGCCTGGACGCTGCCGCCGACGCGGCCCGCGCGCTCGGCCTGAACGTCTATGTGCTCAGCGACGAAATCGAAGGCGAGTCGCGCGAGATTGGCAAGGTGCACGCCGCGCTGGCGCGCTCCACGGCGCTGGGCCGCAGCAGCTTCGCCAAACCCTGCGTGATCCTCAGCGGTGGCGAAACCACGGTCACGGTGCGCCCGCGCACCGAAGGCCAGAAGAAGGGTCGCGGCGGCCGGGCAGGCGAGTTCTGCCTCGGCCTGGCCCAGGCGCTGGGCGGGCAGGCCGGTGTGTGGGCGCTCGCCGCAGACACCGACGGCATCGACGGCGTGGAAGACAACGCCGGCGCGCTGGTGTCGCCCGACACCCTGGCCCGCGCCGCCGCGCTGGGCCTGAAAGTCACCGACCACCTGGCCCGCAACGACGCCTACGGCTATTTCGAACCGCTGGGCGACCTGGTCATCACCGGCCCCACGCACACCAACGTGAACGATTTCCGCGCTGTGCTGGTGGTGTGAAGGGCGAACGTTTATGCATGGTTGAATTCTTGTTTGTGCGCGTTATGATCCGCGTATGTACACGAATCCACCGCTCGAGCGCCGCGAGTTGATCGCCGCGCGCCTGGCCCAGGGCCAGACCGTGGTGGCCACTGCGCTGGCCGCCGAATTCCAGGTGTCGGACGACGCCATCCGGCGCGATCTTCGCGCGCTGGCCGCCCAAGGGCGCGGCCGCCGCGTCTACGGCGGCGCGTTGCCACCCCTGCCCGGCGCGACCCCGATGGCGGTGCGCATGGACCAAGGCCGCGAGCGCAAGGCCGCGCTGGCGCGGGTGGCGGTCGAGACCATCGAACCCGGCGAATTTCTGTTCCTCGACAGCAGCAGCACCAACCTGGCGCTGGCCGAGTGCCTGCCCGAAGACCACGCGCTCACCGTGGCCACCAACTCGGTGGACATTGCCGCCGCATTGCTGCGCCGCCAAGACGTGCAGCTCATCATGGTCGGCGGCTCGGTCGACCCGCTGGTGGGTGGCTGCATCGACGCCGCCGCTGTGCTGGCCGTCGGCCAGATGAACATCCAGCGCTGCTTCCTCGGCACCTGCGGGATCACGGTCGATGCCGGTGTCTGCACCGTCGACGCCGCCGACGCCGCTTTCAAGCGCGCCTTGCGCGCGGTCAGCCGCCATTGCGTGGCCATGGCCACCAACGACAAGTTGGGTCTGCAGCTGCCACACCGCGTCACACCCGTCCGCGAGATCGATCACCTCGTGGTCGAACACGACGCCGACTTCCAGACCCTCAAGGCGCTGGCGAAGCAGGGCACGCAGGTGCTCAAGGCCGCCCGCCCGCACTGACAAAAGCGTCTCAAGAGCGTCTCGCCAGGGCGAGGCTGACCGTCCGAACTGAACGGCCGTTGCACCGTTGTTTCTGCCTTTGCGCAGGCGGGCGTTCCACACAATGCATGGACGGACCTGGGGCCCCTGGCAGCGCCTGTCTCAAGTCTGGTGGGCATCCACCGATATGCGAAAGACATTCGCTGTGCGGATGCCGGTTCCTTCTTCGGTCCCTTCTTTCCAACCGCCCCCTCATTGGAGCAGCCATGCAACACACGAAATCCTTTTTGATGATCGCCGCCCTGGTGATCGGTGTCACCCAGGCCCATGCCGCCGATCCCAAGGCCACCATCGCCGACCTCGACGCCCGCCTGGCCAAGATCGGTGCACCGCGCGTGGAGGGCGTGGACAAGGTGGCCGACAAGGAAGTGCCCGCCATCTACTTTGGCCAACGCAAGATCAACAACAACTTCGATGTGGTCGATGGCATCCGCAAGGACCACCAGGCCACCGCCACGGTCTTCGTGAAAGCCGGCGACGAGTTCGTGCGCGTGAGCACCAATGTGCTGACCCCCGAAGGCAAGCGCGGCATCGGCACCCAGCTGGCCCGCAACGCCGCCTACGACGCCGTGACCAAAGGCCAGCAGTACTGCGGCCCCATTGACGTGCTCGGCACGGCTTTCGACGCCTGCTACAACCCGATCAAGGACGGCGCTGGAAAGACCATCGGGGTGAGCTACATCGGACACAAGAAGTAAGACACCCGCGTTTCATTGAGAGGGAGGGCGCCATGACATTCACCATCCGACCCAGTCGGTGGCTGGACCGCTTGCCGGTCGGCCGTCAGCTGTTTCTCGCATTCACTGCCATCTTGGTGTTGACCGCCGCCCTGGGCGCCACGGCGCTGGTGGGCTTGCGCAGCGTGGACGGCGAGGCCGTGCTGCTGTCCGCCAAATGGCTCAAAGGCGTGGGCAATCTCTCGGACGCCCGGACCCAGGTGCTGGAGTCGCGCACTTTCGAGGTCAAACACAGCCGCACCGACGACACCAGCTACCACGCCGAGTACGAAGACAAGATGGCCGAGGCGGCCAAGCGCATCGGCACTTTGCTGGACAGCTACAAGTCGCGGGTGGACAGCCCGCAAGAAACCGAGCTGTTCGGCGTGCTGGACAAAGCCTGGGCCGAGTACCGCAAGAACCAGGAGCGCGTGATCAAGCTCGGGCGCGACAAACAGCATCAGGACGCCGCTGACATCGCCGACGGGGCGTCCAGCATGGCGTTTGACGAAGCCGTGGGCGCGCTCGACAAGCTCATCGAATTCAACTACCAGGGCGGCGACACCGCGGCGGCCTTTGTGGGGCAGGTCTACAACCAGGCGCGGTTGGCGGTGGTGGTGCTGCTGGGGCTCGCGCTGGTGGTGGGCATCGGGCTCGGCACGCTGATCACGCGCCACCTGCTGCGTCAGCTCGGCGGCGAGCCGCGTGTGGCCGTGGCCGTGGCCCGGGCCGTGGCGCAGGGCGATTTGAGCACGTCCATCGCGCTCAAGCGCGGCGACACCGACAGCTTGCTCACCTGGCTGGGCAACATGCAGCAGGGCCTGGCCCGCGCCGTGACCGACGTGCGCCGTGGTTCCGACCACGTGTCCCAGGCCAGCCAGGAAATTGCCTCAGGCAACCAGGACCTGTCTGCCCGCACCGAGCAGCAGGCCAGCGAGCTGCAGCAGACGGCCGCCACCATGGAGCAACTGGGCACCACCGTGCGCCACAACGCCGACAACGCCCGCCAGGCCAGCCAGCTCGCGCACAGCGCGTCCGCCGTGGCCGTGCAGGGCGGTGACGTGGTGGGCCGGGTGGTCGAGACCATGAAGGGCATCAACGAGAGCAGCCGCAAGATCAGCGACATCATCGGCGTGATCGACGCCATCGCTTTCCAGACCAACATCCTCGCGCTCAACGCGGCGGTGGAGGCGGCGCGGGCCGGCGAGCAGGGCCGTGGGTTCGCGGTGGTGGCGGCCGAGGTGCGCAACCTCGCCCAGCGCAGTGCCGGGGCCGCCAAGGAGATCAAGGCGCTCATCGGTGCCAGCGTGGACCGCGTCGAGCAGGGCTCGACCCTGGTCGACCAGGCCGGCGTCACCATGCAGGAGGTGGTGACCTCGATCCGCCGCGTGAGCGACATCGTGAGCGAGATCAGCGCCGCCAGTTCGCAGCAGAGCGCCGGCGTGGCGCAGGTGGGGCAGGCCATCACCCGGATGGACCAGGGCACCCAGCAGAACGCCGCGCTGGTGGAACAGAGCGCCGCCGCCGCCGACAGCCTGAAGCAGCAGGCCGAGCAGCTGGTGGCCGCGGTGGCCGTGTTCAAAACAGGTCATTGACGCGAAACCCCCCGCCGCGCTTCGCGCGACCCCCCTAAGGGGGGCTGAGGGCCGCGGCTCCAAGCCTGCCTGCGCAGGCTTGGACAGCCCGAAGAAGCCTCGACTCCGGCGAGGCTGCGGCCTGCAAGGCGCACTGGCCGTCCGGAAAAGCCGGCCCGGCGGTGCCCTGGGTGGCGCTGCTTCATGCATCTTGGGTGGCGCTTTGGCGCCGTGAACCACCGAACCGCCCGCCTCCTTCACTGGGGGCGGGCGGTTTCACTTCGTGTGTGCGGCATGGGCCGTGCAGAGGCGATTTGTTACAAATGGCCGCCCAGTAAAATCCGGCCTCGCCCCTGGGGCGGCTGTGCCGGTGTGAACCCACCCGGCCGGCCGCCTCCACCGCCCCGGTGAACGCACCGGGGCCGGTGCGAGGGGCGACCGACGTGCCCCTGGCGCGTCAACGCCGCCCTCCGGGCACCCGCCGTCCGCTGCCAGCCCCGCTGCGCGGCCGCCCCATCTGATGCCATTCGAAGGCAGCGCCCCCGTGGCGCGAAGGACCGTTTTCTTGCGCAGCAACTTCAACCGCCCGGCCCTGGTGCGACAGCTCGCGGGCTTTCTGCCCGAGGGCGCGCCCGCCCTGACCGACGCGCCCCGGCAAGACCTGGCCGAGCGCCTCGGCCAGTGGCTGAACGTGGCCGACGCCATCACGCTGAGCTCGGCCCACCCGAGCATCGCGGCGGTGGGTGCGCGCGCGGCCCAGCAGCCTGGGCGTGCACCCACCGCCGCTGCCAACACGCTGCAGACCGAGCTCGACCGCGTGCGCACCGTGCTGGCCCGATCCATCACCACACGCGACCCCAAGCACCGCCCCGACGCCAACGATCTCGACACCGAGTTCGCCCTGTTCCACCAGCGCTACCAGGACCAGCAGCGCCGCATGGAGATGAGCGTGGACGCGCTGCGCGAACACGTGCGCCAGACGCTGGCCAAAGGCGAGTCTCGCCTGGCCCAGCTCGCCGCGCTCGACGCCGTGATGGACCAGATGCTCGGCGGGCGCGAGCAGCGCCTGCTCGCCGGCCTGCCCGCCTACCTCAAGGCGCGCTTCAAGGCCCTGCGCCAGGCCGCCGCCGCGTCAGACACCCCCGACGACCTGCGCTGGTTGCAGGGCTTCGAGGCCGAGCTGGAGCAGACCCTGCTCGCCGAGCTGGAGCACCGCCTGCAGCCGGTGGTGGGAATGATCGAGGCCCTGGAGGTATGAACTGCGTGGCCACCCTCACCCCAACCCTCTCCCGCCAGCGGGAGAGGGAGTCAATGCACCCGCTCCGGGAAAAGTTGCCAGTTGCCCGCCCAGCGGCGCGCCATGCCTCCAC
>NZ_MUNZ01000192.1 GCF_002001205.1 Hydrogenophaga sp. A37
CCGCGCCCATGGGCTTGCCGATCATCAGCGGAATGAGCAGGAAGAACCACAGGATCACCATCACCAGCGGGATGGAGCGCAAGGTGTTCACATAGAACGCGGCCGGCATCACCAGCCACTTCTTGCCCGACAGGCGCATCAGCGCCAGCACCGTGCCCAGCACGACGCCACCGATCATGGCCACCAGCGTGAGCTGCACCGAAAAGATCAGGCCCTTGAGCACGAAGCTCGAAAAGACCGACCAGTCGAGGAAGGAAAAGTCGAGATTCATGTCAATGCCCTCCGATCATGCCGGGCACCTGCACGCGCTGCTCAATGAACAGGGCGATGCGGTTGATGACGAAGGCGGAGATGAAATACAGGCCGGTCACGGCGAGGTAGACCTCGATGCCGCGCGAGGTTTCTTCCTGCGCCTGCATGGCGAACATGGTCAGTTCGGCGATGGACACGGCAAACGCCACCGAGGAGTTCTTGATGATGTTCATGCTCTCGCTGGTCAGCGGCGGGATGACGATGCGAAACGCCATCGGCAGCAGCACGTAGCGGTAGGTCTGCGACAGCGTCAGGCCCATGGCCAGCCCGGCGTAGCGTTGCCCCTTGGGCAGGCTCTGGATGCCGGCGCGCACCTGCTCGGCAATGCGCGCGGAGGTGAAGAAGCCCAGCGCGAACACCACCAGGATGAAGCTGGGCACCTCGCGCAGCGGCGGAATCAGCGCCGGCAGCACGTGGTACCACAGGAACACCTGCACCAGCAGCGGGATGTTGCGGAACAGCTCGGTCCACACGTTGCCGATCACCACCAGCGCGCGGCTGGGCGTGGTGCGGAAGATGCCCATCAGCGAGCCCACCAGCAGCGCCACCACCAGCGCCAGCACGGCCACGCTCAGTGTCCAGCCCCAAGCCGACAGCAGCCAGTCCAGGTAGGTGATGTCGCCGCCTTCGCCAAAACAGCTGGGGCGCACCTCACCGTCGATGGTGTCCTTGCAGAACACCTGCCAATCCCATGTGCTCATGGTGAATTCCCAAGTTCAAGAAAGAGGGCCGCCCGTTCGCCGCCGGGCGGCCAGTTCAAACGCCCGTCAGAGCATCACTTCTTGACGGAATAGTCTTCCATTGGCTTGTCGTTCGGGGTGGCCCAGGCTGCCTTGGTGTTCTCGTTGGCGACCATGCCGACCTTGGTGTTGGCCGGGGGGATCGGCTGCTCGAACCACTTGGTCCACAGCTTGGACACGTCGCCCGACTTCATCATGGCCTTGAGGCTGTCGTCCACGGCCTTCTTGAAGGCGGTGTCGTCCTTGGGCAGCATGATGGCGATGGGTTCGACCGACAGCACTTCGCCCACGAGTTTGAAGTCGGCCGGGTTCTTGGCCTTGGCGATGTTGCCGGCCAGGATGGCGCCGTCCATCACGAAGGCGTCGGCACGGCCGCTCTCCAGCAACAGGAAGCTGTCGGCGTGGTCCTTGCCATAGACCTGCTCGAAGTCCACGCCGGTGGCGCGCTCGTTCTTGCGCAGCGTCTGCACGGAGGTGGTGCCGGTGGTGGTGGCGACCTTCTTGCCGTTGAGCTGGGCGATGGTGGTGATGCCGGAGTTGGCCTTCACGGCGATGCGCACCTCTTCCACGAACGTTGTCACGGCGAAAGACACGTCCTTCTGGCGCGCGGCGTTGTTGGTGGTGGAGCCGCACTCGATGTCGACCGTGCCGTTCTGCACCAGCGGGATGCGGTTCTGCGAGGTCACCGGCTGGTACTTGATGTCCAGCTTGGCCAGGCCCAGTTGCTTCTGCACGTCGGCCAGCACCTTCTGGCAGATCTCCACGTGGTAGCCCACGTACTTGCCGTCGCCCAGCGTGTAGGACAGGGCGCCCGAGCTTTCACGCACGCCCATGGTCACGGACCCGCTGTCCTTGATCTTCTTCAGGGTGTCGGCGGTCTGCGCCACGGCGGCCGAGCTGGCCACGAGGGCGGCAACAATCAACAAAGACTTTTTCATACAGGCTCCAAAAGGTTGGGAGGGTGGGGGAAACAAAAGAATGACCGTGGCCGGATCAACCGGGCACCTGGTCCGTGGGGTACTTCCAGAAATCCTTCAGCAGGTAGTTCATGGGCAGGTTCAGGGGCTTGTTGGTCGGCGGGATCGGCTGGTTGAACCAGCGGTCGTAGATCGCGTGGGCCTCTTTGGACCGGATCAACCGCTTCATCTCGTCGTCGACCAGTTGTTTGAACTGCGGGTCGTTCTTGGGCAGCATGATGGCCAGCGGTTCGATGGTCAGGAACTTGCCCACCACCTTGAGTTGGCTGGGGTCGGGCCGCCCCGCGGCCAGGCCGTAGAGCAGCACATCGTCCATCACGAAGCCGTCGGCCTCACGCCGTTCCACCATCTCGATCGCGCGCAAATGGTCGTCGGCTTCCAGGACCGTGATGCCCAGCAGGTATTCGTTGTTGGCCCGGTTCACCGCCTTCAGCGGCGTCGTGCCCTTGGTGGAGACCAGCTTCAGGCCCCTGAAATCACGCACCAACTGCACCGTGCTGTCCGCGCGCACCAGGTAGCGGGCACCGGTGATGTAGTGCGGCACGGTGAAAGCCACCTTCTGCCGGCGTTCGGCGTTGTTGGTGGTCGAACCACACTCCAGGTCGGCCTTGCCCTCTTCCACCATGGCGATGCGGTTGGCCGGCGTGACCTGCAGGAACCGGGGCGTGAGCGTGTCCAGCGCCAGCTTCTTTCGCACGGCTTCGGTGAGTTTCAGGCACAGATCGATCGCATAGCCCACCGGCTTCTTGTCGGCATCAACGAACGAAAAAGGCACCGACGATTCGCGGTGGGCCAGCACGATGCCGCCGCTTTTCTGGATGCGGTCCAGCACCGGGCCGGCCCCCGCCCACAGCGGTGCCAACGCCAGGGCCGCGGCCCAGAAAAACCGGTTCAGACAGGCCATGGTGGTTACCCCAGAGGTTGATCGGTCGGCGACCGGTACAAGTCAAGCAAAGCGTCCGGCGGTGGCCAGTTCAGATTCAGGCCCTTGGGCGGAATCGGGCTCTGGAACCAGCGGCGGTAGATCTTCAGGGCCTCGCCCGAGCGCATCAGCTGCGTCAGGCTGCGGTCCACCACAGCCTTGAACGCGGTGTCGTCCTTGCGCAGCATGCAGGCGTAGACCTCGGCCGCCATGGGCTGACCGACCACGCGCCAGTCCTCGGGCCGGTCCGCCTTGGCGCGCAGCCCATAGAGCACCGCGTCGTCCATCAGGAATGCGACAGCCCGCCCACTTTGAAGCTGTTCGAACGCCTCACCGTGGTCCTTGGCCGAGACGATGTCCACCTTCAGGCCGGTGGATTCGCTGTGCAGCATGAGCTGGCGCTCGCTCGTGGTGCCGGCGGTGACCAGCACGCGCCGCCCGTTCAGATCGGCCAGCCCGGTGACGCCCGAGTCCACCCGGGTGAGCAGGCGCGAACTGGTCTGGAAGATGGAGACCGAAAACGCCACCTGGCGCGCCCGCTCGCGGTTGTGGGTGGTGGAGCCGCACTCCAGATCCACGGAGCCGTTCTGCACCAGGGGAATCCGGTTCTGAGAGGTCACCGGCACCAGCTTGACGGCCAGCGCTGGCAGCTTGAGTTCCTTCTTGATGCTGTCCGCCACCGCCAGCATCAGGTCCTGCGAATAACCCACCACCTGACGGCGGCCGTCGTAGTACGAGAACGGCACCGACGACTCGCGGTGCCCCAGGCTGATGGTGGCCGTCTGCGAAATCTTCTGCAGCGTGGTGAGCACGGGCGTCTGCGCCTGTGCACTCAACGCGCAGCACATCAGCAACAGAAAAGGAGGCAGGCAACGGGTCATGGTCGTGGGGTGTTTGGGGGTGTTCAGCGCAAAGGCCGTGCCAGTGAGTGTTAACCCTAGGAACAGGCCTCCAATGTGGCGCAAAAGCCCGCTCAAACGCCCTTTTCGGCGCCCACGGGTCGCCCAGACGAACGGAAATCCGTTTCACCCACCACCCCGAAAAACGGATTTCCGACCCGCTCAGAGGCGCGCAGTGTCTCGTTGCGCGCCAGCGCTCCCGCCAGGGTCACCTTCCACGGTTGGGCATTCTTGTGCGGAGGAATCACCGCCTGCGCCCCGAGCCCGGCTATCGCCGCATGGCCCGCCTTGGTGTCGTAGGCACCATCCCCGCTGACGCTGGCCACCGCTTCATCGGGCGGTATCTGCCCCAGCAACTCGGGCAACATCGGCGCATCTCCCACGCTGTTGTCGGTCACGTCGATGGCTCGAATCTCCAGCGTCTGGATGGCCGTCTTTGTCCAGCCAGATCGTCAGCAACCCCTCGGGCTTTGGCGCGGCGTTGTACTCGGCCCAGTTGGCGATCTTGTAGCGGGCCTTGGACCCCTTCGGTTCACTCATGCCCCCAGGCTACCAGCCCACCGGACCGACTTTGTGCAACAACGCCCAGCAGGTCCACAAAAGCGCGCACCTTTGCCGGGCGAAACCTCGCCGCAGGAAACACCGCGTGGATGCCGCCCGAGGGCAGCTCCCACTGCGGCAGCACCTGGATGAGGCGGCCGGTGGCAAGGTGGTCTGCAATCGCATAGTCAGGAAGTACGGAGAGCCCGGCGCCTTGGCACACGGCTTCGCGCACGGCAAGGGTGGCATCCAGAAAGATGGATGCCTGCATGGTCACCGCCTGGCGTTCGGTCTCGTCGCGCGTGAAATCCCACCGGAGGTTGTCGCGCAAAGCCGTGTTGGCCACGAAAGGCAGTCCGGCCAGCTCACCCGGGTGCGTGAGCGTTGCCACTTGCCGGGCCATGGCAGGGGGCGCCACCAGCAGTTGCCGGAATGTGCCGATCTTGCGGGCCTGCAGGCCGGTTTCGGTGAGCCAGCCGACGCGAATCGCCAGCTCGATGTTGCCGGTCATGAGGTTCAGCGTCTGGTCGCTCATGATGGCGTCAACCTTGCAGGCGGGATAGCGCTGCATGAAGGCGACGATGGCCGGCACGACGACGCCCACGCCATAGTCGAACGGCGCGGTGAGCCGCAGCGTGCCCGATGGCTCCGCCGATGATTCCGCCAGTTCGTCAAAGGCGTCTTCGGCCTCGTGCAGGATGGATGCGCAACGCAGGTAGAAGGCCTGCCCGGCCTCGGTGGGCTGCACCTTGCGTGTGGTGCGTACCAGCAGCGAGGTACGAAACTCGCTCTCCAGCCGGGCCACCTGTTGGCTGACCACGGCCTTGGTGATCCCCAGCCGCTCGGCTGCGGCGGTGAAAGAGCCTGTCTCCACCACCGCCACGAAGTAGGCCAGCCGCCGGAGGTTGCCCAGCCCGCCCAGGCTATTGTCGGCCGTATTGTATGTTTTTAGCATACATTGTGTTTAGCATGTATGTGTTTCAGAGTCAATCATTAGTGCCTACCATTGGCTCAGCGCTTCTCCGGCGGGCCGGCAACTGCCCAAAAGGAACCGCGCCAAGCTGCAATCAGTGATCCACAATGCAACCGCCGCGGGCGTCGCGATGGTTGATTTCCAGGAGTGAAACGCCATGGCTGATACGACCCGATTGACGTGGAAACATTTCCCCGCTGGCGAGCACGGATTCTTCCGCGCGCCGGTGCTTATCTGTGGCGCGAGCGACGCCGTGCTGATCGACGGCGGCTTCACGCTGCCCGATGGCAAGGCGCTGGCCGAGGCCATCAAGGCCAGCGGCAAGAAGCTCACCACCATCTACATCAGCCAGAGCGACCCGGACTATTACTTCAGCCTGGGGCCCATCAAGGCGGCATTCCCGGATGCCAAGGTGGTCGCGTCGTCGGCCACGATCGCAGCCATTCAGGCCAACGTTGAAAAGAAGCTGGCCACCTGGGGCCCGCAACTCAAGGACAACGGCCCGCAGGCGCTGGCTGACATCGTGATGCCTGAAGCCTTTGACGGCCCAAACCTCTCGCTGGAAGGCAACGCCATCGACATCGTCAATGCCGACGGCGTGGCCAATCGCCGCTATATCTGGGTGCCTTCGCTCAACGCGGTCTTCGGCGGGGTGCTGGTGTTCTCTGGCGTGCACGTGTGGACGGCAGACACGCAAGGCGCCGATGCACGCGCCGCCTGGATCAAGAACCTCGACGCCATGGCCTCGCGGCAGCCGGCGGTGGTGGTGCCAGGGCACATGGCGATCACTGCCGCTGCCGATGCATCGGCAATTGCCTACACCCGCGATTACCTGATGGCCTTTGAGCAAGAGCTGGCAAAGGCTGCCGACAGCGCCGCCCTGATCGCTGCCATGACGCAGCGCTACCCGGACGCTGGCATGGGCGTGGCGCTGCAGATAGGCGCCAAGGTCGCCACCGGCGAAATGAAGTGGGGCTGAAGCCATGACGACCCAAGCAATTGACATCGTGCGCGCGCACTACGCCGCGTCGGACCAGGGCAATGTGCAGGAGATGATGGCCCACGTGTCGCCGCAGGTGCACTGGACCGAGATGGCCGGGTTTCCGTGCGCGGGCACCTGGGTAGGGCCGCAGGCGGTAGCCGAGAACGTGTTTGCCGTGCTGGGCCGGGACTGGATCGGCTACCGGTTTGAGCTACAAACCCTGATCAATGCGGGCGACCAAGTGATCGGGGTAGGCAGCTACAACGGCACCTTCCGCGCCACGGGCAAGGCAATGCAGGCCCGGGTGGCCCATGTGTGGAAGGTGCAGGAGGGCCAGATCGTGGCCTTCGAGCAATTCACCGACACGCTGCTGGTGCGCCAGGCCATGAACTAGGGCAACTACAAGGGCTTCCCCACAACAGTCAAGCGTTTTCCCAGCCGTGATGCATCGCGTAGCGATGGATCACGGAATGCATTTCAATTGTCTGGATTCAATCCCCACCTTCAATGCCAGCCTTGCGTTGTGTATTCGAGCAAGGGATGCGGACAGCGAAACTACAAACGGTCATGAATGCTGCTTTTTGCAGCGGACCCTGATGAAAGACGCGCGCGGGGGACCCATTCGCTGAGCGAGCATGGCCGGTATCGCTAGCGGCCCTGATCTCCTTGCCTTAGTCGGTCACTCCCCGCGCAGGTCCACCCCTGACTCATCAACGTGGCTGGCTGCACGCGGTGAAGAAAATCGAATCCACGCCTCTCCTGTGTTTCTTTTGACTCTGGTGTCGGGCTCGGGTGCTCAGGCAGGCAGGTGGAAGTCTTCACCCCGGTTGAGCACGGCCCAGCACATGCGGGCATTCTTCGCGGCAATGGCGACGATGGCCTTCCAGTAACCGCGGCGCTGTGCCAAGGCGGTGGCCCAACGGCTGATCGGATCGCTCTTGTTCTTGGCCGCTACGAGCACCGCTCTGGCACCCAGCACCAGCAGGCTGCGCAGATACGGGTCACCGGCTTTGGTGATCCGCCCCAGGCGCTGCTTGCCTCCCGAGCTGTACTGTCCGGGCACCAGACCCAACCAGGCGCACAGCTGGCGCCCGCATTTGAAGTCACGGCCATTGCCGATGGTGCTCAGCAGCGCTGTGGCCGTGGTCTCACCGATGCCGGGCAGTTGCATCAGGCGCTGGGCCTCGGTGCTTTGGCGCGCCATCGCGCGGATGTGACGGTCGTACTGCGCAATGCGCTCATCGAGTCGGCTGACCTCGCTGAGCAGATCCCCGATCACCGTATTGGCCCAGCCGGGCAAGTCCTCCAGGCGTGCCATGGCCTCGCGGCGCACGACAGCGGTTTTGAGCGGCAGCACGATCCCCAGCTCAGAGAGCAAACCCCGGATGCGGTTGAAGGTGGCGGTGCGTTGCTCCACAAAGCCTTGGCGGGCGCGATGCACCAGCAGTTGGCCTTGCTGCTCAATGCTCTTGATTGGCACGAAGCGCATGTTGGGCCTGGTGACGGCTTCACAGATCGCTGCGGCATCGGCCGCATCGTTCTTGCCTCGTTTGCCCGAGAGGCGGTTGGGGGTGACGAACTTGGGTGCCATCAGGCGCGACGGCAAGCGCCTCGCGGTGGCCGGCAACAGCGTGGGCGGCAACATGGCAGCGGTCGTGGCGCTGATGGCCAAGGCCAAAGGGGCCCCTGCACTGCGTGCACAGGTGCTGTTCTGGCCGGTGACGAACGCCAGCTTCGAGAACGCCTCGTACGACGAGTTCGCCAACGACCACTTCCTGACCAAGAACATGATGAAGTGGTTCTGGGACGCCTACACGACCGATCCGAAGCAACGCCAGGAGATCCACGCCTCGCCGCTGCTCGCAACCACCGAGCAGCTGAAGGGCTTGCCGCCGACCCTGGTGCAGTCGGCCGAGAAGGACGTGCTGCGTGACGAAGGCGAGGCCTATGCCCGCAAGCTCGACGCGGCCGGCGTCACCGTGGTGGCCACGCGCAACAACGGCATGATCCACGACTTCGGTTTGCTCAACGTGCTGAGCGGCGTGCCCACCACACGCACGGCGCTTCACCAGGCCAGCGAAGAGCTGAAGGGGCACCTGCGCTGAGCGCGGCGGCCTCGTTGCAGGACGGTGCGCCACCGACATGCACCGCGCCCCTCAGGGCGCGGTGTTCATAGCCGGGTGGCCACCTTGCGCGCCGGGCGGCGCTTCACGGAGGCGGCCTGCGGTCGCACACGGGTCAGGTGGCTGGCGATCATGCCGGCCACGGTGCGGGCCACGGCTTTCACGTCCAGCGGTTCGTCAAAAATCATCTCGACGGTGGCATAGATCAGTTCCACCACGATGCGGCTGACGAGCTGCAGCTCGGCCGCATCGGCTTCGGGCAAGGCCTGCGCGAGCAGCTGGGTCTGCTGCTGCGTGACGGCGGCGTGCGAGGCCAGCCGCACCTGCTGCAGCGCGGGCACGGCGCGAAGGGCCCGCATGATCCAGACCCCGCCCACGGTCTGCACCGTGGCTTCATAGGTGTCGACGATCAGCCCCTCGATCGCGCGCTCCAGGCTGTCAACCCCGCCGCTGAACACCTCCAGCGTGATCCAGCGGTCCACGCGCTCGTTCTGGGCCTGCATCAGGCGCTGCCCCAGCTCGGACAACAGCGCGTACTTGTTGGGGAAGTAGCGGTAGAGCGCCGGTGGTGTGAGCCCGGCGCGCTCGCACACCAGGTTGGTCGATAGCCGCTCAATGCCCACGTCGGCCAGCGTCTGCGCCGTCACTTCCAGGATGCGCTCGTAGGTCTCGGTGGCGCGCTGCTGCGCGGGCTGCTTCTTGGCAAGCAGGGAGGGCTGGGGTTTTCGGATCGCGGGCATGGGGTGGAGCACGTGTGGCATCAGGGATTCTCCCAACATTTTTTTTGACAACAAACAGTAGTCATAACTATATACTAGCCATAACTATCTAAACAGTCCTTGTCCCAACGCAAGAAAGGCCCACGCCATGAAGACCCTGAACCGTTTGATCACCGTTGTCTGCTGGTCGTTGGCCGCGTCGGCGCAAGCCGCCGGTCCCGAGGACGCCCAAGGCTTGTGGATGACCGCGGAGAGCGACGCGGTGATCCGCTTCGCGCCCTGCGCCGATGCGCCCGGCGCGCTGTGCGGAACCATCGTCTGGGACAAGGACGCGGGCACCCCTGCCGACACCTGCGGCGTGCGCATCGCCCAGCTCGGGCGCTACGACAAGGACGCCTGGCGCGACGGCTGGGTCTACGACCCGCGCGACGACAAGAAATACAAGGGCGTCGTGCGCGCCAAGGCCGACGAGCTGCGCATCCGCGCCTTCGTGGGTGTGGAAATCCTGGGCCAGACCGAACAGCTCAAGCGCGTGGCGACATTGCCCGCCACACCGGTCTGCAAACACTGATCCCGTTCCCCGCGCTTCCCCC
>NZ_MUNZ01000044.1 GCF_002001205.1 Hydrogenophaga sp. A37
GGCGTACTTTGACGGGTTGGGGTTGCCGAGGCTGTCGTGACCTCAAACTCTCGAACCGCCCGGTGCGGACCCGCATGCCGGGTGGTGTGGCAGGGGTGCCTCCGTTATGGGGGCCCCCTATGCCGATTGGCCGGCGATCCTCAGGATCCCCAGACTTCCCGGGCGGTTTCGACGACGAGGGCCAGCTTCCTGCGCTGGTCTTCCACCGCGATGTTGTTGCCGTGCACCGTGCTTGAGAAGCCGCATTGCGGGCTCAGGCAGAGCTGCTCCAGCGGTGCGTATTTCGTGGCCTCGTCGATGCGGCGCTTGAGGTCGTCCTTGCTCTCCAGCTGGCCGAACTTCGTGGTCACCAGGCCCAGCACCACGATCTTGTCCTTGCTGAGGAAGCGCAGCGGGCGGAAGTCGCCCGAACGGTCGTCGTCGTATTCGAGGAAGAAGGCGTCGAGCTTCATCTCTGAAAGCAGTGCTTCGGCCACCGGCTCGTAGTTGCCGGCTGCGGCGTGCGTGCTCTTGAAGTTGCCACGGCACAGGTGCATGGCCAGCGTCATGCCGGCGGGCTTGTGCGCCACCACCTTGTTGATGAAGCCGGCGTAGCGGTGCGGCAGCTCATTGGGGTCGTCGCCGCGCTGGCGAGCGGCTTCGCGCATCTTCTCGTCGCACAGGTAGGCCATGTTGGTGTCGTCCATCTGCACATAGGTGCAGCCCGCGTCGGCCAGGCTCTGCAGCTCTTCGCCATAGGCCTTGGCCACGTCGTCGTAGAACACCGGGTCGAGCTCGGGGTAGGCCTCTTTGCTGATGCCGGCACGCCCACCGCGGAAGTGCAGCATGGTGGGCGAGGGAATGGTGACCTTGGGCACCACGGCGGGCAGGCCCAGCGCCTCGACCTGGCCTTTCAGGTACTGGAAGTCGGCGAGCTGGATGTTCTTGGCGTGGCGCACCTTGTCGATCACGCGGATCACGGGCGGTGCCAGCTCTTCGCTGCCATCGGGCCGCACGATGGTGACCGGGATGTCGGTCTTCACGCCGCCGAGCTGTTCCAGGAAGTCGATGTGGAAGTAGGTGCGGCGGAACTCGCCGTCGGTGATGGACTGCAGGCCCACGTCGGCCTGGAAATTTACGATCTCGGTGATGGCGCGGTCTTCGACCTTGCGCAGCTCATCCGCGCCGATGGATTTCTGGTTGAAAAACTGGTCGCGCGCTTCCAGCAGGTAGGCCGGGCGCAGGAAGCTGCCGACGTGGTCGGCGCGGAAGGGAGGGGTTGGACGGGTGGTCATGGTGTCTCCGGGAGGGGTTGGTGAGGTCGGCCAGCGGCATCGTAACCAAGACAACCAGGCTTCGGCTGGATACAGGAACCTATGGATTTCCCTGATATGACCCACTTTACGGTCGATTTGGGGGTGTTTCTGTATACATTTCGTGACCATGATCGCCGATCAAACCGAACCGACCGACGCCACCGCGGCCACCCTTGCCGTGGGCGGCGAGAGCGCCCAGGTGCGTGCGTTGCTGCAGTTGCGGGAGTGGGTGCTTTCCGGCGAGTTGCCGGGTGGCACGCGCATCGCCGAGCTGGCCATCGTCGAGCGTCTGGGCATGTCGCGCACGCCCATCCGGGCCGCGCTGGTGCGGCTGGAGCAGGAGGGATTGCTGCAAGCATTGCCCAACGGCGGCTATGTGGTTCAGAGTTTTTCAGAGCGCGATGTGGCCGATGCCATCGAGCTGCGTGGCACGCTTGAAGGCCTGCTCGCCCGCCTCGCGGCCGAACGCGGTGCGCCAGCGGCGGCGATGGCCGAGGCGCGCGCCTGCCTGGACCGCATCGACGTGGTGCTGGCGGCCGTGAGCCTGGACGAAGAGCGCTTCACGGCCTATGTCGCGCTCAACAGCCGCTTCCACGGCCTGCTCGGTGAGCTGGCCGACAGCCCCACGATTTCGCGCCAGCTGGAGCGCGCGGCCAGCTTGCCGTTCGCTTCGCCCTCGGGCTTCGTGCTGTTGCGGGCGCATTCGAGCCGCGCGCGCGACATGCTCGTGGTGGCGCAGGACCAGCACCGCCAGGTGCTGGACGCGATCGAGCAACGCGAGGGTGCGCGCGCCGAGGCCATCATGCGCGAGCACTCGCGGCTGGCGCGCCGCAACCTCGTGGAGGTGCTGTCCGCGCACCCGGCCGAACCGCTAGCCATTTCCGTGCCGGCGATCCGGCTCATCCAGCGGCGATGAATTCCCCCACTTTTTTCAACCGAAGGAGACTCTCATGACATTCCTGAAACGCCGCAGTGCCCTCGCGGTTCTCGGGGCCGTGGCCGCCGTCACCATGGCCGGCACCGCCATGGCCCAGACCGTGACTCTGCGCCTGCACCAGATGCTGCCCGCGCAGGCCACCATTCCCGCCAAGGCGCTCGTGCCCTGGGCCCAGAAGGTTGAAGCCGAGTCGGGCGGCAGGATCAAGGTCCAGCAGTTCAACGCCATGCAGCTCGGCGGCACGCCGCCCCAGCTGTTTGACCAGGCGCGCGACGGTGTGGTGGACCTGACCTGGACCGTGCTCGGCTACACGCCCGGCCGTTTCAACAAGACCGAGGTGTTCGAGCTGCCGTTCATGAGCGGTTCCGCCGAGTCGTCTTCCAAGGCCATCCAGGAATACGTCGAGATGTTCGCGGCCGATGAGTTCAAGGACGTCAAGCTGATCGCGGTGCACACCCACGGCCCCGGCCTGTTCCACACCAAGACGCCCGTCACCGGTCTGGAGAGCCTGCGCGGCATGAAGGTGCGTGGCGGCTCGCGCATCATCAGCAACATGCTGACCAAGCTCGGTGCCACGCCCGTGGGCATGCCGGTGCCGGCCGTGACCGACGCGCTGTCCAAAGGCACCATCGACGGCACCACCATTCCATGGGAGGTGACGCCTTCGCTGAAGGTGACCGAGCTGGTGAAGAACCACACCACGTTTGCCGGCAAGCAGGGCCTCTACACCCAGACCTTCGCGTTCTCGATGAACAAGGCCTCGTACGACAAGCTGCCGCCCGATCTGAAAAAGGTGATCGACAACAACTCCGGCATTGCCGCCGCCGCGATGTTCGGCAAGGCCATGGACGACGGCGACAAGGCGGGCCGCGCCATCGCCGAGAAGGCGAGCAACAACATCGTGGCCCTGGAGCTGGCCGAGACGCAGCGCTGGAGGCGCACGGCCGCCACGGTGGAAACCGACTGGATCAACGAGATGAAGGGCAAGGGCATCGACGGCGCCAAGCTGGTGTCTGAAGCCCGCGCGCTGATCGACAAGCACTCGAAGTAAGGCCTCGGCGCCGCACGTTGAAATCACCGCCCTCCAACGAGGGCGGTTTTTTTTGGTGCGTTGGCGGTGGAGTGCCTGCACCTGGTCGTCATCACAGTTCGGCATTGAACCAAATGGTTCATGCCGGTTTGCGATAACTGAAAGTCGCCGCATCCGCTGGTCAATGCCCCGAAATCGCTGCACAGTCGGGGCCCAGCACAGCCCATGGGATGGCGGCAACCAAGGGATTTCGATAGGGTAAATGCATTTACCTATATAAAATTCTGCACTATAGTTCACCTCCCAAAACGGCTGATGCGGTTCATGGGAGGAGAATTGAAGCGGCTGGCGGCCCTTGTGGCGGCAGTTTCCGCTTTTTGTTTGTGGTTCTTTCTGGCGCGTAGGTTCTGGTGGGTGTTCGTCGCCACCGCACCGGCGCGCCATCGTTCATCAAGGTGATCCATTGAAACTCTTGTCCACTCTGGCGAAAGCCTGTGCCCTGCTGGCGGGTGTCCTGCTCACGCTCATCACCCTGGTGACCTGCGGCAGCCTGATCGGCCGCAACACCGTGGGCGTCTCGCTCGTGGGTGACTACGAACTGACCGCCGTCACCGCCGGCGCGGCCGTCGCGCTGTTCCTTCCGTGGGCCCAGCTTCGTCGCGGCAACATCATCGTGGACTTCTTCACCTCCAAGGTGCCTGAAGCCATCAACGGGTGGCTCGACCGCTTCGGCAGCCTGGCCCTCGGTCTGATCATGTTCCTGCTCGCCTGGCGCACCACGGTGGGCGCCATCAGTTCTTACCAATCCCAGACCACCACCATGATGCTCGGCTTCCCCGAGTGGATCGCGTACGTGTCGATGATTCCACCGCTGTTCCTGACGGGCCTGATCGCCTTCTATCAGGCGTTCATTGGCAATTTCCAGGAGCAAGATCAATGAGTTCCCTCTCCATGGCGGGCGCCATCTTCGGCGTCATGCTGCTGCTGATGGCGCTGCGTGTGCCCATCGCGATTTCGATGTTTGCGGCCGGCATCTTCGGCTACATCACACAGGTCGGCTGGCTGCCGTTCTCGAACAACCTCAACGGCCTGGCCTTCGCGCGTTTCGCGAGCTACGACCTGTCGGTGATCCCGCTGTTCATCCTGATGGGCAACTTCGCCACGCAGGGCGGCATCTCCAAGTCGCTGTTTGAACTCGCCGCCACCATCATGGCGCGCTTCAAGGGTGGCCTGGCCATGGCGGCCGTGATGGCCAGCGCGGCCTTTGGTGCCATTTGCGGCTCGTCCATCGCCACAGCGGCCACCATCACCTCGGTGGCCCTGCCAGAGATGAAGCGCCACGGCTATTCCGGTCGCCTGTCCACCGGCACGCTGGCCGCGGGCGGCACGCTGGGCATCCTGATCCCGCCTTCGGTGCCGCTGGTGATCTACGCCATCCTGACCGAGCAGAACATCGCCAAGCTGTTCGCCGCCGCCATGATCCCCGGCATCATCGCCATGACAGGCTACATCATCGCCATCGCGATCTATGTGCGCGTGGTGCCCGGCCAGGCGCCCGAGCACGACGAAGAGAGCATGCCCCGCCTGACGGCCAAGCTGCTGCTGGGTGTGTTGCCCATCGCGGTGGTGTTCCTGATCGTCTTCGGTGGCATCTACGGCGGCCTGTTCACCCCCACCGAAGGGGCGGGCGTGGGCGCGGCCTGCACCTTCGTGGCGGCGCTGCTCAAGCGCGAGCTGACCTGGGCCAAGGTCAAGAAGTGTTTCTACGCGACGGCCGAGGCCAGCGCGATGATTTTCATGATCTTCATCGGCGCCGACCTGATGAACTCGGCCCTGGCGCTGACCCAGGTGCCCGCGATGCTGGCCGAGGTGGTCAACGGCTGGGGCCTCTCGCCGCTGATGGTGGTCACCGCCGTCCTGCTGTTCTACGTGATCCTGGGCGCGGTGATGGACGAGCTGTCCATGATCCTGCTGACCATCCCGATCTTCTTCCCGATGATCATGGCCATGGACTTCGGCATGACCCAGGAACTGACCGCGATCTGGTTCGGCATCATGGTGCTGATGACGGTGGGCTTCGGCCTGTTGGCGCCGCCAGTGGGGCTCAACGTGTACGTCGTCAACGGCATGGCCAAGGACGTGCCAATCAGCGAGAGCTACAAGGGCGTGATGCCGTTCCTCATCAGCGACGTGTTCCGCACCACGCTGCTGCTGCTGTTCCCGTCGATCTCGCTCTGGCTGGTGCAGTTCGTCGGCTAGGTTTTTCCTCAACACACTGGAGACAGCACCATGACCCACCGTTTCTTTGCCCGCCGCAGCGTGGTGCTGTCGGTTCTCTCTGCCGTGGCGATCTTCGCCGCCCCGTCGGCCATGGCGCAGGCCTTCCCGAGCAAGCCACTGCGCATCGTCGTGCCCTTCGCGGCCGGCGGCGCGGGCGACCTGACGGCGCGCATCGTGGCGGCCGAGCTGACCTTGTCGCTGGGCCAGCCGGTCGTGATCGAAAACAAACCCGGTGCCGGGGGCGTGGTGGCGGCCAGCACGGTGGCGCGGGCCGATCCCGATGGCCACACGATGTTCTTGATGTCCAACGGCACGGCGGTCACGGCCAGCCTGTACAACAGCCTGCCGTACGACACGGTCAAGGACCTGGCCCCGGTCTCCACGCTGGGCACCTTCGACCTCGCGGTGCTGGTGCCGGCCGACTCGCCGTTCAAGACCCTGGGCGAGCTGGTGGCGTTTGCCAAGGCCAATCCCAACAAGCTCAACATCGGCAGCATCAACATCGGCAGCACGCAGCACCTGGCGGCGGAGCTGTTCAAGTCCAGCGCCGACATCGACGTGCAGATCGTGCCGTTCAAGGCCACGCCGGAGCTGGTGGGTGCATTGCGCGGCAAGCAGGTCGATGTGGGTGTTGAGATCCTCGGCCCCGCGCTGACCCAGATCAAGGCCGGTGCCTTCCGCGCCCTGGCCGTGACCGGCAAGAAGCGTTCGAGCGCGTTGCCCGACGTGCCGACCGCCGTCGAGGCGGGTGTCAAGGGCTTCCAAGCCTCGTCGTGGAACGCGCTGGCCGTGCCGGGCAAGACGCCGCGCCCGGTGATCGACCGCCTGAACAAGGACATCGTGGCCGCGCTGGCCAAACCCGAGGTCAAGAAGAAGCTGGCCGACCTGAACATCGACGCCGACATGAGCACGCCCGATGAAGCGGCTCAGTTGCTGGCATCGGATATCAAGCGCTGGGGTGCGGTGATCGAGAAGGCCGGCATCCCGAAGCAGTGACGTCTTCATGGACGGCCTGCGCATCGGCCTGATCGGCTGCGGCGAGGTCGGTCGCACGTCTCTGCGGCTGGACACCTGACCCCCACCCATGCTCGACATCCTGGCCATAACCGGCCCGATCTACCTCTGCATCGCGCTCGGTTTTTCGGTGACCCGCTGGGGCCTGTTTGCCAAGGCCGACATGCGCGTGTTCGGCAAGTTCGTGATCAACATCGCCTTGCCGGCATTGCTGTTCAACGCGCTGTCACAGCGCAGCGTGGGCGAGATCTTCAACGGCCGGTACCTGCTCGCCTATGTACTGGGCAGCGGCCTTTTGCTGGCGGCGGCCTTTCTGTGGTCCCGCGTCGTGGCGAAGCGCTCGATGAGCCTGTCCAGCGTGATGACCATGGGCATGACGTGCCCCAACAGCGGTTACGTGGGTTACCCGATCCTGATGCTCACGCTGGGCGCGTCGACGGCCGGCGTGAGCCTGGCGTTGAACATGGTGGTCGAGAACCTGCTGATCATCCCGGTGCTGCTGGCGCTGGCCGACATGGACCGGCACGAGACCGGCCAATGGCAGCGGGCCGTGCTCCAGACCTTCAAGGGCCTGCTGCGCAACCCGCTGATCATCGCCATCCTGGCCGGCATGCTGGTGTCGGTGCTGGGGCTGCACATCCCGTCGCCGCTGTCGCGCACCGTCACGCTGTTTGCGCAGGCCAGCAGCGCGCTCTCGCTGTTCGTGATCGGTGGCAGCCTGGTGGGCCAGCAAATGCAGGGACTGCGCCGCACGGTGGCGCAGATCGGCCTGGGCAAGCTGGTGCTGCACCCCTTGTGCATGCTGCTGGTGCTGACCTGGCTGGTGCCGCTGGACGACCCGCAGCTGCGCGTGGCCCTGCTGCTCACCTGCGCCATGCCCACCATGGGCATCTACGCCATCCTGGCGCAGCGCCACGGCCACGAAGGCCTGGCCTCGGCCGCGCTGCTGGTGATCACGCTGTCGTCGTTCTTCACGCTGAGCGCTTTGCTCTGGCTGCTGCGCCACGCGGCGGGCTGGCTCGCCTGAGCCAGCACCTCAAAGCCCAAGGCTGCGACTCACCTCGGCCATGATGCCCAACGCAGCACGCTGGGTGAGGGTGGCCGGGCGCTGCGAGCTGATGGCCAGGCTGGCGCGGGTGCGCAGCGGCGGGTGGACCGGCCGCGTGCGGTAGGCCGAGGGGCGGATCGAACTGGCCACGGCGTGGCGCGAGAGCAGGGCGCTGCCCGCACCGTCGGCGACCAGATCGAGGATGGCGGACACGCCGTCGATCTCCAGTGCAATCTGCGGGCGACAGCCGATGTTGGCCATCTCGGCCTCGACGTGCATGCGTATCGCGTTGGGCCGGCTCGGGATCACCAGCGGCAGCGCGGCCACGTCGGCCAGCGGCACCGGCGGGGGCGGGGGCTCTTCGGCCAGCCCGGGCGGGCGCGGCTGCACCAGCAGCAACTCTTCTTCCAGCAACGGGCTGATGTCGATGTCGGGTGTGGGCATGGCGTTGTAGAGCACCGCGATGTCGAGCCGTCCGATGTGCAGCCATTCCTGCATGGTCGCGGAAAGGCCTTCGCTGATCGAGAGCCGGGCCTCGGGCAGTTGCGCGCGGAAGGCCCGCGTCAGCGGCACGGTCAGCACCCGCGCCAGGCTGGGCGGCAGGCCGATGGCCACGCGCCCGGCCAGCGCGCCGCGCACCCGCCCCAGCTCTTCGCGTGCACGCTCCACCTGGTGCAGGATGCCGCGCCCGTGTTCCAGCAGCAGCTTGCCCGCGTCGGTCGGTGTGGCGCCGCGGCCGTTGCGCACCAGCAGGTTCTGCCGCAGCTCCACCTCCAGCAGACGCACTTGGCGCGAGAGCGCGGGCTGGGCCACGTCCAGCGCCAGCGCGGCCCGGGTGAAGCTGCCCAGCTCGGCGACGCGCACAAAGTACTCGAGTTGCTTGAGGTCCATGATGGTCTTTCTTTCAGGAATACCTGCATCATAGATATAGATATTTGTTCTAGCTGCTAGCGTGCCTGGAGGCTGGTTTCGCGGCGTGGTGAAGTTCACAATCCGGCCTTCACCGCCCCGTCCGGCATGGGCCGCAACCGCACCAGGAACCACCCGCATGAGCCAGCAAAAGCCCCTCATCATCGACTGCCACGGCCACTACACCACGGCCCCCAAGGCGCTGGAGAACTGGCGCAACGCGCAGATCGCCGGCATCAAGGACCCGGCGTCGATGCCCAAGGTGAGCGACCTGAAGATCAGCGACGACGAGCTGATCGAGACCATCGAGAGCAACCAGCTGCGTCTGATGAAGGAACGCGGTTCCGACCTCACCATCTTCTCGCCGCGCGCCAGCTTCATGGCCCACCACATCGGCGACTTCAACATCAGCTCCACCTGGGCCGCGATCTGCAACGAGCTCTGCTACCGCGTGAGCCAGCTGTTCCCCGACCACTTCATTCCCGCGGCCATGCTGCCGCAGAGCCCGGGCGTGGACCCGGCCACCTGCATCCCCGAGCTGGAAAAGTGCGTCAAGGAATACGGCAACGTCGGCATCAACCTGAACCCCGATCCTTCGGGCGGCCACTGGACCAGCCCGCCGCTTTCCGACAAGGCCTGGTACCCCATCTACGAAAAGATGGTCGAGTACAACATCCCGGCCATGGTGCACGTGAGCACCAGCTGCAACGCCTGCTTCCACACCACCGGCGCCCACTACCTGAACGCCGACACCACGGCCTTCATGCAGTGCCTGACCAGCGACCTGTTCAAAGACTTCCCCACGCTGAAGTTCATCATCCCCCACGGCGGCGGCGCGGTGCCTTACCACTGGGGCCGCTTCCGTGGGCTCGCGCAAGAGCTGAAAAAGCCGCTGCTGAAAGACCACCTGCTCAACAACATCTTCTTCGACACCTGCGTGTACCACCAGCCGGGCATCGACCTGCTGACCAAGGTGATCCCGGTGGACAACATCCTGTTCGCCTCGGAAATGATCGGTGCCGTGCGCGGCATCGACCCCGAGACCGGGTACTACTACGACGACACCAAGCGCTACATCGAAGCCAGCACCATCGTCGTGGGCGATGACCGCTACAAGGTCTACGAGGGCAACGCGCGGCGTGTGTTTCCGCGGTTGGACGCTGCCCTCAAAGCGAAGAGCCTTTGACTTTCTCCTTCCCCCCTGGGGGAAGGAGAAAGTCAAAGGCTCTTCGCTTT
>NZ_MUNZ01000040.1 GCF_002001205.1 Hydrogenophaga sp. A37
TTTGGAGCGGGTGGGGGCGGGACCGGTGACCATGGCCGGTATTGAACGGTTGTACAAAAAACTTGAACATCCGTACAAACCCTTGTGCGGCGCTGGCCGGCCCCGAACCAGAATGGCGCATCCGAGGAAGCCGCCCGCATGAAACCCACCGCGCCCCACGTCCCCCAGATCCGCCTGTACCAGGAATGGCTGGCCCTTCACAACGGCCTGCGCTTCGACAGCTACGACGCGCTCTGGCGCTGGTCGACCACCGAGCTCGATGCCTTCTGGCAAAGCATCTGGGATTATTTCGACCTGCGCTCGCCCACGCCCCACACGGCGGTGCTGGAGCGCAACGTGATGCCCGGCGCGCACTGGTTCCCGGGGGCGCGGTTCAACTACGCGCAGCAGGTGTTCAGGCACGTCCGGCCGGCGCACGACGCGGGCTTCAGTGCCATCGTCGGCCGCAACGAGAAGGGCCGCCACGTGGAGCTGTCGTGGCCCGAGCTGCAGCGCCAGGTGGCGTCGCTCGCGCTGCACCTGCAGGCCCAGGGTGTGAGGCCCGGCGACCGCGTGGCCGCCTACCTGCCCAACATCCCCGAGACCATCGTCGCCTTCCTTGCGGTGGTGAGCATTGGCGGCGTGTGGAGCGTGTGCGCGCCCGACATGGGCACCCACGCCGTGCTGGACCGCTTCCAACAGATCGAGCCCGTGGTGCTGATCGCCTGCGACGGCGTGACCTACGGCGGCAAGGACTTCGACCGCCTGGGGGTGGTGGCCGAGCTGCGCGCGGCGCTGCCGACCGTGCGCCATGTGGTGCTGCACATCCACCTGGCCGATGAACCCGCTGCGGTGGAACGCGCCTTGCAAGCCGCCGCGCCCTGCACCCCCTTCGCGCGGGCGACCGCGCGACACGACTCCATCACCGACGCCTTCGAACCGCTGTGGCTGCCCTTCGACCACCCGCTGTGGATCGTCTACAGCAGCGGCACCACCGGCCTGCCCAAACCCATCGTGCACGGCCACGGCGGCACGGTGATCGTGGCGCTGGCGCTCAAGACTTTGCACAACGACGTGGGCTGCAGCTACGCGCCCAACAGCTGGGGCGAGCGTTACCACTGGTACAGCTCGACCGGCTGGGTGATGTGGAACGCGCAAGCCAGCGGCCTGCTCAACGGCAGCACCTGCGTGCTCTACGACGGCAACCCGGGCGGCCCGAAAGACAAGCCCGACTGGACCACCCTCTGGCGCTTCGCGTCCGAACTCGGCGTGACCTTCTTCGGCGCCGGCGCGGCAT
This sequence comes from Hydrogenophaga sp. A37, assembly GCF_002001205.1. Classification (GTDB taxonomy): domain Bacteria; phylum Pseudomonadota; class Gammaproteobacteria; order Burkholderiales; family Burkholderiaceae_C; genus Hydrogenophaga. Next base: position 1,277 of record NZ_MUNZ01000040.1, read on the forward strand.
TTTTTGCGAACTGTCTGAAGGCCGGTGTGGACCTGTCCGCGTGCGGTGATTTGTCGGCCGTGCGCGCGCTGGGCACCACCGGCTCGCCGCTGTCCGAAGAGGCACAGAACTGGGGCACGGCGCAGTTCCGCAAGCTGCGGGGCCGTTCACGCCCTCTCCCCCAGGGAGAGGGCAGGGGTGAGGGCCTCCCCGAGCCCGTTCCTTCGCCCATGGAAGACCAACCCGGCGACATCTGGTGGTGCAACATCTCCGGCGGCACCGACTTCGCTGGCGCCTTCATCGGCGGCAACCGCGAGCTGCCGCAGACACCGGGGCGCATGCAGTGCCGCTTGCTGGGCTGCGCGGTCGAGTCGTGGGACGAGCAGGGCCAGCCCGTGATCGACGCCGTGGGCGAGCTGGTGTGCGCGCAACCCATCCCGTCCATGCCGCTGTACTTCGTCGGTGACAAAGACAACCAGCGCCTGCTCGGCAGCTACTTCGACACTTACCCGCCCGGCCACGGCCGCAAGCCGGGTGGTGGTGATCTCGCCGCAGAAGCCGGCGCCGTCTGGCGCCACGGCGACTGGCTGCGCATCCACCCCGACGGCTCGTGCGTGATCTACGGCCGCTCCGACGCCACCATCAACCGCCACGGTCTGCGCATGGGCACCAGCGAGCTGTACAGCGCGGTCGAGGCCTTGCCCGAGGTCTTGGACAGCATGGTGGTGGACCTCGAATACCTGGGGCGCGAGAGCTACATGCCGCTGTTCGTGGTGCTGCGCCCGGGGCTCACGCTCGACGACGCGATGCGCGCCAAGATCAACAACGCCATCCGCACTGCGCTCTCACCGCGCTTCCTGCCCAACGCCATCTTTCAGGTGGCCGAGATCCCGCGCACGCTTTCGGGCAAGAAGCAGGAGCTGCCGATCAAGAAGCTCATGCTCGGCCAGCCGCTGGAGAAGGTGATCAACCGCGAGGCCATGGCCAACCCGGGGTGCCTGGACTGGTATGTGGACCTCGCGCGCCAGCGGGCCGATGCCCCTCAAGCCTGAAGTCCCCGGCTCGAAGGGCTTTCCGGTCCTGAACATGTTGAAACGGTTTGATACTGGTCACGGCGCCTGCTTTGCTCAACACTTGCAGCTGGTCGCGTTGCTGTTCGCCTTGCCGGCATGCAGCAGTCGATCAGATTGGAGGACCAAGATGAACCGTGGTATTTCTCCTGTGCCGCCTGAAGGCTTGATGGAGCCTCTGGACATTGATCTGGAGAGCCTGGACCATGCGTTGATGGACCTGCTGACGAGCGATTGGCAGACCCTGGAAGACGACGGCGAGCCGCTGGACGCGGCTGAGGTTGCCCCACGGCTCAGCCCGACGGCCTGAGAGGCTGAGACGCCGTGGCGGGCGTGGTCGAACCCCACGACCTGCGCAGGGGCACCAACGAGGTGTTTCATGTGGCCGAGCTTCCGCGCAGGCTCTCGGGCTTGTGAGTTGCAGCGCGTTTGTCACCGTGCGCTGAGCGGCACGTTGTGAGTGCGCGGCTATGGCCGCGAGCCCTTGCTCGCCCCTTGAAGACAGGGCTGCGGCCCTGAGAAAAGTCATGTCGAACGTCATGACCAATCGGTGACCTTTGGCACTGCCCCAAGCTGGAGTGGCTCCCTAGCATCCTGGGGTGCACAACATTCAACACCCGCGCATCGCAGCGTGGTCTGAAGTGGGGAGATCGTTTCCTGGACGCTGGATTCCTGTGGCACATCACATCGTTGTTCACCGGAGTGCCGTCTTGAAATCCTCACTTGTTGTCTCTTCCGCCAAGTTGGCGCTCTGCACCCTGGTGCTGGGCTTGTCGCTTACCGCCTGCGGAGGCGGCGGTTCAACGACGGCCGAAACCGAAACCCCCGCCAAGGCGGCACCCAGTTTCCAGCCCACCAGCAGCGAGCCACCGAGCGAGCAGACCATTGCCCTGCAAAAGGAAGGCGCGCGTTTGAACAGCGACGAGCTGGCCCAGATCGCCAAGACCGGCGTGCTGCCCAAGGCTTTTGAAGGCCAGCTGCTGAGCGGAGCGGAGCAGGCCGGCGGTCAGAAACTGGCCACGACGCTCGCCGCCGTCTACCGCTTCTTCAACACCCAGACCGGCGCCCACTTCTACACCACCAGCACCGCTGAGCGCGACAACGTGCTGGCCACGATGCCGTTCATGACGCTGGACGGCACGGCGTTCCACGCCGCCAGTGTCTTCGTGCCCGGGCTGAGCCCGGTCTACCGCTTCTACAACACGCAAACCGGGGTGCACTTCTACACCATCAGCCAGGCCGAGCGCGTCAGCGTGTTGGCCAACCTGCCGCAGTTCACCTACGAGGGCGTGGCGTACTACGCCAGCACCATGGGCGGCACCGGCTACACGCCGCTGTACCGCTTCTTCCATGCGGCCAAAGGGTTCCACTTCTATTCGGCCAGCGCGGCCGAACGCGACACCATCATCGCCACGCTGCCGCAGTACAGCTACGAAGGCATCGGTTACTACGCGCTGGCCAGCGACTGGCTGACCCCTGCCGTGCCGCACAGCAGTGTCGCCAGCAGCCAGTGTTACGGGGCAGGCAGCGACGGCTTTCTGCCCTGCGCCAACCCGGCCACGGTGGCACTGAACCCGCAGCAGGATGGGCACCGTGTCACGATCAATGCCATGAGCTACAGCCTCGTGGCCGGCCAGAGTGCCAGCGAATGCGTGCGCGACAACATCACCGGCCTGGTCTGGGAAATGAAAACCGCCAGCGGGTTGCGCAGCGGCACAGCGACCTACAGCAACAGCGGGGGCGGTGCCGCCACCGACAGCAGTGGTTACGTGACGGCCATCAATGGCTTGAAGCTGTGTGGTTTCAGCGACTGGCGCATGCCCTCGGTTCATGAACTGATCGGCATCATGGATTTCGGGGTGGGCGGCTCAGGCGTAAAGATCAGAGCCAGCAACTTCCCCTTCACGAACGCCGGTTTCTACTGGGCGGCCGATACCTCCATTCCGGGCGGCGGTGATGGTTCACAAGCCTGGATCGTAGGCTTTGGCAGCAACACGGCGACGACCAGCTGGATGGGCAAGGTGAACGCGACCGGCGTGCGTCTGGTGCGTGGCGCGCCGTGGACCGGGCAGCGCTACGTGATCGGCTCAGTGAGCTATCCGGGCGATGGCGCCAACAACGTGGTGCTCGACCGGAAGACAGGCCTGACCTGGCGGCGTTGTGTCGAGGGTTCCACCTGGGCGGGCAGCACCTGCTCGTCTGCGCCCAGCGGCTTTTCGCAGGAAGCGGCGCTGGCGCACACCCTGGGCGCGCTGGCCGCATGGCGGGTGCCCAATGTGAAGGAGCTGGGCTCACTGGTCGACTATTCTGGCTCGCCAAGCAAGGCCTACGACCCCTACATCTTTCCAGGCGCCGCTGTGTCCGGCGTCTGGGCGTCCACCCCGTATGTGAACTCGAGCAGCACGGCGACGGCGGTGATCTTCAGCACTGGGCAGGTGGCGACGGCCAGCCGCTCTTCGCAGTTTCAGCTCAGGCTGATCAGCAACATTCCACAGTTTTGAGCCCGCGTCCCGCCGGCTTCATGGCCCTATCCACGGCCACCGCGGTCTGGTACCGTGAACCGGGCACGGGCATGGAGCGTCCACGTCTGCACACGGGTTCGGACCCCATCGCGATGAACAAACCCGCACACAGCACCGAGTGGATGGCACAGGCCTACGAGGCCTCCCAGGCGTTTGCACGCCCGTCAGGCATCCTCATCGTGGACGACCACGACCTGGTTCGCCTGGGCTTGCGGGCGCTCATCGCGTCGCAAACCAGCCAGGCGGGGACCGCCATTCAGGTGTTCGAGGTGAAGACCTTGGCCGCCGCCATCGAGGTGTGCGAGGCCAACCGGACGGCCATTGACCTGGTGTTCCTCGACCTGGAGCTGTCGGACAGCACGGGTCTGAGCGGGCTGGCGACCTTCAAGGCCGTGCATCCCCAGGTCATGGTGGTGGTGCTGTCCGGGGAAAGTGATGGCCCGACCATCAAGGGCGCGCTCCAGCTCGGCGCAGCCGCCTACCTGCGCAAGACCTCGGACCTGACCGAGGTGATTGCCTTCATCCGTTCGCGCGGGCTGCTGTCGAATGCCCATGGGCCGTCGCCGCAGATCGCCGAAGCCCAGCCATTGGCCGTGCCGGCCACGGGCCTTTCCTCGCGCCAGACGCAGATCTTGGGGCTGGTGCTGCAAGGCATGAGCAACCGCGAGATCAGTGAAACCGCCTGCCTGGCCGAGGGCACCATCAAGAACCACCTGTCTTCCATCTTGCTGCACTTCGGTGTGCGTTCGCGCGCCCACCTGATCAGCCTGCTGCGATGACGCCGGCCCACTGGCGGCGGTGGGTGCCCGCCGGCTGGGGTTGGCCCTCGCCCAGGTCGCCGCTGCAACAGCGGGTTCACGAGGAACAGATCGCGCTGTTCCTGAGCACGTCGATGATTTCGATCATGAGTGCCATGTTGCTGGTGACCGCCATCTTTGCGGCCGTGGTCTACAGCCGATTGCGTCAGCCCGGCGTGATCGGGTGGGCCGCCCTGATGTACCTGTGCCTGTTCATCCGCTATCTCTGGACGCGCCCCTATCTGGACGCTCCGCTGAGGGCGGCCAAGGACCCCCACTGGTTGCCGGTTTACCTCGTGCTGCAGTTCCTGAATGGGCTGGGCTGGGGGTTGACGCCGTGGATGTTCATCCATCCCAGCGACCCGTCATTGATCGTGTTCATCTTCCTGGTCATCGGGGGATTGATCGGCGGCTCCACCGCGGCTGCGGCCTCGGTGAAGTCCATCTACTTCGCGTTCGCTTTGCCGCTGATGGTGCTGTCCACGGTGGCGCTGGCCGTGCAACCTGAGCTTGTCTACCGCGTGTGCAGCGTGTTCACGGTGCTCTTCATGCTGGCCACCACCCGCTTTGTCCAGCGGTTTCACAACGTGTTGACCGAGTCCTTCACCATGCGCCTGGAGAAGCTGGCGCTGGTCGACAAACTGGCCCAGCAGGTGACGCTGGTCGAAGCCGCCAGCCACGAGAAGTCCCGGTTCATGGCGGCGGCCAGCCACGACCTGCGCCAGCCCCTGCAGGCGATTGCCCTCTTCACTGCGGCTTTGGAGCAGGCGCTGCAGTCCACCACACATCACCTCACCGCCTCCCGCCTGCAGATGTCGGTCCATGCCCTGGGCACCTCGCTGGACACCATGTTGGACATCTCGCAGTTGGACGTCGGCCTGGTCCGGCAAGAGATCCGTCCTGTGGCGGTGACGTCGGTGTTCCATGCGCTCGACAACGTCTTCCAGCCCCAGGCCATTGAGCAGGGCCTGGAGTTGCGCATCCGCGCCAGCAAGCTGTGGGTCGCCTCAGACCCCCAGTTGCTGGAGCGCCTGTTGGCCAACCTCGTGAGCAATGCGCTGAAGTACACCGCTGCTGGGGGTGTGCTGGTGACGGCACGCCGGCGCGGTGAACGCGTCTGGGTGGAAGTGCGGGACACCGGCATCGGCATCCCGCCCGAGGACCATGAGCGCATCTTTGACGAGTTCTTCCAGCTCGACAACCCGGGGCGCGACCGCCACAAGGGGCTGGGCATCGGGCTGTCGATCGTGCGCCGCCTGTCCCGCCTGCTGGAGCACCCCGTGTCGGTGAGCGGCCGGCCCGGGCGCGGCAGCTGTTTTCGCGTCTCGTTGCCACCGGTGTCGGCCCGCGCCCTGGCCGTGGCCGAGGCCGGCCCCCGACGCCGCGCCGAGTGGTTGCCTCGGCGTGTGCTGCTGCTCGACAACGAAACCGACATCCTCGAAGCGGTCACCGTGTTTCTCAAATCCTTCGGCATCACCGTCGTTGGCGTGACCCAGGTCGCTGCGGCGCGCGCAGCGCTGGCGCAAGCCCAGGGCGAGCCAGGTTTCGACCTGCTGATGTGCGATTACAGGCTGTCGGCCGGAGAGGACGGCCTGCAGTTCCTGCTGGACATGCGCCAGTGCATGCCGTCCCTGCGGCTGCTCATGATGACGGGCGAGACGGTGCACGAACACCTGCCGCGCATCCGGCATTCCGGCATTCCCGTGCTGCACAAACCCGTGAAACCCGACGCCCTGCTGGACGCGCTGTGTGCACTGGGGCCGGCGGCCGCGCCGACCACGGCCGATCCACCACCGATGTCCATGCAGAACCTCGGCGGGTCACAGGGCGCGTAGCATGCGGCCTTTTCTCCACCCGAAGCACCATGTCCATCACCCTCTCCTCCGCCAGCCTGCCCGTCTTTCAGACCGCCCTGTCCAACCTGCTGCACTGCCTGAACAAGGCCGAGGCCAACGCTGCCGCGCGCAAGTTCGACGCGAACGTGTTGTTCGCCGCCCGCCTGGCGCCCGACATGCTGCCGTTCGCGGCGCAGATCCGCATCGCCTGTGACGCGGCCAAGAACGGCACCGCGCGGCTCGCGGGCATCGAGGCGCCAAAGTTCGACGACAACGAAACCACCTTCGCCGACCTCAAGGCCCGCATCGCGAAGACGCTCGAATGGCTCGCCACCGTGCCCGCCTCGGCCATCGACGGCCGCGAAGAGGCCGACATCACCTTCCCCATCGGCCGCGACAAGACCCGCACCATGACCGGCGAGGCCTACCTCAAGCACTACGCCCTGCCCAACATGTTCTTCCACATCGTCACGGCCTACGCCTTGCTGCGTCACAACGGCGTGGACGTGGGCAAGGCCGACTACATGGTGGGTGCGGCGGTCGTCTGAAAGGCGGGGTCCCCGGCGCGACTGAAATCACGGTCTCTCCGGGGTTCATCGGCTTCACGCGCTGGCCGACTGTGGCTATGGTGGGGGTGTTCGACACACCGACATCCACCACGGAGACACGCATGAGCACTCGCCGCCCCATCAACCTGAGCCGCCGCCAGATCCTCACCACCGCGGCCGCCATCGCCGCACCGGCCATCCTGCCGGCCCACGTGTTCGCGCAGGACAAATTCCCCTCGCGCCCCATCAAGCTCATCGCGCCCTGGCCCACCGGCGGCAGCAGCGACGCCGTCATGCGCGCCTTCGCCGAGAGCGCAGGAAAGGCCCTGGGCGCCACGGTCATCATCGAAAACAAGCCCGGCGCCGGTGGCACGCTCGGCGCCTCCGCCATGGTCACGGCCGCGCCCGACGGCTACACGCTCACGCAGCTGCCCCTGGGCATCTACCGCCTGCCGCACATGCAGACCATGGGCTTCGACCCGGTCAAAGACATCACCCACATCGCCTGCCTCACCGGCTACACCTTCGGCATCGCCTGCACCGCCGACGCGCCGTTCAAGACGCTGAAAGACATGGTGGCCTACGCCAAGGCCAACCCCGGCAAACTCGAATACGGCCACACAGGCACCGGTACCACGCCGCACCTGGCCATCGAAGAGTTCAGCCACAAGGCCGGCATTGAACTCAACCCGATCCCCTTCAAGGGCTCGGCCGAAATCATGCAGGCCATTCTGGGCGGCCACATCCGCGTCATGAGCGGCACCACCGAGTTTGCGCCGCATGTGCAGAGCGGCAAGCTGCGCCTGCTCGCCACGCTCGGCAGCCAGCGCAACAAGGCCTTCCCCGACGTGCCCACCGTGAAGGAAAGCGGCTGGGACACCATCAGCGAATCGCCCTTCGGTATCGGCGGCCCCAAGGGCATGGACCCGGCCGTGGTGAAGGTGCTGCACGACGCATTCAAGAAGACCCTGGAAGACCCGGCCGTGCTCGCCACGCTCGACAAGTTTTTCCAGCCCGTGATCTACATGAACAGCGCCGACTACACGGCGTACGGCGAGCGCACCTTCAAGGCCGAGAAGGCGACGATTGAGCGGTTGGGGTTGGCGAAGAAGGGGTGATCGAGCGGGGTTTCAAAGGCTGTATTGAAAGGGCGTCTCTGGCGCCCTTTTCCCTTTTTAAGCCAAGCCCATTTGTGAGACTTCTTGTTGGGATTGGAGCCTCAAACGAAATATGACCGCAGTGAAGAAATAGCTGACGAGCGATACCGTGCACACATTGAAAACCTGCGCGCCTACCCTTGGCTTGGTTTCGTGCCAAGCATGGCAAGGTCACTGTTCTGTCAAACGTGCGCGCTCCTAGTGTCCTGTCCCGCTGATACGTGAACAAAGTCGATGCAGCTTTTCAAGGATGGAATCGGCAGTGGCGGTCCACCTGAACGGCTGGCAGTTTTCGTTGTGAGCGGTGACGAAGTGGTCGATGCG
>NZ_MUNZ01000039.1 GCF_002001205.1 Hydrogenophaga sp. A37
GGCCTCGCAAAGGCCTGAGCGTACGATCACCCTTGGCGGTCTATCGAGAACTCCTGCTCAACAGCCCGCAGCATTCCACCCTCGTTCATTGAACCCCAGGGTGTTGCACTTCAGATTTGAATCCGCCCCCCCTTATCAATGGGGGAGATTCAGCGACGACTCGCCTGAGGTTTTGGCAGGTTGCGTTTGCCGGGCTTGATGTCCACGCTGAGCTTGTTCTCTTTTCTCACCAGATCGAACTTGGCCTGGGTGTCAGGCGTGAGAGCAGCCACGGCCGACAGCAGTTGGGCGACATTTCCCACGGGCTTGCCCGCCACGTGGGTGACCACATCACCAGGTCGAATGCCTGCTTGAGCCGCAGGACCGTTCTGCAAGACGCCAGTGATGATGACACCGGTGCCTGGAGTGACGGCAAAACTCTCTGCCAGTTCTGGGGTCAGGTCTTGGGGTTCAACACCGATCCATCCGCGTGTCACCTTGCCGTCGCGCACGATGGCGTCCATCACGCTGCGTGCTGTGGAGGTGGGGATTGCGAACCCGATGCCCATGGACCCGCCGGAGCGCGAGTAGATGGCGGTGTTGATGCCCATGAGGTGCCCGTTGATGTCCACCAGCGCGCCGCCGGAGTTGCCTGGGTTGATCGCGGCATCGGTCTGGATGAAGTTCTCAAAGGTGTTGATGCCCAACTGGGTGCGGCCCAGCGCACTGACAATGCCGCTGGTGACGGTCTGTCCGACGCCGAACGGGTTGCCGATGGCCAGCACCTGATCGCCGATGGCCAGTGCATCCGAATTGCCCAGTGTGATCACTGGCATGCCGGTCAATTCCACCTTGAGGATGGCAAGATCGGTTTCAGGGTCGATGCCGATCACCTGCGCCGCTGCCTTGCGGCCATCATTGAGGATGACCTCGATCTGATCGGCTTCTTCAATAACGTGGTTGTTGGTCAGGATGTAGCCAGCAGAGCTGACGATCACGCCAGAACCGAGTCCTGCTTGAGGTTGCCCCTGGTTTTGGTCACCGAAGAAAAAACGGAACCACGGGTCGTTGCTCTGAGGGGCATTTTCAGGGGCCTTGCTGGTGTTGATGCTGACCACCGCAGGAGAGGCGGCCTTGGCCGCTGCGCGCAGGCTGTTGGTCGCCGGCAAGCTGCTGGGTGCCCCCGCAGTGCCAGGCGACTCGACCACTGGAACCAAAGTGGGCAGCAAAGAGCTGCGGTTGAGCCACTCGGGCTTGAGCGTGGCCACCACGAACAAGGCCGCCAGCAACACGGTGACGGATTGGGCAAAGAGCAGCCAGATGCGTTTCATGACGAAGAGGTTTCAGTTGTGCGTGGGCGCCGCCGTGGCCACGCAGCCACCGCGAGGTTGCATTGTCCCGCATATGGTCACGGCTTTTGGGTGTTCAAGCCGATTGACCCAGGTCAATGCGTTCACCCTGCAACGGCGGTGCAATGGGCCCCTGTTTATCTACATAGGAGCGCACGATGAAAGCCTTGGCCGACCTCTTTTCCACCGACTACGGTCTGTTCAGCATCGCTGGTATTGCCTTCATGATGGGAATGGCCATCTGGTTCTATCGCTTCTTCAACCGCAAGATGGAGGAGTCCGAGCGGGCTCAACGCACGCAGGGCTGACGAGTCGTCGCGTTCGATCAAAGTCAAGGCGTCTGAAAAAGGTGGGCGTCAATGGGGTGACAAAGTCAGCACGATGACAAAATAGCTGGATCCCCTGGAGCGTTTGGATGCTTCTTTTTTGCCAGGCCATGCTGACTCTCGTTCATGACAACTCCATCTTCAAAATCGGGCGGCATTGCCCGAGAAGCCCTGCTCTCAGCATTTGATGCGCTGTTGCAACCATCTTTGTTCAAAGATTACGGCCCCAACGGTCTGCAGGTCGAAGGATGTCCCAGGGTGCGCAAGCTGGTCAGCGGTGTGACTGCCAGCTTGGCTCTGATTGACGCGGCCATCGAGGTGGGCGCAGATGCGATCTTTGTGCACCACGGGCTTTTCTGGCGGGGCCAGGACGGGCGAGTTACTGGTTGGATGAAACAGCGCCTCGCTCGCTTGTTAACCCACGACATCAACCTGTTTGCCTACCACCTTCCGCTGGACGCTCACCCTTCTTTGGGCAACAACGCGCAGCTCGCCCAACGCCTCGGTGTGACCTTGTTCGATCCAGCGGAGGGGCGGTTCGGTGATCATTCGCTGGGGTTCCTTGGGCGATGCGCACCCTCTTCAGCCGCTCAGCTGGCTGATCATGTGCAGGTGGTTCTGGGTCGATCCGTGACACTGGTCGGAGACCCTGATCGACCGGTGCAACGCGTGGCGTTGTGCACGGGTGGCGCCCAGGGGTATTTCGAGGCGGCGATCGCAGCGCGAGCCGATGTGTTCATCACCGGCGAAATCTCCGAACCCCAGGCCCACTATGCCCGGGAGAGTGGCGTGGCCTACATTGCTTGTGGGCACCACGCATCTGAGCGGTATGGTGCCCCAGCCGTGGCGGCGCTTGTGGCCGATCAACTGGACATTGAACACCTCTTCATTGACATTCCCAATCCAGCCTAAGGCATGACCAACATGCCAACCCCTTCGGAACGACCACTGATCATCACCATGGGTGACCCGGCGGGCATTGGCCCGGAAATCATCGCCCGCGCGTTGCGTGAGCACCCGGAACTTCGCAGTCAGGTCCTCGTGGCAGGGGACATTCCAACCCTTCAGCGCGCCATCGAATTGACCGATTCCATCGACGGCAGGGCGGATGAACGGTTGGTGCTTGCAGAGGTCGGTGATGTAGGGGCTTGGGCCATGGCACCAGCGAATCGTTTGCTGGCTGTGCAGGCCTGCGCTTTGCCAGAGCCAGTCCCATTCGGATGCATCAGTGCCTCGGCTGGAAAGGCCGCAGCTGACTGCATTGCCTATGCTGCGCGCCTTGTTTTGCGGGGCGAGGCGCGTGCCATGGTGACGGCCCCAGTTCACAAGGAGGCGCTGTCGGCGGCTGGTCTCAACCATCCAGGGCACACCGAGTTCCTTCAAGCGTTGTCAGCGGAGCATGTCGGTGTGGCGCTGAACCACATGCCTGTGCGCATGATGCTCAGTAGCCCAGGGCTCGCCACAGTGCTGGTGAGTATTCATGTGTCGTTGCGAGCAGCGCTGGAAGCCGTCACACGGGAGCGCGTGCTTGAAACCATTCGCATCACAGCCGCCCATTTTCAGCGCAGTGGCATGCCGCAGGCCCGAATCGCCGTGGCTGCGCTGAATCCCCATGCCGGCGAAGGCGGGTTATTTGGGCGAGAGGAAATCGACATCATCTCTCCAGCCATTGTCCAAGCGAGAGACCTGGCGCTGAATGTGAGCGGTCCGCACGCGCCCGACACTGTATTTATGAGGGCGCGCCAAGGCGAGTTCGATGTCGTGGTGGCGATGTACCACGACCAGGGGCTCATTCCCGTGAAGTTGCTCGGGTTGGAGCACGGGGTAAATACCACATTGGGGTTGCCGCTGATTCGCACCAGTCCCGACCATGGCACTGCGTTCAATCTGGCGGGCACCGGACGGGCCAGCGCGACCAGTCTGCTGGCTGCCATCGATGCGGCCATGCGCATGAGTGCCGCACCCTCGGCATAGAAGAGGCGGCCGCCATCGGGGGGGATCACAGCGGCTTTGGCGCTCCCACTGGTTGTCGCTATTTTCGCAAGCAATCGCGAATCTCGCGAAGCAGCAGAATATCTTCTGTGGGAAGAGCCGGTGGGGCGGCGGGAGTCTCTTTTCTGAGGCGGTTAATCTGTTTGACCATCATGAAGATGATGAAAGCCAGAATGATGAAGTTCAAAGCGATGGTGATGAAGTTGCCGTAGGCCAACACAGCGCCTGCTTTCTTGGCCTCAACCAAGGGCAACCCCGCTGCCTGGCCAGCGAGCGCGATGTAGTAGCTTGAGAAGTCCAGGCCACCGAAGATCTTGCTCACGAGAGGCATGATCAGGTCGCTGACAATGGAGTCGACGATCTTGCCGAATGCCCCGCCAATGATCACGCCAACGGCCAGATCCATCACATTACCCCTCAAGGTAAATTCCTTGAATTCCTGCATCATTCCCATGCGTCACTCCTGATCTTGGATTGCATGCCTCCGGTCTGGTGGCGGGTGCGCAGATTTTCGCACAGACCACATAAGTATTACCCGTCTCTGACAGGCTTGGGCGGCACGTTGCCCATGGATTGATTCGCGCAGTGCGCGACCCAAGTATGCAGAAGAGGCCTTGTAACGCTCCGGTACAATGCAGGGTTGACCCTAGTTGAACCCGTCTAGAACTGTCTTTGAAAGATCCCCATGAGTGAAGCAACCGTCGCTGCAACTGTGGACAACAGTCGCCGAACCTGGCTGATCACTTCCTGCGCCATGGGTGGCGTGGGAGCAGCCGCTGTAGCCGTTCCCTTTGTGAGCAGCTTTCAGCCTTCTGAGCGCGCCAAGGCCGCAGGTGCAGCGGTGGAGGTGGACATCTCTACGATGCAGCCAGGCGAAAAGCGTGTGGTGGAGTGGCGCGGCAAGCCCGTGTGGATCATGCGTCGCAGTGAACAGCAACTGACCGATCTGGAAAAGGTCGAGCCTCAATTGGCCGATCCAAAGTCAGAGCGCAAGGCGTTTCCGACGCCCGAATACGCTCAAAACCGTCACCGCTCGATCAAACCAGAGGTTTTTGTTGGGGTAGGAATCTGCACCCACCTGGGGTGTTCGCCCGGGGACAAGTTCACACCTGGTCCCCAGCCCTCTTTGCCGGACGATTGGGCTGGTGGCTTCCTTTGTGCCTGCCATGGCTCGACCTTCGACCTGGCTGGCCGCGTATTCAAAAACAAGCCGGCTCCGGACAATCTTGAAGTGCCTCCGCACTACTACATGTCCGATACCACGTTGCTGATCGGCGAAGACAAAAAGGCCTGACCTGCTTGTTGCAGGCATTCCGACCACAGAGGCATTCCATGGCTGAATTCAAAGAAATTTCTCCCGACGCTCCGTTGGCCCAGAAGACGCTGAACTGGATCGACAACCGGTTTCCGCTCTCCAAGCTCTTCAATGAGCACATGGCAGAGTATTACGCGCCGAAGAACTTCAACTGGTGGTACATCTTCGGTTCGCTGGCCCTGCTGGTGCTGGTGATCCAGATCGTGACTGGCATCTTCCTGGTGATGCACTTCAAACCCGACGCCACCCTCAACGCCGCTGGTGTGCCGGTGGCTTTCGCGTCGGTTGAGTACATCATGCGAGATGTGCCATGGGGCTGGTTGATCCGCTATATGCACTCCACGGGTGCTTCTGCATTCTTTGTGGTGGTCTATTTGCACATGTTCCGTGGACTGATCTACGGTTCTTACCGCAAGCCACGAGAGCTGGTCTGGGTGTTCGGTTGCGGCATCTTCCTTGTGTTGATGGCCGAAGCCTTCATGGGGTATCTGTTGCCTTGGGGTCAGATGTCTTATTGGGGTGCGCAGGTGATCGTGAACCTGTTCTCCGCCATTCCGTTCGTTGGCCCTGATTTGGCGCTGCTGATCCGTGGCGACTATGTGGTGGGTGATGCCACGCTGAACCGGTTCTTCAGTTTTCACGTGATCGCTGTACCCCTGGTTCTGCTGGGTTTGGTGGTTGCTCACATCATTGCGCTACACGAGGTGGGTTCCAACAACCCCGACGGGGTCGAGATCAAGGCGACCAAGGATGCCAACGGCATCCCTCTTGACGGGGTCCCATTCCATCCGTACTACAGCGTTCACGATATCTTTGGCGTGTCGTTGTTTTTGATGGTGTTTTCGGCCATCGTTTTCTTCGCGCCTGAACTGGGTGGTTACTTCCTTGAGTTCAATAACTTCATCCCTGCAGATCCGCTGGTGACGCCGTTGCACATCGCGCCGGTCTGGTATTTCACGCCGTTCTATTCGATGTTGCGTGCGATCACCAGTGAGATGATGTACGCGCTGATCGCCTGCGTGCTGCTGGCTGCGCTCTACGGCGTACTGAAGACCAAGCTCAACACCATGCTCAAGGTTGCCATGCTGGGTGCAGCAGTGGTTGTGGTGGTGTTGATGCTGGCCATTGATGCCAAGTTCTGGGGTGTGGTCGCCATGGGTGGCGCGGTGGTGATCTTGTTCTTCCTGCCTTGGTTGGACTACAGCCCGGTGAAGTCCATTCGCTACCGCCCGAGCTGGAACAAGTGGCTCTACACGGTGTTTGTGATCAATTTTCTGATCTTGGGATATCTGGGTGTGCAACCTCCGTCGCCGGTGGGGGAGCGCGTCTCGCAAGTGGGTACGTTGTTCTACTTCGGGTTTTTCCTGTTGATGCCTTGGTGGAGTCGCTTGGGTGAGTTCAAGCCGGTGCCCAGTCGTGTCACCTTCAAGCCTCACTGAACCCCCATCCGGAGAGTCAAAAAAATGAAAAAAATCCTTTTGGGCCTGGTGATGGCCATGGGTTTGAGTGGCACCGTGCTCGCTGCTGGGGCCGGCTTCCCTCTCGACAAGGCACCTCAGCGCACCAATGACATGGCTGCACTGCAAAACGGCGCCAAGCTCTTTGTCAACTACTGCCTGAGCTGCCATTCGGCGTCCTTCATGCGCTACAACCGCTTGCGCGATATCGGGCTGAACGAAAAGCAGATTGCTGAGAACCTGACGTTTGCCACCGACAAAATCGGTGACACCATGAAGGCGTCCATTGATCCTAAACAAGCCAAAGCCTGGTTTGGCGCCAACCCTCCCGACCTGACGTTGGTGGCGCGTTCGCGCTCCAGCAGCGCAGGCACAGGTGCGGATTACATCTACACGCTGCTGCGCAACTACCACCGGGACGACACCAAGCCGACAGGCTGGAATAACCTGGTATTCCCCAACATCGGGATGCCACATCCGTTGTGGGAGTTGCAGGGCGAACGCAAGCCTGTGTACGAGAAGCACGAAAGCCATGGGCATGAAGTTCAGGTGCTCAAGGGCTGGGAGCCGGTCAAAGCCGGCACGATGAGCCAGGACCAGTACGATCAGAACGTTGGCGATCTGGTGGCGTATCTGCAATGGATGGCCGAACCGGCACAAAACAGTCGAGTGCGCATTGGCGTGTGGGTTCTGTTGTTCCTTGCTGCCTTTACCTTGGTGGCTTGGCGCATGAACGCTGCCTTCTGGAAAGACATCAAGTAAACCCCCTTCAAAACACGTCCGGTTCGGCCGGAGTGTTTTGGAGATTTCACAGTGGTTTGTTGCTCCGCGAACGGCGGTACGGCAAACCACTGTTTTGTATTGAGGAGACTCCACAATGATGGTCTTGTATTCGGGCACCACCTGCCCCTATTCCCACCGCTGCCGCTTTGTCCTGTTTGAAAAGGGCATGGATTTTGAGATCCGTGATGTGGATCTCTACAACAAGCCCGAAGACATCAGTGTCATGAACCCCTATGGGCAGGTGCCGATTTTGGTTGAGCGCGACCTCATCTTGTATGAGTCAAACATCATCAATGAGTACATTGACGAGCGCTTCCCACACCCCCAACTTATGCCGGGCGACCCAGTCGACCGCGCGCGCGTTCGCCTGTTCCTGCTGAACTTCGAAAAAGAACTCTTCACCCATGTATCGGTGCTGGAGTCACGCACAAGCAAAGGCAACGACAAGGCGCTTGAGAAGGCGCGTGCCCATATTCGTGATCGCCTGACGCAGCTCGCCCCGGTGTTCCTGAAGAACAAATTCATGTTGGGTGACAACTTCTCGATGCTGGATGTGGCGATTGCCCCATTACTGTGGCGTCTCGACTTCTACGGCATTGAGCTCAGCAAAAACGCCGCACCGCTGCTCAAATACGCTGAACGCATTTTTTCGCGACCCGCTTATATCGAGGCATTGACCCCGTCAGAAAAAGTCATGCGCAAGTAAGGACATGTGGTGGTGGATTCCCTTGGGGGTTCATCATCGCGCCTGCCTGCCACACAGCGACCATGAACCTTCCTGATCGAGACACACCCTCTACCCGTTCCTATCTCATCCGTGCCCTGCATGAGTGGTGTGTGGACAATGGGTTTGCACCGCACATTGCGGTACAGGTAGATGCCTCCGTCCAGGTACCGCTGGAGTTTGTGAAGAACGGCGAGATCGTTCTCAATGTGAGTTTCGATGCCACCAGCTCCCTGCGCTTGGGAAACGACTTTATTGAGTTCAAGGCCCGCTTTGGTGGCGTTGCAAGAGACATCGTGGTTCCTGTGACACATGTGGTGGCGATCTATGCCAGAGAAAATGGGCAAGGGATGGCGTTCCCCGCGCCTGAGGTTTCGAGCGCGCAGCCTGTGCCCAGTTTGTCACCCGGGCCAGGCGCTTCATCGGATACCCCGCTGCGCAGTCCCTTGAGAGCTGTTCCTACCGAGGCGGTGTCTTCTCCAGTCTCGGAGCCTGGAGATGAGCCTCCAAACGATGGCCCTGGCAAGGGAGGCGCGCGGCCCCAGCTCAAGCGAGTCAAGTAAAATTTAAACAGGATCCGCCGCTTTAGCTCAGTTGGTAGAGCACTCGCCTTGTAAGCGATAGGTCGTCTGTTCGAGTCAGACAAGCGGCACCACGAATGGCAGGGAAACGCTTCAGCGTCTCTGCATTTGGATTTTCAGGCGAATCGATGTAACCTGCGCTCCGTTTTGCGTCAGCTGCCGCTGCAAGACTGGCAACAACTGGCGCAGCTTCGTGGATGCTGCGGCACTGGTCACCAGCAAGCACCATTCACCGTCGTCCATTGGGCCCGCTTGTATCTGTCGTTGCAGGGGGGCTGGAATCAGGTGTCGCACCTGATTCAAACAATCGCTCGAAGCACGGATGCGTTCTTGCAATGCCGCCAGACTGGGCGCTGCGCCCGCCGCTTGTTCGAGGCTGAACGTGTTGCGGGATGGTCTGTAGGCGGTCATGACGTGGTCGGCTTCGGTGTTGTCCATGGCCGTTTCGAAAGGTGAAACTGTGCACATCATTATCACGGACGCTTGGTTGGCCAAAAGCCGTGCGCTGCATTTCAGTGGCATCAAACTGGCGGGCATGGCTGTGCTGACTTCACTGCTGGTGATGCTCGGTTCAGTTGCAGCGTATCACTGGGTGTTTTTGCAAGGGGTGCGACAAGGGTGGTTGGGTTTCGGGTCGGTCGCACGCTTGGTGACCCAGGGTGAGGTGGATTCCAAAGAACTCTACATGCGTGAGAACCTCGACGCCATGGCGCGCAAACTTGGCGAGATGCAGGCACGCATGATGCAGATCGAATCTTTGGGTGAGCGAGTGGCTGGTTTGGCCGGGCTCAAGCCCGAAGAGTTCAAGCCAAACTCGGTGCCGGGCTCGGGTGGCGCGCTCGTTGCAGGCAGGGATCTCAGTTTGACCGAATTGACGCAAGCCCTGGAACAGCTGGATCGCGTCAGCGTATCGGGCGTTGACTGGTTGACTGTGGTCGAGTCTCGGTTGTTCGACCAGAAGATACAGCGCACGATGGTACCC
>NZ_MUNZ01000038.1 GCF_002001205.1 Hydrogenophaga sp. A37
GCCATGACACCCACCCGCCGCATCCTCCTCGCCGCCAGCGCCCTGCTGCCCTTCGCGGCAGCCACCGCGCACGCCCAGGCCTGGCCGACCAAGCCCATCAAGATCATCGTCACCTTCGCGCCGGGCGGCTCGTCCGACATCGTGGCGCGCCTGTTGCAGCCCGGTCTGCAGGACAAGCTGGGCCAGACCGTGATCGTCGAAAACAAGCCCGGTGCGGGCAGCACCATCGGTGCCAACGAGGTGGCCAAGGCCGCGCCCGATGGCTACACCCTGCTGCTGTCGAACACCGCGCCCATGAGCATCTCGCCCTTCATGATGGACAAGGCGCCCTACGACCCGGTGAAGAGCTTCACGCACATCGCGCACATCGGCTCGGTGCCCAACGTGTTCGTGGTGCACCCCTCGGTGCCGGCCAAAACCATGCCCGAGCTGGTGAAGTGGATCAGCGCGCAGACGACACCCGTCAACTACGGCAGCGGCGGCGTGGGCTCCATCGGCCACATCGTGGGCGAGATGTTCAAGAACCAGTACAAGCTGAAGATGGAGCACGTGCCCTACAAGGGCTCGTCGCCCATGCACACCGACCTGCTCGGCGGCCAGCTGCAGTTCGCGGTGGACACGCTGACGCAGAACGTGCCCTACATGAGAGACGGCAAGCTGGTCGGCATCGCGGTGACCTCGCGGGCCCGTGCGCCGATGTCGCCCAACGTCCCGTCCGTGGTCGAGGCCGGCTACCCCAAGTTGCTGGCCGAAAACTTCCTCGGCATCTCGGCCCCGGCCGGCACGCCGAAAGACGTGGTGGACAAGGTGAACGCCGCCGTGGGCGAGGTGGTGTCGCGGCCCGACGTGGCCAAGCGCCTGGCCGATCTGGGTGTCGCGGTGGAGAAGATGAGCCCGGCCGAGTTCACGAAGTTCGTGAGCGACCAGGTCACCGAGTGGGCGCCGGAGGTTAAGGCCTCGGGCGCGCGGCTGAACTGAGCGCCCCATGAGCGGCGGACTCTCCATTCACTGTGTGGACGTGGCCAGCGGCCGCGTCGCGGCAGGCCTGCGCGTGGCGCTGCAGCGCCTGGGGCCGGACGGCCTGCCGCAAGGTCCGCTGATTGCCGAAGGCACCGTGGGCGGCAACGGCCTGCTCGCCCACCCGGCGCTGATGAGCGGGGCCATCACGGCCGGGGGTTACGAGGTGCGGTTCGAGGTGGGCGCCTTCTACCGCAGCCAGGGCGCGGCCGTGCCCGAGCCGGCGTTTCTGGAGGTGGTGCCCTACCGCTTCCACATCGCCGACATCGCGCAGCACTACCACCTGCCTTTCAAGTTCACGGCCTGGGGCTTTTCGCTGTTTCGCGGGGGAGCTTGAAGGGCAAGGGTTCGACAGCGCCTGTCATGGCGTTGCCACGGGACCGTCGCCGTCGCGTCAAACACGCGCGGCACAGTGGCGCGGCCGCCTGCACCGTTGCAGGCGCTCCCCACCACCGCCGACCGAGAGCCCCGACCATGCGCCGATCCCCCGTCCCATTCCCGAGCTTGCGCCTCAGCCTGAGCGCCACCCTGCTCGCCCTCGCCAGCCTGCCGCTGCAAGCCCAGGCCCAGACCGCCTTCCCCGCCACGCTCACGGGCCACGCCATCCTGCCGGCGCAGACCTTCATTGCCGCGCCCAAAGACGCGCCGGCCGATCTGCAGGTCAGCGGCAAATTCACCACCGGCCAGCGGGTCGAGAAGATCGGGGGCGTTGAAGGCAAGTCCGCCGGCCGCCCCACCGGCGTGTCGCTGCCCTTCAAGGGCCAGCCGGTGCAGGGCCATTCGGGCATCAAGCGCCTGGCCGACAGCAGCTTCTGGCTGCTCACCGACAATGGCGCCGGTTCCAAGGCCAACTCGCCCGACTTCGCGCTGTTCCTCAACCGCTACACGGTGGACTTCAAGAGCGGCCAGTTCAAGCGCCTGGAAACCGTGTTCCTGCACGACCCCGACAAGAAGGTGCCGTTCCGCATCGTCCACGAAGGCACCAAGCAGCGCTACCTCACCGGCTCCGATTTCGACACCGAAGGCTTCCAGATCGCGGGCGGGCATTTCTGGATCGGCGACGAGTTTGGCCCGTACCTCATCAAGGCCGACATGAAGGGCCGGGTACGGGCCGTCCATGAAACGAAGGTGGACGGCAAGACCATCATCTCGCCCGACCACCCGTCGGTCATCACGCCGGGCGCGCCCAACGGCGAGCTGAAGTTCCAGTCGCGCCGTTCCAAGGGCTACGAGGGCCTGGCCTCATCGCCCGATGGCAGCAAACTCTACGCCCTGCTCGAAGGCGCGCTGTGGGACGAAGCCACCAAAGCGCCCGAAGCGCTGGACGGCAAGCAGTTCCTGCGCGTGCTGGAGTTCGACGTGAAGACCGAACAGTGGACCGGCCGCCACTGGAAATACGTGCTCGACGCCAACCACCACGCCATCGGCGACTTCAACATGATCGACGCCACCACCGGCCTGATCATCGAGCGCGACAACGGCGAAGGCACGGCCGACAAGGCCTGCCCCGAAGGCCAGAAGCGCACCGACTGCTTCCACGACCTGGCGAAGTTCAAGCGCGTGGTGAAGGTTGAACTGACTGATGCCAACGTGGGCGGCCCGCTGCGCAAGATCGGCCACATCGACCTGATGGCCATCGCCGACCCCAACAAGCTCTCGCGCAAGCCCTTGACCAACGGCGTGCTGGCCTTCCCCTTCTTCACCATCGAAAACGTGGACGTGGTGGACGCGACGCACATCGTGGTCGGCAACGACAACAACCTGCCGTTCTCCAGCAGCCGCGAGCCGAACAAGGCCGACGACAACGAGCTGATGTTGCTCGAGGTGGGGGACTTTCTCAGCGCCCGCTGAATCCCCGCGTTCAGGCGTTTAGAGTTCGACCGCGTGACCCTCGCGCGCGCTGAGCGCCAGGGCCTCCAGCGTGGCCGCGATGTCCAGGCTGGCCTGGGCGGCGCGCTCCACGGCGGTGAAGTCTTTCGCGGCCACCACCTGTGCGAACGCCTCGGCGCAGAAGCGGAAACCGCTGCCGCTGGGCGAACGGATCTCTTCGAACGGCACCGAATTGGCGGTGCCGCGTCGCACGCGCAGCTGGCTGGGCAGGTAGCCCCAGGGGTGGCCCGGCGCGTCGCTGGTGTGGTTGAGGTACTCGGTTTCGATCGTGCCCTGCGTGCCCATGATGGTGGCGCGCCGGTGGTTGGCCGCATCCATGGCGCAAGAGAGCTGGGCGCGCCGGCCATCGGCAAAGGTGAGTGTGGCCATGAGGCTGATGTCCACACCGCTGTCGGCCCAGGTGGCGTGCGCGATCACGCTTTTCGGCGCCTCGCCCATGACGAGACGGATCAGGCTGGTGACGTAGCTGCCGGCATCCAGCAGCGCACCGCCGCCCAGCTCGGGCTTCATGCGGATGTTGGCCTGCGGGTTGCCCAGCGTGAAACCGAAGCTGGCCTGCACGCTCCGCACCTCGCCGATGGCGCCGCTGTGCAGCAGGGCCAGCATGTCGCCGGTCTGCGGCTGGAACCACCAGGGGTAGCCCTCCAGCAGCATCACGCCGTGCTGGCGCGCGGCGTCCAGCATCGCCTGCACCTGCATCACCCCCAGCGCCAGCGGCTTCTCACACAACACGTGTTTGCCGTGGCGCGCCGCGGCCATCGCCCACTCGGCATGCAGGCTGTTGGGCAGCGGCAGGTAGATCGCATCGACCTCGGGGTCGGCCAGCAGGGCTTCGTAACTGCCGTGCCAGCGGGCAACGCCCTGTGCCGCGGCGAAGGCGCGCGCGTTCTCTTCGCTGCGACTGGCCACGGCGACGACGCTCACCGCGCGGCTGGGCCGCACGTCGCGCACGAACTGCTTGGCGATGTTGGCGACACCGAGCACGCCGATGCGCAGCGGCGGGGTGGCGGCACGGCTGGAGCGGGCAGAGGCAGGCTTCTTCATGGGTGTGATCTCTTTGGCGTGGTGGCGATCACGCGGCGAACACCTCGGTGTCCACCTCGCTGTTGCCCTGCGCGCTGTAGCGGTTGCCCACCACCGTGTGCTGGTTGATGTGGGCGTCCAGGCGCGCGATCACGTCGGCGGACAGACTCACCTCCACCGCGCCCAGATCGTCGTGAAGGTGCT
Organism: Hydrogenophaga sp. A37; assembly: GCF_002001205.1. Taxonomy (GTDB): domain Bacteria; phylum Pseudomonadota; class Gammaproteobacteria; order Burkholderiales; family Burkholderiaceae_C; genus Hydrogenophaga. The sequence continues at coordinate 4,135 of NZ_MUNZ01000038.1, forward strand.
CCACGCTGGTGGTGCCGGGGATGGGCAGGATGTCATCGCCCTGGTGCAGCAACCAGGCGATGGCGAGCTGCGACGGCGTGCAGCCCACCTCGCTGGCGATGGCCAGAAAACCCGGCAGCAGCTGGCGGTTGGCGGCGTAGTGGTCGGGCGCGAAGCGCGGCATGGCGCGGCGGATGTCTTTCGCGTCGAAGGCGCTCACATCCAGCTCGCCACACAGGAACCCACGCGCCACCGGGCTGAACGCCACGAAGCTCACACCCAGCTCGCGGCAGGCCTGCAACACCGCGATCTCGGGGTTGCGCGTCCACAGCGAGTACTCGGTCTGCAGTGCGGCGATGGGGTGTTCGGCGTGCGCCTTGCGCAGCGTCGTCGCCGAGACTTCGGAGAGGCCCACGCTGCGGATCTTGCCCGAGCGCACCAGATCGCCCAGCGCGCCCACGCTCTCTTCGATCGGCACCTGCTTGTCCCAGCGGTGCAGGTAGTAAAGGTCGATCACGTCGGTCTGCAGGCGCTTCAACGCGGCTTCGCAGGTGGCCTTGATCGTGTCGGGCCGGCCGTCGATCACGCGCACCTTCACGCCGTCAGCGTTGGGCACGCCTTGCATGCCGCACTTGCTGGCCACCGTGAATTTCGAGCGGTGCTTCGAAATGTATTTTCCCACCAGCGTTTCGCTCGCGCCGAAGCCGTAGAGCGCCGCCGTGTCGAAGTGGGTGACACCCGCATCGAGCGCGGCCAGCAGCACGCGCTCGGCCTGCTGTTCGGAGACCGGGGCGCCGTAGGCGTGGCAGATGTTCATGCAGCCCAGGCCGATGGCTGAGACAGGGAAGGGACCGAGTTGGCGTTGTTGCATGTTTCGATTCCTTGCATCAAGAAAAAAAAGCCAGACCATTCAGCGCGGTACTGAGATGGTGCTGACCCATTGTGCTTGTAGAGTGCGCAGAGCCCTCACCCCTGCCCTCTCCCAGAGGGAGAGGGAGTGAATGCGCTCAGGCTGCGTTCAGTTGCTGCTCAAGGTTGTGCAGCACCTGGTAGCAGTTGAACACCTTGCCCACGCTGGAGTTCGGCTCGCGCCCTTCCTTGATCGCAGCGAAGAACTCGCGGTCTTGCAGCTCGATGCCGTTCATGGACACCGCCACTTTCGACACGTCGATCTTTTCTTCCTTGCCGGTGAACAGGTCGTCGTAGCGCGCGAGGTAGGTCGCGGTGTCGCCGATGTAGCGGAAGAAGGTGCCGAGCGGGCCGTCGTTGTTGAACGAGAGGCTCAGCGTGCAGATGGCGCCGTTGGCGGCTTTCAGCTGGATGCTCATGTCCATCGCGATGCCCAGCGCGGGGTGGATCGGGCCCTGGATGGCGTTGGCCATCACGATGGGGCTGTTGCACTGGTAGGCGAACAGGTCCACGGTGTGGGCGGCGTGGTGCCACAGCAGGTGGTCGGTCCAGCTGCGGGCCTGGCCCAGCGCGTTGGTGTTGGTGCGGCGGAAGAAGTAGGTCTGCACATCCATCTGCTGGATGTTGAACCGGCCCGCCGTGATCTCATTGTTCACGTACTGGTGGCTGGGGTTGAAGCGGCGGGTGTGGCCGCACATCGCGACCAGCCCGGTCTGCTTCTGCAGGGCCACCACTTCTTCAGCACCCTTGAGGCTGTCGGCCAGCGGAATCTCCACCTGCACGTGTTTGCCGGCCTTCAGGCAAGCGAGCGTCTGCTCGGCGTGCATCTGCGTGGGAGTGCAGAGGATGACGGCGTCGACTTCTTTCATCGCCAGGCTGTCAGCTAGGTCGGTGGTGACGTGCTGGATGCCGTACTTGTCGGCGACCTCTTTGGTCTTTTCCAGGTCGCGGCTGATGAGCGACACGACTTCAACGCCGTCAATGTTCTTGATGCCGTCGAGGTGTTTGATGCCGAAGGCGCCGGCGCCGGCGAGGGCTACTTTGATGGTCATGGTGTTTCTCCGAATGAGGGGGTTGGTCCCCTCTCCCCTTGGGGAGAGGGTTAGGGTGAGGGCTCTTGCTGCGGTAGCACCCTCACCCCGGCCCTCTCCCGCGAGCGGGAGAGGGGGCAAGTCACGCGTTCTCGAGGATCAGATGGCCCACAGCGGTGTTCGATGCGGGCACATGGTAGAAGCGGTGCTTGACCGTCGGAGCCGGCCCCTGCACCTTGCCATCGACGATGTCGGACATGGCGCCGCGGGCGATCAGCCACATCACGAGTTCGATGCCCTCGCTGCCGGCTTCTCGCACGTAGTCGATGTGCGGTGTGTCGGCGCAGCCCACGGGGTCGGCGATCATCTGGTCGAGCCAGGCGTTGTCCCACTCGCGGTTGATCAGGCCGGCGCGTGCGCCCTGCAGCTGGTGGCTCATGCCGCCCGTGCCCCAGATGTGGACGTTCAGATCGTCGTCATAGCTTTCCACCGCCTTGCGGATGGCCTGACCGAGCATGAAGCAGCGCTTGCCCGATGGCACCGGGTACTGCACCACGTTGACCGCGAACGGGATCACCGGGCAGGGCCAGGCGTCGGTCTTCGGGTCGAGTTCGCCGCACATCAGCGACAGCGGCACGGTCAGGCCGTGGTCAACGTCCATCTTGTTGACGATGGTGAGGTCGAAGTCCTGCTGGATGACCGACTGCGCGATGTGCGAGGCCAGGTCGGGGTGGCCGATCACCTTGGGCACCGGGCGCGGGCCCCAGCCCTCGTCGGCCGGCTGGTACTCGGCCGCCGTGCCGATGGCGAAGGTGGGAATCATCTCCAGACTGAAGGCGGTGGCGTGGTCGTTGAAGACCAGGAAGACGACGTCGGGCTTGTTGTCCTTCATCCACTGCTTGGAGAAGTCGTAGCCCGCGAACAGCGGTTTCCAGTAGTCCTCTTTCGTCTTGCCCAGGTCCATGGCCGCGCCGATGGCGGGCACGTGGGAGGTGAAAACGGATGCGGTGATTTTGGCCATGTTCAGACTTTCTTTCCTGCGGCGCCCTGGGGCTGGCGGTGCGACTGCGCGTCACCGTCTTCGCCCACGACGCGGTTGCCTTCGACCGAGCGGCCGCCCTTGATCATCATGTTGCGGTATTCCTCTTCGGTCATGCCGGTCATAGAGCCCGCCATCTGCTGGAAGCTCTTTCCGTCGGTGGCGCCGATCTTGGCCAGGAAGTAGATGTTGCCGCCGGTGCGCATGCACCAGTTGAGATCGCGCGCGAGCACGGCCTGCTTCTGCTCTTCGGTCATCGCCCATTCGTCGAGGTAGGCGCGCTCGTCGGCCTTGAACTTCTCGCGGTTCTCTGCCTTCATGAGCGACATGCAGAACTGGTTGAGCCAGAAGCCTTTGCGTGACTGCTCAGCGTCGAAGATGATCGTGCCGGGCACGTCCAGGTAGGGTTTGTTCAGTGACATGTCAGACCTCCTCGGGCCAATAGAGACGCATCGGGTTCGTCACCAGCAGCTTCTGCTGCAGCTCGGCGGTGGGCGCGATGTGCGGGATGAAGTCCACCAGCAAGCCGTCGTCGGGCATGTGGTCTTTCAGGTTGGGGTGTGGCCAGTCGGTGCCCCAGAGCACGCGGTCGGGGAACTGCTCGACGATGCGCTTGGCGAACGGGATCACGTCGGAGTACGCGTTCTGCTCCCCGTTCAGCGCCTTGGGGCCGGTCACGCTCAGGCGCTCGGGACAGCTCACCTTGCTCCACACGTTGCTGTGCTCGCGCATGAACTTCTCGAACAGCGCGAACTGCGGGCCGTCCACCGGCAGCGACACATCGGGTCGGCCCATGTGGTCGACCACCACCGTGGTGGGCAGCGCGGTGAAGAAGTCCCACAGCTCGGGCAGGTCCACCGCCTCGAAGTAAATGACCACGTGCCAGCCCAGCTTGTGGATGCGGCCGGCGATCTCCAGCAGCTCGTCCTTGGGCGTGAAGTCGACTAGGCGCTTGACAAAGTTGAAACGCACGCCGCGCACACCGGCAGCGTGCAGCGCCTGCAGCTCTTCCTCCGTCACCGAGCGCTTGACCGTGGCCACACCACGCGCCTTGCCGCCGCTGCTGACCAGCGCGTCGACCATGGCGCGGTTGTCGGCGCCATGGCAGGTGGCCTGCACCACCACGTTGCGGGCGAAGCCGAGGTGGTCGCGCAGTGCGTACAGCTGGTGCTTGCTCGCGTCGCAGGGCGTGTACTTGCGCTCGGGCGCGTAGGGGAACTCGCCCCCCGGTCCGAACACGTGGCAATGTGCGTCCACGGCGCCGGCAGGCAACTGGAATGTCGGCTTGGACGGGCCGGTGTACCAGTCCATCCAGCCAGGGGTTTTGGTGAAGTCACCCGACGTGGGTTTGTCCATGGGTTTGCTCATGTCGTGTCCTCAGTCGATGTATTTCAGGCCGGCGGCGGCCAAAGGCTCGCGCATCTTGTACATGTCCAGCCCCAGCACACCGCTGGCCAGCTTGTCGCGCTTTTCGCCCTCGAAGCTCTCGCGCTTGATCGCCGCCGCCAGCGTCTCTGCCGCACGCGCCGCTGGCACGCAGACCACGCCGTCGTCGTCGGCCACGATCACGTCGCCGGGCGTGACCAGCATGCCGGCGCACACAATGGGGATGTTCACCGAGCCCAGCGTGGCCTTGATGGTGCCCTTGCTGCTGATGGCCTTGGACCAGACGGGGAAGTTCATTTCCTTGAGTGTCTTCACATCGCGCACACCGGCGTCGATGATCAGGCCGCGGGCACCGCGCGCCTGAAAACTGGTGGCCAGCAGGTCGCCGAAATAGCCGTCGGTGCACTCGGCCGTGACGGCCGCGACCACGATGTCGCCGGGCTGGATCTGCTCTGCGGCCACATGCATCATCCAGTTGTCACCGGGCTGCAGCAGCACGGTGATGGCCGTGCCAGAGACCTGCACGCCGGTCTGGATCGGGCGCATGTAGGGCTTGAGCAAGCCGACGCGGCCCATGGCTTCGTGCACGGTGGCCGAGCCGAGCGCGGCCAGGCCGTCGGCCGCTGCGCGGTCGGCACGGGTGATGTTGCGGTAAACGACGCCGAGTTGGTACATGGTTTTTCTCCTGAGTTGGTATGAAGCCCTCCCCCTCTGGGGG
>NZ_MUNZ01000037.1 GCF_002001205.1 Hydrogenophaga sp. A37
CAGCCATTGTGACCCGGCGCCGATCAGTTACGGGCTATCGCGTCGAGCGCGAGGTTCAGCGCCAGCACGTTCACGCGCGCCTCCCCCAAGAAGCCGAGCCACGCGCCCTCGGTGTGCTGATCCACCAGGGCGTTCAGCTGCTCGGGTGCCAGGCCACGCACGCGCGCGACCCGCGCCACCTGGTAGCGCGCCGCGGCCAGGCTGATGTGCGGGTCGAGGCCGCTGGCGGACGCGGTGACCAGGTCCACCGGCACGGGCGCCGTGTTGCCGGGGTCGGCCGCGCGCAGCGCAGCAATGCGTGCCTGCACCGCTTCGGCCAGCGCCGGGTGGCTGGGGCCGAGGTTGGAGCCGCTGGAGGCCCCGCCGTTGTAGGCCATGGGACCGGTCGCCGAAGGGCGGCTCCAGAAGTGGCCGGGCTGTGAGAACGGCTGGCCGATGAGTTCGGAGCCCACCGCCAGGCCGCCGCGCTGGACCAGGCTGCCGTTGGCCTGGTGCGGAAAGACCGCCTGCGCCACGCCGGTGACCAGCAGCGGGTACAGCAGGCCGGTGAGCAGGCTCAGCACGAGGAACAGCACGAGGGCCGGGCGCAGCACCGGGCTCTTGTCGTCGGGCTCAGTGGAGTTGGTTTCAGGTGTGGTTTTCATGGTGTTTCCTTGGGTACTTCAGTTGTTCCGCGGCGCCGGAGCGCCACCCGCACCGCATGACACAACGCCAACCGGAGGCACAGCCGGGCCGGCTTTGCCGGACGGCCAGTGCCGCCCCCTGGGGGGTGACGCGAAGCGGCGCGGGGGGTCATCTCAGGCCATGCCGACGGCGGCGATCAGCATGTCGATCGCCTTGATGCCGATGAAGGGCACGATCACGCCGCCCAGCCCGTAGATGGCCAGGTTGCGGCGCAGCAGCACGGCGGCGCTGACGGCGCGGTAGCTCACACCCTTGAGCGCCAACGGGATCAGGAACACGATGATCAGCGCGTTGAAGATCACGGCGGACAGGATGGCCGAGTTGGGGCTGGCGAGCTGCATCACGTTGAGCGCCGAGAGCTGCGGGTAGGTGGCGACAAAGGCCGCCGGCACGATGGCGAAGTACTTGGCCACGTCGTTGGCGATGCTGAAGGTGGTGAGCGCGCCGCGCGTCATCAGCATCTGCTTGCCGGTCTCGACGATCTCGATCAGCTTGGTCGGGTTGCTGTCGAGGTCGACCATGTTGCCAGCTTCCTTGGCGGCCTGCGTGCCGGTGTTCATGGCCACGGCCACGTCGGCCTGGGCCAGGGCGGGCGCGTCGTTGGTGCCGTCGCCCGTCATGGCCACCAGCCGGCCCTGCGCCTGGTGCTCACGGATCAGCTTGAGCTTGGCCTCGGGCGTGGCCTCGGCCAGGAAGTCGTCCACCCCCGCCTCGGCGGCAATCGCTGCGGCGGTGAGGCGGTTGTCGCCGGTCACCATCACGGTCTTGATGCCCATGCGGCGCAGCTCGGCAAACCGGTCCTTGATGCCGCCCTTGACGATGTCTTTCAGCTCGACCACGCCGAGCAACTTGGTGCCGTCGGCCACCACCAGCGGCGTGCTGCCGCGCCGCGCCACGTCGTCGACCGCGGTCTGCAGCGCCGCCGGGAAGCTGCCGCCCAGCGCTTCGACATGGCGGCGGATCGAATCGGCCGCGCCCTTGCGCACCGCGCGACCCTTGCCGTCCGGGCCCTGCAGATCGACACCGCTCATGCGGGTCTGCGCGGTGAAATGAACGAACGTGGCGCCGAGTGCGGCCACATCGCGCTCACGCAGGTTGAACTTCTGCTTGGCGAGCACGACGATGCTGCGGCCTTCCGGCGTTTCGTCGGCGAGCGAGGCGAGTTGCGCGGCATCGGCCAGGTCGGCTTCCTTCACGCCGGGCGCAGGCAGGAAGGCGCTGGCCTGGCGGTTGCCCAGGGTGATGGTGCCGGTCTTGTCGAGCAGCAACACGTCCACATCGCCGGCGGCCTCCACCGCGCGGCCCGAGGTGGCGATCACGTTGGCCTGCATCAGCCGGCTCATGCCGGCCACGCCGATGGCGCTGAGCAGGCCGGCAATCGTGGTGGGGATCAGGCAGACCAGCAGGGCGACCAGCACCACCAGGCTCACCGGCTGGCCAGCCCCGCTGGCCGCCACACCGAATGTGGAGAACGGCAGCAGCGTGACCACGACGCCGAGGAACACGATGGTCAGCGCCACCAGCAGGATGGTCAGCGCGATCTCGTTCGGCGTCTTCTGGCGCTTGGCGTTCTCGACCATCGCGATCATGCGGTCCACGAAGGTCTCGCCCGGGTTCACCGTGACGCGCACCACGACCCAATCGGACAGCACGCGCGTGCCGCCGGTCACGGCCGAGAAGTCGCCGCCCGACTCGCGGATGACCGGCGCCGATTCGCCGGTGATGGCGCTCTCGTCCACCGAGGCCACGCCGTCGATCACCTCGCCGTCGGCGGGCACGGTGTCGCCGGCCTCGACCAGCACCAGGTCGGTCTTGCGCAGGTTGTCGGCCTCCAGCGGGTGCCAGTGCATGGCAGTGCGTGGCGTGCCGCGCTCGTAGCTCGCTTCAAGCTTCTTGGCCCAGGTCTGCTTTTTGAGGCCACGCAGGCTGGCGGCCTGCGCCTTGCTCCGGCCCTCGGCCATGGCTTCGGCGAAGTTGGCGAACAGCACCGTGAACCACAGCCACAGCGCCACCGCAATGGTGAAGCCCTCGGGCTGGGCGATGGCCAGCGCGGTGGTGAAGGCGCTGCCGATGTAGACCACGAACATCACCGGGTTGCGGCGCTGCACGCGGGGGTCGAGCTTGCGAAAGGCGTCGATCAGGGCCGGACGCATCAGCGCCGGGTCAAAGAGGGGCAGGGTTTGTCGACTCATGGTGTTCCTCCTCAGCGCGCCCACAGCGTCAGGTGCTCGGCCACGGGGCCCAGCGCCAGCGCAGGCACATAGTTCAACAGGCCGACCAGCAACACGGTGCCGACCAGCAGGGCCACGAACAGCGGACCGTGGGTGGGCAGGGTGCCGTCGGTGGCGGTGGCGCGCTGCTTGGCGGCGAGCGAGCCGGCCATGGCCAGCACCGGCACGATCACGCCGAAGCGGCCGAACACCATCGCCAGACCGAGCAGCACGTTGTAGAACGGCGTGTTGGCCGACAGGCCGGCGAAGGCGCTGCCGTTGTTGTTGGCGGCCGAGGACAGCGCGTACAGCACCTCGCTGAAGCCGTGTGCGCCCGGGTTCAGGATGCCGGCGCGGCCGCCTTCGCTCATCACCGCCACGGCCGTGCCCACGAGCACCAGCAGGGGCGTGACCAGGATGGCGATGGAGACCATCTTCATCTCGTGCGCCTCGATCTTCTTGCCCAGGTAGGCCGGCGTGCGCCCGATCATCAGGCCGGCGATGAACACCGCCATGATGGCGAACACCAGCATGCCGTAGAGGCCCGCGCCGACGCCGCCGAACACCACCTCGCCCAGCTGCATCAGCACCATCGGCACCATGCCGCCCAGCGGCGTGAAGCTGTCGTGCATGGCGATCACGGCGCCGCAGCTGGCGGCGGTGGTGATCACCGCGAACAGGCTGGATGCGTTGATGCCGAAGCGCACCTCCTTGCCTTCCATGTTGCCGCCGGCCTGCAGGGCGCTGGCGGTCTGGTCGGCGCCGAGTGCGGCCAGCACCGGGTTGCCTTGCTGTTCGAAGCTGGTGGCAGCGACCACGAAAGCCACGAACAGCAGCGTCATCGCGGCGAGCACCGCCCAGCCCTGGCGCTGGTCGCCCACCATGCGGCCGAACACGAAACACAACGCGGCTGGGATCAGGAAGATGCTGAGCATCTGCACGAAGTTGGACAGCGGTGTGGGGTTCTCGAACGGGTGGGCCGAGTTGGCATTGAAGAAACCACCGCCGTTGGTGCCCACCATCTTGATGGCGAGCTGCGAGGCCACCGGCCCCATGGCCAGGGTCTGCGTGGGGCTGCTGTGTGCCTCGGTCTGCGCCGGTTGGCCCTCGGCAGCCGGGGTGCTGGTCTCCCAGCTCACGGTCTCCAGGGTCTTCACCTCGGTGTAAGGCGAGAGGTTCTGGACCACGCCCTGACCCGCGAAGAACAGCGCCAGCGCCAGCGACAGTGGCAGCAGCACCCACAACGTGGCGCGGGTGAGGTCCACCCACACGTTGCCGATGGCTTTGGTCGAGTGGCGCGCGAAGCCGCGCACCAGCGCGATCACCACCACGATGCCGGTGGCGGCCGAGAGGAAGTTCTGCACCGTCAGGCCCAGCATCTGCGTCAGGTAGCTCATGGTGGTTTCGCCGCCATAGCCCTGCCAGTTGGTGTTGCTCATGAAGCTGATGGCGGTGTTGAAGGCCGAGTCGGGCGTGACGGCACCGAAGCCCTGTGGGTTCAGCGGCAGCACATGCTGCAAGCGCTGCAGCGCATACACCGCGAGCACGCCCAGGGCGTTGAACACCAGCAGGCCCAGCGTGTAACGCAGCCAGCCGGATTCGCGCTCGGGCCGCACGCCGGCCAGGCGCCACAGGGGCGCCTCGATGCGTTGCCCCAGTGCGAAGCGGCCGGCCATCACGGCGTCGATCGCGCGCGCCAGCGGCCAGGCCAGGGCGAGCAGCAGGGTGAGGAAGACCGCGAGTTGCAGCCATGCCAGGGTGTTCATGAGAAGTCCTCCGGCCGCAGCAGCACGGCCACCAGGTAAATCAGAAGGCCACCCGCGAGCAGGGCGGCGAGCAAGGTCCAGTTGTTCATGGGAATACCTCCGCGCGATGCGCTGCGGTGCGAGCTGGCTTGGGGCGGCCCGGCGCGGCGCTCATGGGCGCCCCCCACCGGTAGGTTGCAGGCGCCGGCAGACCAGTGCCAGCCCCCAGATGGCGAGGCCGCACGCTGCGGCCAGACCGAGATAGATGAAGTCCATGGAAACCTCCGTTCAAGACATGTCACCGATGCTAGGAACGGGGGTGTCAAGACGGGCGCAAGACTGAGCGGCCCCGTATCAAGAAAGCATCAAGATGCCGAGCGGGGCCTAGGGTGTACCAGTCAGTGATTCATTTTTGAACAGTGTCACGGCCGCGTCAGCGCCGTTGAACAGTGGGTGGCGCATTTGGGGTGGTCTGATGGCCTGCGCGAGGCGTTGTGAGGCGCTTCTGATCGGTGAAAACCCTATGGTTTGCACTGGCACAGAAGTTGCCATTTCTTCGCTGCGTGCATGTCCGAGACCGGAGGAGCTGGAGCCAGAAGAGCGGTCAGGCGGCACGGGGAAAACCACACAGCCACTTACCTCACAACCGAGCAGGAGACCCACAGTGAAACGCACCCTATTGAGCCTATTGGTCATGGCCGCCACGGCCCACGTTGGCGCCCAGGGCGTCACCGACGCGATGATCGCCAACGACGCCGCCACGCCCGACAACGTCCTGAGCTGGGGCCTGGGCACACAAGGCCAGCGTCACTCGCCGCTGACCGGCGTCAACGCCAAGAACATCAGCAAACTGGTCCCCGTGTGGTCCATGTCGTTTGGTGGCGAGAAGCAACGCGGACAAGAGTCGCAGCCGCTGGTGAACAAAGGCAAGATGTTCGTCACCGCGTCCTACTCGCGCATCTTTGCGCTGGACTCCAAGACCGGCAAGAAGCTCTGGAAGTACGAGCACCGCCTGCCCGAAGGCATCATGCCCTGCTGCGACGTGATCAACCGCGGCGCCGCGCTGTACGACAACCTCGTCATCTTCGGCACGCTGGACGCACAACTCGTGGCCCTCGACCAGGACACCGGCAAGGTGGTGTGGCGCGAGAAGATCGACGACTACTCTGCCGGCTACAGCTACACCGCGGCCCCGCTGATCGCCGAAGGCCTGCTCATGACCGGCGTGTCCGGCGGTGAGTTCGGCGTGGTCGGCCGCGTCGAAGCGCGCGACCCCAAGACCGGCAAGATGGTCTGGACGCGCCCCGTGGTCGAAGGCCACATGGGCTACAAGGACGGCAAGGAAAACGGCATCAGCGGCACCACCAACGCCACCTGGCCTGGTGACACCTGGAAGACCGGTGGCGCCGCCACCTGGCTGGGCGGCAGCTACGACGCCAAGACCGGCCTGGCCTATTTCGGCACCGGCAACCCCGGCCCCTGGAACAGCCATGTGCGCAAGGGCGACAACCTGTATTCCACCTCCACCGTCGCCATCGACGTGAAGACCGGCCAGATCAAGTGGCACTACCAGTCCACACCCAACGACGGCTGGGACTACGACGGTGTGAACGAGTTCATCACCTTCGACATGGACGGCAAGCGCGTCGGCGCCAAGGCCGACCGCAACGGCTTCTTCTACGTGAACGACGCCGAAACCGGCAAGCTGCTGAACGCCTTCCCCTTCGTGAAGAAGGTGACCTGGGCCACCGGTATCGACCTGAAGACCGGTCGTCCGAACTTTGACCCGGCCAACCGCCCTGGCGACCCGACGGCCGCCGGTGGCGACGGCACCAAGGGCAAGTCGGTGTTCTCGGCCCCGGGCTTCCTGGGTGGCAAGAACCAGATGCCCATGGCCTACAGCCCCAAGACCGGCCTGTTCTACGTGCCCACCAACGAATGGGGCATGGAGATCTGGAACGAACCTATCACCTACAAGAAGGGTGCCGCCTACCTGGGCGCGGGTTTCACCATCAAGCCGCTGTTCGACGACCACATCGGTTCGCTGCGCGCCATCAACCCCAAGACCGGCAAGGTCGAGTGGGAAGTCAAGAACGAGGCTCCGCTCTGGGGTGGCGTGCTGACGGCTGGCGACCTGGTGTTCTGGGGCACGCCTGAGGGCTACCTCAAGGCCGCTGATGCCAAGACCGGCAAGGTGGTCTGGCAGTTCCAGACCGGCTCCGGCGTGGTCGCACCTCCCATCACCTGGACCGAAGGCGGCGAGCAGTACGTGAGCGTGGTCTCCGGCTGGGGCGGCGCGGTGCCGCTGTGGGGTGGTGAAGTGGCCAAGAAGGTCAACTTCCTCGAACAGGGAGGCTCGGTCTGGACCTTCAAGATCGCGAAGTGATCTCCCCCCTGCGCCGCTTTGCGGCGTCCCCCTAGGGGGACCACGCCCTGGGCCCGGCGGAGCCGGATCCTTGGCGTGTGCTGGGTGGGGCACTTCGCGGCTGGCGTCGCGTTTCGTTCCCCACCCTTTTTCTTTTCCTCTTTTTTTGTGATGCCTGTCATGCGTACTCTCATCCTCCTCACCGCTGGCCTCCTGCTCGCTTCCGGCGCCGCGCACGCGGTGGACGAAGCCGCTGCCGTGGAGCTGGCCAAGAACAACGGCTGTCTGTCCTGCCACTCGGCCAAGGAAAAGATCGTCGGCCCGGCCTACAGCTCGGTCGCTGAAAAATACAAGGACGACAAAGACGCCGTGGCCTCGCTGGTGCAGTCGATTCAGAACGGCAGCAAAGGCAAGTGGGGTCGCATCCCCATGCCGGCCCATCCCGGCATGAGCGCGGCCGACATCAAGACCCTGGCCCAATGGGTCATGAGCACCAAACCCTGATCGCGCTGGCCGCTGCGCTCGCCGTGGGCGGGGCTGCGGCACAGCCGACCACCACCTTGCCCGAGGGTGAAAAATCCCTCGTGGCCGTGACGCGGGATGGCCAGAAGACCCGCATCGGCACGGTGAGCTTTCGCGTCGTCGACGGCGGCCAGGCGGCCTTTCGCGTGCAGATGGATCGCGCCGTGATGAGCGACCATTTCCTCTCCATGCGCGAATTCAAGTGCCTGCCCGCCGCGCAGGAGATCAGCTGTTTCGTGCCCTATCCCTACAAAAATCCGGGCACCGTTTCCGCCACTGACTTCGGCTGGCTGGAACACAACCTGTTGTTCTTCTTCAAGCAGCCCGCGGACTTCGGCGCCAAGCTGTGGAACGGCATCATCTTCAAGTTCACGCAGACCCCCACAGGCCTGGTGGGAAAACCCCAGGCCGTCGACCTCAACCTGATCGGCGTGCCGCCCGACTCCCTCAACGAACCGCCTTACGGCCCGTTTCAGCGAGACGACTTCGCGCCCGGGGCGCGCTGGGTGCAGGAGCTGCGTATCGAGTGACGCTCAGCCTCTCAGGCACTGCTCGCCGTGATCGCTACATGTCGTCACACCTGGATGCACGGTGTGGTGAATTCAGTGGATAGCATCCGCTCCAACCTTTCACCATCAGGAGCACCCCATGAAAACATCAAATCCCCTCAACACCTTGAACCGCCTGGCGCTGGCCATCGCCTGCCTGGCCGCTGGCGCCGCCTGGGCTCAAACCACTGTGGTGGTCAATCCACCGGTGGTGGTCACTCCACCAGTGGTGGTCCAGCCGGCACCGAGCAAACCCGTCCCCTCCGCGCGGCAGCAGGAAATGGCCGTGCAACTCGCCCGGGCCAATCTCTCTCAGAAAGGCATCACCGAACCCACCACCGCGCAGCTCTCGCTCGCCACCAGCGATGTGCAGGCCTTGCGCGACAGCGGCATGGGCTGGGGCCAGATCGCCAACAGCCTGGGCCTGCGCCTGGGCTCGGTGGTCAGCGCCGCGAACAAGGCCGACAAGGCCGAGAAGGCGGACCAGCGCGCCGCCCTGGACGCCGGAGCCACTGGCAAACGCCCGGCATCGGCCGGCAGCTCGGGCGGCGGCAAGGGAACGGGCGGCAGCAGCAACGGAAGCGGCGGCGGTCAAGGAGCCGGCAACGGGGGCAACAAAGGCGGCGGTTCCAATGCGGGCGGCGGTGGCAACTCCGGTAACGGCGGCAAAGGGGGCAACTCCGGCAATGGCGGTGGCAACGGGGG
>NZ_MUNZ01000092.1 GCF_002001205.1 Hydrogenophaga sp. A37
GCTCTGCCCCTACCCGCTGCTGGCGCGCTACACCGCCGGCGACACCGAATCCGCCGCCAGCTTCACCTGCCAGCGCTGACCCTTCTTTCAGATCACCATCCATGTCCACCACCTCCTTTCTCTGGGACGACCCGTTCCTGCTCGAACAGCAGCTCGACGCCGACGAGCGCGCCGTCCGCGACGCCGCTGCGGCTTACGCGCAATCCGAGCTCGCACCGCGTGTGCTGATGGCCTTTCGCGAAGGCCGCACCGACCCCGCCCTGTTCCGCGAGATGGGCGCCCTCGGCCTGCTCGGGGCCACGCTGCCGACCACCCACGGCGGCGCGGGCCTGAACCACGTGTGCTATGGATTGATCGCTCGCGAGATCGAGCGCGTGGACTCGGGCTACCGCACCATGCTCAGCGTGCAGTCCAGCCTGGTGATGCTGCCCATCCACGCCTTCGGCAGCGACGCCCAGCGCCAGCGCTACCTGCCGCGCCTGGCCTCGGGCGAATGGATCGGCTGCTTCGGCCTCACCGAACCCGACAGCGGTTCCGACCCGGCCAGCCTGGCCACCCGCGCCACCCGCGTGCCCGGCGGCTTCAGCCTGAGCGGCGCCAAGATGTGGATCACCAACAGCCCCATCGCCGATGTGTTCGTGGTCTGGGCCCAGCTGGCCGACGAGGCCAGCGGGCGCGATCAGATCCGAGGCTTCATTCTCGAAAAAGGCTGGAAGGGCCTGAGCGCGCCCGTGATCGACGGCAAGGTCGGCATGCGGGCCTCGGTCACCGGTCAGATCGTGATGGACGCAGTGTTCGTGCCGGACGAGAACCTGTTGCCCGGCGTGCGTGGCTTGAAGGGCCCGTTCACCTGCCTGGACAGCGCGCGCTACGGCATCGCCTGGGGCGCGTTCGGCGCGGCCGAAGACTGCTGGCACCGCGCGCGCCGCTACGTGCTGGACCGCAAACAGTTCGGCCGCCCGCTGGCCGCCAACCAGCTGGTGCAGAAGAAGCTGGCCGACATGCAGACCGAGATCGCGCTGGGGCTGCAGGGCTGCCTGCGTTTTGGCCGCATGAAGGACGAAGGCACCGCCTCGGTGGAACTCACCAGCATGCTCAAGCGCAACAGCTGCGGCAAGGCGCTGGACATCGCCCGCGTCGCGCGCGACATGCTCGGCGGCAACGGCATCAGCGACGAATACGGCGTGGCCCGCCACCTGGTGAACCTGGAGGTGGTCAACACCTACGAGGGCACGCACGACATCCACGCGCTGATCCTCGGTCGCGCACAAACCGGCCTGCAGGCGTTTGCATCATGAACACCACCACTGCCCCCACCACCGACGGCGCGCTCTCCCACCTCCAGGTGCTCGACCTCTCGCGCGTGCTCGCCGGCCCCTGGGCCAGCCAGATGCTGGCCGACATGGGCGCCGAGGTGATCAAGATCGAACACCCGGAGCGCGGCGACGACACGCGCGGCTGGGGCCCGCCCTACCTGAAAGACCCGCAGGGAAACGACGTCGAATCGGCCTACTTCCTCTGCACCAACCGCAACAAACAATCGGTCGCGCTCGACATGGCCACGCCCGAAGGCCAGCGACAGATCCGCGAGCTGGCGCTGCGCTCCGACGTGCTGATCGAGAACTTCAAGGTCGGCGGCCTGGCGCGCTACGGCCTGGACTACGCCACCCTGAGCGCGCTCAACCCGCGCCTGATCTACTGCTCGATCACCGGCTTCGGCCAGACCGGCCCCTACGCGCAGCGCCCGGGCTACGACTTCATGGTGCAGGGCATGGGCGGGCTGATGAGCCTGACCGGCGTGCCCGACGGCGAAGACGGCGCCGGCCCGATGAAGGTGGGCGTGGCGCTGACCGATGTGCTCACCGGCCTGCACGCGGTGGCCGGCATCCTGGCCGCAGTGGCCTGGCGCGAGCGCTCGGGCCTGGGCCAGCACATCGACCTGGCCCTCTTGGACGTGCAGGTCTCCTGCCTGGCCAACCAGGCGCTGAGCCACCTGGTCACCGGCCAGTCGCCGCGCCGCCTGGGCAACGCCCACCCGAGCATCGTGCCCTACCAGTCCTTCCCCACCGCCGACGGCGAGATGATCCTGGCCGTGGGCAACGACAGCCAGTTCGCCTCGCTGTGCCAGGAGGCCGGTCACGCCGAGTGGGCCGCCGACCCGCGCTTTGCCACCAACGCCGCACGCGTGGCGCACCGCGGCGAGCTGGTGCCGCTGCTGCGACAGGTCACGGTTCAGCGGACCACCGCGCAGTGGATCGATGCGCTCGAAACCGCCAACGTGCCCTGCGGCCCGATCAACACGCTGGAGCAGGTGTTCGCCGACCCGCACGTGCAGGCGCGCGGCCTGCGTGTGGACCTGCCGCACCCGCTCGCGGGCACGGCCCCGGCGGTGGCCAGCCCGCTGCGTTTTTCGCGCACACCGGTGCAGTACCGCTGGGCTGCGCCCGCGCTGGGCGCCCACACCGAACCGATACTGGCCCGCTTGCGGGAAACCCCAGTGCCAGACGCCTGACCTTTTTGTCCACGGGGCAACGTCCCTATCCTCTCATCTCACTTTTTGAAAGCACCCCATGAAACTGCTGTCGTTTGAACACCAAGGCCAGGCCTCCTGGGGCGCTGTTGTCGGCGAACACGTCGCCGACCTCTGCCGCGCCTACCCGCAGTACCCCACGCTGCAGGCCTACATCGCGGCGGGCCGCACGCCGCACGCGGCCGCCGACGCCGCGAGCGTGCCGGCCGACCTCCCGCTGGCCAGCATCCGCTTCCTGCCGGTGATTCCCCACCCCGAAAAAATCGTCTGCGCGATCCGCAATTACCACGACCACCACCGCGAGGTCGTGGCCGCCGGCCTGGACCGCGAGCTGTCCGAATTTCCACCCATCTTCCTGCGCGTCTGGCGCTCGCAGGTGGCGCACAACCAGCCCATCCTGCGCCCGCACTGCTCCGATTCGCTGGACTGGGAGGGCGAGCTGGCCGTGGTGATCGGCAAGCCCGGCCGCAACATCCCCGAAGCCAGTGCCCACGAGCACATCGCCGGTTATTCGATCTACAACGACGCCAGCATCCGCGAGTGGCAGTTCCACGCCAAATCCATCGCGGCGGGCAAGAACTTCGAGTCCACCGGCGCCTTCGGCCCTTGGATGGTCACGGCCGACGAGATCGCACCCGACCGTTCGCTCAAGCTGGTCACCCGGCTCAGCGGCGAGCAGATGCAGTCCACCACCACCGACGACATGATCTTTTCGGTGGCGCAGCAGATCGCCTACGCCTCGACCATCTTCACCCTGGTGCCGGGCGACGTCATCGTCACCGGCACGCCCGGCGGCGTGGGCTGGAGCAAGAAGCCGCCGCGCTTCATGGTGCCGGGCGATGTGGTCGAGGTCGAGATCGAAGGCATCGGCATCCTGCGCAACACCATCGAACAAGCCCCGCAGTAACCCCAGGCAATCAGCCTCAAAAACACAGGAGACAAGACCATGACCCAGAACCCTTTCATTCGTTTCGGCGCCGCCCTGGCACTGGCCCTGCCGCTGGCTTGGCCGGTCGCGGCCGGCGCACAGACCTATCCCGATCGCCCCGTGAAGGTGCTGCACGGCTTCGCCGCGGGCGGCAACGCCGACGCGGTGGCGCGCCTGGTGGGCGCGGAAATGGCCAAGGGCCTGGGCCAGCCGCTGGTGATCGAGCCCAAGGCCGGCGCCGGCGGCACCATCGCGGCGGCCACGGTGGCCTCGGCCAAGCCAGACGGCTACAACCTGCTGCTGGCCACGGGCGGCCACGCCATCGCGGGCGTGCTCTACGACAAGCTGCCCTACGACACCGCCAAGTCGTTCCAGCCGATCTCGGCGCTGACCTCGTTCCCCTTCCTGGTGGTGGTCAACGCCGCCAGCCCGCACAACAACCTCGGCGACCTGCTCAAGGCGGCCAAGGCAAGACCCAACCCCATGACCTTCGGCTCGGCCGGCATCGGCACCGGCCAACACATGACCGGTGAGCTGCTGGCCAACCGCGCCGGCGCGGCCTTCACCCACGTGCCCTACCGCGGCGAGAGCGCGTCGGTGACCGCGCTGCTGGGCAACGAGGTCGACTTCGTGGTGATCGCGCCGACCACCGCCCTGCCCCAGGTGAAGGCCGGCAAGCTGCGCGCGCTCGGCACCTCGGGCAGCGCCCGCTGGAGCGGCTTGCCCGACGTGCCCACGGTGGCCGAGCAGGGCGTGCCCAACTTCGAGGTGCGTTCCTGGACCGCGCTGCTGGCGCCAGCCGGCACGCCGCAGCCCGTGATCGATCGCCTGAACGCGCAGGTCACCACCGCGCTGCAGGACGCCACCCTGCGCAGCAAGCTGGCCGAGGCGACCGGCGGCGACGTGCACGCCAGCACACCGAAGGAGCTGCAGGCCACCATCGAGGGTGACCTCAAGCGCTGGGCGCAGCTGGTCAAAGACGCCAAGATCCAAAAGGATTAAGAAATCACCCCCCGCGCCGCTTCGCGTCACCCCCAAGGGGGCGGCACTGGCCGTCCGGCGAAGCCGGCCCGGCGGTGCCCCCGGTTGGCGTTGTTGCGTGCGGTGCGGTTGGCGCTCCGGCGCCTTGAACAATTGAAGAGGACCCTTAACCATGAACGTCACCCGCCCCACCCCCGCCCACTTCGGCTTCTTCGTCTACGACCTCGACAAGATGGTGAACTTCTACACCCAGGTGTTCAAGCTCACCATCACCGACGAAGGCCTGGGCAAGAACTTCGGCAACCGCTTGGTCTTCATGAGCGCCTCCGAAGACCAGCACCACCAGATCGTGCTGTCCGAAGGGCGGTCGCCGGACTCCAAGGTCAGCACCATCATGCAGGTGTCGTTCCTGGTGCCCGACCTGGCCGAGCTGCGCTGGAACCGCGACAAGGCCGAGGCCCTGGGCGCCTATGAGATGCGCCCCATGAACCACGGCAACGCCTGGTCGCTGTACTACTTCGATCCCGAGGGCAACCGGGTCGAGGTCTACCTGGACACGCCGTACTACGTCAACCAGCCCTACGGCACGCCGCTCGATCTGAGCAAGAGCGAAGACGAGCTGCTGGCCGAGACCTTCGCCATGGTGCGCGACGACCCCAGCTACATGCCGCTGGCCGAGTGGCAGGCGCGCTTTCGCCAGCGCGGCGCGGGGCGCGCGTGATGACGATGGGACACAACTTCATCGGTGGCGAGTGGGTCGCGGGCGCGCGCAGCCTGCGCAACATCAACCCCTCGGACACGCGCGACGTGATCGGCGAGTACGCGCTGGCCGACGCGGCGCAGGCCCGGTCAGCGGTGGACGCGGCCTCAGTGGCGTTTCCCGCCTGGTCGCTCTCCGGGCCGCAGCAGCGTTTTGACGTGCTCGACAAGGCCGGCAGCGAGATCCTGGCGCGCAGCGCCGAGCTCGGCGACCTGCTGGCGCGCGAAGAGGGCAAGACCCTGCCCGAAGCGGTGGGCGAGGTGGTGCGTGCCGGGCAGATCTTCAAGTTTTTTGCCGGCGAAGCCCTGCGCCAGCGCGGCGAGCTGCTGGCCTCGGTACGGCCCGGCATATCGGTCGAGGTCACGCGCGAACCCCTGGGTGTGGTGAGCCTGATCACGCCCTGGAACTTCCCCATCGCGATCCCCGCCTGGAAGATCGCGCCCGCGCTGGCCTTTGGCAACTGCGTGGTCTTCAAGCCCGCCGAGCTGGTGCCCGGTTCGGCCTGGGCGCTGGCCGAGATCCTCTCGCGCAGCGGTCTGCCGGGGGGCGTGTTCAACCTGGTGATGGGCTCGGGCGCCGAGATCGGCCCGGCCCTGGTGGACGACCCGCGCGTGGCCGGCCTGAGCTTCACCGGCTCGGTGGCCACCGGCCGTCGCCTGGCGGCGGCCTGCGCGGCGCGAGGCGCGAAGTACCAGCTGGAGATGGGCGGCAAGAACCCGCTGATCGTGCTCGACGACGCCGACCTGGCGGTGGCGGTGAACTGCGCGGTGCTGGGCTCGTTCTATTCCACCGGCCAGCGTTGCACGGCGTCGAGCCGGCTGATCGTCACCGAGGGCATCCACGACCGTTTCGTGGCGGCCGTGGTGGAGCGGCTGAAGCAGCTCACGGTGGACGACGCGCGCCGCCCGGGCACCGACATCGGCCCGGTGGTGGATGAGCGCCAGCTCGCGGTGGACCTGGACTACATCCGCATCGCGCAGGCCGAAGGCGCCACGCTGGCCTTCGGCGGTGAGCACCGCGCCGCCAGTGAATCGGGTCAGCCCGGCCACTACCTCACCCCGGCGCTGTTCACCAACACACACAACAGCATGCGCATCAGCCGCGAGGAGGTGTTCGGGCCGGTGGCCAACGTGATCCGCGCCCGCGACTATGACGAAGCCCTGGCGCTGGCCAACGACACGCCGTTCGGCCTGTCCAGCGGCCTCTGCACCACCAGCCTCAAGCACGCCAGCCACTTCAAACGCCATGCGCAGGCGGGCATGGTGATGGTCAACGCGCCCACGGCGGGCGTCGATTACCACGTGCCGTTTGGCGGGCGCAAAGGCTCCAGCGTCGGCCCGCGCGAGCAGGGCAGCCACGCCGCCGAGTTCTACACCACGGTCAAGACGGCCTACACCGCGGCCTGACCGCTCCAACCCCCTCAAAGACCCATGACCAACCCACCAATCTCCCCCGCCGAACAGGCGTTTTCAGCCGCCCGAACCTTCGCGAAATTCCGCGACGAGCCGATCAGCGACGAGACCCTGAAGGCGCTCTACGAACTCGCCAAATGGGGCCCCACGGCCTCCAACTGCCAGCCCGCGCGCTACGTGTTCGTGCGCAGCGCCGAGGCCAAGGAAAAACTGCGCGCCTGCCTGGCGCCGGGCAACGTGGACAAGGCCATGGGCGCGCCCGTGACCGTGATCGTGGCGCAGGACAGCCGGTTTTTTGAGCACCTGGTGACCCAGTTCCCGCACATGCCCACGGCCGCCGCGCCCTATGAGAACAACGCCGCGCTCGCGCAGACGGTGGGCCTGCGCAACAGCAGCCTGCAGGGCGCCTACCTGATGGTGGCCGCGCGCTTGCTGGGCCTGGACTGCGGCCCCATGAGCGGCTTCGACGCCGAGGCACTCGACCGTTGCTTCTTCCCCGACGGCCGCTACCGCTCGAACTTCCTGATCAACCTGGGCCATGGCGATACCTCGGCCCTGCGCCCGCGCGGTCCCCGGCTGGCCTTCGACACCGTCGCCACCTTCGAATAGGAACGTCCCCATGCCATTCATCGACGTCAAGATCATCGAGGGCGTGCTGCCCGACGACAAGAAACACGCACTGATCGCGGCCATCACCGAGGCGGTGGTCCAGGTCGGCGGCGAGGGCTTTCGGCCCATGACGCGCTGTGTGATCCAGGAAATCCGCAGCGGCTGGTGGGGCTCGGGCGGCAAGCCGCTGACCACGGAAGACGCCCGGCCGAAATAAGCCGGGCGCGCCTCAGTGCAGGCGCGCCAGCAGCGCGAAACCGGCCGCCATGCCCAGGCCGTGCAGCAGGGTCGCGGCCACGGTCAGCGCCAGCGCGGGCTGGAGTCGTTCGGTCTGGTGGCGGTGGCGCCAGAGCAGCCACGTGGCGCCCAGCGAGAACGGCAGCGACACCAGGCCCCAGAGCGCTTCCAAGGGGGGAATCAACAGCCCCACGCTGAGCACCAGCCAAGCGTGGGCGCTCACCACCAGCCCGGCGTACAGCCCCGCCGCCCCAGTGGGGCCGAGTCGCACCGCCAGCGTGCGTTTGCCCACCCGGGCGTCGGCGCGAGCGTCGGGAAACCCGTTGATCAGCAGCAGCGCGGCCACCATCAGCGCAAAACCCAGCGCCGCACTGGCCGGGATCACAAAAAACTGGCGCCGCTGCACGTAATCGGCCCCTATCACCACCAGAAACCACACCAGCGCCACCGCCAGCTCGCCCAGGCCGCGCGACATCAGCTTGAGCGGCGGGGCCGAATACGCCCAGGCCAGCAGCAGCCCGGCCATGCCCAGCAGCAACACGCCGCCACCGGTCTTCACCGCCAGCAGCAGACCGGCGGGCACCAGAAACAGCAGCAGGCCCTGGGCCAGATCGGCGGTGTCGCGCTCGCTCACGCGGCCGTTCTGGATCAGCCGCGAGCCACCCGTGAACGGAGAGATGCCCTCGGTGTTGGCGGCGTCGGCACCGTTGCGCGCGTCGTGCAGGTCGTTGAGCACGTTGCCCGCCGCGTGGGCCAGCACCGCCAGCGCGGTGGCGACCAGGGCCAGCCAGGGGTCCAACCCGCAGCCGCAGGCCGCGGCGGTGGCCGTGCCCAGCGCGCAGCCCACCACCGTGAGCAGCAGAAAGGCC
>NZ_MUNZ01000050.1 GCF_002001205.1 Hydrogenophaga sp. A37
CCCAGGAACCACCCCCACCTCGCCCGCCTCGCCCTGAACTCGGCATGGATGGAAGCATCTGCAAGAAGAGCGCGGCGAGCATGGCCAGCAGGCCGGCGCCCACCGACAGCCAGACCACAGCGGTCAGCACCCAGGCCAGCCCCCCAGCGCCGACGCCGGTCAGCAAGGTGCCCAGCTTGTTGCCGAAGATGCTGCGGAGCACAGCAGACCCGATGGGCACCGCGAACGCGAGAAAGATCAGGATGTCCAGCGGCGCCATGGCGCCGAAACCCGATGCGGGCGGGGCCTCGCCGGGCAGCGGCAGGTCTTCGCCAGCCACGCGGGCCAGGATCTGGTCCACACCGGCTTGGATGCCGCCGGCGTAGTCGTTGTTGCGAAACGCGGGTGCCACGGCCTGATCGATGATGCGGCGCGCCATGAGATCGGGCAAGGCGCCTTCCAGCACTTTGCTGGTGGCGATGCGCATGCGCCTGTCGTTCTTGGCGACCACGAACAGCACGCCATCGCCCACCTCTTTGCGGCCGATCTTCCAAGCGTCCCCCAGGCGTTGCGTGTAGTCAGCGATGTCCTCGGGCTGGGTGGTCGGCACGATCACCACCGCCACCTGGGTGCCACGCGCCGCTTCGAACGCCGCTAGCCGGGCCTCCAGCGACGCGATGCTGGTGGCGTCCAAGGTGTTGGTCTGGTCCGTCACGCGGGCCCGCAACTCGGGCAGGGGCAGCACGCCCTGTGCATGGGCCGAGACAGCGCCCAAGAGCCAGAGCGCGCCCAGCAGCAGCGCGCGGAACCAGCGGACGGTCATGGCTTGTTGAAGTCCACCTTCGGCGGGGTGCTGATGGTCGCTTCGTCCGCCACCTGGAACCCGGCCTTGGGCTTGTAGCCGAACACCATGGCCGTCAGGTTGCTGGGAAAGCTGCGCGCCAGCACGTTGTAGGCCTGCACCGTCTCGATGTAGCGGTTACGCGCCACGGTGATGCGGTTCTCGGTGCCTTCGAGTTGCACGCGCAGGTCGCTGAAGGCCTGGTTCGCCTTGAGGTTGGGGTACTGCTCCACGACCACCATCAGGCGGCTCAATGCGCTGCCCACCTCGCCCTGTGCAGCCTGAAACTTTTCCATGGCCGCCGGGTCGTTCAACATCTCGGGCGTCATCTGGATCGACGTGGCTTTGGAGCGCGCCTCGATCACCTTGGTCAGCGTGTCCTGTTCGAAACTGGCCTCGCCTTTGACGGTGGCCACGATGTTGGGAATCAGGTCGGCGCGGCGCTGGTACTGGTTGAGCACCTCGGACCAGGCCGATTTGCTCTTTTCGTCCAGGCTCTGGAAATCGTTGTAGCCGCAGCCAGTGAGCCCGGCAGCGAGGCACAGGGCCAGTGCCCAAGTGGTGAGGGATTGGGTCAAAGTGCGCATGAAACCTCCATCGGCCGACACCGCGGCCACAGCTGAAAATGGGCAGGGCCCAGAACTTTCGCGGACTATACCCCCAGGGCCTGCGCTCAGGCACCCGGGAGGCCGGCCAACGGCACAGGGTCACGCCTGCGCCGCCACCCGTGCGCACGAGGCGGCCGCCGGCCCGCCGTGCGCACGGCAAAATAGGCCCATGCGCAAACCCAAAATGCCCCCCGGCACCGCCGACGACACCGAACACGCGTTCTACGACGCGCTGCAGCACGGTGATCTCGAACGCCTCATGGCCTGTTGGGCCGACGAAGAAGACATCGTGTGCGTGCACCCCGGCGGCCCCCGCCTGGTGGGGCCAGCTGCGATCCGCGCGGCCTTCGAGGCGCTGTTCTCGAACGGCAGCGTCAAGGCCCAGCCGGAGCGCGTGCGTCGGCAGGACGCGGGTGATTGCAGCGTGCACAGCGTGGTTGAGCGGGTCGAGGTGCTGAGCGACGATGGGCTCGCGCATGCCTGGGTGGTGGCCACCAACGTGTACGCCAAGACGGCTCGGGGCTGGCGGCTGGTGGCGCACCACGCGAGCCCGGGCAGCCGCACCGAACCCGACGACGCGCTGAGCGTGCCGACGGTGTTGCACTGAGAGGCTGTGGCTTTGCATCCGTCGGTACAGCCTTCGTCGATGACCTTCGCACAGCGGTACCGGGCACCCTGGTGGCTGCCCGGCGGCAATGCCCAGACGCTGTGGGCCGCGTTGCGCGCACGCCGCCACTGGGGCCCTGCGCCCACTTGGCAGCGCCAGCGCTGGACCACGCCAGACGGTGACTTCATCGACGTGGACACCGCCCAGCACACCAGCGCCCCCGACGCGCCCTTGCTGGTGTTGTTCCATGGCCTGGAGGGGTCGTCGGCCAGCCAGTACGCGGTGGCGTTTGCCGACTTCGCTGCGTCCCAGGGCTTGGCGTTCGCGGTGCCCCACTTCCGGGGCTGCTCGGGCGAGCTGAACCTGGCGCCCCGGGCCTACCACTCGGGTGACTTTCATGAAATTGACTGGGTGCTCCGGCGTTTCGCCGCCGAGAACCCGGGGCGGCCGTTGCTGGCGGTCGGTGTCTCGCTGGGCGGCAACGCGCTGCTGCGCTGGGCCGGCGAGATGGGCCAGACCGCGGGGGACACGGTGCACGCGGTGGCGGCCGTGTGTTCGCCCCTCGATCTGGCGGCGGGCGGCCACGCCATCGGACGCGGCTTCAACCGGCTGGTCTACACGCGCATGTTCCTCTCCAGCATGGTGCCCAAGGCACTGAAAAAGCTGGAGCAGCACCCGGGCCTGTTCGACCGCGAGGCGCTGCTCGCGGCGCGCGATCTCTACGAGTTCGACAACCTGTTCACCGCGCCGCTGCACGGTTTCAAAGACACCGACGACTACTGGGCGCGCGCCTCGGCCAAGCCGGTGCTGCGCGACATCCGTGTGCCAGCGCTCGCGCTCAATGCGCTCAATGACCCGTTCGTTCCGGCGTCCTCATTGCCCACCGCCGCTGAAGCCGGCAGCCACGTCACCCTTTGGCAACCCGCTGAGGGCGGGCACGTGGGTTTCCCGGTCTCGCTCGGCCCCTGGGGCCTGCCGGGCCATGTGCGCGCGATGCCAGAGGCGGTGGGCCAATGGCTGATGGCTGTTTGACCCCCCTGCCGCGCGGCGCGCGACCCCCCGAGGGGGCGGCACTGATGGCCCGGCGAAGCCGATCCCACGGTGCCTTGGGATGAACTTCCTCGCAGTGGTCTGCGCTGGTTGGGGTCTGTGAATCCGGGTTGTAATCGCGTCATGGATGACATCGTCAAGGCGGCGCTCGCCAAATGGCCCAACGTGCCGCACTGTGTCGGCTGGCTCGGGCTGGACGCGCGCGGCAACTGGTACATGCGCGACGACCGCTGCCAGCGCAGCGGGCCGTTCGCTGCCGAGCCGGGCGAGGCGGTGGTGGCGAGCAAGGGCTCGCTGCTCAAGCACGACAAGCTCATCGATTTCATCCACCGCAACTGCGCGGCCGACGAGGCGGGGCAGTGGTTCTTTCAGAACGGGCCGCAACGCGTGTACCTGGAACTGGAGGCCACGCCCTTCATCTGGCGCCTGCAGCCCGATGGGCGTGTGCTCGCCCACAGCGGGCAGGACGCCGGCGAGGTGCGCCAGAGCCTGCTCGATGAGCTGGGGAGGCTGTACCTCGTGACGGCGCTCGGCATGGGCCTGGTGCACACCAGCGACATGGCGCTGGCGGCCGACGCGGTGGAGCAGGGCCGTTGGACGCCCGAGCCGGTGCAGGCCGCCGAACTTCCCGCCGCCTGGGGCTTTGTGCGCAGCCCGCAGCGGAGGCAGGCGGGGGCCGCCGCGCCCTGGCTCGCCGCTGGGGCCGACTGAACGGGGCCCCTGGACGAAAAAAAGGCCGGTCATTGACCGGCCTTTTGTCTGGAGCGCGAAGGCTTACTTCACGGCGGCCAGCATGTACTGCACGGCGCCCTTGATGTCGGCGTCCGACGCGGCGCTGCCACCTTTGGGCGGCATCGCGCCCTTGCCCTTGATGACGGTGGCGGTCAGCGCGTCCACACCGGCGCCCACGCGCGGGGCCCAGGCGGCCTTGTCGCCAAACTTGGGAGCACCGGCGACGCCCGCGGCATGGCACACCGTGCAGGCCTGTTTGTACAGGGCTTCACCACCCGCGCCAGCCACGGCGGCCGCCGGAGCGGCAGCGGCAGGCGCTGCAGCAGCCACAGGGGCGGCAGCGGCCGGGGCAGCGGCGGGTGCTGCCGCTGGAGCGGCCTCTGCAGCGGGTGCGGCTGCCGCGTCAGCAGCGGCGGGCGCTGCAGGCTCGGCCAACTTGCCACCAGCGGCGTTCGCCATGTGCACCACGGCACGGCCGATTTCCACGTCGCTGAAGGCGCCGCCACCCTGGGCGCCCATGGCGCCTTTGCCCTTGAGGGCCGAGGTCAGCAGGGCTTCGTAGCCCTGGCCGAGGCGCGGGCCCCAGGCGGCTGCGTCACCGAACTTGGGAGCGCCGGCCAGGCCAGCGGCGTGGCAAGCCGAGCACTGGGCGGTGAACACGGCTTCGCCCGTGGCGAGCGGGCGGTTGGCGTCGCGCAATTCGACCGTGCCCACGCGCTGAATGCGCTGTGCCGTGGCCAGTTCGGGGTCCACCGCACCGGCGGCCGGCTTGTTGTCGGAGGTGACGTAGTACACCAGGCCAATGATGATGAAGATCGGGCCTACGAAGGAGAAAAACGACGTCCAGAGCAGCTGGGCGGGCGTCTTGATCGGGCCGGTGTGGGAGTCGTGCGCGTGGTCGCTCATGGTGTCCTCTGGGGGTGGCGAAACGGTGCCGGGAAGGGAGAATGGGGGGTTCACCCGACAGAGGGCAAACAACCCGCGATTATAAACAGCGACCCATTGCACGGGACTTGCGAGGCGCCGTGCCATGGCCGGGTGTGTGCTCGGCGCATCAACGGGGTTTTCGCAGCCCGCGCAGCGTCTCACGGGCATGGGGCAGCCAGCCCTTGCCGCGCCAGCGCCACCACATGAGCAGACCGCGCAGGCACTCGTCGGCCACGTAGGCCAGCCAGATGCCGGGCAGGCCCCAGGCCCGGCCCATGAAGTACGAGCCCGCGCCCAGCAGCAGCGCGAACGAGCCGATACTGGCGTAAACGGGATAGTTCACGTCGCCGGTGGCGCGCAGCGCGCCGATCACCACCAGGTTGAACACGCGGCCGAGTTCGAGCGCGACCGAGATCCACAACAGGGTCTGGGCGGCTTCGATGATGGCCGGGTCTTTGGTGAAGGTGCGCATGATCCAGGGCGCCGCCAGTGCCGCGATCAGCACCAGCGAGCCCGAGGCCAGCATGCCGTTGCGCACACCCTTCTTCACCATTTGATCGGCTTCGCGAAGCCGGCCGGCGCCCACCAGGCGGCCGACCATGATTTCGCAGGCCCAGCCGATGGCCATGCTGATGAGCAACACGTACTTCAGCGTCTGCAGCGTGTAGGAATGGGTGGCCAGCGCTGCCACACCCAGGCGCGCGGTGGCCGAGAGCGAGACCATGAAGGCCAGCCGGTAGCCCAGCTCGGCGGCGGCGCCCGGCAGGCCGATGCGCAGCACCGGCCCCAGCGTGCGCATGGGCAGCGACCACCAATGGTGCAGCGTTGGCCGCAGGTCCATGCGCCGTTGCCAGAAGCGCAGGTGCAGCAGCAGGCCCAGCCCACGGCTCAGCAAGAAAGCCACCGCATAGCCATTGAGCCCCCAGCCGTCCCAGCTGCCCAGGCCGCGCATGAACACGAAGGCCAGCAGCAGGTGCGTGCCGTGCATGGCGATCATGATGAACAGCGATTCGCGCGCAAACAGGTGGGCGCGCAGCACGGCGGCCATGCTGATGTTGTAGGCCTCCAGCACCATGGCCGGCGCGAGCAGCAGCATGTAGCTGATGGCCAGTGGCACCACCTCGGCCGGGGCGTTGAGCACGTCCAGCGTGAAGGCCTTGCCGAACAGCAGCCAGCTCGCCGCCAGCAGGCCGGCCCAGGTGCTGGCCGCCAGCGCCATATACGAGGTGCGCTTCACCGCATCTTGCTGGCCGCTGCCGATCAGCTGCGTGACGACCACGCCCAGGCCGATGGCCAGCACGCGGAAGATGACGAACAGAGTCTCCAACACCTGCTGCGTGAGGCCGAAGGTGCCGGCCGCTGCGTCTGATGTGTGCGAGGCCAGGTAGAGCCCGGCCATGGCCACCGTCATGCCCAGCATGAACTCACCAAAGATGGGCGCCGCGACGGCGTTGAGGCTGGGGCGGACTTTCATGCGATCAGGGCCCGGCTCGGAATCGGTTTTGCATGTCGCCGGAGCGCCACTTGGCCGCGTGAAACGGGGCCACCCAGGGCACCGCCGAGCCGGCTCTGCAGGACGGTCAGTGCCGCCTCCTTGGGGTGGCGCGAAGCGCTGCGGGGGTGCTTCACATCAGGTCATGACCGTGGGCGCGTCCATGCCCGTGTGGTGGCGGATGTGGGCCACCGCTTCGGCCAGGGCGATCAGCGGCGCCAGCGCTTCCTGCGCGGGCACGTCCTGCCGGCTGGCATCGGGTTCGTGGCGCTCCAGGTAGACGCGCAGTGTGGCGCCTTCGGTGCCCGTGCCCGAGAGTCGAAACACCACGCGCGAGGAGTCTTCCAGCACCACGCGCACGCCCTGTTTCTGGCTCACCGAGCCGTCCACCGGGTCGGTGTACGCAAAGTCGTCGGCCCAGGCGATCTGTTGCCCTGCAACTGTTGTGCCCCCCAGTGTGGGCAACTGCGCGCGCAGCTCGCTCATCAGCGTGTTGGCCTTGTCGGTGGCGATGCCGTCGTAGTCGTGGCGCGAGTAGACGCAGCGGCCGTGGGCTTTCCACACGCCCCGCACCAGGTCTTCCACCGACTGGCCGGTGACGGCCACGAGGTTGAGCCAGAACAGCACGGCCCACAGGCCGTCTTTCTCGCGCACGTGGTCGGAGCCGGTGCCGTAACTTTCTTCGCCGCAGAGCGTGACCTGGCCCGCGTCGAGCAGGTTGCCGAAAAACTTCCAGCCCGTGGGCGTCTCGTAGCAGGCGATGCCCATGGCCTTCGCCACACGGTCCACCGCGGTGGAGGTGGGCATGGAGCGCGCCACACCGGCCAGACCCTTGGCGTAGCCGGGCACCTTGGTCGCATGCGCCGTCAGCACGGCCAGGCTGTCGGACGGCGAGACCAGGAAGCCGCGGCCGAGGATCATGTTGCGGTCGGCGTCGCCGTCGGAGGCCGCCCCCATGTCGGGCGCGTCGGCGGCCATGAGGTGGGCCACCAGGTCGTCGGCGTAGGCCGGGTTCGGGTCCGGGTGCAGGCCACCGAAGTCTTCCAGCGGCTCGGCGTGCACCACGGTGCCGGCGGGCGCGCCGAGTTCGCCTTCAATGATGGCCTTGGCGTAGGGCCCGCCCACGGCCCACATGGCGTCGTAGCGCAGACGGAACCCGCGCTGAAACAGGGCGCGGATCGCGTTGAAATCAAACAGGCTGCGCAGCACCGCCGCGTGGTCTTCCACCGGGTCGATCACCTCGACCGTGGCGTCTTCGATCTGCTGGGTGCCGAGCATGTCGAGCGCGATGTCGGCGGCGTCGCTGGTCAGGTAGCGCTCCAGCGTCTGCGTGCGTTCGTAGATCGCCTGCGTGAGCTTTTCGGGCGCCGGGCCGCCGTTGGCCGCGTTGTACTTGATGCCGAAGTCGCCGTCGGGGCCGCCGGGATTGTGGCTGGCAGAGAGGATGATGCCGCCGCTGGCGCCGTGGCGGCGGATCACCGCGCTGGCGGCCGGCGTCGAGAGAATGCCGCCCTGGCCCAGCAGCACGCGGGCGTAGCCGCGCGCCGCCGCCATCTTCAGGATGGTCTGCACGGCCACCCGGTTGTAAAAGCGCCCGTCGCCGCCCAGCACCAGGGTCTGGCCGGTGGCGCGGCCGGTCTCACCGTGCAGCACGTCAAACAGCGCCTGAACGAAGTTTTCGAGGTAACGCGGCTGCTGGAACACCGTGACCTTCTTGCGCAGGCCGGAGGTGCCGGGCAGCTGGCCGGCGAACGGGGTGGTGGGCAGGGACTGGAGGGTCATGGCGGCTCCTGGGGTGGCGGGGGTGGGCCCGAGTCCTGAAAGACTGGGAGGCAAAGCGCCAGTGTCGCGCAGATTCAGACAGGCCTTGTGA
>NZ_MUNZ01000156.1 GCF_002001205.1 Hydrogenophaga sp. A37
GGGCTCCGGAACGGACTCGGGGTCATGCCATTGATTTTTCCGCAACGCCGACCGGGGCAAGCCCCGAAGATCCGCCCGAAATCACCGCCAGTTCGTTGTTGAGGAAAGCCTGCTTGTGACGGATCGCACGGGCGAGCCGACCTCCGCCAGGGCGCTAACATCGGGTCAGGCCCATTCCCCTGAACCCCTGACCTATCACCGCCATGACCTTTCAGCTGCCCTTTGCCGACCGCCTCAACAACGTTGAAACCTCCGCCATCCGCGAACTGTTCAAGCTCTTGGGCAAGCCCGGCATCATCAGCTTTGCCGGCGGCTTCCCCGACAGCGCCATGTTCGACGTTGACGGCATTCGCGAAGCCGTCAACGCCGCGCTCACCGAAGAACCCGGCGGCGCGCTGCAATACGGCGCCACCGAGGGCTACAACCCGCTGCGCGAACAGCTCGCTGCCTTCATGACCAGCAAAGGCAACCAAGGCGTGACGGCCAACGACCTGATCGTCACCACCGGCAGCCAGCAGGCGCTGGACCTGCTGGGCAAGACGCTGGTGTCGCCCGGCGACAAGGTCATCGTCGAAGGCCCCACCTTCCTCGCCACCATCCAGTGTTTTCGCCTCTACGGCGCCGAGTTGATCACCGCACCGGTGGATGGCAATGGCGTGGACACCGACCGGCTGGAAAAGCTGATCGAAGAACACAAGCCTAAGTTCGTCTACCTCATCCCCACCTTCGGCAACCCCAGCGGCGCCATGCTCAGCCTGGAGCGCCGCAAAAAGGTGCTGGAGATGGCTGTGAAGCACAACACGCTCATCGTGGAAGACGACCCCTACGGTGACCTCTACTTCGGCGATGCACCACCCCCCAGCCTGCTGGCCTTAAGCAACCAAGTGCCCGGCAGCCGCGAGCGCCTGGTGCACTGCGGCTCACTCAGCAAAGTGCTGAGCCCCGGCCTGCGCGTGGGCTGGATGATCGGCCCCGCCGAACTGCTGGCCAAGGCCACCATGTGCAAACAGTTCAGCGACGCCCACACCAGCACCTTCGCCCAGGCCACCGCCGCGCAGTACCTCAAAGCCGGCCGCATGCCCGCCACGCTCGCCAAGGTGCGCGCCGTCTACGCCGAACGCGCCACCGCCATGGGCAACGCGTTGCGTCGCGAGCTGGGCGACGCCATCGAGTTTGTGCAACCGCAAGGCGGCCTGTTCGTCTGGGCTCGCCTCACCGGCGCAGGCGGCAAGGTAGGCGATGGCGGCGAACTGGCCAAGCGCGCGATTGAAAAAGGCGTGGCCTTCGTGCCCGGTGCGCCGTTCTTTGCTTCGAACCCCGATCACGCCACGCTGCGCCTGAGCTTTGCGACGGTGGGGGTGGAGAAGATTGAAGAAGGGGTGGGGCGGTTGGGCCAGGCGGTGTGACGTGAACCGCTTGCTGCGGCCGGAGAGACCGTCGGATGTCGAGGCCATCACCAGCCTGACCTCCGCCGCTTTTCTGAACGCACCGCACACCAGCCACACCGAGGCCTTCATCGTCAACGCGCTGCGCCGCGCCGGGGCAATGAGCGTGTCGCTCGTGGCGGAGCAGGGCGGTGAGTTGGTGGGGCACGTGGCAACTTCGCTGGTGCTGGTGTCCGAAGGCTCACCGGGCTGGCATGGGTTGGGGCCGATCTCGGTGTTGCCGGCCCTGCAGGGTCAGGGCATCGGTTCGGCATTGATGCACGCCGCGCTGCAGGCGCTGCGCGATCAAGGCGCGGCGGGCTGCATGCTGGTGGGCGAACCGGGCTATTACCGGCGCTTTGGTTTTCGCAACGAGCCGCAGCTGGTGTACCCGGACATTCCACAGGCGTACTTCATGGTGCTGCCGTTCACCGATACCTTGCCGCAGGGCACGGTGATGTTTCACGAAGCGTTTGGCGCCACGGCCTGAGAGCACCCGAACGCGGCGGTTCATCGCCACGTTGAACGGGATCAACGCCGTGCGCTCGCCGGTATTTCTGAACCGCCGGAGCCTCAGTCTGGCCGACGGCGTTGGAGCCAGTGCTTTGCGCGGGAAGGCGCACGCGGTGCGCCTGCGCCGGGTGCGCGGGTCTTGAGCAGGCTGCTGGGCAGGCTGCCCTGGAACAAGGGCAGCAACGATTCCAGGGAGCGCACGGCATGGATTTCGTTGTGCATTTTGCAGAGGTCGGCGTAGAGCTCTGCGCGCATGTACCAGAGGCCTTCGGCGTCTTGGGTGGACGCGATCTGCCGGTGCAGACGGGGGTTGAGGTCGAGGCCGCGTCCGCCGTGCAGCTTCATCATGGCCTCGCGGATGCGGACGACGGCGTCATGATCGTGCACCACTTTTTCCACGCCGAGCACGGCGTGAACGCTGACGCGCAGGCTGTCCATCAGGCTGTTGGACAAGGTCGATAGGGCTTCGCTGGCCGAGGATGCTCGTTTGGACACGCCGGAAGCGTAAGCAGTTTTTGTTCCTGTCCGCACAGAGTTTTTGTAACTATATGTTTTTCTGTTGCACGTCGCCAGCGTTCACTGGGGGCCTTTCACCCGCATCCAGTGGGGATTCACATCGGCTCAACCGACCTGCTCGAACTGGTCGGGGTTGCGGCCCTTGAAAGGTTTGTAAAACGCCTTGATGGTCGCCATGTCGGCTTCGATGTCACCGGTGGGTTCAAACACCGGCCCCAGACCGCTGTGCTTGGTGGCGTAGTCCATGTAGGCCATGATGATCGGGACCCGGGCACCGAGGGCGATGTAGTAGAAGCCGGTTTTCCAGTAGCGGGCCTTGCTGCGCGTGCCTTCGGGCGGCACGATGAGTTGCAGCGGGCCGTCGGCGTCGATGAGGGCCTGGCTGGAGGCGGCGACGAGGTTGGTGGACTGTTCGCGGTTCACCGGGATACCGCCGAGCCACATCATGAGACCGCGAAACGGCGGTTTGAAGATGCTTTGTTTGCCCATCCAGTGGGGGTTGAGGCGCAGCGCGAAAGCCACCATCAGGGTGTAGGGCAGGTCCCAGTTACTGGTGTGCGGCGCGGCAATGAACACGCTTTTGGCCGCGCCCCGCGGCAGCGCGCCTTCGACAGTCCAGCCCGTGAGCCGCAGAAAGGCCACCGACAACCCGCGCAGCACTGTGTTGACGACCGGGGTGGTGAAGATGGTGCGGTGCATGGGCGGGCAGTATCGCCGATGACGCGGGCGCGACCGGCCCCCGCAGACGCCGCGCTACCATCGCGCACCACCGGACAACCAGGAGACGGATGCATGCCGACATCGCTGAATGTGCAGGGCCTTGAGGTGTTCATCGAAGGCAGCGGCCCGACCGTGGTGATGCTGCACGGCTGGCCCGACTCGCCAGCGGTCTGGGACGAAACGGTGGCCGCCTTGCGCGACAGCCACCGCTGTGTGCGCTTTGCGCTGCCGGGGTACGACCTGTCGCAGCCGTCGCGCCCGGTGTCGGTGAATGAGATGTGCACGCTGATCGCGGCGGTGGTGGACGCGGTGAGCCCGAGCGAGCCGGTGACGCTGCTGCTGCACGACTGGGGTTGTTTCTTTGGCTACGAGTACGCGGCGCGCCACCTTCAGCGGGTCGTGCGGGTGGCCAGCGCCGACATCGGCGACACCAACACCGGCGCCTACCTCCAGTCGCTCACCACCAAAGAGAAGCTGATGATCGCCGGATACCAGCTCTGGCTGGCCGTGGCCTGGAAGCTGGGGCCGGCGCTGCCGGGCCTGGCCAACCGCATGACGCGGTTCATGGCGCGCCAGATCGGCTGTCGCACGCCGCCTGGGCAGATCGGCTGGCAGATGAACTACCCGTACGCGATGCAGTGGTTCGGATCGTTCGGCGGACTGCGCGGCGTGGAGCGGGTGGACCGGCTGCTCGGCCCGAAGTTGCCCACGCTGTTTTTCTTCGGCAAACGCAAGCCCTTCATGTTCCATTCCGCGCGCTGGCTGGCGCAACTCGCGACCGCGCCGGGCTGCGAAGTGAAAGGGCTGGACGCGGGGCACTGGATGATGAAACAGAAGCCTGCCGAGTTCAACGCCACGCTGCGCGCCTGGCTGGACAAGCACCCTTCGAGACCGCCCACCGAGGCGGTGAACGCCAAGTGAACCCCGAAGACCTGGAGCGCCTGCTCACCGTGGAGATGCCCTACGGCAAATACAAGGGCCGCGTGATCGCCGACCTGCCGGGCAACTACCTCAACTGGTTCGCGCGCGAAGGTTTCCCCAAGGGCGACATCGGCCGGCTGCTCGCGCTGATGCACGAGATCGACCACAACGGGCTCAGCGACCTGCTCACGCCGCTGCGCCAGCGGCTCCGTTCTTGAGAGGCTGAGCGTCTTTTGCTCATGCCCGCTCACCACGCCAAAACGCACCCACTCGCGTTGCAAATGCGCGCCATAGCCCGCTATGGCTGTGCTTTGCGCCTTGACTGGACACGTTTTGACGCGTTGCTCGGCCACGCCCAAAAAACGCTCAGCCTCTGAGCGCCTCGTGCACCATGGCCGCTGCCCAGGCGTCGTTGGCGGCGTAGATCAGCTGGGCCTCGCTCAGGCGCGGGTTGGCCCAGTTGGAGGTGGCGGCCTTTTTGGACTTGATGAAGCGCTGGTTGAAGAGCACCGCGACCGCGCCCTTGACGCCCATGTCTTTGCGGTAGCCCTGCTCGCGGAAGATGTGGTTGAGCTCCAGCACGCCAGCGGGCTCCACCATCAGCTTGGATTTGATGCGCTTGGTGTCGTCACCCAGGCCGAACCCGGCCTTGGTGTGGCGGCCATCGGCCAGCAGACCGGCGACCAGCTCCAGGCAGGCCGGGTCGTGCAGCTGAAACACCCAGGCCTGCTCGCGGGTGGAGAGCTGCACGATGTGCGGTCCGTCGGACACCTGGTCTTTGAGAAAAGTGGGCTTGCTCTCGGTGTCGAAACCCCAGTCGGCGTGATCGCGCAGCGCGGCCGCCGCCTCGCGGGCCTGCGGCGCGTTGTCCACCAGGGTGATCTGGTGCAGCCCGAGGCGGCGGAATTCGGGCAGCAGGGCGATGTCGTCCTTGCTCGGGGTGGGGCGGGTGGTGTTCATGGAGGGCAGAGCGGTGGGCACACGGATAATCGGGCCATTGTGCAACGCGCTCCCGCGCCGCCCGCTGGCCCATGACCTACACCCTCAAACTCTACGTGTCCGACGACACCACGCCCGCGCAACGGCAAGCGGCCGAGCGGCTGTTCCGCCAGGCGTTGGAGACGGCGCTGGGCGACGCGGCCATGGTGGTGCCGGTCTACAGCGCCTACCTCAACATCGTGGGCCAACACGGTGAGGCGCCCGACACCGAGGCGCTGACGCTGGACGAGCGCTTGGTGCTCGAGACCTGGCAGCAGGCCGAAACCGCTGCCATGGAGGCCGTGTTCGGCCCGCACCGCCACCTGGACGAAGGCGGCTACCAGATCGTGCTGCCCTCATAATCCGGGTCCGCTTCACGTCCTTCCAGGGCGCCACCACCCTTTGCAGGACATTCCATGAGAAAAATTTTTGAGCTTCGCCCTGAAGGCAAGCACCCGGACCGCGTGCTCGAAGCCGTCAAGCACGAGATCCGCAAATACATGAAGCGCGAGCGCCGCCGCGACCTGCCCGAAGGCGCGCACTTCTGGGATTTCGACTGCCGTTTCGGCGCCGACAAAGACAGCGCACAGGCCGTGCACCCGGCCGAGCTGATCGGTGCGCTGGACGCACTGGTGAAAGAAGGCGCAGCGCAGTGTTACGTGGAGTTGCTGGCCAAGCCGGGTGTGCGCCAAGTGCGTGAGCCGGGCGCTGAAGCCGCCGCTGCCGACGACGCCGAACCCGACGAAGCCTAAGCGTCGCCGAGCTTCCCCGCCGCGGCCGCTGCGGCGCGCAGCTTGTCCTTTTTGCTCGGGCGCTTGCCCTTGATGCCGCCGGTGCCCGCTTCCGCTGGCGGGGTCGGGTCGGTGGGCTCGAAGCCGGCGATGTGTTCCAGTGGCAGGCTCATGCCTTGGCGCTTTTCGATCAGCTGCCAGTGCGCCAACGTGGCGGCGGTCACGAAACTCACGGCCAGACCGCTTTCGCCCGCGCGACCCGTGCGCCCAATGCGGTGCACGTGGTCCACCGCCGAGCGCGGCAGGTCGTAGTTCACCACCACCGGCAACTGGTCGATGTGGAGTCCGCGCGCGGCGAGGTCGGTGGTGACCACCACGTCCCAGCGCTTTTCCTTGAACTCTTTCAGCGTCTGCTGCCGCGCGCCCTGGCTCAGGCCGCCGTGGAACGAGGTGGCGTAGATCTCGCCATGGTGCAGCTTGCCCGCCAGCCGCTCGGCGGCGTATTGCGTGGCCACGAACACCAGCACGCGCTGCCAGCTGTTGTCTTTGATGAGCTGGCGCAGCAGCTGGGTGCGGCGCTTGTCATCGACCGCGATGGCGCGCTGCAGCACCACGGGCGCTTCGTCCTGCGTGGGCGAGGGCACGTCCACGCGCCGCGGCTCGTGCAGCAGCTCGCGGGCCAGCGTTTCCACTGCCGGTGGGAACGTGGCCGAGAAAAACAGGTTCTGCCGTTGCGCGGGCAGCAGCGCGAGCACACGCGCGAGTTCGTCGGCAAAGCCGAGGTCGAGCAGGCGGTCGGCCTCGTCGAGCACCAGCAGCTCCACCGCGCCGAGCTTCAGTGCGTTGTGTTCCACCAGGTCGAGCAGGCGCCCGGGCGTGGCGACCACCACGTCGGCGCCGCCCCGCAGCGCCATCAGCTGCGGGTTGATCGAGACGCCGCCAAAGGCCACGATCAGCTTGGGCCGGGGCGTCAGCTTTTCGGCGAGCAAACGCAGCACCTCGCCCACCTGGGCCGCGAGTTCGCGCGTGGGCACCAGCACCAGCGCGCGCACGCGGCGGGGCGTGTGCGCGGGGCCGGCCAGCCAGCGCTGCAGCAAGGGCAGGGCGTAGGCGGCGGTTTTGCCCGACCCGGTCTGTGCCGTGGCGAGCAGATCGCCGCCGGCGAGCACGGCGGGGATGGCGTCGGTCTGGATGGGGGTGGGCGCGATGAAACCGAGATCGGCCGCGGCCTGGGCGAGGGAAGGGACGAGCCCGAGGGAGGTGAATGGCATGTGTGAGGTCTTTTGCCCAGTTTAACGGGCGCCCCTCTGTGCAGCCTTCGGCGGCGGCCCGCGCTACGATGCGAGCCCATGAAAAACAAGTTGTTGTCCGGCGGGCTGGTGTATTCGACCGAGTCCGGCCGCATGTGTCCCGGTTGCCGTCAGCCGGTCGCTCAGTGCACCTGTGGTCAGAAGGCCATCCCGCCAGGCGACGGCACCGTGCGCGTCTCGCGCGAGACCAAAGGGCGCGGCGGCAAGGCGGTGACCCTGGTCAAGGGCGTGGTGCTGGACGCCGCCGGACTGACCGCGCTGGGCAAGCAGCTCAAGGCGGCCTGCGGGACCGGCGGCACGGTGAAAGACGGCGTGATCGAGATCCAGGGTGACCACATTGAGAAGGTGATGGTCACGCTGAAGGCCCAAGGTCACAGCGTCAAGCGTTCAGGTGGTTGAGCGACTGCGTCAGAAGCAACGCGCCCACCACAGCCGCAGCGCGGCAAAGAGGTGTTTCATACGGCTTTGCATTCAAGCGTAGAACAAGGCGCGAAGCCGCAGACAGTGCTACAGCAGGGCAAGGCGAAGCAACGCAGTGATACGTTTGAAGGCGAAACCGTATCAACCCATTCACAGTTCGCCCATGGTGATCAGCGACAGCACGTCGGGCTGCATCAGCTCGTCGATGCCGGGCTCGGCGGGGGCCCAGGGCTTGCTCCACAGCAGCGCCGCCAGCACCAGCGCCATCAGCGCGCCAC
The DNA here is from genome assembly GCF_002001205.1 of Hydrogenophaga sp. A37. GTDB lineage: Bacteria > Pseudomonadota > Gammaproteobacteria > Burkholderiales > Burkholderiaceae_C > Hydrogenophaga. Next base: position 7,812 of record NZ_MUNZ01000156.1, read on the forward strand.
TCCAAACCACCGGATGCCCGCGCCAACCGGCCTGCAAGGTGGCCAGCGGGCCGGTGTGCACCACGGGCTGGGTGGCGGAGGTGCGCTGTTGCCATTGCGCCATGGTGCGCGCTTCCAGTGCGGCCAGGCCTTCATCGGGCGAGCGCGCCAAAACGTCGCGCAGGCGGTGTTTCAGGCGGTCGTCGCTGTGGGGTTCGGACGGGGTGGGGC
>NZ_MUNZ01000036.1 GCF_002001205.1 Hydrogenophaga sp. A37
CACGCTCTTGCTCGCTCAACAACAATTGGACCTTCGGTCTGCCAGTTCTCATCGCGGTATCTCCATTCCCAAGATACCGCATCGGCATGCACGATTAATGCCAGTTATTAACGGGACATAACACTAGTTGTCGCTTTGCCACGGCCGAACGGACCCGGCACCCAAAAAGGTCGATCTGTATGGCTACCCGGGCGACCCATCAAACGGCAACACACCCTCATCACTTCTCGAATCCGCACCCAATCGATACCCCATGGCCCGGTAGCCACGCTGCCGCTTGTCCCACATGCGCAGCAACGCAGGGTGCCCCGTATCGACGAAGTCGATGATCCGGACATCGGTCTTGCTGGCATGTTCTCGATGCAGGCGGCCCGCATACTGCTGCAGCGTGCCCTTCCAGGAAATCGGCATGGCAAGCACCAACGTATCCAGCGGCGGGTGATCGAAGCCCTCGCCGACCAGTCTCCCTGTGGCCAGCAAAATACGCGGTGCTTCTGGAGCCAGAGCGTCCAGCTCGGTGATCAACGCGGCCCGCTGCTTCTTCGACATGCGTCCGTGCAACACAAAAGGCTTGGGCACCTTGGTTTCCAAGGCCACCAGGATGGCTTCAAGGTGCTCGGTACGCTCGGTCAGCACCAGCACCTTGCGGCCTTGTTCATACGCCGCTGTGACCTCGACGGCCACGGCGTCGGTGCGGGCCAGATCATTGGCAAGGTGCCGAAACACATCCTGAATACCCGCCGTGACCGGTAGGTCGATGCGGGCAACTCGGGACCGCGGCACCACCTCCAGGTCGTGCGGCGCGCTCGCCGGTCTGGCGGCCGTGTGCCGGATCGGGCCACATTGCATAAAGATAATCGGCTGCTGACCATCGCGGCGAATGGGTGTCGCGGTCAGGCCCAGCACATATTTCGCCTTGGTCCGTTTGAGAATGGCGTCAAACGACGTGGCGCCCACATGGTGGCACTCGTCCACGATCACCTGTCCGTAGTTTTCCACCAACGCATTCACCTCGCCTTGGCGCGACAGCGACTGCATCACGGCGATGTCGATCTGCCCGGTGGGTTTGGCCTTGCCGCCTCCGATGGTGCCGACCACGCCCTTGGCAGCTTTGGTGTCCAGGCCGAGAAAGGTCTGCAAGCGCTCCTGCCATTGCTTTAGGAGTTCGGTGCGGTGCACCAGCACCAGAGTGTTCACGCCGCGCCGGGCGATGATGGCCGCCGCCGTCACCGTCTTGCCAAACGCGGTGGGCGCGCACAGCACCCCGGCATCGTGTTGCAGCATGGCCGAGACAGCTTGCTCCTGGTCAGGCCGCAGAGTGCCGACGAAGCTGGCCTGGATGGGATCGCCACCAAACCTCTAGTCCCGCAAGTCGCAGCGAATGCCGTTGTCCTTCAACAAAGCGCGTGCGGCGTCCAGACAGCCGCGCGGCAAGGCGATGTGTTGCGGGTAGTTCTCGGCGTTGCCGATGACACGCGGCTTGTCCCACACCGACATGCGCATGGCCTGGGCTTTGTAGAACTCAGGGTTCTGGAAGGCCGCCAGGCGGATCAGCCGATTGGCCAGCGCCTGGGGCAGCGCGCTTTTCTCGAAGTAGATCAAGTTGGCCAGCGTCACCGTCAGTGCCAGAGGCATCGCGCCCGCCAACCGGTTGGTCTTGGTGGCCTCGCGCCTCCAAGGCGTCGCCAAGTCCTCGTCGTCGATGAAGGTCACGTCCAGGGGATGGATGCCGCCGGTAGCGCGCAGAACGGTCGGCTCAATATCGTGCGGCGCAATCGGATGAATGGACGCAAGGTATGCCCACTGGTCGAGGTGCGGTCGCAGTGTTGCGTCCACAAACACGCTGCGGCCGTTCTCGCGCGGGTGCTTCTGCAGGGGCAAGGCAATCAGGTTGCCAAAGCCGCCTTTGGGCATGGTGTCCTGGTTGGGAAACAAACGGTCATAGGACGCCAGCTTGAGCTGCCGGGTGCGCGCGCAGATGTGGCTGATGATGGCGGTGCCCAGGCGCCGCGCATCGCGAGCCGACACGCGCCCCGCGAAAAATACCCAGGCATGGGCGCCCTGCCCAGAGCGCGAGATTTCCAACGCTGCCGACACACCCAGTTCGCTGCAAGACTGCATGAATGCCAGGGCGTCCTGCTGCCATTCGGCCTCGTCAAAATCAACCGCGAGAAAGTGGCAGGTGTCGTCCTCCAGCAGCGGGTAGACGCCCACGGTCTGTTTGCCGGCAAGGTGGTCATAGATCACCGCATCCGACAAGGGCACCAGCAGACGCTGGCTGCAGTCGCCGCACTTGATGCGCGGTTTCTCGCACACCCCCGCCCGCCACTCGTTGGCGCAAGCCGGTGCATAGCCTGATTTGCCCGAAGTCCGGCTCTCCCAGCGCACCGGATACACGTCGGTGCGGCCTCGGAAGAGCCGCCGAAACAGTGCCACCTTGTCGGCGGTGCTCAGGCCCGAACGCTGTGGTTCAGGCAGTTCTTCCGGAGCGGGCTCAACCGAAACAGGGCGAGCATCCGGGAATGACAGCGTGCGCCACTCGATACCATGCGACTCCAGCAACGCCACCAGCCGCGCGTTCTCGGCTTGCAGCGCCGCGAACGCATGGTGTTCAGGCATCGCCCCCGTGCGCGGCGAACAGCGAATCCATGTCATCGCCCACGCCATAGCCGATGTCGTGGCACTGTTGACGAACCGCGTCCAGCCTCGCCCAGAGCGCCGGGTGCTGCGCCGCCGGCATGGTGGCCGTGACTTTCAGCGCCTGCTCGAACATCCGAACCAGCGCATCAAAGTAGCCTTCGTCCTGCAGGCCCACATCGCAGCTGAAACCCGAAGCCTGCTCGCAATAGAACACCATCAGCTCGGCCAGCTCATCGGCCCGTTCCACCGCTTTTTTGTAGTCCGCGATGGCCTTCTTGGCCTTGGCAACCGAGGTGTCCTGGTTCTTGAACATGTCGGGCCACAGCCAGCGGGCCATGGTGGCCTTGTAGGGCTTGAGCACGTCATCACCCAGGTGAAAGCGGGCGTGCAGAAAGGCCTGGTTGTCCTTGCTGGCGGCGTAGAGTTCTTGCACCAGGCCGAGCATGCCTGCACGGTCGTGGTCAGCGAGCTTGGCTTTGACGTCAATCCAGGATGGGCTCGATTTTTTCATTGCGATGGTGATACGTGCGGGTGCCTGGCCAGCGTGATGCTGCACGCTGGCAGCTAAGTGGTGGTCGGATCGCTTCTGGCCGTTCGACAACGATGTGACCGGTCATGCATCGTCCCCTGCCTCATTTGACCGCCCCACACGACGCGACTCCAGCTCCCTCCTCGTCTTGTCCAGCTCCGCCTCCAGCAGCCTCTCGTCGGGCAACACAGTCTGGTACTCCGCAGCCATCACCTTGTTGGGCAGCCCTTCAAGCGCATAGTGGGCTTCGTTGCTGCCCTTGCTGGTGCACAGCACCAGTCCTACGGGCGGGTTCTCGCCGGGTTTCATCCAGTGCTCGCGGGCGTAGTTCAGGTACATGTGCATCTGGCCGGCATCGGCATGGCTGAACTTGCCGATCTTGAGATCGATGACCAGCAGACACTTGAGCCTGCGGTGGAAGAACAGCAGATCGACGCGGAACCAGCTGTCGTCCAGTCGCAAGCGGCGCTGGCGCCCCACAAAAGCGAAGTCGTCACCCAGCTCCAGCAGAAAGTCGGCCAGGTGCCGGATCAGCGCGTCTTCCAGATCCGATTCGGAGTATTCATCCTTGAGGTTGAGAAACTCCAGAACGAAAGGGTCTTTCAACGCTTGCTCAGGCGTGATGGTGTCTTGCGGTTCTGCAACTTCGGCTTTTTGCAGCATGGCTGCCTTGTTGCGCGACAGGGCGATGCGCTCGTAGAACTGGCTGTTGATCTGGCGGTCAAGCTGGCGCACGCTCCAGCCGCAGCGCAGTGCCTCGGTTTCGTAAAAGTTGCGGACCGATGGCGCTCTGACGGAAAGCAGGCGCACATAAGCCGACCAGGGCAACGGGAAGACCTGGGTCAACGCGTGTAGCTCCCCTGATTTCTGATTCAGAGATTTGGACATCGGTGCGGAGGCCGACTCACCATGCGCCTGCTCAACCCGGGAGGCCTCCAATTTCGCAGACGGTGTCTGCGAAATTGCCTCGGGTGGCCAGGTCAGATAGAAAAGGCGCATCTGTTCGAGATTGCGTTCGGAAAACCCCCGGCCAAAACGTCTCGTCAAATCGACCGAGAGCCGCTTCAGCAGGGCATGTCCGTAAACGGCGCGATCTTGTCCGCCCTGTTCGAACTCGACGATGCGTCGGCCGATTTCCCAGTAGCTGGCCGTCATCACCGCATTGACACTGCGTGCGGCGGCGTGCCGGGCGCCTTCCAGCAAAGCGACGATGTCGCCGTGGATGCCCGTGTAACCCGAAGCCTCTCCGAACACGCCGGAAACATCAGTCTTGGTCATCGATCTCTCAGGCTGTTGATGCCTTGACATGCTACCTCCCCTGTGTTTCCGGTGTGCTTGGGGAAAGCCGAGGGAGCGGTGGTTGAATGTGCTGACTGTTGCCAGCGGACGCGAGAAACCGGCGCAAGACGAGCAGCGCCGCCCACGTGGCATCCATTTGCTGGCGCGCAGCCTATCCTGCCCTACCACTCTTCACTCCTACACAACAGGGTCGGACCGTCCGACCCCTTGTTCCGCCAAAAAAAAGAAACAGTTCAAACTCAGCAGATACATGCTTGGGAACGATCCAAAAACACGTCCCCGGTGATTCAATCTGTCTGTCAAGCAGCTTGACAACTCGACCTAGAGATCACATCCATAGGGGCCGAACTCGACCCTCTGCAATTGCATGAGGCCCCAGCATCAACGGCCGGTTCGCAGCGGTGGACTAAACCGCTCGCGCGGTAGACGCTCCGGCTACGTTGGTGGCGTTTCGTTGCGCCCGTGATTCTGCGATGTTGGCGGTCGAGGCAATCCGCCTCGGTCACGCAGGAGCAGGATCATGGACATTTGCACCCCGACCCCATCCGCGGCCGTCTCGCCGCTGCGCCAACGCATGCTCGACGACATGCGCATGCGCCAGTTCGCCGAGCACACGCAGGACGGCTACATCCGCGCCGTGCGCAAGCTCTTCACCTTCCTGGGCCGCTCGCCGCACACCGCCACCGCCGAGGATCTGCGCCGCTTCCAGTTGCACCTGGTGGACACCGGCACCGGCCCAGTCACCATCAACGCCACCATCACCGGGCTGAAGTTCTTCTTCGACATCACGCTGGGCCGGCCGGAGCTCATGCTCAAGATGACGAACGTGGCCGTGCCGCGCAAGTTGCCGGTGATCCTGAGCCCCGAGGAAGTCGGCCGCCTGATCGCCGCCGCGCCCAACCTCAAGCACCAGGCTGCCATGTCGGTGGCCTATGGCGCGGGCCTGCGCGTCAGCGAAGTCGTCTCGCTCAAGGTCGGCGACATCGACGGCGAGCGCATGACACTGCGCGTGGAGCAGGGCAAAGGCCGCAAGGATCGCTACGCCATGCTCAGCCCCGTGCTGCTGGAGCGGCTGCGTGCCTGGTGGAGGCTGGGCCATGCCCAGGGCAAGATCCGGCACGGTGGTTGGCTGTTCCCGGGCCTGGACCCCACCGATCACGTGACCGCGCGCCAGCTCAACCGCGCCGTGCACCTGGCCGCCGCCACGGCCGGCATCGACAAGCGCATCACCCCGCACGGCCTGCGCCATGCCTTTGCCACCCACCTGCTGGAGCAGAAGGTCGATATCCGTGTCATCCAGGTGCTGCTCGGGCACAAGCGGCTGGACACCACGACCCTGTACGCCGCCGTGGCCACCGACCTGCTGCGCCGGGTCATCAGCCCCCTGGATCACACGTCCGCCAAGCCCGCAGGCGAACCAGCGCCCGAACCTGCACCGCAACCGCCGGCCCTGTAGTCGTACGCCATCGTGCAGGCGCGACCCGCCCTGGAGGTCGCCGACATCTTCCGTGCCCATGGACCCGCCTGGCGTGGCGCCCAGCGCGGTCACCTGAGCCTGGCGCAGCTCAAGGTGATGTCGGCCATCACCCAGTGCCGCACAGCGGCACTGGGTGGCCACGTCCTGCGCTGCGACGGCTGCGGCCAAGACGAGGTCTCCTACAACTCGTGCCGCAACCGGCACTGTCCGAAGTGCCAGAGCAGCGCAGCCAAGCGCTGGCTGGATGCGCGCCAGGCCGATCTGCTGCCGGTGGAGTACTACCACGTGGTCTTCACGCTGCCGGCGCCGATCGCCGACATCGCGTACCAGAACAAGGCGGCGCTGTACGGGCTGCTGTTCGACATCGCCGCCGAGACACTGCAGCGCATCGCGGCTGACCCCAAGCACCTGGGCGCCCACATCGGCGCCACGCTGGTGTTGCATACCTGGGGCTCGGCACTGACCCACCACCCGCACGTGCATGGCATCGTGCCAGGCGGCGGGTTGGCGCCCGACGGCAGGACTTGGGTCGCCTGTCGGCCGGGGTTCTTCCTGCCGGTGCGCGTGCTGTCCCGGCTCTTCAGGCGCCGCTTCCTGGAGGAGCTGCAGCAGCTTCACGACGGCAGCAAGCTCCGGTTCTTCGGCGAGCACGCAGCACTGGCCGAAGACGCTGCATTCAAGGCCTGGCTTGCGCCGCTGCGCCAGTGCGAGTGGGTGGTCTATGCCAAGCGGCCATTCGCCGGGCCGCAGGCGGTGCTGGCCTACCTGTCGCGATACACGCACCGCGTGGCCATCTCCAACAGCCGGCTGCTGGCGATGGACGAGCGCGGTGTCACCTTCCGCTGGAAGGACTACCGGGCGAACAAGCCTGGCAGGGGCAAGAAGCGCCACAAGGCGATGACGCTGAGCCCGCAGGAGTTCATGCGCCGCTTCCTGCTGCATGTGCTGCCGGGCGGCTTCCACCGGATTCGGCACTACGGCCTGCTGGCCAACAGCAACCGGCGGGACAACCTGGCGCTGGCGCGCCAGTTGTTGCAGGTGACGCCGTCATCGCCGCAAGCGCCGGCCACCGATGGCTTGGACTCGCCACGTCCGACCTTCGTCTGCGCGCACTGCGGCCACGCGATGACGGTGCTGCAGGTCTTCTTGCGCGACTGCTCGATTCGGGCGCCGCCGGCACCATGACCACGCTCGAACACCGCCGATCAACTCGACGCTGGACATGGCGTCCGGTGGGCTGCTGCGTGCGTCGCCTGGTCAGCGTCTGCTCAGGCTCGGCCAAGAGCTGCTGCCGTATCGAAGTGGCACACGCACGGGCGCCTGCGGTCATCGATGAGGTGTCGATGCTCAGTCGTAGGCTGCAAACTCGCGACGCAAGCGTAGAGCAATCGCCATAGCCACCGTGCTCGACAACTACCGTAGCGGTCGCCGCGGTTTCCTCCCTCGAGGCTTATGCAACACCTGCCCGACAGCAGTGAGGGTGCTCGACCGCTTGTGCGGCTGGGCAGGTGTCACACAAGCCTTAACGACAGCCGCCGGTCGCGCCCGGGAGCTGCGTCACGGTATCTGGAACGAAGCCGTCATCGGTTCATCTAGCAGCGCGGCGGTTTCAATGACAGGTATCGAGAGGGCTGCAGTCATCCTGCGTGGTCGGCCGCCGGTTGCTCCACGAACTCGTGGACGAATGTCAGCTGCTTGAAGTGCCGAACTCACGCTCTCGACCCGTTGCAGGCATCCGTCCATTGGGCCTGATAGCGGTCCTCCCAGTTGCAGTGATTGGTGGCTGGTCTGGCCCGCGATCTCATTGAGGTGTTTCGGACTTGGTCAGGTTTGTCGAATCTGCTATACCTGTTCACCTAGGGAACGTCTGCAGAACCGTCGCCACTGGCACGGGATGTGCGAGATTGACGTTATGAAACAGATGAGCCTGAGCGAGAGCGGATTCGAGCGCAAGACCAAGAGAACGCGCAAGCGCGAGTTC
>NZ_MUNZ01000128.1 GCF_002001205.1 Hydrogenophaga sp. A37
CCCCGGGAGGGGAGGGAGTGATTCGGGGGCCGCTGGCTTGGCGGCTTGCGCGCCGGGGTTCGCCACCTGGCCGGGGCCAGCGCTGGCGATGTCGCCCGGCTGCAGGTTGTATTCCCGCGCCCAGTACTGCGGGCTGAACACCAGGCCGCTGCGGCTCATTTCGCCGTCGCGCTTGGCCTGCACCTCGCTGACCTGCTCTTCCTCGTACATCTCGAAGCGCGGCGCGGGGGCCTGCTCGGACTCATTCAGGTCGGTGAGCCAGCGCAGCAACTGGTTGATGGCGCCCTCGCACAGCTTGGCGTCTGCGTCGCTGAGCGTCTTCTCCACCTCGGCGCCTGCACTGGCGCTGGCCTTGTTGGCGCTGGCCTCGGTGGTCTGGTTTTGGCCGAGCAGCGCGATGTTCACCTCGCTGCGGCAGTACATGAGCAGCTCGCGGTAGGCGCCGGCCGCGTCGCCCTTGCTGCCCGTTTCCTTGATGTCCACGCTGCTGTCGTCAGGCACCACCGCCACGGCGTCTTGCACCATGGCTTCGAGCTGGTCGAGCAGCTCGTCCGTTTCCTTCTTGCCTGCGCTGCGCGGCTGTTTGCCGACGACCCAGGGCGTGCCGAACTTCTCGGCGAAGGTGACCCAGAACTTCAGGCCACCGCGCATGAAGGTGGTGGGCCAGAAGCACATGGACAGGTCGGCGAACCCGTAGGGGTTCACATAGCTGGCGTCCTGCCGGGGCACGAGGAACTTGCGGGGCTGCAGCTCTTCGCCGTGGATCGGGGCGGCGCGGCTCTTGAAGCGCAGTTGGCCGTCTGGCGAGAAGAGGAACCACTCCTGCGGCTTGGCCATCAGGCCCACAGGGCGCAGCGTGCCCTCTACTGTGGCCCACATGGTCTCCATGGGCACCCACCCGAACAGCGGCGCGTCGAGCATCTCGCCCAGGATCGCGTCGAGGTCGAGATCGGCCAGCGTGTCTTGCGCGATCTGCATCATGCGCGGGCTGGCCTTCTGGTCGGCGCGGGCGCCGGTCTGGCCGCTCACGCTGTCCACCAGGCGCCACTCGCGGCTGCGCACCGCTGCCTTGCGGCGGCGAATCGCGCCACCCACCGGGGCGGTGCCGCGCAGGTCGCGGTACACCGACACGTCTTTGCCCAGCTTCTTCAGGATCGGGTCGGGGTTGGGCAGGTACATGCCCAGCGCGGTGAAGTCGGGCGAGCGGTCGCGGGTAGCGATGTGATCGCTCAAGCCCTTGGTGGTGGCGCCCTCGGCGAAGCGGTGGATGCTGCCGTCCGCGAGATAGATGCCCCGGGTGTTTTTGCTCATGGTGTAAGCCTGTTTCTCTCTCAGTAACCGGCCATCTGGGCGCGGACGCTCTGGCGCGCGGGCCGGCTGGCCACATGCACCGGGCCGGCGTTCAGCTCTCGGCTGGCGTAGTAGGCGAGTGCCACGGCCACGGCCGCGTCGCCGTGGCGCTTGCCCTTGTCTTCGCCCTTGGTGCGCACGTCGGGCACGCGCGGCACACCGCGCACCACCTGGACGGCGCGCAGGTCGTTGAGCGTGTCGGCGTCTTTGGGCAGGTCCTGCAGGTTGCCGTCTTCCAGCGCGGCCTTGACCGGCGGCATGTGCTCGCGGTACCAGGCCTCGCTCAGCATCACCTGCTGGATGCGCGTGGCGCCGTAGCGCTGCATGGCCACCTCGGCCAGGAACTGGCCGTTGCCCCGCGCGTCGAACGCGCCGCCGGTGAAGCGCGGCAGGCGGTCGAGCAGGTAGAAGGCAATCTGCTCTTGCTGGCGGAACGGCACGTTGCGCAGCTCCACCGTGAACGGTACGCGGCGCACGAGGTTCTGGTGCTGGATCAGCGGCACCTCGACGGACAGGTCGCCCGAGCGGCCGAAGTCGCGGCCGTTGAAGCTGATCGCCTCGGCCGGCAGGCGCTCCAGGTGGGGCAGCATCTGCGCCTCCAGCCAGTCGCGCGCCTCGGCGGTGCGGATGCTGTCGCTCAGCAGCTCGAAGCCGGCCTTGCACTCCCAGCGCAGCACGGGCGTGTCGGCGCTCATGCGGCTCTCGATGAGGGCGCGGCTCAGCCAGGCGCCGGTGCCGTTGCTGGGGATGCAGTCCAGCTCTTCGGCGGCGCCGTCGCCATAGAAGGCGTACACGCCGGCCTTCCATGCGTCTTCTTCGGCGGCTGTCCAGACCTTGCCCAGGCGCATGCACACGCGCTTGTACAGGCCGTCGGCCACGGCTTCCTGGAACGTGACTCGGTGCACGGTGCCGGCGCGGCGGCCGGCGCGGATGTCGGTGATCAGCTCATTGAAGGGGTTGTCGTCGCCGTTGTGCGTTGAGATCACGCGCACCTTGCCGCCCCAGATCAGCATGGCCATCGCCGCCTTGAGCAGCTCGCCGAGCTGCTCGTGGAACGCGGCCTCGTCGATCACGATCACGCCCTGGCGCCCGCGCAGGTTGCTCGGGCGGCTGCTGAGCGCGACGATGCGGAAGCCGCTGGGGAAGCGGATCGTGTAGGTCTTGATCGCCTTGTCTTCCTCGCTCTCGCCGTCCCAGAAGCCGCCCTCGATCTCGCCCGCCGCGCGGTTGAACACCCTGGCCCACATCGCGCAGGCCTGGATGTATTCAATCGTCATGTCCTGGTTGTAGGCGATGTAGTAGACGTTCTGCCCACCCGCGATGCGCTCGCTGGCCGCTGTGAGCACGTTGTCCGATGCCTCGGCCCAGGTGAGGCCCGTGCGGCGGCTTTTCTCTTCGACCTTGAGCGGCGACGGGTCGGCCACCCAGCGCTGCTGGTAGCCCATGAGAACGGCCGCCGGCACCGCTTTGAGGGCGGTGTTCGGGACTTCGAAGGGGACGGTGGGGGCGGTCATTTGAAGATGGCGGCCAGCACCCAGGCGATGGCGATCACGAACAGCGCGGGCAGCAGCATCAAGATGCGCGTGATGCCGCCCATGAAGCCGCCGTCATCGGCCGGCCAGAAGAACGCCCACAGCAGCGCCAGCACGCTGACAACCGTGGGGATCGCCCACCAGCCCAAGACAAGCGAGATTTCCATGGTGGAGGTCACATCCATTGCTTGACGATCCAGCCGATGGCCAACATCACTGCCGGCTTCAGTGCCATGTGTATGACGCTGTCCAGAAGAGCTGCGGCCTTGTCTTTTCCGTCCTGCTCGGGCTTGGCTTGGTAGGTGAGAAACCCAACGACCAACGCCACACCGATTGCGGGCGCGAGGGTGAGCGCGGGCAGGTTGAAGGTGGGCACGATGAACCAGGCCCACAACAGCGTCAGCACAAACCCGTTCCAGATGGAGCCCAGGGCCAACAGCCCAAACATGCCAACGAACACGATCAATCCAGTCATCTAAGTTCTCCTTGTTGTGGGTCAGGCAGCAATGCCCAAAATCTCGCGCCTGATCTGCTTGGCCGCGTAGCCGCTCAGGCCGCCGCTGCGGGCGATCTTGTCCACGGTCTCGGCCGCTGCCTTGGCGCGGGCGCGGGCCTGGGCCTGGAAGGTCTTGAGGCCGATGCTTGACCTGGTCAAGGTGGCGATGTTTTTGGCGGCGGCGCTGAGCATGGCCACGCGGTCGCCTGGGTCGGCGGGCTTGCCGTCTTCGTCCAGCTCGTCGGCTTCCTGCAGCATGAGGATGGCTTCGAACAGCTCGGTCTGCACCAGCGCGGTGAGGGCCTCGCTGCGGGCGTCCTGGTCGTCGCCGGCCTGCGCCTGGATGAGCTTGGCGGCCTCGGTGCTGGCGCGGATGGCGGAGAGGCGCCGGTCGAGCTTGCTGCCGTAGCGGTGCAGCGCGCTGCGGCTGGGCAGGTCGCCGGCCTGGGCTTCGGCGGGGAAGCGCTCGCGCAGGTCGCCGATGAGCTCATCCAGCGTCTGCGCGCCGGTGGCGAGCATGGCTTCGATGTAGGTCTTGACCTCGGCCGGCAGGCGGCTGACGCTGGATTTGCGGGCCATGGCTCAGACCTTGGCTGGGCGGGCAATGCCCGGCTCCACGGCCACGGTGTATTGCGCCACGTCGAAGCCTTCGCGGGTGAGCTCGCAGCTGACCTGGTTGAGCGGGTCCACGTGCACCTTCATGAGCTCGCGGCTTTCGAGGTAGTCCAGCTCGCGCCGCACCTCCAGCACGGTGGCGTCGCTGTAAGCGCCTTGCACCACGCCCAGCAGCATGCGCAGCGTGGAGTGGGTGGGGCTGTTGATCTCGGCCGCCATCAGCAGCACCCAGCGGATGAACTCGCGGCGGGCACGCGCGGCCTGCTCGCGGATTTGGGCTTCATTCATGGTTCTTCTGGCCTCTCAGCAGGATGTTTTCAAAGCGCATGCCCATGGCGTCGAGCTTGGCCATGATGGTGGCGATGGTCTGGGCGTAGTCCTCGCGGCGCACGTAATGCAGCGGCAGGTCTGCCTTGAGCTGGAGGATTTCGCGCTCCATGCGCTGCCAGTTGCCGGCCTCGGCAGCGCTGGCTTGTTCGATCTTGTCCAGGCGCTGGCCCTGCACCTTGAAGCTGTCGTCGAGGTGTTTGGTCTGCTGCGTCATGAGCAGCTTGAGCAGCCCGATGAAGGCACCAAGCACCATGGCAATGAGCACGATGGTCTGCCAGAGGTCGAGGGAAAAGGTCATGGTCTCTGGCCCTCGGTGGGGCTCTTGGTTTGGGGGTTTGTGTGCCAGCTGATCAAGGCGTTCAGGCGCTCGCGGCACCCCTCGTATTGCTGCCCGGCGGTGGCGATCCAGACGGCGACGGCCGTGTCGGTGGCTTCCAGGGCGGGATGCTCGGCAGGGTCGGCAGGAAGCCCGGCGCTCGGGCTGTCTTGGCGCTCTGCGTGGGCAGGGGCGGCAGGGGCTCCACCGGCTGCAGCAGCTCGCGGCTGGGGCGCGGGCACTCCAGCGCCGGCAACGCTGATGCCGGTGGAGCCGTTGAGCACGCCGAGAGCGCGGCCAGACAGGCAAGCACGGCCAGAGGTAGCGGATTGAAGCGCACGGGTTTTCTCCTTGGTCAGGGTGGCGTTGGCCGCGAGGGTGGTGCTGAGCCGGGCGCCCAGGGTGTCGCTGCGGGTCTGGGCGTCTTGCACGCGCTGGGCGGCGGCGGTGACTGCCTTGCGCACGCTCTCTGTGTGGGCTTCGCGCAGGTCTGCGTTTTCAATGCGCAGCGGGGCGCGGCCGAGCTGCCAGCTGGCGGCGCCGCCCACGGCCGAGCCAGCGGCAAAGGCTGCGGCCAGGAGCCAGAGCTGCGCCATCATTTGGTGAACGCCCAAACAGCCAGGCAGGCGCACACCACGGTGAGCACCAGGGCAAGGGTGGCAACGCCGCCCAGCCACTGCTCAAAGCGGCCGGAGGGCATGGGCTGCTGGCTTGGGGCCAGCGGGGTCGGCTCTTTCACACGGCGGCGCAGGTCGGCGGCTTCGAGCTGGGCTTCGAACTCGTCCAGCTCCAGCTGCTCGCGCTCCACGGCCAGGCCGTCTTGCGACACCACGCGCAGCACCACGATGGCCAGCGCGATGCCGCCCGAGACATAGGGCCAGTAGCGTTCAGGGAACAGGGGCGCCACCAGGGGCAGCACCTCGCCCTGCACGGCCGAGAGCAGGGCCAGCAGCACGGCGGCCTGCACACTCAAGAAGCGCCACGCCAGCTTCCAGTCGGGGATGAGCTTGAGGTTCATGCGTCCACCGCGAAGATGTGGATTGGCAGGGGGCGCAATCCGTTGGAGAGCCAGGCATCGACATCGAAGCCGGGGCAGGTCTTGAGCCACTCGAAGGGCTCGGTCATGCCGTTGCCGTTCTTGTCGGGCGATAGATCGCGGTGCCCGCACACGCCGGCCAACACGTCGTAGCCCGGTGATGTGGCCTTGTTGACCCGGATTGCGGGGTTCAGCGGGATGCGCAGCTTGGCGGTGAGCTTGAGCACCAGCTGCGCCAGCGCCTCCCACTGCGCCCGGGTGTAGCGCCCGCTGCGCTCTGCGCCGCCCACGAGGCAGATGCCGATGGAGTGCGCGTTGAACTGCACGGCGTGCGCGCCGATCTCGTCCAGGTGGCGGCCGGTTAGGACCGTGCCGTCGAGGTCAATGACGTAGTGGTAGCCGATGCTGGGCAGCTCGGGGTTGAACGCCTGGCGTGCTGCGAAGCTGCGCTTGAACCCGCGAACGGCGTGCCAGCTGTTGATGACCTGGGCGGCACTCAGGTGGCCGGTCTTGCCCGGCGTGCCACGGTCAATGCGTTGACCGCTCGGCGTGGCCGAGCAGTGAATGACGATGAGGTTGGAGGTGCGAGCAGACATGCACGGCATCGTGCCGTGCGCGCGCGACCGCGTATTTGGAACGCGGGCGGGATTTCAGGTGGTTACTTGCGGGGCGTCAGCGCCCGCACTTGCGCGCTTCGCCGATCTGCTTCAGGCGTTCCACGCGCTCGGCTTCGCTGAGCCGGATGCTGGACGCGCTGGTCTCCATCGCCCTGATCTCCAAGGGTGTTGGGCAGTTGACCCCGGGGCCAGCGGCAGCGAGGGAGGATTCGGGGCGGTTCTGAATGCTGGTGACCACGCCGTCGTCGGTGTAGACGTACCAAGTCTGCCCGCGGCGCTCGTAGATGATCTGGTCTTTGCGCCGGCCCTGGTAGTTGTCGGCGTTGACCTTGGTCGGCGCGCCCATGGCCTGATCAAGCTCTGCACGGGTCATGCCGACGACGGGCTCACCGCGCGAGATAGCCTGGTTGATCTTGCTGCCCTGTTCGATGCTGGCAACCTCGCGCTTGGAGCGCTCTGCGGCCTGCAGACTGGCGGCGTTGACATGGCCGCTGGCCGGGCGCACGTTGAGCGCCTCGCCCTTGCCCGCACACGGCGCGTCTTGAAACACCACCGCGCCGTCAGCGCCGGTGCATTTGTTGATGGCCCAGGTGGGAGCCGCAGCGGCACACGCGAGCAGCGCGGCGATGACCACCGTCGTGCGGCGGCTCATGCGCACTTGCTCGCCTTGACCACCGCATCAGGCAGGCCCTGCGTGGTGATCGGTTGCGTGTCCACCAGCCGGTCATAGGGCCAGAACTTCACGCGCATGCGCACGCTCTTGCCGAGCAGCAGCTCGTCCACCGCTTTGCCGCTGTCGCTCAGGTTCGCCCAGGTCTGCTGGGCTTTGGCGGCGGCGGGGTGAAAGGCGCCGGGCTCGACCTTGATGCCGGTGCCCGAGGCGTCGGGGTGCAGCAGGCCCTTGGTCTGCGTGTCCACGCGGATCGCGGCGAGCACCTTGCCGCCCGACACCGAGACCACCAGGCGAACCGGTGCCAGCTCTTGGCCGCGCCCTGTCTGCAGGTACTGCGCGGGTGAGACGGCGGCGCAGGTGGTGGCGCCCGTCATGGCGTCGTTGACGCGCTCAAACGTCCACGCGTCGGCGCTGAACGCGGGCAATGCAGCTGCTGCGATGGCTACGGCCACCAGGTGCTTTTTGTTCACGACTTCCTCCTGATTTTTTTGAGTCGAACTGGGGCGATGGGCTACAGCGATTTTCGTCGTCGCTCGTGCAGTGTGGGCGCTGTTGCTTCCTCTGCTTTGGGGTAGACCCCGCTCGGCGTCACTGCTACGGCACTCTGGCTCAAGCGCATGAGCAGGTCAAACAGAAGCTGCTGATCGGACTCGCTGCAGGTGTGCCAGGCCGACAGCAGTGCAGCGTCGTTTGCGCTGACCTTTTTGAGCGGCCGCCCCTCGCGAGCGGCCTGGATCATTTCCAACGCGGCCTGCGCCACGCCGCTGATCACGTACTCCGCATCAAAGCCGCGCTCGGCCGCCAGTGCGCGCACCTCGGCCTCGGGAAACGAGCCCCGGGCCTTGCGCTTGTTGAACGCAGACGCCGCCATGCCCAGCGCGTCGGCCACGTCTTTGTCTGCCTGAAGCGCGAGCGCCCCCTTGAGCCGCAGCAGCGCGGCCTCGAAAGAAAAGAAATCCATGGTCGCCCTTGCTTGTGTCGATTTATGGACTTACAATGTCCATAAATCGACATCTAAACGCACTTATCCGCACTCCGCATCCCCAAAAAAAGGAGCCAACGATGACCCCTCAACAACGCAAAGCCAAGTTCATTGCCCACGGCGAATCCATTGGTACCTGGGCAGACCAGCACGGCTTTCGCCGGCCGGATGTGTACCGCGTGCTCAACGGCCAAAGCCCCGCCCTTCGCGGCACCCAGCACCTGATCGCCGTGAAGTTGGGCATCAAGCCGGACCCGTCCAAAGCCACGGCCTAAGCCTCTCTTCAACCACTCACCAAGGGATTTTCACACATGAGCCTCACAGATGCCGCCCCCGTGTTGACCCACTGGATCAACCGCCGCCGCAGCTCGCTGAACGCTGCCGAGATCGCCAGCCGCAACGGCCTCCCCGCGCTGTACCTGCTGCGCGATTCGAGCCGCTGCGAGGCCCGCCTGAACAAGCTGGTGCGCCTGATCGAAAAGGCCTCGCTGCCGAGGGACTACCAGGGCCACAACCCTGTCATCAAGGGCCGGCTGGAGATCGCGCATCGGCAGGCCCAGCTCAGGAGCGCGGCATGAGCGCCGCCGCCGACACAGTCAACCAGGCCATGGGCTTGGGCTACACGCTGAACCGCCACGTGCCCGACATGGCCCGGGGGTTCGAGATCCACACGAGCTATGGCGTGCTGCACATCGACGCGGGCCGGCTGGCCGATCACATCGCCGACCTGGTGGCGCAGAGCGCCCGCCTGGAGCTGATGCGCCTGGACACGGTCTGCCGCATGGGAGAGCCCTCATGAGCGCCGCCGCCGACAAGGACGTGAGCGCGCAGGTGCTGCGGGCGCTGGCGATGCTGGAGGTGCTGAGCGGCGAGCTGCCCAACGGCATGAGCAACAAAGACATTGCCACGGCGCTGGACTGCCCGGCGCCCTACGTGACGCGCACCGCCGCGACGCTCATCGACAAGGGCTGGGTGGAGCGCACGCCCGAGGGGCGCTTTCGCATCACCTCCCGTTTCTCTCAGCTCAGCGTGCGCACCCTGCGCGCCTTCGAGAAGTGCGCCCAGCAGTTGGACGACATGAAGCGCAACTACCTGTTGGGCTGACCGCGCGTTTTCTCCCTCTCTCTCAACCACTGAAAAAGGAACACCCACCATGGGACGCACAGCAAACGAATCACAAGCACAAACGGCCGAGCCGGCAGCGGCGGGCGGCGCACTGGAAGTGCTGGAGGCATCGACACGGGAGCTGGCCACGCTGCAGGCCGACCAGGCGAGCAAGGCCATCGTGGTGGCGCGGCAGATCGGCTACGAGGGCTCGCTCTCGGTGGGCGCGATTGAAGACGAAATCCGCTTCTACCAGCGGCGCACGGTGGAGGCCATTCTGGAGACCGGCAAGCGCCTGCTGGTGCTCAAGGAATTGACGCCGCATGGCGAGTTCACCAAGCGCGTGGAGCTGCTCGGCCTGTCTGATCGCACGGCACAGCGCTTCATGCAGGCCGCTGCGAAGACGGCCAAATCCGCCAATTTGGCGGTTTTGGCCTCCCAGGTCAAAAGCGGCTCGGTCTTCCTGGAGCTGGTCACACACGACGACGACGTGCTGGACGGCCTGCAGGAAATGGACGACTTCGACCGCATGAGCGCCAGCCAGCTGCGTGAAGCGGCGCGCGGGCTTCAGGCGGACAAGGCGGCCACCGAGCAGTTGCTGACAGCGAAGAACAAGAAGATCGACGAGCTGGCCCGCAAGAGCAAGCGCTTCAACGTGCACGTTGATCTGCCAGAGGAGTTTG
This sequence comes from Hydrogenophaga sp. A37, assembly GCF_002001205.1. Lineage (GTDB taxonomy): Bacteria > Pseudomonadota > Gammaproteobacteria > Burkholderiales > Burkholderiaceae_C > Hydrogenophaga. Next base: position 9,735 of record NZ_MUNZ01000128.1, read on the forward strand.
TCGCTGCCGATGCACTGGCCGGCGGCCTGAAGCGTGACGCGCTGGCGAAGCTGAAGGCTCTGCGCGAGATTCGCGAGCAGGCGATGGGCGAGCGCCCCGCCGACGAGGAAGGCCAGAAGGTCCACGACTCGGCGCTGGGCGCCCTGGCTGTGACCATGCGCGACGCGCTGCTGGCGATTGAAGAAGAGCTGGCGCGGTCGATGCAGGACTTCACCGACACCTTGAGCCTGTTCCTCCCCGAGTGAGCGAGGACACCATGGCAAGCAACAACAACAAGCCCTTCAGCGCCGACGCGCTGGTTGACCTGGTGGCTCTTCGCGACCAGCTCAACGCAGCGCCACACGGCGAGCGCAGGCCCATGGTGGAGCGCTTTGCCATGGGCCTGGGCCGGAGCACGGGCACGGTCTACAACTGGCTGCGCGAGCACGCCGATTACGACAGTGGGCGCAAGGCCCGGGCCGACAAGGGCAGCAGCCGCCTGCCTGAGGAATCTCTGCTGGCCATCGCGGCGATGAAGCGGGAGGGCGTGCGCATGAACGGCAAGCAGACGATGCCCACTTGCGTGGCGATGAATGTGGCCGACACCAACGGCATCACGGTGAACGTGAGCGCGAGCCAGGTGGCCCGGCTGCTGCGCACGCGGCGCATGGACACGGCCTCGGTGATGACGGCGCGCACGACCACCGAGCTGCGCAGCCCGAACCCGAACTACCTGCACCAGGTGGACCCGTCGCTGTGCTTGCTGTTTTACATGGGCGGGCGTCAGCACCTGATGACGGAACAGAAGTTCTACAAGAACAAGCAGGAGAACTACGCCAAGGTGAAGCTGAAGGTGTGGCGCTATGTGCGGGTGGACCACTTCAGCGGTGTGGTTGACGTGCGCTACTACGAGAGCGCGGGCGAAAACCAGCAGGTGTTGTTTGACTTCCTGATGTGGACGTGGGGCAAGCAAGAGGGCCGGCTGAACCACGGTGTGCCCCAGATGATGCTCTGGGACAAGGGCAGCGCCAACACCTCGCACGGCATTCAAAACCTGCTGGACAGCCTGGGCGTGAAGCACGAGACGCACGCGGCCGGGCACGCCTGGGCCAAGGGCGGCGTGGAGCAGGCCAACAACCTGGTGGAGACGCATTTCGAGAGCCGGCTGAAGCTGGAGCCGGTGAACAGCATCGAAGAGCTGAACGCGGCGGCGCTGAACTGGGCTCGCGATTGGAACGCGAACCTGCTCAAGCACATTGACGCGCGGCTGGTGCGGGCCTCGGGCGAGCCGATGGTGCGCGACGACTTGTGGGCGCTGATCTTGCGCACGCCGGGCGCGCTGATTGAGCTGCCGAGCCTGCAGGTGTGCCAGTGGTTCATGGCGGGGCGCGAGAAGGAACGCCAGGTGAACAACCTGGCGGTGAGCTTTGCCCACCCCGAGCTGGGCCGCGCGGCGCGCTACGACCTGCGGGCCTGGGCCGAGCACATCCACAACCGGCAGAAGGTCAGCGTCACGCCGCTGCTGCTGCGCGACGGCTTGCTGCGGGTGGAGATTCCGCGCGCTGGCGCCGAGGCGCTGATTGTCGAGGTGGAGCCGGTGCGCGAGTTCGACGCTTCGGGCCGCAACGCTGCGGCGCAGGTGATCGGCGAGGGCTACAGCCGCATGCCGGAAACGGCGGGCGAGGCGGTGGCACGCCGGCTGGCCATTGCGGCCTACGGCGACGGCATGACGGTGGACAAGGCCGACGAGAAGCGCGAGGCCAACGCCCGCCCGTTCGCCCACCTGAACGACGGCAAGGGCCTCACGGCCCACAGCCACCTGGGCACCGAAGAGCTGCCGCAGCGCCTGCTGCCGGCCGCTGCCGAGGTGGCCACCGAGGCGGTGCGCGCAGCGGGCCGCGCGGTGCGCGAGGTGCAGGCCGAGCCGCTGGGCCATGTGGAGGCGGCCAAGCGCCTGCGCGCCCTGGTGGGCAGCAGCTGGACGGCGGAGCACTTCGCCTGGCTGGCGCAGCGCCACCCGGGCGGCGTGCAGGAAGAGGCCCTGCAGGGCATTGCTGACGAGATCAAGGGCGGCAAGCAGATGACGGCGCTGCGCGCTGTGGGGGGCGCTTGATGGCCGCGCTGCAGCTCAAACAGGTGATGTCCGACGCGGGCATCAAACAGGCGGACATGGCGCGGGAGATGGGCATTGCACGCCCGACGCTGGGCGCGCTGATCAACCACGGGCAATGGCCGAGGTCGATTCACACGGCCGCGCTCAAGGACCTGTGCCTGTCATTTTTGATTGATTGCGGTGTCAGCGACCAGGCGCTGATCACCGTGTTTGAAGAGGTGCCGGAGCCATGTGTTGAAGACGTGGCCCCGGCGGTGTCCCTGGATTCATCAACCACTGACGAAAAGGACGACGCAATGTTACTGCGCAAACAAGGGCTGTCACCGGCCAGCAAGAAGCACTTTGGACTGTTCCGTGACCCGCTGGCCGACGAGGTGCAGAGCCACGAGGACGTGTTTGTTTCCCCCGACATCCGCTATGTGCGCGAGGCGATGTGGCAGACGGCGCGCCACGGCGGCTTCATTGCCGTGGTGGGCGAGAGCGGCAGCGGCAAGAGCACGCTGCGCCGCGATCTGATCGACCGCATCAACCGCGAGGGGCAGCACGTGGTGGTGATCGAACCCTATGTGCTGGGCATGGAGGACACCGACACCAAGGGCAAGACGCTCAAGGCGGGCCACATTGCCGAGGCGATTCTGACGGCGGTGGCGCCGCTGGAGGCACCGAAGAGCAGCCCGGAGGCGCGCTTCCGCCAGGTGCACCGGGTGCTGCGCGACAGCCGCCGCTCGGGCAACCAGCATGTGCTGGTGATCGAAGAGGCCCACGGCCTGCCGATCTCGACCTTGAAGCACCTGAAGCGGTTCTTCGAGCTGGAGGATGGGTTCGCCAAGTTGCTGAGCATCGTGCTGATCGGGCAGAGCGAGCTGCGCAGCAAGCTGAGCGAGAGCGACCCGAATGTGCGCGAGGTGGTGCAGCGCTGCGAGGTGGTGGAGCTGCAGCCGCTGGACGGCAAGCTGGAGGAATACCTGAAGTTCAAGTTTGACCGGGCGGGCAAGCCGGTGGTGGAGGTGATCGACCAGGCGGGCATTGACGCACTGCGCTCGCGCCTGACGACGACGCGCCTCGGCATGGGCCGCAAGGCCATGGGCGGCGAGTCGCCGGCCGTGAGCTTGCTGTACCCGTTGGCGGTGCAAAACCTGCTGACCGCGTGCATGAACATGGCCGCCGATCTCGGCGTGCCGAGGGTGACCGCCGATGTGGTGCGGGAGGTGTGAGCCATGGCACACCTTTTCAAAGTGTCGGTGACCCTGCAGGACGGCAAGCGCCTGCGCGGCTATGGCTTTTTTCTGGGCAACGGCGAGGCGCTGGAACAGATGTGGGCCGACTACCCGGATGCCTGCACCGTGGCCGCGATTCAGCTGACCGGGAGGGCCGCGCCATGAGTGCCCCCCGCTCCTCTTTTGACTTTGCCCCGGGCGCCATCGAACGCCACAAGGTGGGCCTGCTGGGCACGCCGGCCCAGCGCCGCGAACTGAAGCGCTGGCTGCTGCCGTCGCTGGCGTTCACGGTGGTGGTGGGGCTGTGCGCCCTGGCGGTGGGTGTGATCGCGGGGAGGTTCTTCCCATGAGCGCGCCGCTGAATGCCACCGGCTACACGGGCACCGTGCACCGTCAGTTCCCGGCGCTGAGCCGACCGGTGCGGGCCGACCCGATCTCGGCCGAGGCCGCCACGGCCTGGCGCTTTATGCGCGATGCGGGCGGCTTCTACACGGCCGCCGAGCTGGGCGCCGCGCTGCGGCCCGAGCTGACCCCGCAGCGCGCCGCCATGACGGCCAGCCGCTGGCTCGTGGCGCTTTTCCGGCGCCGCCACATTGCGGCCAACCCACGGGCGATTCGCATCAAGAGCTACGGCGTGACGACGCGCTGTTTTTCCATTCCGGGCGAGAGCCTGGAGCCAACCAACGAACCCACCACAGGGAGCCCTGAATGAACACCGAAACACTGGAATCTGCAGCCGCAACGCTGCAGCTCAACGACGCGCAGATGAGGCAGCAGGCTGACTTGATCGTGCGCCTCATGGGCATGGCGCAGATCGGCGTGCCGACGCCCGACGAAGGTGCCGTCACCACCCGCCCCGGGCTGGCTCTGATGGCGCTGGCTGCGGCATTTAAGGCCATCAGCGCAGCGCGGCCCGAGTGCACCCTGATGGGCGCCGAGATGGCCTTCGGCATGGGCCGCATGCTGGTGGAGATCCACGAGAAGCGCACCACTCCCACCCACTGACCAGGAGCAACCCATGACCCAGTTGACCGACATTGAAAAACGCGCCAAGGCGTTTGCGGACGCCCGCGCCGAGGTGACCGGCATCGTCACGGTGCTGAACGACGGCATCGACGCGCTCAAGCGCGACAACTTGCCCGCCCTCAAGCGCTGCATTGCCAAGGTGGCCGAGCGCCACGACAACCTGCGCGCCTTGATCGACGCCAACCCGCAGCTGTTCACCAAGCCCAAGACGGTGGTGTTTCACGGCGTGAAGGTGGGCTTCGCCAAGGGCAAGGGCGGCATCAAGTTCGACGACGCCGAGCAGGTGGTGAAGCTGATCAAGAAGCACCTGCCCGATCAGGCCGACGTGCTGATCATCACCAAGGAAACCCCGGCCAAGGACGCGCTGGCGCAGCTGAGCGCGGCCGACCTCAAGAAGATCGGCTGCACGGTGGTGAACACTGGCGAGCAGGTGGTGATCAAGCCTGCCGACAGCGAGGTGGACAAGCTGGTGGACACGCTGATCAAGGGCGCCACCGAGACCGAGGCGGAAGCGTCATGAGCGGCGGCCAATACACCCCCCGCGATGAAACGCTGCCCGCGCGCGTGGTGACCTTTTTCAGCCGCTGCCCGGACGAGGAGCTGAACGACCAGGACATTGCGAAGAAATGGCACGTGGACCCCAAGAACGTCAAGCTGCAGCTGCAGCTGGCGGTGGAAGCCGGCCTGCTGAAGATCGACGGCCGTGTCTACTCGGCCGGCCCGAACATCGGCCGCGTGAGCCCGTCGCCCGCTGCCGTCGCGACGGTGAACATGCCCTCGCAGCGCAAGACCCATGTGCGCACGACCATCGACATTGAGGCGATTGCGTTCGAGGACGCGCCCGCCGGGCTGGACAGCCCGAAGAAGGCGCACGACCGCTGGGTGGACAAGATGCGCACGATGCCGGAAGGCAAGAGCTTTGCCGTGCCACTGGAATACCGCCACGCCCTGCGCGCGGCCGTGACGGCGCTGCACAAGGAAGGCTGGAAGCTGTCGGTGGTGAATGAGGGCGCGACGGTTCGGGTGGTGTGCAAGGTGTCGCCGGTGCCGGCGGCTCGCGAGGTGGTGTCATGAGCGCCGCACAGCCGTTCTCCCGGGCAGGGCAGGCCGTGGTGCACCTCGTACAGCGCCTGCAGGCAGACCCCCGCCTGGCGTATCTCATCGGCCCGGGGTCTGAGTCGTTCGAGCTGCTGACTGCGGCGGCGGCGGATGCTTTGAGCATCGAGGCCGATGTTTACCGCGAGCGCGTGATGGGATGGCTGGCCCCGCAGCCGGTTCCGGCCATCGGCAAGGCAGCCGCAGTGATCGACCCGGAGTTGCTCGCCCGCATTGAGGCCTACGACGACAAGGTCCACGACGTGGACAGCCAGGACGATCTGAACATGCTGGCGAACCACTTCATTCGGCGCGGCCTGGACGTGGCCGAGGCAGAGCGCGACACGCAGACTGAGGAGTTGTTCTGATGACCCGCGACGAAGCACTCAAGAAGGTCAAGAAGTGCATGGCGCTGTCCCGCAGCGCCAACGAACACGAAGCAGCTGCAGCGATGCGCCAGGCACAAAAGCTGATGGCCGAGTTCGGTCTGGCCGAGCAGGACGTGTCGCTGGCTGACGTGCGCGAGGCCCGCGTCAAGACGCGCAGCGCCGCGATGAACACTTGGGAGGTCACCCTTGTCAATCTGGTGGCGAAAGCCTTCGGTTGCGAGCAGTTCCGTTCGGAGCGCGGCGGCTACAACGGCGCAGGCAACTGGGTGGTCGTTAAGGAGTGGGTGTTTGTTGGCCTGGACGCATCGGCCGATGTTGCCGGCTACGCCTGCGACGTGCTCTTGCGCCAGTGCTCGGTCGCTCGCCTGGCGCACATCGCCAAGCAGCCGAAGAACTGCAAGCCCATCACCAAGACGGCGCGCGGTGATGCGTTCGCCAAAGGGTGGGTGTGGGGCGTCGCCGAAAAGGTTGAGGCCTTCGCACAGCCGACCAGGAACGCGGCCCTACTGCTGACCTACATGGAGCGCAACCACGGCGAGATGAAGAGCACCAAGGTCCTGGACAAGTCCAAGCTCCGGAAGCTGGACGACGGGCACCTCAATGCTGGCTGGAACGCCGGTCGAAACGCCGAGCTTCACCGAGGCGTTGGCGGCGCAGAAGAGCGGAGGTTGATCGCATGAACCGCGCCGCACAGCTCCAGTTCAACGGCGCAGGCGCCTGGCGCGGCGCGCTCAACTTCGACGCGGGCAACGTCCCCAATGAGTTCTGGGAAGCGGCCGACCACCTGGCCCGGCTCAGTGGGTCCAACGTGACGATGCGCGCGGTGGCGTGCGAGCCCGGCCCGAGCGGTAGCCCAGTGGCCACCCGCACGCAGCTGATGCACTGGACGCGCAAGACGGGCTGGGTGAAGTCATGAGCGGCGGCCCCATCGCCCGCGCCAAGGGCGCCCAGAACTACCAGAGCGCGATGGAGCGCCAGCGCTGCGAGACCTGCGGGCAGTCGGTGGAGTGCTACGGCTCCACGCTGCAGTGCCGCCTGGGCTCGTTTCTCGTCACGAAGTATTCGGTGTGCGACCGCTGGGAATTGCGCCCCCGCCCGGGCTTCAAAACACCACCGATCTGAATGCCACACGCGCAGCCGGCCGCCTTGGGGCGCGATAGGCCGGTGGGGGTAAGCGGTGGGTGACCCGGTTTAAACCCAACTCCCGCAGTTCTGAGCGGCCCACGGCTGGTTCGATCCTTGGCCACTCGTGGGTTCTATCCCTCCTCAGGGGAGACGCTGAAAGGACCGGTTTCCCGGGGCCGCCGTAGAAGGCCCCGGTTTTTACCAAAGTGCACCACCAGGTGCGCTTCGGTAAGAAGGAGCCCCGATATGCAAGCCCAGCCCAAGCCCTATGTTTCCGCCCGCCGGCCCAACGCGGCCAGCGACAACCGCGCGCGCCTGATCCGCCTGGTGCATGTGGCGCGCCGTGATCTTCGGCTCGACGAGGAGACCTATCGTTCGGTGCTGCGCGCACAGGGCGGCGAGTCGTCGGCCAACATGAACGCCGCGCAGCTGCAGAAGGCGGTGGACGCGATGAAGGCGATGGGCTTCAAGGTGGCGAGCAAGGCGAAGCCGGCCGGTCGGGTGCGCAAGGCCCCCACCGCAGCACGCGCGGCCCAGCCCGGGGCGGTGGTGCTGGCAGGCGATGCCGAGTCGCGCAAGGCGCGGGCGATGTGGCTCACGCTGCACGCCATCGGCCAGGTGCGCGACCCGAGCGAGGCGGCGCTGTTGGCCTACGCGCGGCGCCAGACGGGCGTGGACCGCATGGAATGGGTCAGCGACATGGTGCCGGTGCTGGAGCCGCTGAAAGCGTGGCTGCTGCGCTCGCTGCCGCAGGTGCTGGCGCCGTACCTGCGCGAGCCTGCAAAAACCTGGGCTTCGCACAAGGACGCCATCTGGCACGACAATTGGTTACAAGCCGTTCGCCGACTGGTGTACGGCCTGGAGAAACGCCACGTGCAGTTGGTCGATGAATACACCGACCTTTGGCAGCTCGCACAGTCGGCGGGGGTGACAGTTGAAGGGAGCAAAAAATGAAGATCAACAGCCAGCACATGGAGCGGCGGCGCAACAAGCTGCTGCAGGACACGGCCGATTTTTCCGCCCGCCGGATGGTGGAGCTGGGCGTGAACGAGAAGGCCGCAGACCTGATTGCGACGGACATCGCCGACCACCTGGCCGACGTGTGGGGCGGCCAGACGCTGAATTTTCCGAAGGACTATCTGCTCAAGCTGAGCCTCCAGGAGGACGAGGTCTACAGGAAGTTCAACGGCAACAACTACGCCGAGCTGGCGCTGGAATACGGGATCAGCGAGCGCGGGATGCAGAAGAAGATCGCCCGCATCAAGGAACGGCTCAAGCGCCAGGCGGCGGGGGCGCCGACGCTGTTCGGATCGCTCGCGTAGCCCCATAATCACTCCACCCAACGGCCCAATTTTCTCGGGCCGTTTTTGTTTCAACTGCCGTAACGGCGTTACTTCACGCGTCCCGATAATTCCCGGCCCGTCCCGGCATGTCCCGATTTATCCAATGGCCCGCCGTGGAGTTATCTCTCTCCCTTTCACCCACCTTGGCCCTGGGCGGGCCGGACGATGTGGGCGAGGCCAGCTGGGAGCGGCAAGGCCGCTGGATTCCCACCACCGGCGTCGACCAATACGCCGCCACCTTGCTCAAATGGTTCGGCGCCAACGACAGCCAGCTCAACACCATCCTGCCCAACCTCGGCAATTTCGGTTCGGCCCGCGACCTCGGTTTCCTGGCCGCCTGATCGCCCGCGTCAGCGCCGAAACCTGCCGGCGGCGTCCACGATGGACAGGTCGGCGAAATCAAGGCCGGTGTGGTTGCTGGCGCTGTAGTCGACCGTGAGCCCACCCAGGTTGAAGTTGCGGATGCCTTCAAGGGCATCGCGCAGCCCGGCGGACGTCGGGTTGGGGCCAGCGCGCTTGAGGCCCTCCACCAGCACCTTGGCCGCGGCGTAGCCTTCCATCATCGCGGGTGATACGCTGCTCAGCCCTTTGGTTTGGGCCAGTTCCAGCGCTTCCTTAATCAATGGCGAGCTGACGGAGCGTTCGTTCGGAAAGACCTGCGTCACGATCACACCACGGGCGTGTTCGCCCAGCAGCTTGATGAAGCCTTCGGACGCGTTGTTGGACAGCGTGACCACCTGGGCTCGCGAGCCCGCGGCGCGGACTGCCTTCACGGCCTCGGCGGTGTTGCCGGCCGATCCCAGAATCATCACGGCCTGTGCCCCGCTCTTGGCCACTTGCGGTGCCAGGGTGCTGAAATCAGGTTTGTCTCGGGGAAATTTTTCTTGAAGCACCGGCTTCAACCCAGCCGCCTTCAGCCCGCTTTCCGCTCCAATGGCCCCATCAGCACCAAAGGCGTCGTCGGTCTGCAGCACCGCGATGCGGGTGATGCCGATCGTGGCCAGGTGCTCGATGGCCTTGGCCGCCTCGCGCTGGTAGGTGGCGCGCACGTTGAACACCCAGGGGTTGACCGGTGTGTGCAGCGCCATGGCGCCGGTGCTGGGGGCCACCAGCGGCACTTTGTATTCCGCCAGCAAGGGCAGCAGGGCCTGTGCGTGCGGCGTGCCCCGGTTCAGAAACAGCGCAAGCACACCGCGTTTCGTGATCAGTTCGCGCGCCACCTCGACGGTCAGCTTGGGGTCGAACTTGTCGTCCACCGAAATCAGCTCGATCTTCTGGCCGTTCACGCCACCGCGGGCGTTCACCGCATCCAGGTAGAGCTTGGCGCCGTCAATGTTTTCCTTCACGCCCGCCGCCACCGAGCCGGTGATGCCCGTGGGCTGGCCGATGCGCAGTTGTGCCCAGGCGGGTGCGGCCAGCGCCGAGAACATGGCCGCCGCGGCAAGGGTCAGCCACAGGCGGCCGGGGCGAGGGATGCTTTTCATGTCTTTGTCTCCTGCTTGTGCACACAGTCTAGGGGTCCCGCGCCGCTTGGGGATTGTGGAAATGACGTAACGCCGCCGCGCTCCGATGGCTGGCGCTCCTAGAATGTTTGCCTCCCCACCGGAAGCCCCTTCATGTCTGATGCGCACCCGCTACTGAATCCCTCTTCTTTGCCCGAGCCGGGGGAGGCCCTCCCGGCCCCCGCAGAAACCGGGCTGATCCGCATCCGCGGCGCGCGCCAACACAACCTGAAGAACATCGATCTCGACATCCGCACCGGTGAACTCACCGTGGTCACTGGGCCCAGCGGATCGGGCAAGTCCAGCCTGGTGTTCGACACGTTGTTCGCCGAAGGCCAGCGGCGCTATGTGGAAACCTTCAGCGCCTACGCACGCCAGTTTCTCGACCGCATGGACAAGCCGGCCGTGGACCGGGTGGACGGCGTGCCGCCCGCCATCGCCATCGACCAGACCAACCCGGTGCGCAGCTCGCGCTCGACCGTGGGCACGATGACCGAGCTGAACGACCACCTGAAGCTCTTGTTCGCGCGCGGGGCCGACCTGTTCGACCGAGAGACCGCGCTGCCGGTGCGTCACGATTCGCCGGAGTCGATCTACGCGGAACTGCAGAAACGCTGTGTTGAGTTGAATGACCCCAGGCTGGTGGTGACCTTCCCGGTCGAATTGCCGGCCAGCACCACACCCGAAGAGATCGAACAATGGCTTTCCGCGAGCGGCTACACGCGGGTGCAGGCCGAGCGCATCGTCCAGCGTGCCGCACCGGCGCCCGATGCGAAAGCCGCCAAGACCACCAAGGCCAAAGCCGCCAAAGGCACCCCTGCCAGCGAATCGGTGAAGGTGCTCGACGTGGTGGCCGACCGCTTCCGCATCGGCACCGCCGAGCAGGTGCGCGTGATGGAGGCCATCGAAGCCGGCCTCAAGCGCGGCAGCGGCAAGTTGATGGTCTACGTGCTGGGCGAGGAGGGTGCCGAGCCAGTGATCTGGAGGTTCTCGACAGGATTGCATTGCCCCGAGAGCGACATCCGCTACACCGATCCCACGCCCTCGATGTTCTCCTTCAACTCCGCCGTCGGCGCCTGCGAGGCCTGCCGCGGTTTTGGCCGTGTGATCGGGGTGGACCACGGCCTGGTGATCCCGAACGACAAGCTCACGCTGCGCAATGGTGCGATCAAGATCTTCCAGACCCCGGCCTGGAAAGAAGCGCAAGACGACCTGATGCGCCACGCTGAAAGCGCGGGCATCCCGCGCGACACGCCCTGGAACAAGCTCACGCCCGAACAGCAACATTGGGTCAAGGCCGGCTCGCCGAACTGGAACGGCAAGTGGAACCAGCACTGGTTCGGCATCGCGCGCTTCTTCGAGTACCTGGAGAGCAAGGCCTACAAGATGCACATCCGTGTGCTCTTGTCCAAGTACCGCAGCTACACCGAATGCCCGAGCTGCGGCGGCGCGCGCCTGAAGACCGACAGCCTGCTTTGGCGCATCGGCACCAAGGCCCAGGCCGACGCGGTGCTGCCGCCCGGGAAGCGGTACCTGCCCAAGGGTGTGGCGTGGTCGCGTGCGCAGCTGGAGGCCGTGCCCGGCTTGTGCCTGCACGACCTGATGCTGATGCCGCTGGACAGGTTGCGGGTGTTTTTTGCGGCGCTGGACAAGACGCTGGTCCCTGCGGGCTCGGACCTCGCGGGCGCCGGCCAGGCGCAGGCGGTGCGCCTGCTGTTCGAAGAGATCAACACCCGCATCCGCTACCTCTGCGAGGTCGGCATCGGCTACCTCACGCTCGACCGCCAGAGCCGCACGCTCAGCGGCGGTGAGGTGCAGCGCATCAACCTCACCACGGCGCTCGGCACCTCGCTGGTGAACACGCTCTTCGTGCTGGACGAGCCCAGCATCGGCCTGCACCCGCGCGACATGGCGCGCATCAACGACGCCATGCTGCGCCTGCGCGACGCGGGCAACACGCTGGTGGTGGTGGAGCACGACCCGGCCGTGATGCTGGCGGCCGACCGACTGATCGACATGGGTCCGGGGCCGGGTGAGCGCGGCGGGCAGATCGTGTTCGACGGCACGCCCGAGCAGATCCGCAGCGCCGACACGCTGACCGGCGCCTACCTGGGCGCGCGCAAGACCGTGGGCATGGGCTTCAAGCGCATGGTGACCGACAGCACGCCGCGCCTCATCCTCGAAGGCGCGCGCGAACACAACCTGCAAAACGTGAGTGTCGAGTTCCCGCTGCAGCGCCTGGTGGTGGTCACCGGCGTGTCCGGCTCGGGCAAGTCCAGCCTGATCCAGGACGTGCTCGCTCCCGCGCTGCTGCGCCACTTCGGCAAGTCCACCGACTCACCGGGCGCACACGACCGCCTGTTGGGCGCTGACTTCTTGAGCGAAGTGGTGTTCGTCGATCAATCGCCCATCGGCAAGACCGCGCGCTCCAACCCGGTGAGCTACGTCGGCGCCTGGGACGCGGTTCGCGCCCTGTTTGCCGACGCGCCGCTCTCGCGCCAGCGCAGCTACACCGCCAGCAAGTTCAGCTTCAACAGCGGCGACGGGCGTTGTCCCACCTGCGGTGGATCGGGCTTCGAACACGTGGAAATGCAGTTTCTGAGCGACGTGTATTTGCGTTGCCCGGACTGCGATGGCAAACGCTACCGGCCCGAAATTCTGGAGGTGCGCATCGAACGCGGCGGGCGGATGCACAACGTGGCCGATGTGCTGAACCTCACCGTGAGCGAAGCGGCCGGGTTGTTCGCGAGCGACCGCGAGGTGATCCGCGCGTTGCAGCCCATCGTGGACGTGGGCCTCGAATACGTGAAGCTCGGCCAGCCGGTGCCGACCCTGTCGGGCGGCGAAGCGCAGCGTCTGAAGCTCGCGGGCTTCCTGGCCGAAGCCGCCAAGAGCGCCAGCGCCAGCCGCCAGCCCATCTCGCGCAAGGGCACGCTGTTCCTGTTCGACGAGCCCACCACCGGCCTGCACTTTGACGACATCGCCAAGCTCATGCGCAGCCTGCGCAAGCTGCTCGACGCCGGGCATTCGCTGGTCGTGATCGAACACAACCTCGACGTGATCCGCGCCGCCGACTGGCTGATCGACCTCGGCCCCGAAGGCGGCGCGGGCGGTGGACTGGTGGTGGCCGAAGGGCCGCCGGAAGACGTGCGCCAGCACCCCAGCAGTCACACCGCCAAGGCCCTGCGCGCCTACGCCGAGTCCATGGGCGAGGTGCACGCGGTGCACGAAGGCCGGCTGGTGGATTACCTGAAGCAACCGCAGCGCCAGCGCGCCTCGGCCGCGCGCACCGCGGGCCACAGCAACGCCATCCGCATCGTCAACGCCAAGGAACACAACCTCAAGAACCTGAGCGTGGACATCCCACGCGGCCAGTTCAACGTGATCTCCGGCGTCAGCGGTTCCGGCAAGTCCACGCTGGCCTTCGACATCCTGTTCAACGAAGGCCAGCGGCGTTACCTCGAATCGCTCAACGCCTACGCGCGCAGCATCGTGCAGCCGGCGGGACGGCCCGAAGTGGACGCGGTCTACGGCATCCCGCCCACGGTGGCGATCGAACAGCGGCTCTCGCGCGGTGGCCGAAAGAGCACGGTCGGCACCACCACCGAGGTCTGGCACTTCCTGCGCTTGCTCTACGTGAAGCTGGGCACGCAGCACTGCGTGCACGACGGCGCAGCCGTCATGCCGCAAAGCCCCGAGAGCATTGCCGCCGCCATCCTCACGCGCTACGTCGGCCAGCACATCGGGCTGCTCGCGCCGCTGGTGGTGAACCGCAAGGGCGTCTACACCGAGCTGGCCGACTGGGCACGCCCGCGCGGCCACACCCACCTGCGCGTGGACGGCGAGTTCCTGCCCACAAGCGGCTTTCCGCGCATCGACCGTTTCAAGGAACACACCATCGAACTGCCGGTGGCCGACGGCGTGGTGGACCCGGCCAACGAAGCCTGGCTGCGCAGCCAGCTCAGCAAGGCGCTGGAGATCGGCAAGGGTCAGGTGCATGTGCTGCATCAGATGGACGGCCTGGCGCAAGCCATGGCCGACGGCACGTCCACCGTGGGCTTGGGCAAGCTGGAGGTGTTTTCCACCAACCGCGCCTGCCCGGTCTGCGCCACCAGCTACCCCGAGCTGGATCCGCGCCTGTTCTCGTACAACAGCAAACACGGCTGGTGCCCCGACTGCGTGGGCACGGGTCTGGCGCTCTCGCGCGAGCAGCGCAAGGCGCTCGATGATTCGGTGCGCGACGACGACCAGAAGGGCCGCGAGCAGAGCTTTGCCGAGCCCGAGGTGGAAGACCTTGCGGATCAACCGTGTCCGGGGTGTGAAGGCACACGATTGAATGCCCAGGCCCGTGCGGTGAAGTTTGGCGGTGTGGGCATCACGGACGTGGCCCGTCTGTCGGTGAACGAAGTCCGCTCTTGGGTGCAGGGCTTGCTGAAAGTGGCCGTGCTGACGAGCCGCGAAGCCGACATCGCCCGTGACCTGTTGCCCGAGATCGAGAGCCGCCTCGCCTTCCTGGAAGAGGTGGGCCTGAACTACCTCACGCTCGATCGTGGCGCGCCCACGCTCAGCGGCGGCGAAGCGCAGCGCATCCGCCTCGCGGCGCAACTCGGCAGCAACCTGCAGGGCGTGTGTTACGTGCTCGACGAGCCGACCATCGGACTGCACGCGCGCGACAACGCGATCCTTCTCAACGCGCTGCACAAGCTCGGCGACATGGGCAACACCCTGGTGGTGGTGGAACACGACGAAGACACCATCCGCCGCGCCGACCACATCATCGACATCGGTCCCAGTGCGGGAAAACGGGGTGGGCGTGTCGTGGCGCAAGGGTCGGTGGCCGATCTGTCGGCGAATGAAGAGTCCGTCACCGGGCGCTACCTGCTGCATGCGATGAAACATCCGCTGCAGGCGCGGCGTGGCGTCTTGCCCCTCACCCCAACCCTCTCCCCAGAGGGGCGAGGGAGTGAAAGCCCGTTGTCTTCGGCGGCACGTTCGAGCGAAAAACCCCCTCTCCCGCTGGCGGGAGAGGGCGGGGGTGAGGGTCTGCCGTGGCTCGAAGTCCGCGGCGCTCGCCTGCACAACCTGCAAAACCTCACCGTCGCCGTCCCCCTGCAACGCCTGGTCGTCATCACCGGCGTCAGCGGCTCCGGCAAATCCACCTTCGCGCGCGATGTGCTGCTCACCAACGCAGCAGCGGCGGTGTCCCAGCGCAGCACCTTCGCCGGCCGCCAGACCTGGGACAACGACGGCACCCGGCCCGCCTGGACCGGCTGCGACAAGCTGCTCGGCTCCGAGGTGGTGGACCGCGTGCTCGAAGTCGACCAGACGCCCATCGGCAAAACGCCGCGCAGCTGCCCGGCCACCTACATCGGCTTTTGGGACACGGTGCGCAAACTCTTCGCCGACACGCTCGAAGCCAAGGCGCGCGGCTACGGCCCGGGCCGCTTCAGCTTCAACACCGGCGAAGGCCGCTGCCCGGGCTGCGAAGGGCAGGGCATGCGCACCATCGAGATGAGCTTCCTGCCCGACGTCAAGGTGCCTTGCGAGGTCTGCCACGGCGCGCGCTTCAACCCCGAGACCCTGGCCGTGAGCTGGAAGGGCAAGAGCATCGGCGACGTGCTGCAGATGGAGGTGGACGAAGCGGTCGAGTTTTTCGCCTCCATGCCCAACATCGCCCACCCACTGCAACTGCTGAAAGATGTGGGCCTGGGCTACCTCACGCTGGGCCAGCCATCACCGACGCTGAGCGGCGGCGAAGCGCAGCGCATCAAGCTCGTGACCGAGCTCAGCAAGGTGCGCGACGACGTCACACGGCGGGGCCAGAAGGCGCCGCACACGCTCTACGTGCTCGACGAACCCACTGTGGGCCTGCACATGGCCGACGTGGAAAAACTCATCCGCGTGCTGCACCGGCTGGTGGACGGTGGTCACAGCGTGATCGTGATCGAACATGACCTGGATGTGATGGCCGAAGCCGACTGGATCATCGACCTGGGTCCCGAAGGCGGAGGTGGGGGGGGCCGCGTCGTGGCGGCGACCACCCCTGAGGAGGTGGTGTGCCTGGGCACCCACACCGGCAAGGTGCTGGGGCCAGTGCTGGCGCGAGGCTGAGCGGAAAGTCTGAATCGCCAGCCGTTCGGGCCCTGTGTGACAACTGCGCGAACAGCACAGCAAGCCTCGGTGGTGATCAGCGCCGGGTCAGGGCGCCCGAGTATGCGCATATTGTGCTGAAGTCGATTGATGGCTGTCCAGCAGGGCATTCACGTAGATCAAGCGTCGGGCTCGCGTTACCATGCACGCGCAGGGCTTCAAAGTCTTGAGTTGAGGTCACTTGACGCCGGATTTCTGCAAGCGGTGTTGTTTCGATTTTTTTACTCTTAGGAGAACTGTTTTGACCAGGACGACTTTGCTGAATCGCATTTTTCAAACCGTGTTGGCGTTAACCATTTACAGCCTGATGGGTGTTTCCTTGGTGCACGCTCAAGCCACGAGAACATGGGTATCAGGTGTAGGTGATGACGCCAATCCTTGCAGCCGAACGGCACCTTGCAAGACTTTTGCAGGAGCGATCAGCAAGACCGCAGTCAACGGCGAGATTTCGGTGCTCGATCCGGGTGGGTTTGGTGCAGTGACCATCACGAAGTCCATCACGATCAATGGCGACGGCACCCTGGCGGGTATTCTGACCAACGCCGGAAACGGCATCTCTGTCAACGCGTCTGGTGCGGCTGTTACCGTCCGAAATCTTTCGATCGTCGGTTCTGGTACCGGCGCGGTGGGCATCCGATTGCTGGATGGCGCCGCTTTGATCGTGGACCGCGTCTCCATATCTGGATTTGCGACCGCTGGCATTGAAACTGCGATTGGCACCACAGGAAATGTCATGGTGCTCAACTCGACCATTGTGAGGAACGGCGGTATCGGCGTTCATGCGGGTGGCGGCTCCATTGCCGTGGAGAACAGCATATTGGCCAACAATGGCGTGGGAGCGCAAGCCGGCACAGGCGCCACAGTGCGCCTGACCAACAACGGCGTATACAACAACTTGACCGGTTTCGGATGCGGCGGCGGTGTCTTGGCATCCAATGGGGACAACCGCAAGGCCAACAATGTTGGTGGTGGGATTCCTGCGTGCTCGCCCACCGTCGCCATTGCTGTGCAATAGCATGGGGTCGATTCAGGTCTGAAGTGCCACCTCCGGCGCGAAGGTCCGCAGATGCAATGCCTCCCAAGCGCGAGTTGATCGCTATCGTGCACCACGTTGGGGGATGACTGCGATGCGCCTGGGGATGAACGCGCAGTGCATTGCGCCCCAGGTGGAGCCTGGCTGGGCAAACGACGGGTATCGGCCTGCAGACGGTGGACCTTTCTACAATCGGGGTCGCCGTTTCATGGGATGAAGCGGCCCAGGTCCTGAGCCAGAAGCTCGGCGCCACCCTCAGCCCTTGAACGCTCTTGCGCCACCCGCGCCCACGCCATGACCCGCCCCGACACACCACAGGCCGCAGCCGGCTACGACGCCACCGCCAAGCAGAAGAGCCAGGCCAAGACCTCACGCATTCCGATCAAGATCGTGCCGGCCGAGGTGCTGAAGAAGCCCGACTGGATCCGAGTCAAGGCCGGTTCGCCCACCACCCGCTTCTACGAGATCAAGGACGTGCTGCGTGCCAACAAGCTGGTCACCGTCTGCGAAGAGGCCAGTTGCCCCAACATCGGCGAATGCTTCGGCAAGGGCACGGCCACCTTCATGATCATGGGCGACAAGTGCACGCGCCGCTGCCCGTTCTGTGACGTGGGCCACGGCCGCCCCGACCCGCTGGACCTGAACGAGCCCGAGAACCTGGCCAAGACGATCGCGGCGCTCAAGCTCAAGTACGTGGTGATCACCAGCGTGGACCGCGATGATTTGCGCGACGGTGGCGCCGGCCACTTCGTGGCCTGCATTCAGAAGACCCGCGAACTGTCACCGGGCACGCAGATCGAGGTGCTGGTGCCCGACTTCCGCGGCCGCGACGACCGCGCGCTGGAGATCCTGAAGGCCGCACCACCCGACGTGATGAACCACAACCTGGAGACCGCACCGCGTCTTTACAAGGAAGCGCGCCCGGGGTCGGATTACCAGTTCAGCCTGAACCTGCTCAAGAAGTTCAAGGCCCTGTTCCCGCACGTGCCGACCAAGAGCGGCCTGATGGTGGGCCTGGGCGAGACCGACGAGGAAATCCTCGACGTGATGCGCGACATGCGAGCGCACAACATCGAGATGCTGACCATCGGCCAGTACCTCGCCCCCAGCGGCCACCACCTGCCGGTGCGCCGTTACGTGCACCCGGACACCTTCAAGATGTTCGAGGCCGAGGCCTACAAGATGGGCTTCACCCACGCCGCCGTGGGCGCCATGGTGCGCAGCTCGTACCATGCCGACCAGCAGGCGCACGGCGTACTCAACAATGCGCAGCCGGGTACCTGACGCCATGTCCACGCCAGTGTCAGACACATCGAAGCATTCGCCACCCTTGCGCATCCTGATCACGATGTGCTATCTCGTGCACCGGACGGGCGCAGAGATGTTCACCCGAGATCTGGCGCTCTGGATGCGCAACCGTGGTCACTCCGTGACCATTTTCGCCACCGCCTTTGGCGACATGGCTGACGAGTTGCGCCAGGCATCGATCGCCTGTGTCACCGACGTCGCGGACATGGCCGCGCGGCCCGACGTCATCATTGGCAACACGCATCACGAGACCGTTCGTGCGTTGCTGCATTTTCATGATGTGCCCGTCCTGACCCTCTGCCACGACCGGAGTGCGGACCATGGCAGACCAGCACAGTTTTCGCAGGTGGTTCGCCATGCGGCGGTTGACGAGAACTGCGCCGAACGGCTGGTGCACGAGTTCGGCATCGAACGCCAGCACATTGAGCTCCTCCAGAACGGCATCGATCTCACGCGCTTTCTGCCACGCGAGCCCTTGCCCGTCACGCCCCGCACTGCGGTGGTCTTCAGCAACTATGCGTCGCACGACGCCCAGCTGGAGGAGGTTCGCATGGCGTGCGCTGAACGGGGTCTCGCGCTTGATGTGATTGGCAGCGGCAGCGGCAACCACCTGACGGATCCGGCCGCCGCGCTGGGGAGATACGACATCGTGTTTGGCAAAGGGCGCTGCGCCACAGAGGCGCTGGTCACGGGCAACGCGGTGGTGGCACTCGATCCGAGCGCGGGCATGGGAGGAATGGTGTCTGCCGCCACCGTTGCCCATGCACGACGCTGGAATTTTGGCAGAGCCATCATGACCCGGCCGATCACGCGACAGAATGTGATGGCCGAACTCGACAAGTTCGACGCGCAGGATGCACGAGAGGCCTCGACCTGGGCTCGCAGGCACTGCGGACTGGATGCCATGCTGTCCGGGCTGGAACACTGCGTGCGGCGAATGGTGGAGACCCGTGCGGTCATCCCGGTACCGGCAGAACAGCGCGCGCAGGAGATGGCGCGCTACCTGAACGACTGGATCCGGCGTGGCAACGCCACCGCCGCGCACACAGGGATTGCCTCATTGCACCAGCACATCGCGGGCTTGCAGCAGGCATTCAACGATCAGCAGCGCGCACATCAAGCTCAGATCGACGCTTGGCGCGCCGAGGTTCAACGGACAGCCGAACATGCCACCGAGCTCACCGCGCGGCTCAATGAGGCAGGTTCCCACTTGGTCGATAAAGATCAACATGCCGTCGAGCTCACAGCACGGCTCGACGAATCAACGTCCCGCCTGGCGGACGCCGAGGGGCGGGCGCGCAGCGAGCTCGCCGCCCTGCGCGCGCAGTTGAGCGAGATCCACGCCAGCCGATCGTGGCGCATCACTGCGCCGCTGAGGCGAATGTCCACCTACATCCAGACGAGAATTCAGCCCAGATGAAGCACTTGTTGATTGCTGCCCATCCAGGGCACGAATTGTTGCTGTGGCAATGGCTTCGAAATGAGCGGCCGCAGGTCGTGGTGCTGACCAACGGAGCGGGATCCAATGGGGTGCCGCGGTTGGACCTCACGATCGACAACCTGGAACGTGCTGGTGCAAGCTGGGTTTCTCAGGTGGTCGCGCCGGTGCCTGACGCCGCGATCTACCAAGGTCTGCTGGACGGAGACACAGGCCTGTTCACGCAATGGATCGAGGCGCTGACAGCGCATGTGATCGCAGAGGGCATCGAGTGCATCGTCGCGGACGAAGCGGAGGACTACAACCCCTCCCACGACCTGTGCCGCATTCTGGCCAACCAAGTCGCCATCCAGGCGAAGGCGCGTGGCCATTCGGTACTCGCTTACGGCTACCCGACCGTCGGACATCCCAGCCTGCTGACACGCCTCGCGGCCGAAGAGCACGTGGTGGTCGAACTCGACGTCGAGGCCTGGCGGTCCAAGCTGGACGACATGCACCGCTACGCCCGGCACTTTGGCGGGCAGCTGCAACGGGAGCTTGACGACTTCGTCGCAGAGTTCGGCGCGGAGGCCTACAGCAAGGAATGCCTGTTCGTTGCGAGACCCACGCGCTATGAGCAAGCAGAGACGCCCTCCCATAAACCCTTCTTCGAGCGCGTAGGCGAAGAGCGCGTGGCGGCTGGCACCTACAAACACGTCATTCGTGGTGCCCACCTGCAAGTGGTGGCGGACCGTCTGCGAGACCATGCGTCGCTGATGCGTCGCTGATGCAACAGCGATGCGCACCGATTCACCCTTCACCCTGTGGCTCACTGGCCTGAGCGGCGCGGGCAAGACCACCCTGGGCCAGGCGGTGTCCCTGGCATTGAACGACAGCGGCCGCCGGTGTGTCGTGCTCGACGGCGATGTGTTGCGCCGCGGCCTGAACCGGGATCTTGGTTTCTGTGAGCAAGGGCGCAGCGAGAACATCCGCCGCACCGCCGAAGTCGCCCGACTGATGAACGACGCCGGCGTGATCGTTGTGGCAGCGCTGATTTCGCCTTTGCGGGCGGACCGGGCACACGCCAGCACCATCGTCGGGGCGCAGCGCTTTCTGGAGGTCCACGTCAGCACGCCGCTGGAAGTGTGTGAAGCCGCTGACGTCAAAGGCCTCTACCGACGCGCCCGGCAGGGCGACCTCCCCCTGTTCACCGGGGTCAGCGCACCCTATGAGGTGCCAGAGGCGCCCTGGCTGTCGATCGATCCCTTGCGGATGGGGCTGGAGCCTACCGTGCGCGAACTGCTTGCGCTGATCGTGAGCACTGCGCCTTGATCCATCAACAACCCCCCATGCCCGTCATCGTGGGCGCCCCACGTTCAGGCACGACGCTGTTGCGGCTGATGCTCGACGCCCATCCCGACCTCGCGATCCCACCCGAGACGAGCTTCGTCGTTGCAGCCTCCGCGCTGGACGAATCGACGGACGATGCTCGCGCACGCTTCGTCGACACGGTCACTGCCTATCCGCCCCACGCCCCCAACTGGGGCGACTTCGGTGTGGCGCGCGAAGCGCTGGCCGAGGCCGTGCAAGGCCTGCAGCCCTTCACCGTGGCCGACGGACTGCGGGCCTTCTACCGCCTTTACGCGCAGCGCTTCAACAAGCCTCGCTGGGGTGAAAAAACACCGGACTACTCGTTTCACATCGGCGTGATTGGGTCAATGCTGCCAGAGGCCCGGTTCATCCACCTCATCCGCGACGGTCGAGATGTTGCCGCGTCATGGCGCCAACAATGGTTCACACCGGGTCATGACCCTGAGGTCCTGGCGCGCGCCTGGGTTGACCGGGTGCAGGCGGCCCGCCACGCTGGCCTTGGCAACACCCACTACACCGAGGTCTTTTACGAAGACCTGGTGGACCGGCCGGAGCCTGTGTTGCGGCATCTGTGCCAGTTCCTGGACCTGCCGTGGTCGAACCAGTTGCTCAACCATCAAGAACGCGCCCCGCTGAGGCTGGAAGAACACCGGGCACGGATATCGCGTGATGGCAGCGTCGTCGTCAGCCACGAACAGCGCCTGCGCCAACAGCGGAGAACGATGGAGGGGCCCAGCACGGGGCGTATTGGGTCCTGGCGCGAAGAAATGAGCGAAGAGGAAATCCGGCGTTTCGAACGCATCGCGGGCAGCCTGTTGATCGAGCTGGGATATGAGCCAGCACAATAGGCGATCCGCCTCCAGTACGGCGAACCTGCAGAGCCAGACACCCCGACATGAATTCCATGCCCCTTTTCTTCGATGACGATCTGGCGATGCCCAGCGGCAACGCAGCCGTTGCCTCGACCCACATCGCCACTGGTGTTGCTCCTGCCGCGCTGGTCCATGCGGTCGTTGGCCTGGGGCGCTTCGGCAGCACCCATGCCCGCAGGCTGGCCGGGTTGCCGGGCTTTCAACTGCGTGCCATGGTCGACCCTTTCGCGGCGCTCCCGCTGGACCCTGCCTTGGGCTCGCTGCCACTCCTGCGCCATGTCGACGAGCTGCCCTTGGACATCACATCCGCCACTGTCGCCACCAGCGACACGGCGCATGCCGACGTGTCGCTGGAGCTGATGGCGCGTGGTTGTCACGTGCTCGTCGAGAAGCCCTTGTGTCTGACGGTGGCCGACGGCATGCGCATGTTGCAAGCCGCACGACAGCAGGGGGTGACGCTGTGCACCGGCCACATCGAGCGCTTCAATCCGCTCTTGCATGACGGGTGCCGTGCCCTGCTTCGGGAGGCTGCGCGGCGCCACCATGGCAAACGCGACCCTTTTCTGCATTTCCGACGCAGCTCGTCCCGCCCAGGTGCGGCGACGGACAGCGTGCTGGACCTGATGGTGCACGACTTGGACCTCATGGCCTGGTTGTGCGGCATCTCCAACGGCGCTCCACTGGAACTGATCGACCGACAGGTGAGCGCCACCGCTGTGTGCGCACGCGTGCAGATCGGTGGATGGGTGGCCGTGTTCGAGAGTGGGTTGGGCGCCACCGTGCCCGAAGCGGTCATACAAGCGCAGACCGAGGGCGGTCCGCTGGCGCTCGATCTGCGCAGCCCCGAGGCCAGGCGTCACTTGGGC
This sequence comes from Hydrogenophaga sp. A37, assembly GCF_002001205.1. Taxonomy (GTDB): domain Bacteria; phylum Pseudomonadota; class Gammaproteobacteria; order Burkholderiales; family Burkholderiaceae_C; genus Hydrogenophaga. Next base: position 32,541 of record NZ_MUNZ01000128.1, read on the forward strand.
ATGGACCCTCTGTGTCAACAATATGTGGCGTTCAGCCGAGCCATCCGTGGCAAATCCAGTGCCATCGCCACAGGAGACGACGGCCTGGCCGCAGTGGAACGGGCATGCCGAATTCTCGAAGCGTGACACCAGGCGCCGCGCCGGCCGCGATCCCCTTCTTCCGGTCGCCGTTTTGCAACGATCCCGAAGTGACCGGACGCATCACCCGCGCCTGCGCAGACGTGCTGCGCAGCGGCGTGTACGTGCTCGGCCCGCAGGTGCGTGCCTTCGAGGCTTCGATGTCGGCGTTGCTCGGCGCGCGTGAGGTTGTTGCTGTCAACTCCGGCTCTGACGCCTTGTGCCTGGCACTGGCAGCGCTCGGTGTGGGAACGCTCGGGGGTGGCAGTGCCGACGATGAAGTTGTCTTGCCGGCCTACACCTTCGTGGCCTGTGCCGAAGCCGTGCTCGCAGCCGGCGCCCGACCGGTGTTCGTGGACTGTGACGCGAGCGGCTTCCTGCCATCGCTGGAGGCGCACCAAGCTGCCCGCGGCGTGCGCACCCGTGCCGTGCTCGCGGTCGGTTTGTTCGGCGATGCCTCGGCCCTGCCTGCGCTCGCCGCTTACTGCCGCGAGCAGGGCCTGTGGCTGGTTGAGGACATCGCGCAGTGCCTCGGTGCAAGTTGCACCGCGCCCGACGGCACCGCACGCCTGGCCGGCACCTGGGGCGACGCGGCGGCGATGAGCTTCTACCCCACCAAGACCCTGGGCGCGGTGGGTGACGCCGGTGCGATGGCGTTTGCCGACGCAAGGCATGCGCGACAGGCCCGCCTGCTTCGCAACCACGGCCACGAGGCCAACGAACACCTGTGCCTGGGTCGCAACAGCCGCATGGACGAACTGCAGGCCGCCCTGCTGCAAATTGCGCTGGAGACGTTTCCCCTGGCGCTCGCTCGCCGCCGCCAGATCGCCTCACGCTATTTGGCTGCCTGGGCCGCCTTGCCAAGGCTGACGCTGCCCCAGGACCACGAGGGACATGCGTGGAATTACTTCGTCGTCACGCTTGAGTCCGGCGGGCAACGCGATGCGCTGGCAGACGCACTGGCCAGGGAGGGCGTCGCGACCCGGATCTACTACTCGGCGCCACTGCATCACCACCGTGCGCTGGCCCCGCTGCACGACGGCCGGGCGCTGCCTCGCAGCGAGCACCTCGCGCAATGTTCGCTGGCCCTGCCGCTGTACCCGGCGCTGAACGACGGAGAAATCGACCGCATCATCGACGTCCTTCCCGGGGCGCTGGATCAAGCGATGTGGGCCGCCGCAACGATCGCTGGCTCGGCGCCCTTGCGATGACGGGCGAACCCTCGCTGAAGGGCGACCGCTGGCGGCCCGCACGGTCAATCGCCGGTCACCGGCAATTCCTACCGACTCCCGGAAAAAACGGCGGCACCGCAGCGGCCCACACAGGCTGAGCAAGCGACAGCGGCGCACTCGGGCGACCTGACACAGGCGCGCCATTTGCTCCACCGGCAACTGGGCAACACGCTGCTGAAGGAGTCCGACACATGGCTTTGGAAAAACCGGTGGTTCTGATCACTGGCGCGGCCGGGCGGCTCGGCAAGGCGATCAGCGCGGCGCTGGGCGAGCGCTACACCGTGGTGGGGTTCGAGCTCGACTGCCGGCAGGCGGCCGATTGCATCGACGCTGACATCACGGACGCGGCGGCGCTCGCCACCGCCTGCCAGCGCCTGCGCGAGCGCTGCGGTGGGCGCCTGGCGTCGGTCATCCATCTGGCCGCCTTCTACGACTTCTCCGGCGAGCCCGATGAGCGCTACGAGACGGTCAACGTGCAGGGCACGCGCCACCTGTTGCAGGCCTTGCAGGACTTCGATGTCGAGCAGTTCGTCTACGCCAGCACCATGCTGGTCCACGCCCCGACCGAGCCCGGCGTGCCGCTCGACGAAACGGCCGAACTGGCGCCGAAATGGCCGTATCCCGAATCCAAGGTGGCGGCGGAAGACGTGGTGCGCCGGGAGCGTGGCCGGATTCCGGTCGTGATCCTGCGCCTCGCCGGTGTCTACACCGAAGACTGCGAAGTGCCGTCGCTGGCCTATCAGGTTCAGCGCATCTACGAGCGGCAGATGTTGAGCCATGTCTTTCCCGGCGACCCGGGCCACGGCCAGGCTTTTGTGCATCTGGACGACGTGGCCGAGGCCTTCCGGCAGACAGTGGCGTCGCGCCAGAAACTGGCCGAAGAAACGACCGTGCTGATCGGCGAGCCAACAACCGAGAGTTACGAATCCCTGCAGAACCTGATCGGCCGCCTGCTGCACGGCGAAGCCTGGACGACGCGGCGCATCCCGAAGCCGGTGGCGGCCACCGGCGCCTGGGCGCAGGACGCGATGGAGGACGTCATTCCCGACGCCATCGACCGCGGCATCGACCCTTTCATCAAACCCTTCATGGTCTGGCTGGCCGACGACCACTACGAATTGGATGTCGCTCGCGCCGCCCAGCTGCTCGGCTGGCGACCGCGCCACAGCCTGCGCGGCGCGCTGCCTAGGATGATGGGCCGCTTGAAGCAGGGCCCGGCCGCCTGGTACGGCCGCAATCACATCCCGGTTCCCCTCTGGCTGCAGGACCTGAGCGAGCAGTCGGCACCTGAAACGCAACTGATCGCCGAATTCGAGGCCGTCGACCGGCGCGAGCACGGGCAGACGGTGTGGTGCCATTTCGTCAATGCGGCGCTGGGCCTGTGGCTGGTGTCCAGCCCCTTCATCCTCGGCCTGGCCGAGCACTGGGGCGTCGCTGGTGAGCTGGTGGTGGCACCCAACCAGCGCGGCCTGGCCTTCTCGGACACCTGGATGACCGCCAGCGACATCCTGAGCGGCTTGCTGATCACCGTGTTCGCCCTGTTGTCGCTGTCGCGCAGCGCGGCCTGGGCGCGCTGGGCGACGGCCGCGCTGGGCGGCTGGCTGCTGTTCGCGCCGCTGGTCTTCTGGACGCCCAGCGCCGCCGCCTACGCCAACAACACGCTGGTCGGCGCCCTGGTCATCCTGTTCGCGGTCGGCGTGCCGTCGCCGCCAGGGGTCAGCCCGGTCGCCCGGCTGGTCGGGCCGGACACGCCGCCCGGCTGGGACTACAGCCCGTCTTCGTGGAACCAGCGCATCCCGATCATCGCCCTGGCCCTGGTCGGGCTGTTCATTTCGCGCTACCTCGCCGCCTTCCAGCTCGGTCACATCGATACCGCCTGGGACCCGTTTTTTGGCGACGGCACGGAGCGCATCGTCACCTCCTCGGTGTCCGAGGCCTGGCCGGTGGCCGATGCCGGGCTGGGCGGCGCCGTCTATGTGCTCGAGATCATCACCGGCGTCATCGGCGACAAGCGGCGCTGGCGCACGATGCCCTGGCTGGTGCTGCTGTTCGGCGTGATGATCGTGCCGCTCGGCGCGGTCAGCATGGTCTTCATCATCATCCAGCCGATCGTGATCGGCACCTGGTGCACGCTGTGTCTCGTGGCGGCGCTCGCGATGCTGCTGCAGATTCCCTATTCGTTCGACGAGATCCTGGCCACGCTGCAGTTTCTGCGCGAACGCCGACGGCAAGGCAAATCGTTGTGGCACGTCATGCTGCACGGCGACACCATCGACGGCGGCAGCGCCGATTCCTCCGACGATTTCGCGGCGCCACCCGGCGCGGTGCTGCGCGAAATGTTCAGCGGCGGCGTCAGCCTGCCGTGGAGCCTGGTCATCAGCGGCGCCCTCGGTGCCGGCCTGATGTTGACCCGGCTGCTGTTTGACACCACCGGTCCGGCGGCCGACAACGACCACGTGATCGGCTCGCTGGTGATCACCTTCGCCGTCATGGCGCTGGCCGAGGTTGCCCGCCCGCTGCGCTGGATCATTGCGGCCTTCGGGGTCTGGCTGCTGCTGGCGCCCTGGCTGCTGGATGGCTACAGTGCGGCCGGCAGCGTATTCGTCGGGGTCGCCGGGCTGTTGCTGATCGGGCTTGCCTTGCCGCGCGGTGCGATCGTCAGCCACTACGGTGCCTGGGACCCCTACCTCAAGGGGCGGGGACGACCGCCCGGGCGGCCGGCGACGGCGGGATGAGGCCGCCTCTCGGTCTCTCACTCATCGGGCATTCACTGGGGTGCCAGACGACATCCTCGGAGGAGGATCAAGGGTGCGACACTGGGTGCGCCCCGCGACGGGGGGCATCGACCTCCGCCCCGAAGGCAGCCCCTCGCGAGAACGCTTTTGGATCCCCACCAGATCATCCACATCCACCCGGCAGCCCCGCCCCAACCCGCGCTGGGCGCGCCCTGCAATGGCTGCGGCGTGTGTTGCCTGGCCGAGCCTTGCCCGCTCGGCCAGGTGATTTCGCGCAAGCGCGTGGGCGCGTGTGACGCGCTGCGCTGGGACGGCGCGCAGCGGCTCTACCGCTGTGGTGCGATCAGCGACCCCGAGGGCGTGCTCGGAGCCCGCTGGCGCTGGGCCGCGCCGCTGCTCCGGTGTTTCGCTCGGCGCTGGATCGCAGCGGGTGCAGGCTGCGACGCCGCGCTGAAATCGACCCGGCTTTGATCTGCGTCAAGTGACCTGGCCTTCCTGCTCAAGTCGCGGGTGTCGGGGCCGTTGAACCTGGTGGGTGGCCGGTGCTGTGCACGGGCCTTTTCTCACCAAACCGGGCCCCACATGCCAATTCCTTCCCATACCCATCCCTGCTGGTCGCGTGCGGCCAGCGGTGGTCTGGCGCGCATCCAGACCACCAACCTGGCCATGCAGCTGCTGGCCAAACGCATCGAGCGCAGCACCGACCCTGTGAGCCAGAAGGCCGGCGAGATCCTGGCCTTCTTTACCAAATGGGAGCGCATCCTGGCCTCCGAAGTCGATCAAATCAGCCGCATCTGAGGCACCACATGAAACAACAACTGATGAGCATTGCCGCCGCGTCCGAGCTGATCCGCAGCGGCGCCTTTCTGTCACTGGCCGGCCCGGAAGGCGCGCTGGACGCGCTGCCGACAGGCCACTGGGTGGCGGGCACCATTCCTTACTTCATGGACACCGCCGGTGGCGTGGTCTCCACCGAGGGCCAGGTGTTCGTGACGCCGCTGCCCACGCAGGCCCAGGTGACGCTGGCCCACTACGCGGTGGATCAGCTCAAAGGCATCGTGGGCAATGGCCCCGACAACGGGTTCTCCGTGGCCATCGTGCCGGCCGGCAGCGCCTCGCACACCAAGTTCGCCGAAGAAGCCGCCAACGACGCCGACGCCTTCCTCAAGCCCACCGTGGGCTGGGTCGCGGGTGTGCTCCTGTCCGATCTGGGCCAGGTCACACCCAAGGTCTACCTGGGCACGACCGGTCAGAAGTTCGAAGACGGCGTGGTGGTGGCCCATGTGGCCCTGCCGGAGAGCCAGCTTGCTTCCATCGAGATCGTGAACATCTTCGAGCCCGGCGATGGCGACACGCTGCGCTTCACCGAAACCTCGTTCGAGATCGGCGATTGCCTGGTCAATGGCGAAAAGACTTCGCTGGCCGCCTATGTTCAAGCCATGGGCCTGGGTGACGGCAAGCTGCCGCTGGTGGGTGACTTCGGGGGCGCGCACCTGAACGCCTCCATCCAGTCGGTGGACGTGGCGGCGGACAAGGTGGTGTTGTACGCACCGGTGTTCACCGGCGTGGACTACCGCTTTGCCAAGCCCGTGGCCGACTACGGCGCGAGCTTCCGCGAACACCTGGCCGGCTACAGCACCGAGGGTGTGAGCTTCTCGTGCAACTGCATCCTGAACTTCCTGTTCGGTGAACTCGAAGGCCAGAAGCTCGGTGACCTGTCCGGCCCGGTGACCTTCGGCGAGATCGGCTATCAGCTGCTCAACCAGACGCTGGTCGTGCTGCGCATCAGATGACAGGCCGCTCGGCCGTCCGTTCGAGGGCTGGCACCGCGTGACAAAAGGGCGCTCTCGGGCGCTCTTTTCTTGGGCCATCCGGCCCGGGCCAGCGGCGACAATGCCGTTCACCATGCTGATCTGGCCCCTTCCCGCCCTGCTGACCTGGGCGCTCGCCTGGGCCGTGTTCCTGGGTTTGCGCGCGGCCGGGCTGGGCGCCGTGGCGGCCTTCGTGCCGGCGCTGCTGGTCTCGGGCCTGCCGGCCTGGACCGGGCGCACGCCCTGGCGCCGCGTGTTCATGCTGGGCGGCTTCCCGCTCTCGCTGCTGGCCAGCGGCGCGGCGGGCGGCCTGCCCGGTTGGGTCTGGCTGCTGCCGCTGGCGCTGTTGCTGGCGCTGTACCCGCTCAACACCTGGCGCGACGCGCCGCTGTTTCCCACCCCCGCCGCGGCGCTGAAAGGCCTGGCCCAGAAGGCGCCGCTGCCCGAGGGGGCTCAGGTGGTGGATGCGGGTTGCGGCCTCGGCGCCGGTTTGATCGCGTTGCACAGCGAGTACCCGTTGGCTCGCATCTTCGGACTGGAGTGGAGTTGGCCGCTCACGCTGTTGTGTGCGCTGCGCTGCCGCTTTGCCCGCGTGCGCCGCGCCGACATCTGGGCTGCCGATTGGTCGGGGTTTGACATGGTGTATCTGTTCCAGCGGCCTGAGAGCATGGCCCGCGCGATGGAAAAAGCGACCGCCGAGCTCCAGCCGGGCGCCTGGCTGGTGAGCCTGGAGTTCGATGCCGTGGGCTGGAAGCCGAAGGCGCGGCTGGAGACGGTGGCCGGCAAGCCGGTCTGGCTTTACCAGGCGCCGCTTCAGCACTGAAGTGAAACACCCCCGCCGCGCTTCGCGCGACCCCCTCAAAAGGGGGCGGCACTGGCCGTCCGGCGGAGCCGGCCCGGCGGTGCCCTGGGTGGTCCCGTTTCAGGCGGCGGGGTGGCGCTCCGGTGGCCTGGAAAACTGAACGGCTTTAGCGCCAGACGGACCAGGCCAGCGCCAGCGCCAACAGCGCCATCCCCCACAACATCAGACGGGTGCGCACCCGCAACACCTCCACCGCACCCACCAGACGGGCGTTCTGTTCGGCGAGTTCGGCCAGGGTCTGGGTGAGCTGGTCCTGCGACTGGGCCTGTTGGTCGAGCTGTTGCTGCACCGCGAGCAGGCGCTGGTGCAGCGCTGCTGCGTTGGGCGGTTCGGCCGAGGGCATGGGGATCACGCTGTCGCCGGCAGCGGGCACATTTTGGGGGGTGCGCTGACGCTCCATCAGCTTGCGCGCGGCGTTCAGCACCTTGGGCGCGTGTTCGATCACGTCGCCCCAGGGAATCACCTTGAGCGCAACGAGCCAGGGGATGGCCATGGGGGTGTCCTTTCGGGTGGGAAAAACCGCCGGGGCGGAGTGGGCGAGCAGCTTAACCCGCGTGTCGGGTGCGCCCGACCTTGCGCGGCGTCAACCCTTTGGCTCGGGTGGCGGCATAACATCTTCACATGCGCATATACAAATGAATGGAATGTTCATGGACTGGAACAACGGGATCGAACGCTGGGGCGAACCCGCGGTGCTCGCGCTGTGCGGGCTGGCGGTGGGGCTGGGTTTTGGCTTTTTTGCGCAGCGCTCGCGCTTTTGCCTGCGCGCGGCGGTGGTGGAGTTCTGGCACGGCAAGTTTGGCGAAAAACTGGCGGTCTGGCTGCTGGCGTTTGCCACGGCGGTGGTGGGGGTGCAGCTGCTGATCGTGAGCGGCACGCTGGACGTGAGCACCGCGCGCCAGCTCGCGACCCGGGGCAGTCTTTCGGGTGCGCTGGTGGGTGGGCTGATCTTCGGCGTGGGCATGGTCATGACCCGGGGCTGCGCCAGCCGCCTGCTGGTGCTGTCGGCCAATGGCAACCTGCGCGCGCTGCTCTCGGGGCTGGTGTTTGCGGTGACGGCGCAGGCGGCGCTCGGGGGTGCGCTCGCGCCGTTGCGGGAGACCATCGCCGGCTGGTGGGTGGTCGATGGCGGGCCGTCGCGCAGCCTGCTGGCTTTGCTGGGCGTGGGGCCGATGGACGGCCTGGCCTTTGGGGCACTGTGGTTGGTGGTGGCCGGGTTCTTTGCTTACTACAGCGGCTGGGGCTTCTGGAAGTGGGCCGGCGGTGTGGGCACGGGCCTGATGGTGGCGCTGGCCTGGGCCGGCACCTACCAGGTGATGAGCCACTCTTTCGAGCCGGTGCAGATTCAGGGCCTCACCTTCAGCGGTCCCTCGGCCGAGTGGCTGATGCGCGTGCTGGCCGAGCCCGGCGAGCCCTGGACCTTTGGTCTGGGCTTAATGCCGGGGGTGTTCGTCGGTTCGCTGATCGGCGCGCTGGTCGGCGGCGACTGGAAGCTCGAAGGCTTCGGTGGTGTTTACACCATGCCGCGTTACATCGTCGGCGCCATCCTGATGGGTTTTGGCTCCATGCTGGCGGGCGGCTGCGCGGTCGGAGCGGGCATGACCGGCGGCGCGATCTTCGCAGTGACCGCCTGGGTCACTTTGGGCGGTATGTGGGTCGGCGGTGGCTTGGCCGACCGGGTGTTGGACAGGGCACACACATCCGCGCCAGCCTCCTCGGCCGCGCCCTGATCAAGTTGCGCGGCTCGCGCTGCGCAGCAGCCACCAGCCCGGCCCGGCCACCGCGAGCAACAAGGCAGGAAAGCCCAGCACTGGCGCCCAGTCCAGCATGGCCGCGCCGAGTGCGGGCGCCAGCACACCGCCCAGCGTGTACGAGAGCACCAGCACGGCGGTGCTGTTGACCAGGGTGATGCCTTCTTCGCGCGAGCCGATGTCGATCATGGCCAGCGTGTACAGGCAGCCGCCCGCGCCGCCCCACAGAAACGCGACCGGCGCGGCCAGCCAGGGGGTCTGCGCCACGAACGGGATCACCAGCGTGGCCAGCAGCGTGATGACGGAGCAGCCGTGCAGCAGCCGCAGGCGCACCGCGTGGGCGTCACCGAAACGCTGTTTGGGGTGAGCGGTGACCGGAATACCTTCGCCCTGCGGGCTGCGGTGCGAGCTGGCTTGGGAGCGGCCCGGCGCTGCGCTCATGCGGTCGGCCAGCAGGCCGGCGGGCAGCATCATCAGCGCGCTGCCCAAACCGCTGGCCGAGACCAGCAGCGTCGCCGCCGTGACCCCCAGACCCAGGCTCAGGCCGTACAGCGGCAGGATGGACGTGAGCCCGCTCTCGAAAAAGCCACCGACAAACCCCACCGCCATGATCAGCGGGTGCGCACGCAAGGCGTGCCACACACCGTGCAGACCCACGCGCGCGCTGTGTGCGTCGACGGCGGTGGGCAGTGGCGGAATCAGCAGGCTCCAGACCAGCCCGATGGCCAGGCTGGCGAGCACCAGCCACAGCGCCAGCGGGTTCTGTGGGCCGACCAGTGCCAGCAGGGCGGGACCGATGACGAAGGTGGTGCCCACCATGGTTTCGAACAGACCCACCATGCGCCCGCGTTTCAGCGGTGGCGCGAACTCGGCGACCACCGCTTCGGCCAGCACCCAGCGCAGGCCGGAGGCCGCGCCGGCGATGAAGTCGAACACGAACCACGCGGGCAGCCAGTCGGTGAACAGAAAGCCGGTGGTGCTGACCACCGGCACGGCGGCCGCCAGCCAGAGCGTGGGCCGCCGCCCCAGCCGCTGCGTGATGGCCGAGGCAAACGGCGTGATGACGAAAACGCCCACCCAGCCGCTGGCCGCAAACAGCCCGGCCAGGGTGGTGGACACGTCGGCACCCTTGAGCCGCAACAGCAGCAAGGGCAACAGCATGAAGTAGCCCACCAGCTCGAAGAAGGTGGAGCCGAAGATCGCCACCAGGCCCAGTCGGGCATGGGGTGGCGGTGTTGCGGGCAGGGTGGTGCCGCTGTGGCCCGGGGGCAGCGGGTGTTCGCTCACGAGGCCATCCTTGCCAAGAGCACGGCTTGCGCGACCTCGGCAAAACCGGCGCCGCGTTCGTGCTGCGTCACATAGCGCGGCCGGTGTGACAGCCGGTCCCAGAACCGTGCCACGTTGGCCACGCCCACACTGTGCGGGAAGTGGCCGAACATGGCCGCGTCGTTGGTCGAGTCGCCCACGTAGACCCAGTGGTCCTGTTCGGCGTCGAGATCACGGCCCAGTTGCTCGCGCACGATCCAGCGCGCGCCAGCCAGCTTGTCGTGCGCGCCGATCCAGCCGTTGATGTGGATGGAGCTCACGGTGGCGTTCAGCCCGCCGTCCCGCATGAGCCGCACCACCTGCGTGATCGCCGTGTCGTCCAGCTGCGCGAACTCGCTGTGGTCGATGGCGATGTCGGTCTCTCGGCCCGGGCTGTCTTGAGACAACCGCGTGTGCGGCAGTTCGCTGAGGATGCACTGCGCCACCGACTGGAGTTGCGCCCAGTTGGCGCGCCGCGCGACCTCGTCCTGCAGATACGCCTTGCGGAGCCTACCGGCGGTGTCACGCCACAGCGCCACGGCACCGTTCTCCGCCACGATGGCGTTCACAGGCCAGGCCACCGCGAAGGCCTCGCTCCAGCCGGCCGGGCGCCCGGTGATCGCGAACACCGGCAGGCCGGCCGCACGCAGGGCGTGCAACGCGGAGAGCGCGTCGGGCGTGATGGCGCCTTCGGTGGTGAGGGTGTCGTCGATGTCGGTGAGCACGCCGTGGATGCCGGCGCGCTCGGCCTGCGGCCAGTCGGCCAGTGATGGGGAAAGGGAGAAGTGGGGCATGAAGGGGGAGCAGTTTCGCAGATGTCAAAAAACCGGGGCTGCGTTAGAATCCCCCGATCCGAGGAGCGTTGCAGCGCACCCCTGACCACTGGTCAGCGCGGGGCGTGAGGCTCGGAACATCCATGCAACGACGCTCATCCACTGACGTGTGATGGGCTTTTTTTTGCCCCTTTGCGCCAGTGGTTCTTGCCAACCTCATCTGGAGATCCCATGAACGCACGCATCCCGACCGCCGTCAACACCGACTGCGCCATCACCGACATCAGCCTGGCCGCCTGGGGCCGCAAAGAAATCCGCATCGCCGAGACCGAAATGCCCGGCCTGATGGCGATCCGCGAAGAGTTTTCCAAGGCCCAGCCGCTCAAGGGCGCGCGGGTCACCGGCTCGCTGCACATGACCATTCAAACGGCCGTGCTGATCGAAACCCTGCAAGCCCTGGGCGCCGAAGTGCGCTGGGCCTCGTGCAACATCTTCTCGACGCAGGACCACGCCGCCGCCGCCATTGCCGCCAGCGGCACGCCGGTGTTCGCCATCAAGGGCGAGAGCCTGGCCGACTACTGGGACTACACGCACCGCATCTTTGAATTCGGCGCCGCCGGTGCCGAAGGCGAAGGCCCCAACATGATCCTGGACGACGGCGGCGACGCCACCATGCTCATGCACCTGGGCAAGCTGGCCGAGAAGGACCAGAGCGTGCTGGCCAACCCCACAAGCGAAGAAGAGCAGATCGTCTTTGCCGCCATCAAGGCCAAGCTGGCCGTGGACCCGACCTGGTACAGCCGCAAGGGCGCGCAGATCATCGGCGTGACCGAAGAGACCACCACGGGCGTGCACCGCCTGAAGGAAATGAGCGTCAAGGGCACGCTGATGTTCCGCGCCATCAACGTGAACGACTCGGTGACCAAGAGCAAGTTCGACAACCTCTACGGCTGCCGCGAATCGCTGGTGGACGGCATCAAGCGCGCCACCGACGTGATGATCGCCGGCAAGGTGGCTTGCGTGGCCGGTTACGGCGACGTGGGCAAGGGCTCGGCCCAGGCCCTGCGCGCCCTGAGCGCCCAGGTGTGGGTGACCGAGATCGACCCCATCAACGCCCTGCAGGCCGCAATGGAAGGCTACAAGGTCGTCACGATGGAATACGCCGCCGACAAGGCCGACATCTTCGTCACGACCACCGGCAACAAGGACGTGATCCGCCACGAGCACCTGGTCGCCATGAAGGACCAGGCCATCGTCTGCAACATCGGCCACTTCGACAACGAGATCCAGGTCGCGACGCTGGAAAAGTACGAATGGGAAGAGATCAAGCCCCAGGTCGATCACGTGATCTTCCCGGACGGCAAGCGCATCATCCTGCTGGCCAAGGGCCGTCTGGTGAACCTGGGCTGCGGCACCGGCCACCCGAGCTTCGTGATGTCGTCGAGCTTCGCCAACCAGACCATCGCGCAGATCGAGCTGTTCACGCACAGCGATTTCTACGAAGTGGGCAAGGTCTATGTGCTGCCCAAGCACCTGGACGAAAAGGTGGCCCGCCTGCACCTGAAGAAGGTCGGCGCGATGCTGACCGAGCTGAGCGACGAGCAGGCGGCCTATATCGGCGTGCCGAAACAGGGCCCCTACAAGCCCGACACCTACCGGTATTAAGCACCTCCCGCGCAGGTCTTGACTCCCCCCGCGCCGCCTTCGGCGTCACCCCCCAGGGGCGGCGCTGGCGGCCCGGCAAAGCCGGTTCCGCTGCGCCCTGGGGCTCGTGGCCTTCGGACCGCTCGTTGCTCGCCAGTGACGTTGCTGCCTTCTTTTTTTCCGTTCTCCCCATGCGTGCTGACCAACTTCTCGTTGAACGCGGCCTCGCCGCATCCCGCTCACAGGCCCAGCGGCTGATCGCTGCGGGTGTGCGCTGGCGTGTGCCGCCGGGCGACTGGAAAGCCGTCACCAAAAACGGCGATGAGCTGCGCGAGACGGTGGAGCTGGAGCTGCTGGACACGGCGGAGTCTCGCTTCGTGTCGCGCGGCGGGCTCAAGCTCGACGGCGCGCTCACGCACTGCGGCCTGGATGTGACCGGCCAACGCTGCCTCGACGTGGGGCAGAGCAGCGGTGGTTTCACCGACTGCCTGCTCCAGCGCGGCGCCGCGCGGGTGGTGGGCGTGGACGTGGGCCAGGGCCAGTTGCACCCGAAGCTGCGAGCCGAATCGCGTGTGGTCTGCATGGAGAAATGCAACGCCCGCGAGCTCACGGCCGAACAGCTGGTGGAGGCGGGTGGTGAAGACGCTGCCGCGCCCTTCGACCTGATCGTGGGCGACCTGTCGTTCATCTCGCAGACCCTGGTGTGGCCGGCCATCGTGCCGCTGCTGAAAGAGGGCGGCCATTTGCTGATGCTGGTGAAGCCGCAGTTCGAACTGCAGCCCGAGCACATCGGCAAGGGCGGTCTGGTGAAGGACGTCGCGAGTTATGCGCTGGTGCGCGAGCGCATCGCACAAGCCTGTGTGGACCGCGGCCTGACGCTGCGGGACTACTTTGAAAGTGCCATCACCGGCGGTGACGGCAACCGCGAATTTTTCATCTGGGCGAAACGGTCGGCTTGATGCCGCTCCGTGGGCCCGACGCTCGACAAGGAATCACCATGGCGTTGCCATTGAGTTTTGAATTCTTCCCGCCCAAGACGCCCGAGGGCACCGAGAAGCTGCGCGCCGTGCGCCAGCAGCTCTACGTGCAGAAGCCCGAGTTCTGCTCGGTCACCTACGGCGCGGGCGGCTCCACGCACCAAGGCACGTTTGACACCGTGGGCGAAATCCTGGCCGAGGGCGTGAGCGCCGCCTCGCACTTCTCGTGCATCGGTGCCACCAAGGCCAGCGTGCGCGAACAGCTCGCCACGCTCAAGGCCATGGGCGTGAAGCGCCTGGTGGCGCTGCGCGGTGATTTGCCCAGCGGCTACGGCATCGGTGGCGAGTTCCACCACGCCAGCGATCTGGTGGCCTTCATCCGCGAAGAAACCGGGCGCGACTTCCACATCGAGGTGGCGGCCTACCCGGAAATCCACCCACAGGCCAAGTCGCCTGAGGCCGACCTGCAGGCCTACGTGACCAAGATCAAGGCCGGCGCGGACTCGGCCATCACGCAGTACTTCTACAACAGCGACGCCTACTTCCGTTTCGTGGACGACGCGCACAAGCTGGGCGCCACCGCGCCGGTGGTGCCGGGCATCATGCCGATTGGAAGCTCCACGCAGCTGATGCGTTTTTCCGACGCCTGCGGCGCCGAGATCCCGCGCTGGATCCGCCTGCGCCTGCAAGGCTATGGCGACGACATCGCGTCCATCAAGGCCTTCGGCCTGGACGTGGTGACCGACCTGTGCGACCAGTTGCGCAGCGCCGGGGTGCCCGCGCTGCACTTCTACACCATGAACCAGAGCGCGGCCACGCTGGAGATCGTGAAGCGGCTGCAATTGGGGTAAGGTGCCGGGCTGTCTGAACGCGCCTGAAAGCACACGCCATGCCCATCGACCCCAGATCCCGACCCCGCCGCGGCCACGCGTTCGCGGCGTGGCTGTTGATGGCCCTGCTGGTGGGCTGCGCGGCCCCCGCTCCAGCGCCGGTGAACCCCGCGCCAGGCGCAGACCGCTCGCAGGTCGGTCAGCCCGCTGGATCACCCGAACCGATAGCGCCTTCCGCTGCCGCATCCGAGCCGTCGGGGGCGCCGACCGCGCGCGGGGATGCCACCCCCGAAACCGGAGATCGGCCCGTCACCGCGTCGGCACCCGATCAGCTGATCGCCCAAGGGCTGGCGTCGTGGTATGGGCGCAAGTTTCACGGTCGCCGCACCGCCAGCGGCGAGCGCTACGACATGCACGATTTCACGGCCGCGCACAAGACCTTGCCGTTCGGCACCCGGGTGCGCGTGCGCAGCCTGCAGACCGGCAAGGAGGTGGTCGTGCGCATCAACGACCGAGGCCCTTACCGGCACCGGCGCATCATCGATCTGAGCCAGGCCGCGATCACGGCACTGGGCGTGCGCCACCGCGGCGTGACCTCGGTGGAGTTGCTGAGAGAATGACGCCGGCTGCGCGGAATCCCTGGTGCGGCCACCCATCCAGGAGACCCGCTACATGAAAATCGAAACCATCGCCGTGCACGGCGGCTACACCCCCGACCCCACCACCAAGGCGGTGGCGGTGCCGATCTACCAGACCGTGGCCTACGCCTTCGACGACACGCAGCACGGCGCCGACCTGTTCGACCTCAAGGTCGCCGGCAACATCTACAGCCGCATCATGAACCCGACCAATGGCGTGCTCGAAGCGCGTCTGGCCGCGCTCGAAGGCGGTATCGGTGCGCTGGCCATGGCCTCGGGCATGGCAGCGATCACGGCGGCGATCCAGACCATCGCCGAGAGCGGCGACAACATCGTCTCGGCCTCCACGCTCTACGGCGGCACCTACAACCTGTTTGCCCACACCTTCCCGCAACAGGGCATCACCGTGCGCTTCGCCGACCCGCGCGACCCGGCCGCGTTCGCCGCGCTGATCGACGAGCGCACCAAGGCGGTCTATTGCGAGTCCATCGGCAACCCGCTGGGCAACGTGACCGACATCGGCGCGCTCGCTGAAGTGGCCCACGCCGCCGGCGTGCCGCTGATCGTGGACAACACCGTGACCAGCCCCTACCTGTGCCGCCCGTTCGAACACGGCGCCGACATCGTGGTGCACTCGCTCACCAAGTACCTGGGCGGCCACGGCACCACCATCGGCGGCGCCATCGTCGACAGCGGCAAGTTCCCGTGGGCGGAACACAAGGCCCGCTTCAAACGCCTGAACGAACCCGACGTGAGCTACCACGGCGTGGTCTACACCGAGGCGCTGGGCGCTGCCGCCTACATCGGGCGCGCTCGAGTGGTGCCGCTGCGCAACATGGGCGCGGCACTCTCGCCCATGAATGCCTTCCAGATCCTGCAAGGCATCGAAACCCTGGCACTGCGCATGGACCGCATCTGCGAGAACGCGGTGAAGATCGCCATGCATCTGCAGAACCACCCCCAGGTGGCCTGGGTCAACTACGCCGGCCTGCCCGACCACAAAGACCACGCGCTGGTGCAGCGGTACATGGGTGGCCGCGCTTCCGGCATCATCAGTTTCGGCCTGAAGTCGGCCGACGCGATTGCCGCCGGCGCGCGTTTCCAGGACGCGCTGCAGCTCTTCACCCGGCTGGTGAACATCGGTGACGCCAAGTCGCTGGCCTGCCATCCTGCCACCACCACGCACCGCCAGCTCAATCCCGACGAGATGAAGAAGGCCGGCGTGAGCACGGACATGGTCCGCCTGTCCATTGGCATCGAACACATCGACGACCTGCTGGCCGATCTGGACCAGTCATTGGACAAGGTGTGAGGATCAACGCCCGGTGCGCGCGCTGAAGGTGGCGTTGGTGTGGTTGTTGTCGGGTCTGGCGCTGCTGTACCTGGCGGGATGTGGTGCCATGTACACGTGGCAACGCGCCTTGCTTTACCTCCCGCAACCGGCGCGTCTGCCGGGCGAATCGCTGGCGCTGCCGGTGGAGGGTGCCACGCTGCAGGTCAGTGTGCGGTCTCGCCCCGGCGCGCCCGCCCTCCTGTACTTTGGTGGCAACGCCGAGGACGTGTCGGCCACCTTGCCGCAGCTGGCGCAGCTGTTCCCCGACCACGCGCTGTACCTGTTGCACTACCGGGGTTTCGGGCAGAGCACGGGTGAGCCCACCGAGCTGGTCTTGCACGCCGATGCGCTGGTGCTGTATGAGCACGCACGGCGCGGCCACCCTGAGATCAAGGTGGTGGGGCGCAGCCTGGGCAGTGGCGTGGCCGTTCGCCTCGCCAGCGAACGAGCGGTGGCCAGGCTGGTCTTGATCACGCCCTACGACAGCATTGAAAACGTGGCGGTCGAGCAGTTTCCGTGGTTGCCCGTGCGCTGGCTGATCCGGGACCGCTTCGACTCGGCCGCACTGGCCGGGCGCATCGGCGTGCCGACCACCTTGATCGCGGCCGAGCACGACACTCTGATCCGGCCGGAGCGCACGGCCCGGCTGCTGACGCACTTTCGGCCCGGCGTGGCGCGCCTGGTGAACATCCCGGGCACGGGGCACAACGACATCGGTGCCAGCCCGCGGTACGCGCGGGCGCTTGCCGCCGCCTTGCGCTGAGCGTCAGCGGTTCCCGGGGCGCCCGTTCGGTCCGGTCCTGATATCGATTTGATCTGGGTCAAAGCACAGCGCTGAAGCGGGCGTTCGCGGCCTCGGCGCCCCATTCCCTTGACATGACTCAACCGGCAGACCGGGGGTGGCGACTCCAATCCGTTTCGGGAATGTTCCCGTGATGAGGAAGAAGTTGATCATGTCGAAGAAGCACATCCTTGCCATCGCCACCCTGTCCGTTCTGGCCGCAGCCCCTGCGTTGGCCCAAGATTTCAAGGCCGGCGATGTGCTGGTCCGCGCCCGCGCCGTTCACCTGAACAGCGCCAACAAGGACAGCACCGGTCTGGACCTGTCCATCAACAACAAGTGGTTGCCGGAAGTGGACTTCACCTACTTCCTGAGCCCGAACCTGGCCACCGAGCTGATCCTGACCGTGCCGCAGAAGCACACCCTGTCGGCCGGCAGCGCCGAGATCGGCTCGCTCAAACACCTGCCGCCCACCTTGAGCGTCCAGTACCACTTTCCGATGGGTGCGTTCAAGCCCTATGTGGGTGCGGGCCTGAACTACACGCGCTTCAGCTCGGTGAACCTGCCGGCTGGCGTGGACATCAAGCGCAACAGCGTGGGCGCGGCGCTGCAGGCCGGTGTGGACATCCCCGTCGGCAAGGGCATGTACCTCAACATTGACGTGAAGAAGGTGTACATCGGCACCAAGGTGTCGGCCGGTGGCAGTGAGATCGGCAAGTTCAAGGTCGATCCGGTGCTGGTCGGCGTGGGCCTGGGCTGGAAGTTCTGACACCCACCCTCTTCAGCGCTTCGCAAGGCTTCCTGTCTTCCAGGCAGGAGGCCTTTTTTGTTTGAGGCGCGCGGTCAGCGCTCGTCGTAGCTGACCACGAGTGTGTCGGTGATCGGTCGCGCCTGGCAGCTCAGCACGAAGCCCTTGTCGGTTTCCCAGGGCTCCAGCGTGAAGTTCTTGTCCATCGTGACCGAGCCTTCCACCACCTTGGCGCGGCAGGTGCAGCACACGCCGCCGCGGCACGACCACGGCAGGTCCAGCCCGGCGTTGAGCGCCGCATCGAGCACCTTGTCGTCCTTGCCCATGCGCAACTGGTGCGGCTTGCCGTCGAGCACCACGGTCAGTGCCACTTCGCCGTCGGTGCGCACGGCCGGGTGGCCGAGCACGGCGGCCTGGCGCTGGTCCGTGGGCAGGGCTTCCAACGTGGGCGAAGTGAAGCGCTCGGTGTGCACGCGGTCCGGGCGCACACCGGCGTCGAGCAAGGCCTTTTCGGTCGCTTCGATCATGGACTCGGGGCCGCAGATGAAGACCTCGTCCATGCTACCCACGGGCAGCAGCGCGGCGATGATGGCGCGCACCTTGTCGCCGTCGATGCGGCCCTCGAGCAGCGGCACCTCCTGCGCCTGACGCGAAAGCACGTGGATCAGCGTGAGGCGCCCGGGGTAGCGGTCCTTCAGGTCTTGCAGGGCCTCGTTGAACATCACGCTGGCCATGCGCCGGTTGCCGTAGACCAGGGTGAATTTCGAGTCGGGCGACTCCTCCAGTGTGCTGGCCATGATGGACAGGATGGGTGTGATGCCCGAACCCGCCGCGAAGCCCACGCGGTGGATGGCGCGGGGTTTGTGGACGGTGAAGCGGCCGTCGGGCGGCATCACGCTCAACGTGTCGCCGGCCTGGAGCTCGGCCGCCGCCCAGTTGGAAAACACGCCACCCTCCACGGGGCGAATGCCCAGCGTGAGCTCGCCCTGCCGCGTGAGCAGGCTGCGCGGGCTGCTGATGGAGTAGCTGCGTCGTATGTCTTGCCCGCCGATGCTGGCGCGCAGCGTGAGGAACTGGCCCGGCTCGAAGGCGAAGGTCTCGCGCAGTGGCTCGGGGACGGCGAACGAGATGGCCACGGCGCCTGCGGCCTCGGGGCTGACGCGCGAGACGGTGAGATCGTGGAAACGGGGGAGGACTGCGTTCATGTTCAGTACGGCTTGAAGTAGTCGAAGGGTTCGAGGCAGTCCAGGCACTTGTAAAGAGCCTTGCAGGCGGTGGAGCCGAAGGGCGAGGTTTGTGTGGTGTTGTTCGAGCCGCACTGCGGGCAGGCGATGGCTTCAACCGTCACTGCCTGACGGCTGAAGCGCAACACGCCGGCGGGTGGCGTTTGCGTGCACTTCGGCGGCGCGATGCCGTAGGCGCGCAGCTTCTCGCGCGCTGGTTCGCTCATCCAGTCGGTGGTCCAGGCGGGTGAGAGCTGGGTGACCACACGGCCCTCAAAACCCATGTCTTGCAGCGCTGCGCGCACGTCGTCCTCAATCTGCCCCATGGCGGGGCAGCCGCTGTAGGTGGGTGTGATCACCACCTCGGGCTCGCCGCCGTGCCCCAGGCGGACGTCGCGCAGGATGCCCATCTCTTCGAGCGTGATGGCGGGAATTTCGGGGTCGGTCAGTCGAGACAGGGCGGCCCGGATCGCGATGATCGCGGCATCGGGCTTGTCAAGCATCGCTGCGCCCATGGGGCTCACCAGACACCCTGCGGATGCATGCGGGCCAGGCTCTGCATCTCGGCCAGCAGGAAGCCCAGGTGCTCCGAGTGCCCGCCCACGTGGCCTTGGGCCACGTAGCCCGCGTGCGGCTGGTCGTGTCGCGTGAGCGTGGCCTCGTTCAGGGTGTCGTTCACCAGCGCGTTCCAGTGCTCGCGCAGGGAGAGGATGTCCACACCGGTGCCGTTGGCGGCCGCGGTCTGCTCGGCCGGGCCGGGGCGCCAGAAGGCTTCGCAGTAGGGCAGCAGATGGTCCAGCGCGGCCTGGGCGCGGCGGTGCGATTCTTCAGTGCCGTCGCCGAAACGCACCAGCCAGTCCGACGCGTGGCGCAGGTGGTAGCGCACCTCCTTCAATGACTTGGCGGCGATGCCGGCCAGCTGCGCATCCTTCGATGTTTGCAGCTTGTCCCACACCAGCACCATGAGCGCGCTGACGAGGAAGTTGCGCGCGATGGTCACGGCGTAGTCGCGCTCGCTCACCGCGTAACCCACCAGCGGGCCGTGGTGCGGCAGCTCCATCAGCGTGTGGTTACGGAACTCGGCGGTGTCGCGGAAGTAGGCCAGCGTGTCCTCGGTGATCAGGCCGTTCTGGCGTGCGCCCTGCAAATGCGCGAAGCGCTGCGCCTCGGCCGGGTCGGTATTGATGAGGCTGGCCGCGTGCTGGTAGAGCAGCCGCGCCTGGCCGATCAGGTCCAGGCTGTTGTTGGCCAGCGCCAGGTCCTCTTCGAGGATGGGACCGTGGCCGCACCATTCGGCGTTGCGTTGTCCCAGCACCAGGGCGTTGTCGGCCAGGTGCAGTAAATATTCAACTGGAGCCCCCACGCTTCCCACTGCGTGTGGTGCGCTGCCCCCCAAGGGGGCGCTCGCTGGCTTGGGGCGGTCCTGCGCGGCGCTCGGTTCGGTTGCCGCCATCACATGTGCCCCACTTTGTCGGGGATCTCGTAAAAGCTCGGGTGCCGGTAGATCTTGTCGGCCGCCGGGTCGAAGAAGCTGTCCTTGCTGTCGGGTTCACTGGCGGTGATGGCGTTGGACGGCAGCACCCAGATGCTCACGCCTTCCTGGCGGCGGGTGTAGACGTCGCGCGCCATCTGCAGCGCGTGCTGCGCGTCGCTGGCGTGCAGGCTGCCGCAGTGTTTGTGCTCCAGGCCCTGCTTGCTGCGCACGAACACTTCCCAGAGCGGCCATTCTTTCAGTGCGGCTGTCGATGCGGGCGCTCCCTCTCCCTTGGGGAGAGGGTTGGGGAGAGGGCTTTGGTTCATGCGGCCTCCTTCAGGTTGCGGGCGTGCTGTTTGGCAGCGTGGGCCATGGCGGCTTCGCGCACCCAGGCACCTTGTTCGTGGGCTTTGACGCGGGTCGCGAGGCGCTCTTTATTGCACGGGCCGTTGCCGTTGACCACAGCCCAGAACTCGTCCCAGTCGATCTGCCCGTAGTCCCAGTGGCCACGCGCTTCGTTCCACTTCAGTTCCGGGTCGGGCAGGGTCACACCCAGCACCTCGGCCTGTGGCACGGTGGCGTCGACGAACTTCTGGCGCAGATCGTCGTTGCTGATGCGCTTGATGCCCCAACGCATGCCCTGCAAGCTGTTCGGGCTGTCGGCGTCGGGAGGGCCAAACATGGCCAGGCACTTCCACCAGTAGCGGTTGACGGCGTCCTGCACCATGGCCTTCTGCTCGGCCGTGCCCTGCATCATCACCAGCAAGGCCTCGTAGCCCTGGCGCTGGTGGAAGCTCTCTTCCTTGCAGACGCGGATCATGGCGCGGGCGTAGGGGCCGTAGCTGCAGCGGCAGAGCGGGATCTGGTTCATGATGGCCGCGCCGTCCACCAGCCAGCCGATCACGCCCACGTCGGCCCAGTTGAGCGTGGGGTAGTTAAAGATGGAGCTGTACTTGGCCTTGCCGCTGTGCAGACCTTCGAGCATCTGGTCGCGGCTGGTGCCCAGGGTCTCGGCGGCGCTGTACAGGTAGAGCCCGTGGCCGCCTTCGTCCTGCACCTTGGCGATCAGGATCGCCTTGCGTTTCAGGCTGGGTGCGCGGCTGATCCAGTTGCCCTCGGGCAGCATGCCGACGATTTCGCTGTGCGCGTGCTGGCTGATCTGGCGCACCAGGGTCTTGCGGTAGCCGTCGGGCATCCAGTCACGCGGTTCGATCTTGCCGTCGGCGTCGATCACGGCGTCGAAATGGGCCTGCAAGGCCGTGTCTTCCGCGTTGGCCGATGCCGCAACGGCCCTCAGCCCTGGCTTGCTTTCGCTGTCGGCGACTGAAAACGATTGGGTGTACATGCACGTCTCCTGACCCGGGAACCGGTTGCCTGATGGGGTGAAACGGCAGTATATGCAATTAACCGACCAATCGGTTGGTTAATTGGGTGGGCCACGATCAGGGTTTATCCGGGCCCGGTGTCTTTACAGTGGCGCCATGTCCTTCACCACGGTTCGCCCCAGTTTTCGATCCTTTCCATGGAGGGCCGTCTGCCTCGCAGCTGCCACCGCGGGAGCCATGTCGTGGGCCTCCTTTGCGTCCGGTGAGCCGCTGGACCGTCAGACCAGCTGTGGATTGCCCGGTTTTCGTGCGGCGCTGGAGGCGCGGATCAATGCCGCCCGGGCCCAGCCACGGATGTGCGGGTCCAGGGCCATGCCCGCTGTGCCTCCGCTGAACTGGGACCCGCGACTGTTCAATGCTGCCGCCCGGCACGCGCGGGACATGGCCACGCGCAACTACTTTTCCCACACCGGCCTGGATGGGCGGGTGCTGGCCCAGCGGGTGTCCGCTGAGGGCTATGCATGGACCTCGGTGGGTGAAAACCTGGCTGCGGGCGAACCCTCGGTGGAGGGGGTGCTCGCCGGATGGCTGTCCAGCCCAGGGCACTGCAGCAACCTGATGAGCCGCGACTTTGTCGAGTTCGGCGTCAGCTGCGTGCTGCAGCCCTCAGATCGAGCTGTTCCCTACTGGGCCCTGGTGCTGGCACGGCCCTGATACGGCGTTGCCTTCAAACGTATAACTTCGTTGCTTCGCCTTGCCGTGCTGTAGCACTGTCTGCGGCTTCGCGCCTTGTTCTACGCTTGAATGCAAAGCCGTATGAGGGGCAGAGCCGGTGCAGCGGTCAGCCACCTGTGTCGAGCGATTGCGCCTTGCCCCGGCCGCGCCCGAGGTGGGTCAGCAGCTGAGGCAGTGCGGCCTGCAGTGCCGCCTTGAGCGTGTGGGGCGGGTTGATGACAAACATGCCGCTGGCGGTCAGGCCGGGCCGGTCGTCCGGGCCGTCCGTGGGGTCTTGACCGATGGCCAGGGTGGCGTTCAGCCACGGCCGTTGGGCCTGATTGGCCAGCGTCTTGAGGCGCCGGGGCAGGTCGTGGGCTTCTGGGCGTGGAATGATCGGGTACCAGACTAGGTAGGTACCGGTCGGGAAGCGGCGCATGATCTCCTGTATGCAGGCGCTCACTTTGCCGTAATCACTTTTGATTTCGTAGCTGGGGTCGATCAGGACGGCCGCACGCTTGGAGCCGGTGGCAGATGGCGGCGGCGGCAGCAGCGGCTTGACGCCCTCAAAACCGTCTTGCAACGCCACCGCGATCTGCCGGCCCGCTTCGAGTTGGCCGATGTTGGCTGTGAGCGTGCGGCTGTCGGTTGGGTGCAACTCAAACAACTTGAGCTTGTCGCGCGACTCGGTGCGCAGCAGCGAATGCAGCACAAAGGGCGAGCCGGGGTAGACACGCAGCAGGCCCGAGGGGTTGAAGCTGGTGATCAGGTCCAGGTAGTCGTTGATCACTGGTGCGGCGGGCACAGGCGCTGTACCCGCTGGGCGCAAGGCGGCCATCAGCTTGACCACGCCGTCTTTGGCTTCTCCGCCGGTTTCCGTGTAGTCACCGTCCAAGCGGTACAACCCCGCGCCAGCGTGCGTGTCGATGAGGGTGATGCCCGCCTCCTTCTGCATCAAATGGCGCAAGGTGGCGATCAAGGTGATGTGCTTGAGCACATCGGCGTGGTTGCCCGCGTGGAAGGCGTGTCGGTAACTGAACATGCCTGAATGGTAGCGCCGGCCCAGCATGACAGGGGCAGAACTTGCCACGCCGCGCCTAAAAATCGTACAATCAAAGGCTTCGCAGCGATTCAGTGGCTCCGCGACGAAGATCAAACCCCACCTAAGAGTCTTCCATCAGAGAAGAGCCGACCGTGGAAAAGAGCCCGCCAAACCCCCTCTTTCAAGAGAAAACTCATGACTACTACGTTCAGCGCCAAGCCAGCTGACGTGAAGCACGAGTGGTTTGTGATTGACGCGACCGACAAGGTCCTCGGACGAGTTGCCAGTGAAGTGGCTCTCCGTTTGCGCGGCAAACACAAGGCCATTTACACGCCTCACGTCGATACCGGTGACTTCATCGTCATCATCAACGCAGCGAAAATCCGCGTCACGGGCACCAAGTCCACCGACAAGATTTACTACCGCCACTCGGGTTACCCGGGCGGCATTTACGCCACCAACTTCCGCGACATGCAGGCCAAGCACCCCGGCCGCGCGCTCGAGAAGGCCGTCAAGGGCATGCTGCCCAAGGGTCCTCTGGGTTACGCCATGATCAAGAAGCTCAAGGTGTACGGCGGTGCCGAGCATCCCCACACCGCCCAACAGCCGCAAGTGCTGGACATCTAAAGGAGCCTCAAGATGATTGGTGAATGGAACAATGGCACCGGCCGTCGCAAATCCAGCGTCGCCCGTGTGTTTCTGAAAAAAGGCTCCGGCCAGATCGTGGTCAATGGCAAGGACATCCAGGCCTACTTCGGCCGCGAGACCTCCATCATGATCTGCAAGCAACCCCTGCTGCTGACCAACCACGCCGAAACCTTCGACGTGATGGTCAACGTGCACGGTGGTGGCGAATCCGGCCAGGCCGGTGCCGTGCGCCACGGCATCACCCGCGCCCTGATCGACTACGACGCCACGCTCAAGTCGGGTCTGTCGCAAGCCGGTTTCGTGACCCGCGATGCCCGCGAAGTTGAGCGTAAAAAGGTCGGTCTGCGTTCCGCACGCCGCGCCAAGCAGTTCAGTAAGCGCTAAACAGCGACTGGTCTCTGCCGCAGAAACCGCCTTCAAGCTTGTCTTGGGGCGGTTTTTGCTTTCTATGGCCTGTTTTTTTGTTGAGAGGGGTGGCTCATGAGGTTGCGCCTGATGCGCAGAAGAATGACGGTCAGCGCGCCGCGCATGGCCATCCGCAGCGCCACGCCCTGGCCGCTTCGCTGGTTGCTCGCGGCTGTTGTGCTGGGTTTTTCGGGTGCACTGGCGCTGTGGGCCTTTGAGTTCGGCAAAGACATTGCCGGGCTGGACCGCAATGCCACGCAGGAGCTGGCGCAATTGCGCAGCGAGGTGCAGGCGCTGCGCACCGACCTGGGCAGGGCGCAATCGATCGTCAACACGTCGGAAAGCCTTTTGACCGCCGAGAAGGCCGTGCAGACGCAGCTGATGATGCAGATCGGACAGCTGCAGACCGACAACCAGACACTGCGCAGCGACCTGGGCTTTTTCGAACGCCTGATTCCCGGCACTGGAGGCGATGCCCTGAGTATTCGAGGCTTGCAGATCGAGCGTGTGGCCGAGGCACAGCTCAAGTGGCAGGTTTTGATGATGCAGGCGGAGAAAAATGCCCCCGAATTCAAAGGACAACTGGAAGTCAGTTTCACTGGCACGCTGGATGGTCGGCCGTGGACGGCGTTGCAGGCGCCAGCGCCTCAATCGGTGCTGATCAAAGGCTATTTACGCCAGGAAGGCCTTGTGGACGTTCCGCCACAGGCCGTGGTAAAAACCGTGACCGCAAAAATCCTGCAGGGTGGAGCCGTGAAGGTTCTGCACACCATCAAACTCTGACCGCCGTCGTTCTGGAGATCCCCATGTTTGGCAAGAAAAAACAACCGCCCATCAAAAGCCTGATCGCTCAGGGAACCCGCATTGAGGGCAATGTGGTGTTTCACGATGGACTTCGGGTGGATGGCGAAGTGGTCGGGGACATCCGTGCGAGCGACGAGCAGTCCAGCATTCTGGTGATCAGCGAGTCGGCCAGCGTGAGTGGGCAGATACACGCCGACCACGTCATCATCAATGGCACCGTCAAGGGTCCCGTGTTGGCCTTCGACCTGCTGGAACTGCAGCCCAAGGCACGCATCGAGGGCGATGTGTCTTACAAAGCGCTGGAAATGCACCAAGGCGCCACGATCTCTGGCCAGCTCAAGCCCATGACGGGGGGCGTCGAGGACAAACCCACACTGAAGCTGGCGGCAAACAACGGTTGAACGCAATCCCGAGCGTTTTGCTATAGCATTGCATTTCGTCGTGAGTGAAGGGCACTCACAGCACCCCCTTTCGGAGTTGGGTCAAAGTCCGATTCCCCCACCATTCAAGGACACGCATGAGCGCCGTCGCCGACAACATCCAGACCGACATGCCAGCGCCGCTGGTCTTCACCGACAGCGCTGCAGCCAAAGTGGCTGAGCTGGTGGCCGAAGAAGGCAATCCCGACCTGAAACTGCGCGTGTTCGTGCAAGGTGGCGGCTGCTCGGGTTTCCAGTATGGCTTCACATTTGACGAAGTGGTCAACGAAGACGACACGACGATGACCAAGAACGGCGTGTCGCTGCTGATCGACGCGATGAGCTACCAGTACCTGGTGGGCGCCGAGATTGACTACAAGGAAGACTTGGAAGGCGCCCAGTTCGTGATCAAAAACCCGAACGCTTCCACCACCTGTGGATGTGGATCCAGCTTCAGCGTCTGAGCGATCACTGAACCCAAAAAAAGGAGCGCCATGCGCTCCTTTTTTTATGCCCTACGCAAAAGGGTTGTCATTCCGCGTTGGCTTGCAACAAGGTGGCGGCGGCGTTGAGGCTCAACCGCTGCTGCTGGGCAACGGCTTCAAAACGGGCACGGAAGGCCTGATCGATCGGGATGTTCTCGCTCTGACGTGCGATCTCCAGCGGATCCTGGTGAACGCCGTTGTCACGGAATTCGAAGTGCAGGTGCGGACCAGTGGACGCGCCGGTGGAGCCAACGGCACCCAGGAAGTCGCCTTGAGCGACCTTTTGGCCTGTGCGCACATCGATGCGGCTCAAGTGGGCAAAAAGCGTGGACTTGTTGTCCTTGTGGGTGACTTCGATGACGTTGCCGTAGCCGCGCTGCACGCCCGCAAACGTCACCACGCCGTCGCCGATGGTGCGAACCGGGGTGCCGGTGGGGGCGGCGTAGTCGATGCCCAGATGGGCCTTCTGTTTGCCAGAGATCGGGTGAAAGCGCATGCCGTAGCCGCTGCTCACACGCGAAAATTCCAGCGGCGAACTCAAAAATGACTTACGCGAACTCTCGCCATCGAAGCCGTAATACGCACCTTTATGTCCGGGTTCCTCGAACCACACCGCTTCGTGCGCGTGCCCGTTGTTGATGAACTCGGCGCTCAACACACGGCCCGCGCGCAGCGCCTCCCCGTCGGCCTCCAGGGTTTCGTACACCACGCTGAAGCGATCGCCTTGACGCAGATCGCGGCGGAAATCGATGTCGCTGGCGAACATTTCCGCCAGTTGCACCGCCACGCTGTCGGGAAGATTGGCGGCATCAGTAGCCGCGAACAGCGAACTGTTGATCACGCCGCTGGCCATGCGCATCTGAGCGGTCAGTTCGCCGCTTTCAATGCGGACCTGGAGTCCCTGCGGACCACTTTCGATCACCAGACGTTGAAACACGCGGCCGTCGTCCGGCAGCCAGCGTGCGCTTAGGCGCTGCAGTGCCTGCCGGTCGTTGGTTTCGACGGTGACCAGCTTGCCGGTCCGGCCTTCAAACAGCTGACGGGCCTGGGGATCGCTGTTCAGCAGGGCCAGGGCGGCGGGGTCCAGCACGCCTAGGCGTTGCAACAGGGTCTGGGCGGTGTCGTCGCGGCGCACGGTGTCGCTGCGGTACAGCGTCAATGGCACTGAGCCCACGCTCAGGTCGGCGAAAGGCTGCACCGACAGTTCTTCAACAATCTGTTGCACCGGCATCAAGGCAGCATCGGGCGCGAGCGGCGCGATGCCGAAGGCGGTCACACCGGTGCCCAGCAGCAGCATGCCGATCCCGACCATGATGCGTCGTGGATGGCGGGCCAGGCTGTCGATCAGCGGGTGGGTGGAGGACCGTGCCAAGCGGGGCAGCTTGTCCGTGCGGGAAGAAAAATTCAAGATCGATGTCCGGCTGAAGGGGTGGTGGCGCCACCCGTCGACAAGGGGTGTTCTGATCGCGTCAGCCGAGCCATCGACGTTGGCCTCAACTCGCCCACTAAAATCCGGGCTCGCGAAACCCAAAAGTATAGCCACATCACCCCTCGTCGCATCTGAAAAAACCCTTATGAATCACAGCGAAATCGATACCAAAGGTGTTCAAAACCAGGCCGACGGCGGTGACGGTCTGACAGACGGCGTGCGCGAGGCATTGGCGGTGACCTTGCGGGGGTGTGAAGAGCTGATTCCTCAGGACGACTGGGCGAAAAAGCTGACGCGGTCCGAAAAAACCGGCGTGCCGTTGCGCATCAAGCTCGGCCTGGACCCGACCGCACCGGACATTCACATCGGCCACACGGTGGTGCTCAACAAGATGCGCCAGCTGCAGGATCTGGGGCACCAGGTGATTTTTTTGATCGGCGACTTCACCAGCCTGATCGGCGACCCCTCTGGCCGCAACAACACGCGCCCGCCTTTGACCAGCGAGCAGATCAAAGCCAACGCGGAGACCTACTACAAGCAGGCCAGCCTGGTGCTGGACCCGGCGAAGACCGAGATCCGCTACAACAGCGAATGGAGCCTGCCGCTGGGCTCGATGGGCATGATCCAGCTCGCCGCCAAGTACACCGTGGCGCGCATGATGGAGCGCAACGACTTCCACGACCGCTTCAAGGCCGGCACGCCGATCTCGGTGCACGAGTTCCTCTACCCGCTGATGCAGGGCTACGACTCGGTGGCGCTCAAGAGCGACCTGGAACTGGGCGGCACCGACCAGAAATTCAACCTGTTGATGGGCCGCCACCTGCAGCAGGAATACGGCCAGGAGCCGCAGTGCATCCTGACCATGCCGCTGCTCGAAGGCCTGGACGGCATCGACAAGATGTCCAAGTCCAAGAACAACTACATCGGCATCACCGAAGAACCCAACAGCATGTTCGCCAAGGTGCTGTCGATCAGCGACACGCTGATGTGGCGCTGGTTCACGCTGCTGTCGTTCAAGTCGCTGGCTGAGATCGAGGCGTTGAAGAAAGAGGTTGAGGGCGGCCGCAACCCCAAGGACGCGAAGGTGATGCTGGCCAAGGAAATCACCACGCGATTCCACCGTGCGGCCGCTGCTGACGCGGCCGAGCAGGACTTCATCAACCGCAGCAAGGGCGGCGTGCCGGACGAAATTCCCGAGGTGTCGCTTTCATTGGCCGATGGGGGCGTGCCCATGGGCATTGCGGCATTGCTCAACGCGGCGGGGCTGGTGGCGTCCAACGGCGAGGGCAACCGGTTGATCGACGGCGGCGGCGTGCGCATTGACTCGGCCGTGGTCAGCGACAAGGGACTGAAACTGGGTGCAGGTGTGTATGTGGTGCAGGTCGGCAAACGGAAGTTTGCTCGCGTCACGCTTTCATAAACCCGCACCTCGCGGGATTGGGGCGCCAGCGCGCTCTGTTCCGTTCGTGTCCCCCGGACCGGCTGCGCCGGTCCTCCTCCTTTACCTCACTGCACAGAACGCACTGCCACCCCGATCCGAGGTGATGTGGGAGCTCATCCGTGGGTGCGCCCACTCGTGCGCGGTTGGAAGGGACGGGGTAGCTGGCGCAGCGAAGTAAAGGAGGAGGGGCCGCGCAGCGGCCCCGGGGGACATGAGCGGAGTCGGCTATCCCGTCCCTTCCAACCATGGAGGAAGCGCAGGCGCGAACAAAGGCTCAGCGCGCCCCAGCCTTCTCCAGCATCGACACCATCGCCGAGTACCCGCGAGCCTTCGCCAGCGACAGCGGCGTCTGGCCGCTGCGATCCGCCAACTGCAGGTTCGCCCCCCCATCGATCAATGCCTTCAACGTCGCCTGGTGACGCGCACCCCCATCGCCCAGCACGATGGACTCGATCACGGCGGTCCAGTGCAGGTTGTTCACATGGTCCAGCGGGGCCCCGGCGGCGATCAATTGCCGCACCACGCCGTCGTGCCCCAGGTGCGCCGCCGCGATCAAGGCAGTGCCGTCGTAGCGGCTGGTTGTCTGCTTCACGCTCGCACCCAGCTGCAGCAACACCTTCAGCGTGTCCTCGTCGTCGGCCACCGAGGCGATGGTGACAGCGTCGTAGCGGTCGCTCTCCAGCTGGTTCAGATCGGTGCCGGCCTTCGCAAGCGCGCGGATCACCTCGCGCTGCCGGGCAAAGGTCGCTACGTGCAGTGGCGTGCGCCCGTGCCCATCGGTCGTGTTCAGCGCCGCGCCCGACGCCACCAGTCGCTGCAACTTGGCGAGGTCGCCCTTGTGCGCTGCCATGTGCAGACCGGTGTAGGCCGCCGCCTCGGCCGCGCTGGGCGCGACCTGGGCTTGCACGCTGATGCCGCTCAAGGCCAGCGACACGGCCAGCAGCAGCGTTTTCATTTCAGCAGCTCCGCGACCTTGGCAATGCCCGCGTTCGCGCACTGCTCGTCCAGGTGACCACCGGGTGCGCCGCCCACGCCCACAGCGCCAATCACTTCGTTGCCCACCTTCACCGGCACGCCGCCGCCCAGCACCAGGAAGCCAGGGATGTCCACCAGCGTCGCGGCGCCGGGGTTCTTCTGCAGGTTCTCCAGCATCGCGGTCGTGGTGTTGCGGGCCGAGGCCGAGGTGTAGGCCTTGCCTTGTGCGGCGCCCACGGTGTGCGGGCCGGCGTTGTCCGCGCGCTGCAGGGCGCGCAGGGTGCCGGCGCGGTCGACCACGGCGGCGGTCACGTTGTAGCCGCTGGCGCTGCACGACGCCACGGTGGCGGCAGCGATCTGGTTGGCCAGGTCCAGCGACATGTTTTTCTCGGTGCGAACAGCCTGCGCGCTGGCGGCGCTGGCAATCAGGGACAGGGCGATGGCGGCGAATTTGACGGCGTGTTTCATGCGGTTCTCCAGGGAGTTGAACGGTTCGATCAACCGTGGGAGAACTGTAGAAATTCGCCGGCGTCACCGCCATTCGGGCGGCTACGTGCGGCGCTCCGTAGAACTACGGAGCGCCATTGTCGGCATCGACCAGCGCGGCGTAGTGGCGGATCAGTTGCGCTAGCGACTCGGCCTGCAGCTTGGCGAACAGGTTGGCGCGGTGGGTCTCGACCGTGCGCGGCGAGAGATCGAGCGCACGTCCGATCTCCTTGTTGGTCAACCCTGCCACGATGAAGCCCAGCACCTCTCGTTCGCGCTCGGACAGCTGCGCGTAGCGCTCACGCGCGGCACGGTCGGTCTGGTGGCGCTCGCGCGAGCGCACGTGCTGGCGCACCGCGTTCTGCAGCGCCTCGATCAGCAACTCGTCGTTGACCGGTTTCTCCAGGAACTCGGCGGCCCCCGCCTTGAAGGCGCGGCGGCACATGTCTACCGTGCCGTGACCGGTGAGCATGATCACCGGCTGGTCCACGCCCTGCGCCACCAGCGTGTCCAGCACCGTCAGGCCGCTGATGCCAGGCATGCGCACGTCGAGCACGATGGCGCCGATGGCCCCGCGGTCGAAGCCGTCGAGAAAGGCTTGCGGGTCGCTCCAGGTCGTGACGCGCAGGCCCACGGTGCCGATCAGCAGGGCGAGGCCCTCGCGAACGGCCGCGTCGTCATCGATCAGGTGGATGGTGGGCGACAGGGTCGGGCTCATGCGGCAACCACCGCTCTTTGTGCTGCGGTGCGAGCTGGCTTGGGGCGGCCCGGCGAGGCGCTCACTGGACTGCCCTCCGTGCTGCGCACTGCGGGGCTGAGCGCCTTCGGAACGGCCGGGCGGCGCTCACTGGAGTACCTTCGCACTGCGGGCTTCGGTGCGAGCTTGCTTGGGAACGGCCCTGCGCGGCGCTCATCTGTGTTTCTCCGCCAGCGGCAGGCGCAGGCTGAACACCGCGCCGCCCTCGGGCCGGTTGGCGGCGCTGAGCGAGCCGCCCATGCCGCCGGCGAGGGTTTCGCATAGCGAGAGGCCCAGGCCGAGGCCGCCTTCTCGGGTGGAAAAGAAGGGCTCGAACAAGCGCGGCAGCACCTCTGCCGGTATGCCGGGCCCGCTGTCGGCCACGCGCAGTTCGCCTTGTCCTTCGGTCTGCGACACGGTGAGCAAGAGCTGGCGCGCCAAGGGCTTCACCGCTTCCAGCGATTGCAGGGCATTCATCAGCAGGTTGTGCACGATCTGGTCCAGCGCCACCGGGTCGGCCGCCACCGTCACCGCGCTGGTCGCCTGCCATTGCGGCACGACGCCGCGGCGCTCGCACTCGGGCTCCAGCAGGTACAGCGCCCGGCGCACGGCATCGGACAGGTCCACGGCGAGCACGCCGCCGCGCGTGTCTGGCCGCTCGACGGCGCGCCTCAGTCGACCCACCACCTCGGCGGCGCGCCGGGCCTGCGCGGCGGCCTGTGCCATGGCGGTGCGTGCGGTGTCCAGCTCGGGCGGGTCGTCGCCCAGCAGTCGCTGCGCGGCCTGGGTGTTGGCCAGCACGGCGGTGAGCGGCTGGTTGAGTTCGTGCGCCATGCCGGCGGCCAGCTCGCCCAGGGTGTTCAGCCGTGCCACCTGGCCGAGCCGCAACAGTTCTTCAGCGCGGCGCCGCGCCATCCGCTGGCGCTGCCACTGGGCCAGGGCCGCGAGCACCAGTGCCACTGCGAGCGACCATGCCAGCATGCGGCCCCAGGGCAGTTCGCTCCAGCCCATGTGCCGCGTGGCGACCACATCAAAAGGCTGGCTCTCGGCGGCCAGGTGTTTGTGGAATTCAAAGCGCCAGCCGCCGGGGTTCGCCTGCGCGGTCGTGTCGCCCGCCTGCAGCTCGACCGTCTGGCCGTCGTGTTCCAGTGCGACGCGCACCGGGCTGCTGGCGGGCTTCATGGGCCAATCGGCCCAGGGCACCATGCCGCGCAGGTCGATGGTGAGGGCGAAGGCCGTGGGGTCGGCGGCGAGCACCAGCCGGTAGCGGCCGCTGGCCAGGTCCACCGCCGCGAGCGCGGCGCGCCGGCGGGTCCGCGAGTCGGCTTCGGCGGCGCTCAGTGCCGCATCGGGCCAGGCGGCGTTGCGGTCGCGGCGCTGCACCGCGAGGATGTGCGGGTAGAGCGCAGGCAGGCGCTGTTCGGGCGGTGTGGCACCGGGCGATTCAGGCCCGGGCTGCAGCAGAGCCAGGGTGGCAAGGATGGCGTCGTGCTGCACCACCTGCTGGCTCAACAGCCGGTGCACGATGCGGGCGTCGGTTTCGAACAGGGCGCGCTGCTCGTCGATGGCCTGCCGCGCAAGCACCACGGCGCCAGCCAGCGAGGCCACCGCCCCGACCATCCACCACCACCGCGTGCCCGAACCCGTGTTGCGCATGCGGCGGATTCTGGCACGCACGCCGGATCAGAGCCTTCAGCGACCGCCGCGAAGGGCCGCCCCGAGCAAGGTCAGCCCCCCTAGGGGGGCAGCGAACCACACAAAGTGGGGAGCGTGGGGGTTCAATTGAACAGCGGCTTCACGTTCCAGATCTCGTCGGCGTATTCGCGGATGGTGCGGTCGGACGAAAAAGCGCCCATGCCGGCCACGTTCATGATCGCGTGGTGGGCCCACTCGCTGGGGCGGCGGTAGAGCTCGTCGACCTTCTGCTGGGTCGCGATGTAGTCGGCGTAGTCGGCCAGCAGCAGGTAGTAGTCCGATTCGAGCAGCGTGCGCGTGATGTCGTGGAAGCGGTTGGGCTGCTCGGGGCTGAAGGCGCCCTCGGCGATGCGGTCGATGGCGGTCTTCAGGTCGTAGTTGTGGTCGTAGAAACGGCGTGGGTTGTAGCCGCTGGCGCGCAGGGCGGCGACCTGCTCGGTGCGGTTGCCGAAGATGAAGATGTGATCGAGTCCGACGTTTTCGGCGATCTCGATGTTGGCGCCGTCCCAGGTGCCGATGGTCAGCGCACCGTTGAGCGCGAACTTCATGTTGCCGGTGCCCGAGGCCTCGGTGCCGGCGGTGGAGATCTGCTCGGACAGATCGGCCGCCGGGATGATCACCTCGGCCAGCGACACGCGGTAGTTCGGCATGAACACCACCTTGAGCTTGTCGCCGATGCGCTTGTCGTTGTTGACCACGCGCGCCACG
This sequence comes from Hydrogenophaga sp. A37, assembly GCF_002001205.1. GTDB lineage: Bacteria > Pseudomonadota > Gammaproteobacteria > Burkholderiales > Burkholderiaceae_C > Hydrogenophaga. The sequence continues at coordinate 66,087 of NZ_MUNZ01000128.1, forward strand.
TCGTTGATCAGCTTGATCACCAGCTTGGCCATGTAGTAGGCCGATGCCGCCTTGCCGCCGAAGATCACGGTGCGCGGCACCCAGTTGGCGTTGGGGCGGGCCAGGATCTGGTGGTAACGCGTGACCACGTGCAGCACGTTGAGCAACTGGCGCTTGTACTCGTGCATGCGCTTGATCTGCACGTCGAACAGGCTTTCGGGGTTGACCACGATGCCGGTCTCTTTGACGATGCGTTCGGCCAGGCGCTGCTTGTTCTGGGCCTTGGCCAGGCGAAACGCGCTCTGGAACTCGGTGTCGTCGGCCAGCTCGCGCAGTTGCGCCAACTCGTCGAGGTGGCGGCGCCAGGTGCTGCCGATGCGCGCGTCGATCAGCGCCGACAGCGGCCGGTTGGCCTGCGAAAGCCAGCGGCGCGGCGTGATGCCGTTGGTCTTGTTGTTGAAGCGCTCGGGCCAGATGCGGGCGAAGTCGGCAAAGATGGTTTCCACCATCAGCTGGCTGTGCAGCGCCGAGACGCCGTTGATCTTGTGGCTGGCCAGCACCGAGAGGTAGGCCATGCGCACGCGGCGCTGGCCGCTTTCGTCGATCAGCGAGATGCGGCGCAGCAGCTCGTTTTCGCCCGGAAAGCGGTCGTGCACCTCGGCCAGGAAACGCGCGTTCAGGTCGTAGATGATGCGCAGGTGGCGCGGCAGCAGGCGGCCCATCAGCTCCACCGGCCAGGTCTCCAGCGCCTCGCTCATCAGCGTGTGGTTGGTGTAGCTGAAGATGCGCTGGCACAGGTCCCAGGCGGTGTCCCACTCCATGTGGTGCTCGTCCACCAGGATGCGCATCAGCTCGGGCACGGCGAGCGCCGGGTGCGTGTCGTTGAGGTGGATGGCCACCTTGTCGGCCAGCTGGTCGAAGCTGCCGTGCGTCTTGAGGTAGCGGCGCACGATGTCCTGCAGCGAGGCGCTGACGAAGAAGTACTCCTGGCGCAGGCGCAGCTCTTTGCCGTGCTCGGTGCTGTCGTCGGGGTAGAGCACGCGCGAGACGTTTTCGGATTCGTTCTTGGCCTCGACGGCGCGCATGTAGTCGCCCTTGTTGAAGGCGTCGAGGTTGATGCCGCTGGAGGCGCGCGCGGTCCACAGGCGCAGCGTGGCGACGCTGCTGAGCTCGTGGCCGGGCACGCCGCTGTCGTAGGCGGTGGCGATGACGTCGTCGGTGTCGACCCAGCGCACGTGGTCACCTTCCTGCAGCAGCCGGCCGCCGAACTGCACGGGATAGCTGAACTCGGGGCGCATGAATTCCCAGGGGTTGCCGTTGACCAGCCAGTAGTCGGGCTCTTCGACCTGTCGCCCATCGACGATGCGCTGCGCGAACATGCCGAAGTCGTAGCGGATGCCGTAGCCCATGCCGGGCAGGCCCACCGTGGCCATGGAGTCGAGGAAGCAGGCCGCCAGGCGACCCAGGCCACCGTTGCCCAGGCCGGCGTCGGTCTCCAGGTCGATCAGCGCGTCAAAGTCGGCACCCAGCTGCGTGCAGGCGGTTTTGGCGTCGTCGTAGATGCCGACCGCGAGCAGGGCGTTGGTGAGGGCGCGGCCGGTGAGGAACTCCATCGAGAGGTAGTACACGCGCTTGGCGTCGCTGTCCTGCGACACGGCCAGGGTCTCGCGCCAGCGGTGCATGGTGCGGTCGCGCACGGCGTGGAACAGGGCGAACAGCCAGTCGCGCCGTGTGGCCGAGCGCAGGTCTTTTCCCACCGCGTAGACCAGCCGGTTGGCGATGGACTTGCGCAGCGCGTCGACCGTGTTGTCCAGGTGGTCGTATTCGAACGGTGCGGTGGTGGTGCCGACGGTGGGGATCAGGGGGGTGTTCATGGGCTCGGTTCGAAAGCGGTGAGAGGGTGGCCGGCTTCAAGCAGAAGCCGTGCCAGTGGCGTCGGCGCGGGCCTGCTGGTAGACCCGCAGGGTGTCGGAGGCGGCGCGCGCCCAGTCGAAGCGCAGCGCCATGGCGTGGCGCTGTACCGCCTGCCAGTCGGCCGGGCGGCGGCGCAGCGCGAAGGCGCGGCGCAGGGCGGACAACAGGCTCTCGGTGTCGAGACTGCGGAACACGAAGCCGCTGGCGCTGCCGTCGTCGAGGTTTTCAAGGCTGCAGTCGACCACCGTGTCGGCCAGCCCGCCCACCGCGCGCACCAGAGGGAGCGTGCCGTAGCGCAGGCCGTAGAGCTGGGTCAGGCCGCAAGGTTCGAAGCGCGAGGGCACGAGGATCACGTCGCCGCCGGCGATCACACCGTGGGCCAGCGACTCGTCGTAGCCGATGTGAATCGCCACCTGACCGGGGTGGCGCTGGGCCGCGTGCTGCAGGGCCTGCTCGATCAGCGGGTCGCCCGCGCCGAGCACGGCGAGCTGGCCACCGCGCTGCACCATCTCGTCGATCACGCCGGGCAGCAGGTGCAGGCCCTTTTGTTCGGTGAGGCGGCTGACGACGACGAACATCAGCCCGTCGGGCCGCTCCTGCAGGCCCATGCGCTGCTGCAACCGCGCCTTGGCCTCGGCCTTGCCCTGCAGGCGGTCGGCGTCGAAGCCGGGCGACACGAGCGGATCGGTCGCCGGGTTCCACACGGCGTCGTCCACGCCGTTCAGGATGCCGTGCAGCACCGGGCGGCGGTGGCGCAGCAGGCCGTCAAGCCCGCAGCCCTGCTCTTCGCCCGTGATCTCGCGCGCGTAGCTCGGGCTCACGGTGGTGATGGCGTCGCTGTACCGCAGGCCTGCTTTCATGAACGAGACCTGGCCATGGAACTCCAGCCCCTCCAGGTGAAACAGCGCGTCGGGCAGGCCCAGGCGGGCGCAAACCTCGGGCGGGAACACGCCCTGGTAGGCCAGGTTGTGCACGGTGAACACGGTGGCGGGGCGGCGGTGGCCCGCGGACACCAGCCGGTTCAGGTAGGCGAAGGCCAGACCGGTGTGCCAGTCGTGGCCGTGCACCACATCGGGTTGCCAGGCCGGGTCCAGACCGGTGCCCAGCAGCGCCGCCGCCCAGCCCAGCCAGGCGAACTGGTCGGCGGCGTCGGCCCAGGGCTTGCCGCTGGCGTCTTGGTACGGGTTGCCGGGACGGTCGAACAGACCGGGTGCGTGCAGCAGCCACACGGCCTGTCCGCTGGCCTCGATGCGACCGCACTGCAGCCAGGGCGACGGCCCCGGCGTCGGGCGCGGTGCCGGACCCAGCCCCGCAGGCAGACCCATGCTGCCACCCGCCGGCACCAGCAGGCTCGGCCCCTCGGGCGTGACACCGGCCACGATGGACGGGAATGCGGGCAGCAGCAGGCGCACGTCAGCGCCCTGCGCCGAGAGGGCCGGCGGCAAGCCCGCGCTGACGTCGGCCAGCCCCCCGGTTTTCAGCAGCGGATAGACCTCGGAACAGACGTAAAGGACTTTGGGGGAGTTCATGCAGAGACCCATACAGAGCGAAAGTCAGAACGCAGGCGAGAGGATGTTCACCCAGCACACCGCGGAGCCGGCTTTGCCGGGCCGCCAGTGTGGCCCCCCTTCCAGGGGGGTGACGCCGAAGGTGGCGCTGGGGGTATCGGTATCAAGTTACTCCAACGCCATGAGCATGGCTTTTGTCACCAGCACCACCCCGCTGTCGGTGCGGTAGAAGCGGCGCGCATCTTCGGCCGCGTCGTAACCGATCTGCATGCCTTCGGGGATCACGCAGCCGTTGTCGATCACCACCTTGCGCAGCTTGCAGTGCCGGCCCACGTCCACCTCGGGCAGCAGCACGGCCTCATCGACCTGGGCAAACGAGTGGATGTAGACCTTGGAGAACAGCACCGAGCGGTTCACCGAGCCGCCCGAGATGATGCAACCGCCCGAAACCAGCGAGTCCACCGCCATGCCACGGCGTCCGTCGTCGTTGAACACGAACTTGGCCGGTGGAAGCTGTTCCTGGTAGGTCCAGATCGGCCAGTCGCGGTCGTACATGTCGAGCTCGGGGGTGGTGCCGGTGAGGTCGAGGTTGGCGGCCCAGTAGGCGTCCACCGTGCCCACGTCGCGCCAGTAGGCCGGCGCCTCGGGCGAGCTCTTCACGCAGGACATGCCGAAAGGGTGGGCCACGGCCTGGCCCTCCGCCACCATGGCGGGAATCACGTCCTTGCCGAAGTCGCGGCTGGAGCCGGACGTGGCCGCGTCCTTTTCCAGCGCGGCAAACAGGTGCTGGGCGTCGAACACGTAGATGCCCATGCTGGCCAGCGACACGCCGGGCTTGCCGGGCATGGCCGGCGGGTGTTCGGGTTTTTCCAGGAAGTGGGTGATTTGGCGGTGGCCATCGATGGCCATCACGCCGAAGGCACTGGCCTCTTCGATGGGCACCTCGATGCAGGCCACGGTGCACTTCTTGCCCTGGGCTACGTGGTCGGCGATCAGCTCGGCGTAGTCCATCTTGTAGATGTGGTCGCCTGCCAGGACCAGGATGTATTCCGGCTTGTGCGCGCGCAGGATGTCCAGGTTCTGGTAGACCGCGTCGGCCGTGCCCAGGTACCAGCTCTCGTCGTCCATGCGCTGTTGCGCCGGGAGCAGGTCGATGAACTCGTTGAATTCGTTGCGCAGAAAGCTCCAGCCGCGCTGCAGGTGGCGCAGCAGGCTGTGCGACTTGTATTGGGTGAGCACGCCGATGCGGCGCACACCTGAGTTCAGGCAGTTCGAGAGCGCGAAATCAACGATGCGGAACTTGCCGCCGAAGTACACCGCCGGCTTGGTGCGGCGGTCGGTCAAGGCCTTCAGGCGCGAGCCGCGCCCGCCCGCGAGCACCAGACCGATGGTCTTGCGGGCCAGGTGTTGGGGGGTGTTCTTGTGTTCCATGTCTGTCTCCTGTTGTGATGAAAGGCGGGGGGAAGGGAAAACCGGAGCGCGGCGCAGGGAGGGCTCACTCCAGCCTCCAGCGGCCGTGGGCACGGGTCATGGCGGCCAGGCGCTCGGCCGGCAGGTGGTCCACCTGGCTCCAGTCGAAGCGCCATTCCCAGCAACCGGTGGCCAGGCCGGGGGTGTTCATGCGGTGTTTGGTGTCCAGGCCCAGCACGTCCTGGAACGGCAGCACCAGGGTGTTGGCGACCGACATCGACAGCGCGTTGATCAGGGTCCAGTGCGGCTCGGTGTCCACGCCGAGACCGAGGTAGGCGCGCGCCGAGGTCTTCTCGCCAGCCGGCGCGCTGTTCCACCAGCCCACGGTGGTCTCGTTGTCGTGCGTGCCGGTGTAGGCCACGCTGCCGCGCTCCAGGTTGTGCGGCAGATAGGGGTTGGCCGGGCCGCTGCCGAAGGCGAACTGCAGGATGCGCATGCCAGGGAACCCGCAGGCCTGTCGCAGTACCGTGACCTCGGGCGTGATCAGGCCCAGGTCTTCGGCAATGATGGGCAACTGGCCCAGCTCTTCCTGGATGGCGTCGAAAAAAGGCCGGCCGGGGCCGGGCTGCCACTGCCCGGCCACGGCGGTGGGCTCGCTGGCGGGGATTTCCCAGTGCGCCTCGAAGCCGCGGAAGTGGTCGAGCCGCACCACGTCCACCTGCTTGAACAGGTGCGCCAGCCGGTCTTTCCACCAGCGGTAGCCGTCGTGGGCCATGGCTTCCCAGTTGTAGAGCGGATTGCCCCAGCGCTGGCCGGTGGGGCTGAAGTAGTCGGGCGGCACGCCGGCCACCACGTGGGGTTCCATCTGTTCGTCGAGCAGGAACTGGTCGGCGTGGGCCCACACATCGGCGCTGTGGTGCGCCACGAAGATCGGCGCGTCGCCCACCATCTGCACGCCGCGCTCGCGCGCGTAGCCGCGCAGCGCCTGCCACTGCACCCAGAAGCGCCACTGCACGAAGCGCCAGAAACCCAGCGCGTGGGCCGACTGTTCGCGCACCGCTTCCAGCGCGGCGGGGTCGCGCCGGGCCAGCGGCTCGGGCCAGAGCGACCAGGGGCCGCCATGGCGCTCGTCGAGCACCATGAAGAGGGCGTAGTGATCGAGCCAGTGCGCGTGTTCTTCGCAAAAGGTGGCGAGTGCTTCGCGGCAGACCTCGGTCGCGCGCTGGCTGAAACCGTCCCAGGCCTTGCGCAGGCTGGCCATGCGGTACGGGGCCGCGCGCTCGAAGTCGCAGCGGTGGTGGTCGAAGCCCTTGCGCGCCATCCAGGGCAGCCAGCCCTGCTGCACCAGGTCGTCCAGGTCCACCAGGAGCGGGCTGCCGGCGAAGGCCGACACGCTCTGGTAGGGCGAGTTGCCCGGGCCGGCGGGCGAGAGCGGCAGGATCTGCCAGAGCGACTGGCCGGCCGAAGTCAGCCAGTCCACGAAGTGGCGCGCGGCGGGGCCCAGGTCGCCCGAGCCATGGGGGCCGGGCAGGCTGGTGACGTGCAGCAGCACACCGCTGGTGCGGCGCGAGAGGATGTCGTGGTGGTGCGGGTTCATGGCGTGGTGCGTGGGGATGGCATCAGCCTTGCAAACTCTGGACCAGCAGGTGCACGCCCGGTTCGTCCAGCAGCAGCTCCCCGGTGTGGGTCACGCCGCTGGCGGTGTCGGTGCAGGTCAGCGCGCGCGTGCTGTCCAGCCGCAGCGACCAACCGCCCGGTGGCAGCGCCATCGTGGTGGGGCCGTGGCCGGCGTGCCAGACCAGCAGCAGGCGCTCGGTGGGCGCCTGGCCGGGTTCGGCCGCCGAGATGAGTGCGCCCAGTGTGCGGTGGTCCGGGCTTTGCCAGGCTTGGAACGACGGCGCCAGGCCGTTCACGTCCAGCCAGGCGATGTCGGCCGGCCCCCCTTGGGCGGGTGGCTGGCCGCTGAACCAGCGGGCCTGGCGCAGGCCGGGGTGCAGGCGGCGCAGCGCAGCCAGGCCGCCCACGAAATCGGCGAGGGCGGTGTCGGCCTGCGCCCAGTCGAGCCAGGTGATGGCGTTGTCCTGGCAGTAGCTGTTGTTGTTGCCCTGCTGGCTGTGGCCGATCTCGTCGCCGGCCAGCAGCTGCGGCGTGCCCTGGGCGCAGAACAGCGTGGCCAGCAGGGCACGCCGCCACAGGCCGCGCCGGTGTTGCACTCGCGGATCGTCGCTGGGGCCTTCCACGCCACCGTTGGCGCTCAGGTTGTGGCCGTGGCCGTCTCGGTTGTCTTCGCCGTTGGCGCGGTTGTGTTTGCGGGCAAAGGCGGTGAGGTCGGCGAGGTTGAAACCGTCGTGCGCGGTGAGCAGGTTGACGCTGGCGGTGGGCTGGCGGCCTTGGCGGCGGAAGCGGTCGCTGCTGGCGCAGACGCGGTTGGCGAGCTCGCCGCGCGTGGCCGGGTGGCCGAGCCAGAAAGCGCGCACGCCGTCGCGAAACGTGTCGTTCCACTCCAGCCAGCCGGGCGCGAAGCCGCCCACGTGGTAGCCGTTGGGGCCGATGTCCCAGGGCTCGGCGATCAGCCGCGCGCCTCGCAGCACCGGGTCTTGCTGCATGGCACTGAGCAGGGCGGCATGGGGGTGGAAGGCGTGGCCGAGCGCGGCGACGCGGCCCAGCGACACGGCGAGGTCGAAGCGGAAACCGTCCACGCCGTAGGCCTGCACCCACCAGCGCAGGCTGTCCATCACCCACTGCAGCACGCGCGGCTCGCTCACGTTGAGGCTGTTGCCGCAACCGCTGAAGTTGTGCGGCACGCCGTGTTCGCCCATGGCGTACCAGGCGTTCTGGCCGAGGCCGCGCCAGCTGAGCGTGGGGCCGTCGAGGTCGCTCTCGGCCGTGTGGTTGAACACCACGTCGAGCACCACCTCGATGCCCGCACGGTGCAGCGCATCCACCATCTGGCGGAACTCGGCGCGCACGGCGGCGGCCTGATCTGCCGTGGCCGGATCGGTGCCGCCGGTGGCGGCCGCGTAGGCGGGCTCGGGGGCGAAGGCGTTGAGGGTGTTGTAGCCCCAGTGGTTGACCTGGCCGCGCGCCAGCAGGTGGCGCTCGCTGATGTGCTGGTGCACGGGCAGCAGGCAGACGGTGGTGACGCCCAGGCGCTGCAGGTGGTCGATGACGGCCGGGTGGGCCAGGGCGGCGTAGCTGCCGCGTTGCGCCTCGGGCACTTCGGGGTGCAGCCGGGTCAGCGCCTTCACGTGGGCTTCGTAGAGGAACACACGCTCACCGGCGATCACCGGGCGCGGCGCGATGGTGTGGCCGGCGTTCAGTTCGGCCTGGGCATCCAGCACCACACATTTCGGCATGGCCGCCGCGTTGTCTTGCGGATCGGGCTGGTGCTCTGCCCAGGGCTGGCTGGGTTTCAGCGGGTCGACCGCCGTGTGGCCGGTCTGCAGCGCCAGCCGCTCGGTGCCGCTCACCAGGGCCAGTGCCCAAGGATCGAGCAGCAGGCGGGCTGCGTTGAAGCGTTGCCCGGCGTCGGGGTTCCAGGGGCCATGGGCGCGCAGACCGTAGAGCTGGCCCGCGGCCAGACCGGGCACGAAGCGCGACCAGAGGCCGTTCCCCGCGGCCTCCAATGCCAAGCGCCCGGTGGACCGTTGCGCCGCATCAAACAGCTCCACCTCGATGACATGGGCCTCGGGCGCCCAGACGACAAAACGCACGCCGCGCTGCCCGTGCTGCTCCAGAACATGGGCTCCAAAATCAGCGTCGAGTGGCGCCATGCTCATGCCCTCGCGGGCGCTGGCTGTAACCACATGACCGCCAGCGGTGGCAGGGTCAGGCCGACGGACCAGCCTTGGCCGTGCAAGGGTTGTGCCTCGGCATCCACCAGCCCGTGATTGCCCAGGTTGCTGCCACCGTAGTGGGCCGAGTCGGTGTTGAGGCACTCGCGCCAGGCGCCATCGTGTGGCAGACCGACGCGGTAACCGTGGCGCACCACGGGCGTGAAGTTGGCGACCACGACCACGGTGTCTTCCAGCCGCTGTCCGTAGCGCACGAAGGCCAGCACCGACTGGTCGGCGTCGTCCACCACCAGCCACTGGAAGGCGTTCGGGTCGGTGTCGCGCGCGTGCAGCGCGGGCTCGCGGCGGTAGGTGTGGTTGAGGTCGCGCACCAGTTGCTGCACACCGGCGTGCGCCGGGTCGCCGAGCAGGTGCCAGGGTAGCTCGCTGTCGTGGTTCCACTCGGTGGGCTGAGCCAGCTCGGCGCCCATGAAGAGCAGCTTCTTGCCCGGGTGCGCGTACATCCAGGCGTAGAGCGCGCGCAGGTTGGCGAGCTGCTGCCAGCGGTCGCCGGCCATCTTGCCCAGCAGCGAGCCCTTGCCGTGCACCACCTCGTCGTGCGAGAGCGGCAGCACATAGTCTTCGCTGTAGGCGTAGGCCATGGCGAAGGTCATCTTGTTGTGGTGCCAGCGCCGGTTGACCGGGTCTTCCGACAGGTAGGACAGGGTGTCATGCATCCAGCCCATGTTCCATTTGTGGTCGAAGCCCAGGCCGCCTTCATTCACCGGGCCGGTCACGCGCGGGAAGGCGGTGGACTCTTCGGCAAGGGTGGTGGCCTGCGGCGCCTCGCGCTGCAACACCTCGTGCACCTCGCGCACGAAGGCGATGGCCTCGTAGTTCTCGCGCCCGCCGTCGCGGTTGGGCACCCACTCGCCTTCGGGGCGGCTGTAGTCGCGGTAAAGCATGGAGGCAACGGCGTCCACGCGCAGGCCGTCGATGCCGTACTGCTCGATCCAGAACAGTGCGTTGCCGACCAGGAAGTTGCGCACCTCCAGGCGGCCGAAGTTGTAGATCAGCGTGTTCCAGTCGCGGTGGAAGCCTTCGCGCGGGTCGGCGTGTTCGTAGAGCGCGGTGCCGTCGAAGCGCGCGAGCGCATGCTCGTCGGTCGGGAAGTGGGCCGGCACCCAGTCCAGGATGATCTTCAAGCCGGCGGCGTGCGCCGCATTCACGAAGCGGCGGAAGCCCTCGGGCGTGCCGTAACGCGCGGTCGGTGAATACAGGCCTGTGGGCTGGTAACCCCAGGAGGCGTAGAACGGGTGCTCGCTGACCGGCAGCAGCTCCAGGTGGGTGAAGCCCATGCCGGTGGCGTAGGGCACGAGGTGCTCGGTCAGGTCGTCCCAGGTGGGCAGGGTGTGCCCGCCGCCGGGTCGTTTCCACGAGCCCACGTGCACCTCGTAGACCGCCATGGGCGCGGCCGGTCGCGTGTGCGCCGCTGTGGCCACGGGCGCCGTGCGCAAGGGTTCGCAGACGCGCGATGCGTTGCCCGGGGGCAGCTCGGTTTCGCGCGCGTAGGGGTCGGTCTTCATCACGGTGCTGCCGTCGGCGCCGTGCACCTCGAACTTGTACCAGGCGCCCACGCCGGCCCCGGGCACGAACAGCTCCCAGACCCCGCATTCGGGGCGCAGCCGCATCGACTGCACCTGCCAGCCGTTGAAGTCGCCCGTCAGCCCGACGTGGCGCGCCGCTGGCGCCCACACGGCAAACGCGGTGCCCGCAACGCCACCCATCACCGTGGTGTGGGCACCGAGCTTTTGCCAGGGCCGCAGGTGCTTGCCCTCGGCGAGCAACCAGGCATCGGTCTCGCCGATCCAGAAACCAGGAGAAGAGGGGGCGTCGGGTGGGGTGGGGATCATGGTGTGTGGTCTCTGGGACATTCTGTCACCGAACGGGAACCAGGCGGTTACAGATGGGGGTGACCAAGGGGTGATGGCGCTGGGTGACAATCGCTCCATGCCCACGTCCGCCACCCGTTTTCTCACCCCGCAGCGCCTGCTCATGGCCTCGGTGGTGGTGGCCCTGATCACCATCACGCTCAAGACCCTGGCCTGGTACGTCACCGACTCGGTCGGCCTGCTGTCCGACGCAATGGAGTCGCTCGTCAACCTGGCCAGCGCCGTCTTCGGTCTGGTGATGGTCACCATCGCGGCCCGCCCTGCCGACGACGACCACCCCTATGGTCACCACAAGGCCGAGTACTTCTCGTCGGGGTTCGAAGGCATCCTCATCATCGTCGCGGCACTGGGCATTGTCTGGACGGCGGTCAACCGCTTGCTCGACCCCCAGCCCATCGAGCAGGTGGGCTGGGGCCTGGCACTGTCGGTGGCGAGCTCGGCGCTCAACGGCCTGCTGGCCTGGGTGATGTTTCGTGCGGCGAAGGAACACCGGTCCATCGCGCTGGAGGCCGACGCGAAACACCTGACCACCGACGTGTGGACCTCGGCCGGCGTGGTGCTCGGCATTGCCCTGGTGCACTACACGGGCTGGCTCTGGCTGGACCCGGTGGTCGCCATCGGCGTGGCGCTCAACATTTTGAAAGAAGGGTTCCACCTCATCTGGCGCTCGTCGCAGGGGCTGATGGACGAGGCCGTGGAGCCCGAGATCATGGAGGCGATCCAGCAGACGCTGGACGGCTTTGCGAGCCAGCGTGGCGAGACCGCGATCATCCGCTTTGACCACGTGAGCACCCGCAAGGCCGGCCAAAGGCGCTTCGTCGATCTGCACATGCACATGCCGGCGAGCTGGACGCTCGGGCGCGCTGCCGCCGTGAGGGCCAGCGTCGAGCAGGCCTTGATGAGCGCTGTGCCGGGGCTGCGCGCCTCGATCCAGCTGCTGCCGAGCGACGTGGAAGCGCATTTCTTTGACGAGGTCGACCTCAAGTGATCTCCCTTCTTCAGCGCGTGAGCGAAGCCCGTGTCGTGATCGCGGGCGAAACGGTGGGCCAGATCGGCGTCGGCCTGCTGGTGCTGGTCTGCGCCGAACCCGACGACACCGAGGCCATTGGCGAGAAGCTGCTCGCCAAGCTATTGAAGCTGCGCATCTTCTCTGACGACCAGGGCAAGATGAACCGCAGCGTGCAGGACGTGGCCGGCGGCCTGCTCATCGTCAGCCAGTTCACCCTCGCCGCCGACACCCAGAGCGGCAACCGCCCCGGCTTCAGCAAGGCCGCGCCACCCGCGCTGGGCGAGGCGCTCTACGACCGCTTCGTTGAGGCCGCGCGGCGGCAGCACCCCGTGGTACAGACCGGCTGCTTCGGCGCCGACATGCAGGTCCACCTGATCAACGACGGGCCGGTGACGATTCCCCTTCGCATGGGCTGAGCGTCCCGCTCCTGTTTTCTTCGATGACATGACCCTTCAACTGTTCGATTCCTTCTCCGCCGCTCCACGCCCCGACGCCAACCGCATCCTGGGTGGCTTCCTGCTGGGCGATGCGCCCGCCGACGCCGCGCCAGCCTGGCCGATGCAGCGCCTCGTCACCCCATTGCTCGGCGTCGACCGACGCGGGTTTGAAGAGGCCTGGGTGGTGCCCGGCGACGTGCCGATGCTCGCCGGCCACGCCGAAGGCATCGCCTGGCGCCGCTGCGGCGACCTGCTGTTCGGCGTGATCGATCTGGACGAAGTGCAAGTGGCCGCCAAGCCGCCGCGCTCGGCGCTGCACATCGCGAGCGAGATGGCCTACGCGCGCATCTTCCGACTGCTCGACGCGCAGGGCCTGCCCCACCTGTGGCGGCTGTGGAACTACATGGCCGACATCAACGGCGAGTCCGACGGGCTGGAGCGCTACCGCCAGTTCAACATGGGGCGCGCCGAGGCCTTCGAGCACGCGGCGCGCAGCGTGGTGGGCCGTGTGCCGGCGGCGTGTGCGCTTGGGCTCGCGGGCGGGCCGCTGAGCATCGCCTTCCTGGCCAGCGCCACACCGGTGATCCCGATCGAAAACCCGCGCCAGGTCAGCGCCTTCCTGTACCCGAGTGATTACGGCCCGCGCCCCCCGACCTTTTCGCGCGCGGCGCTGGCGCAGACGGCTGATCAGGAATTGGTGTTCGTCTCGGGCACCGCCAGCATCGTCGGCCACCAGACCGTGCATCTGGGGGATGTTCGGGCGCAGACCGCTGAAAGCCTGGACAACATCGCGGCGGTGCTGGAGGCTGCGAAACCGCATTCACGCCGCGGTGGGTTCGCGCTGCCGGATCTCGCCTACCGTGTGTACGTGCGGGACGCCGCCGATCTGGCGGTGGTGCGCGAGGTCATCGCCGCGCGCGTGGGCGGTGCGCCCGCGGTATGTGTGCTGGCCGACGTGTGCCGGTCGGATTTGCTGGTGGAGATCGAAGCTCAAGGGGTTCGGTAGCCCCCCTGCGCCGATGGGTCGATGAGGTCCTGTCAGTACGGGCTGGCGATGCCCAGCCCGGAAAGGATCTCAATCTCCCGCGCTTCCATTTCTTCGGCGTCGGCTTCGCTGGTCTCGTGGTCCCAGCCCTGGGCGTGCAGCGTGCCGTGCACCAGCAGGTGCGCGTAGTGCTCGGCCAGTGGCTTCTTCAGTTCCTTCGCCTCGCGCGCCACCACCGGTGCGCACAGCACCAGGTCGGCCATCACCAGGGGCTCGGTGGCGTAGTCGAAGGTCAGCACGTTGGTCGCGTAGTCCTTCTGGCGGTAGCTGCGGTTGAGCGCCTGGCCTTCTTCGGCGTCCACGATGCGAACGGTGATCTCTGCATCGGCCTCCAGCGCGTGGCGGATGCAGCGGATGACCCGGTGACGCGGCAGCGCGGCGCGGTGGGTGGCGGCGTCCGTCAGGTCGCCGAATTGCAGAGACAGGGAGAGCGAGGGCAGGGCCATGGGGTCAGACCGTCTTGCGGCGGGCGCGTTTCACCGGCGGCGCGTCCGCAGCGCCAGGGCTGCGCGCGTCGTAGGCGTCCACGATGCGCGCCACCAGCGGGTGGCGCACCACGTCGGCGCTGGTCAGCCGGTTGAAGGCGATGCCGGTCACGCGCTTCAAGACGCGCTCGGCGTCGATCAGGCCAGAGAGCTGCGTCACCGGCAGGTCGATCTGGCTCACGTCGCCGGTGATGACGGCCTTGCTGCCGAAACCGATGCGCGTGAGGAACATCTTCATCTGCTCGACCGTGGTGTTCTGCGCCTCGTCGAGGATGACGAAGGCGTGGTTCAGCGTGCGCCCGCGCATGAAGGCCAGGGGCGCGATCTCGATCTGCTGGCGCTCGAAGGCCTTCTGCACCTTGTCCGTGCCCATCAGCTCGTAGAGCGCGTCGTACAGCGGGCGCAGGTAGGGGTCCACCTTCTGGCCCAGGTCGCCGGGCAGGAAGCCGAGCTTCTCGCCGGCCTCGACCGCCGGGCGGGTGAGCACGATCTTCTGCACCGCGCTGCGCTCCAGGGCATCGACCGCGCAGGCCACGGCCAGGTAGGTCTTGCCGGTGCCGGCCGGGCCGATGCCGAAGGTGATGTCGTGCGTGGCCATGTTCTCCAGGTAACGCGCCTGGTTGGGCGTGCGCCCGCGCACCTCGCCGCGCCGCGTCTGCATGGCCAGCGCACCGTCGCCCGGCTCGGCCAGCGCCGTGTCGCCGCTCAGCATCAGCTGCACCTGTTCGGCCGGGATCGGCTTTTTCGCCATCTGATACAGCGCCTGGATCACCTCCAGCGCCTGCTGCGCCTTGGCCTTGGGGCCTTCGATGCGGAACTGCTCGAACCGGTGCGCCACCTTGATCTGCAGCGCCGCCTCGATGCTGCGGATGTGGCTGTCCATCGGGCCGCAGAGGTGGGCCATGCGGGCGTTGTCGGGCGGGGAGAAGGTGTGGCGGAGGATCAAAACGGATAATCCAGGACAGTCCAATGAAAGGTCTTCAATGATAGGCAAGTTGACCGGCACGCTGCTGGAGAAAAATCCGCCCCAGATCCTGATCGACTGCCATGGCGTGGGTTACGAGGTGGACGTGCCCATGAGCACCTTCTACAACCTGCCCGCGCTGGGCGACAAAGTCTCGCTGCTCACGCACTTCGTGGTGCGCGAAGACGCGCAGCTGCTCTACGGTTTTGGCAGCGCGGCGGAACGCGAGGCCTTCCGCCAGCTCGTCAAGATCAGCGGCATCGGCCCCCGCACCGCGCTCTCGGTGCTCTCGGGCATGAGCGTGGGTGATCTGGCGCAGGCGGTGAGCGCGCAGGAAGCCGGCCGCATCGTCAAGGTGCCGGGCATCGGCAAAAAAACCGCCGAGCGCCTGTTACTCGAACTCAAGGGCAAGCTCGGCGCCGACCTGGCCCTGCCCGGCAGTGGCCCGGTGCAGAGCGACGTGCAGAGCGACATCCAGCAGGCGCTGATGGCGCTGGGCTATAACGAGAAAGACGCCGCCGCGGCGCTCAAGGCCTTGCCGCTGGAGGTGGGGGTGAGCGAGGGCATCAAGCTGGCGTTGAAGGCGTTGGCGAAATAGGGGAATGCCAACCCTCAGGCCAAAGAAAGGGAAGCCCGGCCGGGAACGCGGCGGAACCGGCTCCGCCGGGCCGTACCGCGTTGCCCCCTCCCTGGTGGGGTGACGCCGTAGGCGGCGCGGGGGCGACGGAATTCAGCGCCGGGCCGCCCCAAGCTGAATTCGCTCCCCCTCGGGGGGCAGCGACCCGCGCAGCGGCGGAGCGTGGGGGTCACTCCCTCACTGCGCTTCCCGCACCACCCGCCCGTTGAGCGCCTGCACCGGCCGTGCGTTCATCGGGAACAGCTGGGCAAAGAGCCTGAGCTGCTCCCGGCTCACCGTCACCGGCGCCTTGATCACGTTCCACAACACGCCTTCGGTGCAGGGCGGTGTGGTGAGGGAGCCCATGAACTGGTAGTAGCGCTGGTCTTGCGGCAGCAGTCCGCGCATGTCGATCAGCGCCGCGGGCAAGGGCACGCGGTCGCCGCTGTCCAGCGGCATGTGGGTCCACACCTTGTGGATGAGCTCGTTGGCCGCGCCCGGATCGATCAACACGGCGACCACGGCCAGCTGGCCCTCGTCGTTCTTGTGCACCAGGTGCGCGACCATCGAGAAGCCCTTGTGGTTGACCTTTTCTTCCGCCGGGTGGTGGAAGTGGAACTGCAGCAACTGGTAGGTCGATCCGCGCACGCTCAGCGTGTTGCCGGGTTCCAGATCGACCTGGATGGTGTGGCCGTTGTTTACCACGCTGCCACCGCTGGGGCGGTAGTTGAACTCCAGCGGCTCGGCCGGGCCCTGCAGCGTGCCGGCTTCCTGGATGTGCACGGGCGACTGGCGCTTGCCGACGGCGCAGGCGTTGAACTCGGGTTTCACGCTGGCCCATTTGTCGGGACCGTATTCGCCTTCATAGGCCCAGTGGGGTTGATGGCCTTTGGCACCATGGGCTTCGGGCGCGGCGTGGCCGCTGCGGATGGCGGCGCTGGCGCGGCTGTGTTCGCGCGGTGGGGCCGCGTTGGCGTGC
>NZ_MUNZ01000060.1 GCF_002001205.1 Hydrogenophaga sp. A37
GCCGCAACCCCATGCCACGCGCATCCCCGCGCTGCACCCCGACACCGGCCGCTGGTCCGCCTTCGTGGCGCCCGACCTGCCCGCCGTGTTCGGCGACGACCCCTCGCTTGACTTCCAGCCCGGCGAAGACGCCCAGGCGGAGCTGCTCAGCCGCCTGGCCAGTATCACGCCGGATGCCTGGCAGGCGGCGCTGGCGCGGTTGCAACCTGCCGCTGTGGTGGCCGCGCCGACACCCACTGCGGTGCCCACGCCGCCCCTCGCCGCCAGCACGCCCCACCACGCGCTGAACGGCCCCTACCAGGACCCGCGCCGCTTCTTGATGGACGTGATGAACGACCCGACGGTGGCGCTGGCATACCGCATCGAAGCGGCAAAGGCCCTGTTGGTGGCGGCCGGCACCGCGCCGCGCTGAAGCCGCACCGCCGCACAAAGCCGCATGGCCCGAGCTGTGCTGAGTCGGTACCCGTTGATACAACGTTGAGCTCATGTTTCTGTCTGCGCTGCCGATATCGGGAGTAAGGTGCTGGAGTCACACCGAGCGTTGATCGTTCAAGTCAATTTTTCAACCGGAGTCCGTTGGTTGCAGCACTGCCCCATCTGTCCTCGATGCCCAGTTGGCTGGATGGAGCCCAGGGACTTGGTTGCGCAGGGAAACTGAGGTCAGACGCCCATGCATGTCAGTGACCGTGAGCTCAAGGATGACCCCCGCGGCGACGATGAATTGCTTCAGCGCAAGCGTGTCGAGGACGCCAAACACGTCAGCGCGCTCGCATTTGATGCGACGTCGGAAGGGGTCGTCATCACGGACAGCGCCTGTCGCATCGTTCTGGTCAATCCCGCGTTCGAAGCCATCACGGGCTACCGCCAGCGGGAAGTCACGGGGCGCACTTGCGCATTCCTGCAAGGCCCGTTGACCGACGTCGGGACCATCGACGCCATTCGCCGTGCTTTGCAAGCGCAACGTGCTTTCTCTGGCGAAATCTTCAACTATTGCAAAGACGGCAGCGTTTACTGCAACGACCTGTCCATTTCTCCGGTGCGAGATGCAGACGGTCGTCTGACCCACTTCATTGGCATCACGCGCGACATCACCGAGCGCAAACGGGCTGAGGCCGCGCTGCACGAAAGCGAGGTCCGTTACCGCCATGCGGCCGAGGCCGTTGGTGGATTCGTCCTGGATATGGATGCCCGTTTCCGGTACACCTTTGTGTCGGAAAGGGCCGAGCAGATGCTCGGATTCACTTCGCATGAAATGCTGGGGCGAACGCCGGCCGATTTCATGCCGCCGGGTGAAATTGACCGGGTCAATGCCTGGTTCAAACAGCATCTGGAACAGGATGGCTCGATTCACGGGCTCGAACATCGGGTCATTGCGAAGTCCGGCGCCGAGCTTTGGCTGCAGGCCTCCAGGATTCCCCTGCGCGACAGCCAGGGTGCCATCACCGGCTATCGCGGCACGGCGTTTGACATCACCGTGCGCAAACAGGCGGAGGCGGTGCATCGCGAAAGCGAAGCCCGATACCGGGACGCTGCCGAGGCCGCCGGTGGATTCATCTGCGACCTCGGCACCGACTTCCGGTACACCTACGTATCCGACGCCGCTGAAGCACTGCTCGGATACGCAGCGCATGAAATGCTGGGGCACACGCCATACCAATTCATGCCACAAGGCGAGGAGGAAAGGGTCAAAGCCTGTATCGAGAATGACCGGCGTGAGGACGGTTCGATTCGGGGCCTCGAATGCCGGATGGTCACGAAATCCGGTGCGATCAGCTGGATGCAGGTGTCCACCATCCCGCTTCGTGACCACCAAGGCGTCGTGACCGGTTATCGCGGCACCTCGTTTGACATCACGGCGCGCAAGCAGGCCGAGGCGACCCATGCCGAGCTTGAGGCGCAGCTGCGTGAATCACAAAAAATGCAGGCTATTGGCACGCTGGCTGGCGGCATTGCGCACGACTTCAACAACATCATTGCGGCCATTCTGGGCAATGTGGCTTTGGCGCGTGAGGACGTGCTCCAGACGTCGCCGGCACAAGAGAGTCTGGGGGAAATTCACAAGGCCGCCAGCCGCGCGCGGGACCTGGTGAAACAGATTCTGGCCTTCAGCCGGCGGCAGCACACCGACCACCAACCCACGGCCCTTGGCCCCGTGGTCCACGAGACGGCGAGCATGCTGCGCGCCACGCTGCCTGCGCGCGTGTCGATCGACGTGCACTGCGCCCCCAACACCCCGGATGTGTCGGCCGATACCTCCCAGATGCAGCAGGTCCTGATCAATCTGGTCACCAACGCGATGCAGGCCATGGGCGGGCGACCGGGGCATGTCTGTATCGCGTTGGATGCAGCCGCACCCGACGAAGCCATGTTCACCAGGCACCCCTCGCTGCGAGCGTTTTTTGCGCAGCAGGTGGATGGTGCGGTTCGCCTCACCGTCGGAGACGACGGGCCAGGCATGGCTGAATCGACCCTGTCGCGGATCTTCGAACCCTTTTTCACGACCAAGCCCGTGGGCGAAGGGACCGGCCTGGGATTGGCGGTGGTTCACGGCATCGTGCAAGGGCACAAAGGGGCGATCGTGGTGGACAGCGAGCCCGGTGCCGGGACCCGGTTTACCCTGTTCTTGCCTGTTTGGCCCACCCCTGCGGACAAGGGATCGGCCTCACCACCGCACCAACCACCTCAGAACGCAGAACCTCAGGTCACGCCACCCGCAAAGCCCGCCCCGCATGCCAGCATGGCCGCCAGCCCGGTGGCGCCCGGGCTTCACATCCTCTACATCGATGACGACCAGGCACTGCTGTTGCTGATCAAGCAATTGCTGGAGCGCCGTGGTTACCGCGTGAGTGCGTACCACGACCAGCGTGCTGCGCTGGACGCGATCAGCGCCGATCCAGCCGGCATCGATCTGGTATTGACCGACTACAACATGCCGGGCATGTCCGGCCTGGATGTGGCGCGCCTGGTGCGTGCGATACGGCCAGACCTGCCCATCGCCGTTGCGTCAGGTTTCATTGACGAAGCCCTGAGCTCGCAAGCCGCCAGTGCTGGCGTGCGCGATCTGATTTTCAAGGCCATTTCGGTGAACGAATTTTTCAGCGCCATCGCTGCGCTGCTGCCCAAGACCAAGTGAGCAGAAGCTCAGTGGGTCTGAGCGAGACGCTCAGCCGCTCAGTGCTTGAGCAAGCGCTGGATGGCCGCGCACAGGGCTTCCACCGTGTCCGGCTTGAAGATCACTTCGTCCACGCCGGCGGCCGGCGCGCCCAGGCGCAACTCCTCGCTGATGTAGCCCGATGCAATGGCCACTGGAAGCTGGGGGTGCAGGGCCTTGATCTCGCGCGCCAACCACAGCCCCGACATGCCCGGCATGTTGTAGTCGGTGATGCACAAGGCCACGTCCAGTGGCGCTTGGCGAAAAGCATCCAGCGCCGCTGGCGCGCTGGTGTACGCACTCACGCGGTAGCCGTCGCGCTCCAGCAGGCGCTGCACCAGGAAGGCCATGGCCTCGTCGTCGTCGACGTACACCACGTGGGGTGCGGGCTGGTCGCCCCAAGGTCTGCCGGGTGGGGCGGTGTCGGGTGCGGCAGCTGCTGGCTCGTCGGGAGGGGCGTCCGGCAACCCGGGGAAGATGGTGGTGAACACCGTGCCGATGCCGCGTTGGCTGCTCACGCGCAGGGCCGCGCCGTGTTCACGCAAGATGCCGTGCACCACCGCCAGTCCCAGGCCGGTGCCGGCGCCGGGCGCCTTGGTGGTGAAGAAGGGCTCAAACGCGCGCCCCAGTGTCTCGGGCGCCATGCCTATGCCGTTGTCGATCACCTTCAAGCAAACCCCGGCGCCGGGCCAGGTGCCTGGGATGGCGAGGGCCTGGAGTTCTCCGCGTCCAAGTTCGGCCTCTGGCCGCTCGACGCGCTCCAGCCGCAGCTGCACGCTGGCGCCCGCGCGGCCCTGCACCGCTTGAAGGGCGTTGTTCGCCAGGTTCAGCATCACCTGTTCGATCTGCGTGGCGTTGGCCATCACCGCCGGCAGGTTCGGGTCTGCGTGCACCTGCAGTGTCAGATCGGGCGGCAAGGTGGCGCGCAGCAGGCGGTGGGTGTCTTCGAGCACCGTTCGCAGGCAGGTGGGCTGGCGGGTGCTGTCCTGGCGCCGGCTGAAGGCCAGGATCTGCTGCACCAGGTCGCGCGCGCGCCGCCCGGCCTTGCGGATTTCGTGCAGGCTGATGCGCGCCGGGTGGACCTCGGGCAGGTCGTCCAGGGCCAGTTCGACATTGCCCAGAATCGCCGCCACGATGTTGTTGAAGTCGTGCGCCACGCCGCCGGCCAGCGTTCCCAGGGCCTCCATTTTTTGGGATTCGCGCAATTGCGACTGAAGCTGCAGGCGCATGTCTTCAGCGTTCTGGCGCTCGGTCAGGTCGTAGTCGATGCAGAAGAACTCCGGTGGGTGGCCCTCCCGCTGCAGCAGCACGTGGCTGGAATACACCGACACGGCGCGGCCGTCCTGGCACCGCAAGACCAGTTCAGCGGCCGGGATGGCTTCGCCGCTGCTCATCATCTGATCCGTGGCGCTCACCACGGCGGCGCGCATCGGCGCCGGGATGATGAGGTCGAGCAGGCTGCTGCCCACCGCCTGCGCCGCGCTGTAGCCATACAGGCGCTCCGACGCCTGGTTCCAGAACCGGCACACGAGGGCGGCGTCGTAGCCCTGCACCGCCACGTTGGGAATGGCGTCGATCAGCTGCCGAAAGCGCTCTTCGCTTGCGCTCAGGCTTTCCTTGATTTGCTGGTGGTTGGTCACGTCCAGGATGAACGAGTGCCACAACACACTGCCATCGCTTTGCGGTCGAGGTCTTCCGACCCCGTGCAGCCACTTGCAGCGCCCCGAGGGCGTGGTGATGCGCCATTGGAACGACCAGTCGCTCAGCAGCCTGGCCGACTCGGCGATCGATGCGGCAAAGCCGGGCAAGTTGCTCGGGTCGACCATGCCCCAGAGGGCGCTGGTGTCGTCCACCAGATCGGCGGCCGTGATTTCCCAGAGGTCCAGGCACCCGCTGCTCATGTGCTCGATGCGGTCCGTGCCGTCGGGCCGCACGCGGTAGCGGAGCAGGGCCCCCGGAACGAACTCTGCTAGCTGTTCGATCGACGGTGCGTCACTGGCCGGGCTGTTCGGGGCGTGCATGCCTCGAAGTGTCCTGGTAAACGACCCGTTGCGCAAATCGCGCAAGGGCCTGTTCACACGGCGGTGTGCGTCGCCCCGGGTGCGCCAGCGTCCACGCCCACCAAGGGTGGGTGCGTCACCAGACTTTTGAGTGCCGGCGTCGGCTGGCTCAGCAAGGCCTCGGGCGGCACCGGGCGCCCCAACCCAGGTTGCGCAGCGAAGCAGGCTTCGACGGCACTGGCCATCCCGAGCAGGTGATCGTCGGCGCGCAGCGGGGCGATGAGCTGCAGGCCGAAGGGCATGCCGTGTTCGTCCACGCCACAGGGCAGCGACAGCGCGGGGTTGGTGGCCAGCGTCACCAGGTAGGTCAGGCCCAGCCACTCGTAGTAGTTGCGCATGGCCTGGCCGTCGATGCGCTCGGCGTACAGCTCGCTCCAGGGGAAGGGCGAGACCGGCGTGACCGGCGCCACGATCAGGTCCACCTGTTCGAAGGCGCGTTCAAAACGCCGCGCGATGCGCGTCTGCTCCAGGTGGGCCCAGGCGCGGTCGCCCAGCGTGATGGCGTGCGCCATCTCCACGTTGGCACGCACGTTGGGGCCGAGCGACTGCGGGTCGTTGCGGTAGGTGTCGGCGAAGGCCGCCACGAAGCTTTCGGCACGCAGGATGTCGAAGCAGCGGTGGCCTTCGCTCAGGTTCAATTCCACGGGCTCGCAGGAGCGGGTGTGGCGCGCGAGCGCGGCCACGCGCTGGCGGAAGCTGCGGCGGATGGACGGGTCCACCGCGCAGGTGCCGAAGTCTTCCACCGTGCCGATGCGCAGGCTCGATAAATCGATTTCCCGCAAGGGCCAGCCCTGGCACACGCCGGACACGCTGAGCGGGTCCATGGGGTGGCGGCCCACGCTGGCCGAGAGCATGAGCGCGGTGTCGGCCACCGTGCGGCCCATGGGGCCGAGCACCGAGATGACCGACCAGCCCAGCGGGCGCGCGTCGTTGGCCACCACGCCGGGCGAGGGCCGCAGGCCCACCACGCCGCACAGCGCGGCCGGGATGCGCAGCGAGCCGCCGGTGTCGGAGCCGGTGCACAGGGGCAGCATGTCGGTGGCCAGGGCGGCGGCCGACCCGCCCGACGAACCGCCGGCGTTCAGCATCGGGTTGAAGGGGTTGCCGGTGGCGCCCCAGACCGGGTTGCGCGTGTTGGCGCCGGCGCCCATGTCGGGCACGTTGGTCTTGGCGGTGACGATGGCTCCGGCCGCGCGCAGCCGGGCCACCAGCGCGTTGTCTTGTTGCGGCACGTGGCCGCGCCGCGCCACGTTGCCGCTGGTGGTGAGCAGGCCGGCGGTGTCCTGCAGGTCTTTCACGCCCAGGGGCAGGCCGTGCAGCGGGCCCAGCGATTCGCCGCGCAACACCTGGGCCTCGGCGGCTCGGGCGGTGGCGCGGGCGCGCTCGAAATCGGTGGCGCAGATCGCGTTCACCGCCGGGTTCACCGCTTCGATGCGCGTGATGCAGGCTTCGAGCAGCTCGACCGGGGAAATCTCTTTGTTGCCGATGCGTCTGCGCAGTTCGACCGCGCTCAGTGAGACCAATGACATCGGTTCACTCCAGCGGAATGTTGGCCTTGTGCACGTAGGCGCGCAGCAGCGGCAGTTCACGGGCCACGCGCGTGTCGTAGGTGCTGCCGGGTTCGTAGGCCACTTCCACGCCGATTTTTTCCAGCTCGGCCTTGACCGCTGGATCGCTCAGCGTGTCGGCCAGCGCTTTCGAAAGGGTGGCGCGCACCGCATCGGGCAGGCCACGCGGCGCGACGATGGCGAGCCACGGCACCATTTCGTAGTCGGGGAAACCGGCCTCGGCGATGGTGGGCACCGTGGGCATCTGCGGCGAGCGCTTTTTGGACGTGACCGCCAGCGCCTTCACCTTGCCCGCGGCCATCTGCGGCATGGCGGCGACGTTGGTGTCGAAAGTCAGCGGGATCTGCCCGCCGATCAGGTCGGTCATGGCCGGGGCGCTGCCCTTGTAGGCCACGTGCACGAGGTTGGCACCGGTCATCACCTTGAGCATTTCGCCGGCCAGGTGCGCGGTGGTGCCGTTGCCGAAAGAGCCGAAGTTCAGCCCGCTGGGCTCGCGCTTGGCCAGGGCCAGCAGTTCGGGCAGGTTGCTCGCCGCCAGCTTGGGGTTGGCCAGCAGCACCAGCGGCGAACTGCCGATGGTGCCGATGGACTCGAAGCCCTTCTGCGGGTCGTAAGGCAGCTGGCGCTTGATGGCCGCGTTCACCGTGAAGGTGGTGTTCGACGAGATCAGCAGCGTGTAGCCGTCGGCCGGTGCTTTGGCCACCAGCGTGGCACCGATGGCGGTGCCCGCACCCGGGCGGTTTTCCACGATCACGTTCTGCCCCAGGCGCTTGCCCAGCGGCTCCATGAGCTTGCGGGCGAGGGTGTCGGTGGCGCCGCCGGGCGGGTAGGGCACCACTAGCGTGACGATCTTTTCGGGGTAGGCGGCGTGCGCCAGCAGCGGCAGGGCCAGCAGGCCGGCGGCCAGGCGCGCGGTGCGGCGTGTGAACGTGATCAGCTTCATGGGGCTTTCCTTCGGGGGGTGGGTGG